>NZ_QBUY01000032.1 GCF_003121405.1 Paraburkholderia sp. C35 | reverse complement strand
CCCGCAGGCAGTGACCGGAGTGGGCGGTGTTAGCCCGCTTTCTTTTGCCTACTTTTCTTTGCGGCGGCAAAGAAAAGTAGGTGCCGCCCCGCACAGGGGCAACGCATGAAGAACCAACACCAAATCGCGGATGCCAGCAAAAGCAAAAGCAAAAACCGCGAACACCACCGCAAAGCACAACCAAACC
Source organism: Paraburkholderia sp. C35 (assembly GCF_003121405.1). Classification (GTDB taxonomy): domain Bacteria; phylum Pseudomonadota; class Gammaproteobacteria; order Burkholderiales; family Burkholderiaceae; genus Paraburkholderia. The sequence continues at coordinate 78,466 of NZ_QBUY01000032.1, read as the reverse complement.
TAACCCCAACAATCCAGCGTCACAGACACAAGAAGTACAATACCGATTCTCGCCCGAAGCGCGCGCCAGCAAGAACCCGCAGCGCCCGGCAACCGCCAGCTACAGCAAAAACCCAAACCCATTCACCCCACGCCGTCCGGCGTCAAAACCTCGACGGCGTCAATCCTGACTCAGCAAGCAAATGGCCCAATACGACTTCACCATGAACCGGGTCGGCAAGATCGTGCCGCCCAAGCGTCAAATCCTGAAAGACATCTCGCTGTCGTTCTTCCCCGGCGCGAAGATCGGTCTGCTTGGCCTGAACGGCTCGGGCAAGTCCACGCTGATCCGCATCATGGCCGGCGTCGACAAGGACATCGAAGGCGAAGCCACGCCGATGCCGAACCTGAACATCGGCTATCTGCCGCAGGAACCGCAACTCGATCCGCAAAAGACCGTGCGCGAAGCCGTCGAAGAAGGTCTCGGCGACGTGTTCCAGGCGCAAAAGAAGCTCGACGAAATCTACGCCGCCTACGCCGAGCCGGACGCCGACTTCGACGCGCTCGCCGCCGAACAGGCCAAGTACGAAGCCATCCTCGCTACCAGCGACGGCGGCAGCCCCGAACAGCAGCTCGAAGTCGCCGCCGACGCGCTGCGCCTGCCGTCGTGGGACGCGAAGATCGAACACCTGTCGGGCGGTGAAAAGCGCCGCGTCGCGCTGTGCAAGCTGCTGCTCCAGAAGCCCGACATGCTGCTGCTCGACGAACCGACCAACCACCTCGACGCCGAATCCGTCGAATGGCTGGAACAGTTCCTCACGCGCTTCCCCGGCACCGTCGTCGCCGTCACCCATGATCGCTACTTCCTCGACAACGCCGCCGAGTGGATTCTCGAACTCGACCGCGGCCACGGCATTCCCTGGAAGGGCAACTACAGCAGCTGGCTCGACCAGAAGGAAGACCGCCTGAAGCAGGAAGAAGCGTCGGAATCCGCGCGTCAGAAAGCGATCAAGAAGGAACTGGAGTGGGTGCGCCAGAACCCGAAGGGCCGTCAGGCAAAGTCGAAGGCGCGTATCGCCCGCTTCGAGGAACTGAACAGCCAGGAATACCAGAAGCGCAATGAAACGCAGGAAATCTTCATCCCCGTCGGCGACCGCCTCGGCAATGAAGTCATCGAGTTCAAGAACGTCAGCAAGTCGTACGGCGACCGTCTGCTGATCGACGATCTGAGCTTCAAGATCCCGGCAGGCGCGATCGTCGGCATCATCGGGCCGAACGGCGCCGGTAAGTCGACGCTGTTCCGCATGCTGACGGGCAAGGAACAGCCGGATTCGGGCGAAATCGTGCAAGGGCCGACCGTCAAGCTGGCTTACGTCGATCAGAGCCGCGATGCGCTGGAAGGCGACAAGACCGTGTTCGAAGCCATCTCCGGCGGCGCGGACGTGCTAACGGTCGGCAAGTACGAAACGCCGTCGCGTGCGTACATCGGCCGCTTCAACTTCAAGGGCGGCGACCAGCAGAAGATCGTCGGCAATTTGTCGGGCGGTGAACGCGGCCGTCTGCATCTGGCCAAGACGCTGATCGCCGGCGGCAACGTGCTGCTGCTCGACGAACCGTCGAACGACCTCGCCGTCGAAACGCTGCGCGCGCTCGAAGACGCGCTGCTCGAATTCGCCGGCTCGGTGATGGTGATCTCGCACGATCGCTGGTTCCTCGACCGCATCGCGACGCACATCCTCGCGTTCGAAGGCGACTCGCAAGTGACGTTCTTCAACGGCAACTACCAGGAATACGAAGCGGACAAGCGCGCGCGTCTGGGCGAAGAAGCCGCGCGTCCGAAGCGTCTGCGTTACAAGCCGATCAGCCGTTAAATCTCCGTTGTGCTGCCCGTCCGCAGCCGGGCCGCCTCGCGCGGCCCGATGCGGACGGCATAAGAGTTGCTCCCTCCCCTCGCAAGGATCGCTTGCGGTTCCGCCGTTGCAGACCCAGGCGTTCGCGGCCTGCGCTGCGCTTTTGATGCTTCCCGGGCATCATGCGTGGCAATCTGCATCAGATAACCCGAAGAACCACGGCCATTGCACGGACGAGGAGGTCGCATGGCGATGTCGATGGGCAAGCGCGTGTTGCTGGGCGTCGCAGCCGCGATCGTGCTGCTCGCCGTGATCGCGCTGGGCGGGTTGTATTTCGTGCAACACGAAGTGAAAGAGCGCATCGCTGCCGCGCTCGCCCCGCTCGGCACGGCGGACAGCATCGATGTCGGCATGTCGGCGATTACGCTGCGCCGCGTGCGGCTCACGGCGCCGAAGGACTGGCCCACGCCCGACGCCCTCACCGCCGACGAAATCGTCATCACGCCCGACATCGGCGATCTGCTCCATCAGCGCGTGCATCTGCGAAGCGTCGAGATTCGCGGCTTCAGTCTCGCGCTCGTGCGCACCGCGAGCGGCCGGCTGGGGATCCTGCCGAAGCTGCGCCAGTCGATGAGCGAACCCGGCCAGGCGGCAAGCGACGCGAGCAGCGCCGCAGCGAACCCGTCGCCGTCGCAGTTGCCCGCCGAAAAACTCATCGACCACGTCGCGTTCACCGACGGCCAGTTCGTCTTCTACGACGAGATGATCCGCAAACCGGCTTACAAGGTCGTTGTCAGCAACGCGAGCGCGAGTGTCGATCACATCCATCTGCCCGATCTCAACGAGCCGACCAATCTGTCCGTCAAAGGCGCGATCAAAGGGCCGTCGCACACGGGCACGGTGACATTCGACGGCTGGATGAAAATCGCCAGCAAGGACTCGCAGACAACCACCACGCTGCGCGGCATCGACGTCGTGACGCTCGATCCCTATCTGCTGCAAAAGGCCGGCGCCAAGGCGCAGGTGACGGGCGGCACGCTCGACCTGAATCTCCAGTCGACGGTGACGAACTATCACATCCACGCGCCCGGCACGGTCACGCTGCATCATCTGCAACTGGCCCAAACGGACGATCCGCTCGACACCTTCCTGCAGATTCCGACCCGCGCCGCCGTCGCTGCGCTGAAAAAACATGGCGACGACATCACGCTGCACTTCGTGATCGACGGCAATCTGCGCGATCCGAAGTTCAAGCTCAACGAAAGTGTGATGACGGAGTTGCGCGCGAACTTCGCCAAGGCGCTCGGCGTCAGCGCCGAAGGTGTCGCGAAAGGTGCGGGAGAAACAGTGAAGGGACTGGGGAACGCGCTCAAGAACCTGTTGGGACAGTAAGCGCGTCGCCCGGTTTATACCGGCAGGCCCAGTTCGCGGAGTGTCGCTTCCGTCTGCGCGGCGCTCGTGTGATGGACGCCGTGCCAGCCGAGTTCGGTTGCGGCGCGCGCGTTGATCAGGTTGTCGTCGATGAACACGAGTTCGTGCGGTTGAATCTCCGGCAGATGCGCACGAATGCGGCTCAGCATCTCGGCGAAGATTGCCGGATCGGGCTTCACCATCTTCACGCGGCCCGACACGACGATGTCCTTGAACTTCCGCAGCACGTCATAACGTTCCCACGCATACGGAAAGGTCTCGTCCGACCAGTTCGTCAGGCCGAAGAGCGGCACGTCAGCGGCTTCGAGCTTCTCGACGGTCGCAACGCCGCCGTCGAGCACGCCTGCCACCATCTGATGCCAGCGTCCGTAAAACGCGCGGATCAGCGCTTCGTGCTCGGGAAACTTCTCGACCAGTTCAGCCGTGCCTTCCGCGATCGGTTGACCGCCGTCCTGACGGATCACCCAGTCCATCGTGCAGACGTTCGTGAGAAACCACGCGCGCTCGGCGTCGTCGGGAATCAGCTCGCGATACAGATACTGCGGGCTCCAGTCGATCAGCACGCCGCCGAAATCGAATACGACTGCCTTGATGGTCATGCGAACTCCGTTTGCAGGATATCGGTAAGTGGGCGCACCTTGACGCGCCGGCCCGTCATCGACGAATTCGACCAGACGAAATTCTGGTGCTCGACGATCTTGTCGGCGGCGAGGTGCGGCTTGTCTTGCGTGGTGTGCAGGTCGGACACGATGGTCGTCCGCAGGCCGAGCAGTTCCGCACGGCGCGCCGTCGCGTTGACGCAGAACTCGGACGCATAGCCGCATATCACCACGCTGTCGATGTCCTTTTGACGAAGCTGATCCGCCAGCGGCGTCTCATGGAACGAATCGCCGACCGTCTTGTGGATCGACAGGTCCGCCTGCTCGCGCACCAACGCGGCGGGCAATTGCCACGCATCGCTACCGCGCGCGAGCGGGCCGCTGGCATCGCTTTCGTGCTGCACGAAGAAAACGGGCGCATGCGCGTTGCGCGCGGCGGCAGTGAGCTGGTTGATGCCGCTGATCACGGCTTCGCTGCGATACGCGGGCGAAGGCCCGCTGAAGAACATCTGCTGTACGTCGATGACGATGACGGCAACACCTGGCATGCAAGCCTCGCTATTCATGGGTGATGGATCGAGCGAAACCGGCGGCGTTGGAGAGACGAGCCGCCGCGATGAAGCGACTCGTCAGCATAGCGGCAAAATGGCGCCAGAAAGGTGAAATCTGGCGGAGGCCGCTGCACGATCGGCTGACTTCGTTGCGAAGCGATCCGATCGCGCAGCGGGTGAGGCGTGTTACGTCAGATCGGCTGCGTGCGGGTTTCGAGCCATGCCTTCGCATCGCCCGACACATGCGGCGACACGCGCGCGCGCACCATCTCGTGATACGCGTTGAGCCAGGCGCGCTCGTCGTCGCGCAGCAGGTTCAGCGCGACGCAGCGCGTGTCGATCGGGCACAGCGTCAGCGTTTCGAACTCGAGGAAATCGCCGAACTCGGTCTTTTCGGCTGCGCGGTTCAGCACCAGATTCTCGATGCGAATACCCCACTTGCCCGGACGATAGATACCCGGCTCGATCGACGTGATCATGCCTTCTTCCATTGCCGTCCACGCTTCGGCGGGCGCGTAGTGCGAGATCACCTGCGGGCCTTCGTGCACGTTCAGGAAGTAGCCGACGCCGTGGCCCGTGCCGTGGCCGTAGTCCGCGCCCACTTCCCAGATGGGTGCGCGCGCAATCGAATCGAGCATCGGCGAGCGGATGCCGCGCGGGAATTTCGCACGTGACAGCGCCATCGTGCCCTTCAGCACCGTTGTGAAGTCGCGGCGATGCTCGTCGTTGATCGTGCCGATCGGCACGACGCGCGTGATGTCCGTCGTGCCGCTCAGATACTGGCCACCGGAATCGATCAGCAACAGGCCGTTGCCTTCGATAGTCGAATGCGACTGCTGCGTGGCGCGATAGTGCGGCATCGCGCCATTCGCGTTGAAGCCGGCGATGGTCGCAAAGCTCAGCGTCACGAACCCTGACTGGCGAGCGCGCGCCGCCGTCAGCTTTTCGTCGATGGTCAGTTCGGTGATGGTTTCGCGGCCCAGCGCGCCTTCGAACCACGCGAAAAACTCGGCAAGCGCCGCGCCGTCCTGCTCCATCGTCGCGCGCACGTGCGCGGCTTCCGCTTCCGTCTTGCGCGACTTGAAGAACGTAGACGGATTCACAGCCTCGACGATCGCCACCGAAGCCGGCACCGATTGCAGCAAACCGAAGGTGATGCGGCGCGGGTCGATCAGCAGCGTCTGGCCGTTCGGCAGCGCGGCCAGCGCGTCGGCTGCTTTTGCGTACGGCTCGACGCGAATGCCGTCGCGTGCCAGCGATTCAGCCAGTTCAGCCGGCACCTTGCCGTCGACCACGAACAGCGACGCGCGATCCAGTCCGATCAGCGCATGCGCGACGAACACCGGGTTGTAGTTCACATCGGCGCCGCGCAGGTTCAGCAGCCAGGCGAGATCGTCGAGTGTGGAAATGAAGTGCCACTGCGCGCCCTTCTCCTGCATCGCGCGGCGAATCTGGTCGAGCTTTTCGGCGCGAGACACGCTCGCGTGCGGCGCGACGTGTTCGTAGACGGCAGCCGTCGGCAGCGACGGGCGCTGCGGCCAGACGATGTCGAGCACGTCGAGATCCGTGCGCAGCTTGACGCCGCGCGCCTTCAGCGCGTCGCCGAGCGCTCGCGCCGCCGCGACACCGAGCACCGCGCCATCGACGCCGACAGTCCCGCCCGCCGGCACATTCTGCGCGAGCCAGTCGATATGCGGCGCCGTTTGCTGGCCACCGAACATTTTCATCAGCTGAATGCCCGTGCCCGACAGTTGCGCTTCGGCCTGCACCCAGTAGCGGCTGTCGACCCACAGGCCGGCGAAATCCGCCGTCACGACCAGTGTGCCGACCGAGCCGGTAAATCCCGACAGCCATTCGCGTCCTTGCCAGCGGCCGGGCAGATATTCGGAGAGATGCGGATCGGCGGAGGGCACGAGGCAGGCGGCAAGCCCTTCCTGCTTCATCGCGCTGCGCAGTTGCGCAATGCGCTCGGGGATCGAGGCGGTTTCGGGGAGTCGTACGTTCATCGGTTTCACCTGCAAGAATTCATCGACGGGAGAACAAGCCGACCGTCACGGCAACGGCAACGAGAGCAATAGCGGTGCAGACCGGCCATTCGAGCGTGTCGCCGTCGTGGAAAAGCTGAATGACATTGCCCGCCATGTGGGCCACCACGGCCCCCACCACGCCGATCAGCATCGCCGCCCATAGCGCCACGCGGCTCGCACGGCGCAACGGATGCAACCACCAGCTGGCTGCTCCGACCACCGCGCCGAGGATGATCAATCCTGGCCAGCCCATCAGCGCGTACCGTCCATCAATTTAAGACTCTTCTGATAGGCGGCTGTTTTATCGGTGGCTAGCATTTTTTCTCTTTCACTTGAAGGTCAGCACGGCTTTCGGCGTAGCGGTTGAGTTTAGGGGCCGGGGTAAGGTTAAGCAAGCTGAAAGCCTTCTGTGCCAGACCGCTGCGCTCCGTCCCACCGCCCATGCGAATCGCCCTTATTGAGCCTGACATCCGGCATGCGGAAATAGTCGGCCGGCTACTGCTTGCCGGGGGACACGCCTGTCATCACTTCCCGTCCAGCGCGCCCTTTCTGGCCGACGCCGAAAGCGAATTCTTCGATCTTCTCCTCACCGACGCCTATTGCGGCGACGCCGCCGCCGAAGATGTGATCGTGCGCGTGCGCAAGGTTTTACCCGGTCTGCCCGTCGTCGCGATGATGCTAACGCCGCGCGAAAGCGAACTGGTGTCGATGCTACAGGCAGGCGCCGACGATTGCCTGTCAAAGCCCGTACGCGGCCCCGAAATGCTCGCCCGCATCGAGGCGCTGATGCGTCGTGCCGGCATCCGGCGTCCGCGCAACCGCGTACGGGAGATGTTCGGCGAATACGCGTTCGACGCCGGCCGCTCGATCGTCAGTTTTCGGGGCCAGACTATTTCCCTTACGCCGAAAGAACTCCAGTTCGCGCTGCTTCTGTTTACCAATATGTCGCGGCCCGTTTCGCGGGCGCATATCCTCGAAACCGTCTGGTCGCGCCGCCGCGACGTAAAGTCGCGCACGCTCGATACCCACGCGTCGCGCATTCGGACCAAGCTCGAATTGCGCCCCGAATTCGGCTACACCCTCACGCCGCTGTACGGCTACGGCTATCGCCTGGACCCGATTCCAGTCGAAAACACGGATAGCGCGGATAAACCCACGCCGACTGAAAGAATCGCGGAAACGCTATAATATTGGGCCTAACCATAGCCCCAATACGCGCCAAACACGCCGTAGCGTCCCCGTGCAACTGCTAACGATCGGAATCAACCACCACACCGCGCCTGTCGCCTTGCGCGAGCGCGTGGCGTTTCCGCTCGAACAGATCAAGCCGGCACTGTCGACGTTCAAGGACATCTTCCCCGGCCGCACCGCCCGCACGGCACCGGAAGCAGCGATTCTGTCCACCTGCAATCGAACCGAACTCTACTGCGCAACCGACGATCAGGCCGCGCGCGAAGCCGCCATCCACTGGCTGTCGAAGTACCACAACATCGCCGTCGACGAACTCGCGCCGCACGTGTACGCGCTGCCGCAGTCGGAAGCCGTGCGCCACGCGTTTCGCGTTGCGTCGGGGCTGGATTCGATGGTGCTGGGTGAGACGCAGATCGTCGGCCAGATGAAGGATGCGGTGCGCACGGCGTCGGAAGCCGGCGCGCTCGGCACGTATCTGAACCAGTTGTTCCAGCGCACCTTCGCCGTCGCGAAGGAAGTCCGCACGACGACTGAAATCGGGGCGCAATCGGTTTCGATGGCTGCCGCGGCGGTGCGCCTCGCGCAGCGCATTTTCGACAAGGTGTCGAACCAGCGCGTGCTGTTTATCGGCGCGGGCGAAATGATCGAATTGTGCGCGACGCACTTTGCCGCGCAACAGCCGCGCGAGCTGGTAGTCGCGAACCGCACGGCCGAACGCGGCCAGCGTCTGGCCGAAAGCTTCAATGGCCGCGCGATTCCGCTGTCCGAACTGCCCACGCGTATGCACGAGTTCGACATCATCGTCTCGTGCACGGCGTCGACGCTGCCTATCATCGGTCTTGGCGCCGTCGAGCGCGCGGTGAAGGCGCGCCGTCACCGCCCCATTTTCATGGTCGATCTCGCGGTGCCGCGCGACATCGAGCCTGAAGTGGGCAAGCTGGAAGACGTGTTCCTGTACACCGTCGACGATCTCGGCGCGATCGTCCGTGAAGGCAACGCGTCGCGGCAAGCTGCCGTCGCGCAGGCCGAGACGATCATCGAAACGCGCGTGCAGAATTTCATGCAGTGGCTCGATGCGCGCAGCATCGTGCCCGTCATCCGTCACATGCATACGCAGGCTGACGCCCTTCGCCGCGCCGAAGTCGAAAAAGCGCAAAAGATGCTCGCGCGTGGCGACGACCCCGCCGCCGTGCTCGAAGCGCTGTCGCAGGCACTCACCAACAAGCTCATCCACGGTCCGACGCACGCGCTCAACCGCGCCAGCAGCGAAAACCGCGACCAGCTCATCGAACTGATGGGCGGCTTCTACAAGCACGCTCACTCCTCTTCCGAGCGTTAGCGGCGCTGCACGCCGCAGCATCGTCGCGGGCTACCGACCAGGCCCGTCCGGTGCTTCTCCCGCATTGTCCGACGCTTGCGTCCCAGGTTATCTTCCCGGGTCATCGTCCCGACATCCCGAATCAGCCGTTTTTTCCGGACTCCGCTCCGACCGACCGCCCCAATGAAAACGAGCATGCAAGCCAAGCTCGACCAGCTCACCACCCGGCTGGCCGAACTGAATGACCTGTTGAGCCGCCAGGACATCACGTCGAACATCGACCAATACCGCAAGCTCACGCGCGAACACGCCGAACTGCAGCCCGTGGTCGAACAGTATGGCTTGTGGCGTCAGACGATGAACGACGCGGCGACCGCACAGGAACTGCTGTCGGATGCGTCGATGAAGGATTTCGCGGAAGAAGAAATCCGCGCGGCACGCGAGCGGATGGAAACGCTCGAGGGCGAACTGCAGAAAATGCTGCTGCCCAAAGACCCGAACGACGATCGCAACATCTTCCTCGAAATCCGCGCGGGCACGGGCGGCGACGAATCGGCGCTGTTCGCGGGCGACCTGCTGCGCATGTATCTGCGCTACGCGGAACGCAACCGCTGGCAGGTCGAAATGATGTCGGCGAGCGAGTCGGATCTGGGCGGCTACAAGGAAGTGATCGTGCGGATTGCGGGCGATGCCGCTTACTCCAAGCTCAAGTTCGAGTCGGGCGGCCACCGCGTGCAGCGCGTGCCCGCCACGGAAACGCAGGGCCGCATCCACACGTCGGCGTGTACCGTCGCGGTGATGCCGGAAGCCGATGAAATCGGCGAAGTCGAAATCAATCCCGCCGATCTGCGCATTGATACGTTCCGCGCGTCGGGCGCGGGCGGCCAGCACATCAACAAGACCGATTCGGCCGTGCGCGTGACGCACTTGCCGACGGGCATCGTCGTCGAATGTCAGGACGACCGTTCGCAGCACAAGAACAAGGATCGCGCGCTGAAAGTGCTCGCCGCGCGCATCAAGGACAAGCAGTACCACGAGCAGCACGCGAAGGAAGCCGCGACCCGCAAGAGCCTGATCGGCTCGGGCGACCGCTCGGAGCGCATTCGCACGTACAACTTCCCGCAAGGCCGTCTCACCGATCACCGGATCAACCTGACCCTGTATCGCCTCGAGTCGATCATGGAAGGCGATCTCGACGAACTGATCGCGGCGCTCGTCTCCGAGCATCAGGCGGAGCTGCTTGCGTCGCTCGGCGACGCAGACTGAAGGCCCGCACATGGATACCGTCGCCTCGTTACTACGCGCGTCGCCGCTGCCCGCGCTCGAAGCGCGCATTCTGCTCGGGCACGCGCTGGGCTGGCGTCGCACGGAACTGATCACGCGCGCCGACACACCGCTCGATCAAGCCAAAGTCGAGGCCTATCGCGATCTCGAAACGCGGCGAGTGGCCGGCGAGCCGGTCGCGCAACTGATCGGATCACGCGAGTTTTTCGGGCTCGAATTCGAAGTCACACGCGATGTGCTGATCCCGCGCCCCGAAACCGAATTGCTGGTCGAGACGGCGGTGCAGGCGCTCGAAGGCCGCGCCATGCGCCCCGGCGTGCTCGATCTCGGCACTGGCACGGGCGCGATTGCCGTGTCGATTGCGTGGTCGCGGCCGGACGCGCGTGTCTGGGCCGTCGATCGTTCGCCGGAAGCGTTGACGGTGGCCCAGCGCAACGCCGTCAAGCTGCTCGAACCGAAGCGTCCCGGCGGCGCCCTGCACTTCGCCCAAAGCGACTGGTACGGCGCGCTCGAAGCGTCGCTGAAATTCGATGTGATCGTCAGCAACCCGCCGTATATCGCGAACGGCGATCCGCATCTGTCGCAAGGCGATCTGCGCTTCGAGCCGCGCGGCGCGCTCACCGACGAAGCCGACGGCCTTTCCGCGATCCGCGCGATCGTCGCGGGCGCGCCGTCGCGGCTGCTGCCGAACGGCGTCCTGTGGATGGAGCACGGCTACGATCAGGCTGAAGCCGTTCGGGAAATTCTCACGGCACACGGTTTCGCCGACGTCCGTTCCGAATGCGATCTGGCGGACATCGAACGGATCAGCGGCGGGCGCTGGCCGGGCTGATACACGGCGGCTCGTGCTGGAACCGTGCGGGGCACGCAATGCCAGCCGCCGGTCGCTATCAGAGAAATCCGCTATCATTTCAACCTATCCCTTACACACACCGGATTCGCAAGGTCAGTCATGGACACGCAACAACGCATCAAGCAAATCGTCGACGAAAATCCCGTCGTGCTCTTCATGAAAGGCAACGCGCAATTCCCGATGTGCGGCTTCTCGGGCCGCGCAATCCAGATCCTGAAGGCATGCGGCGTCGATCAGTTCAAGACAGTCAACGTCCTCGAAGACGACGCCGTGCGCCAGGGCATCAAGGAATTCTCGAACTGGCCGACCATTCCGCAGCTGTACGTCAACGGCGAATTCGTCGGCGGCTCGGACATCATGATGGAGATGTATCAGTCGGGTGAACTGCAGCAGCTGTTTGCCGCTGCTTAAGCGACGTTACTGAGTCACGCAACGCGGCGCCGCACGTCATGGAAACACGCGTTGCGGCGCCTCGTCGTCTCATCATCGCCATCACGGGAGCGACGGGTGCCATTTACGGCATCCGGCTGCTCCAGACGCTGCGCAAACTGGGCGGCGTCGAAAGCCATCTGCTGATTTCCAGCGCCGGATGGCTCAATATCCAGCACGAACTCGAACTGTCGCGTGAAGACGTGCATCCGCTCGCGGATGTCGTCCATTCCGTGCGCGACGTGGGCGCGAGCATCGCGTCCGGTTCTTTCGCGACCGACGGCATGATCGTCGCGCCGTGCTCGATGAAAACGCTCGCGAGCATCGCGCATGGTCTCTCGGACAATCTGATCACGCGTGCCGCGGATGTCACGCTGAAGGAACGTCGGCGGCTCGTGCTGATGGTGCGCGAAACGCCCTTCAATCTCGCGCATCTGCGCAACATGACGGCGGTTACCGAAATGGGCGGCGTGATTTTTCCGCCGTTACCCGCGTTCTACAACCGGCCGGAAACAATCGATCAGATGGTCGACGATACCGTCGCGCGCGTGCTCGATCTGTTTGCGCTGGGTCCGGCGCTGGCACCTGCGTGGCAAGGTTTGAATACGCCGCAGTCGTAAAGTAGTCGGATCACACCGTTGCAGCTGCATCACGCGGCTCATTGGACCCGATTCCCAACTGCCGCGACACAATCAAATCCTCTTCAAGCCGTTTATCAAACCGCAGTGCGGCCTTATATTCACTCCAACGAAACCTTTCCGGCCCTGATCCGGCCCGCACCGCCATGAGCCGCTTGCCTTCCCTCTTCCTGTCGCACGGCGCGCCGACGCTGCCGATCGATCCCTCGATGCCTCGCGCCGAATTCGCCTCGCTGTCCGCCGAAGTGCCGCGTCCGAAAGCGATCCTGATGCTGTCCGCCCACTGGATGACGCATCAGCCCGTCGCCAGTACGTCGGATGCACCCGAGACGATTCACGATTTCTACGGCTTTCCGCGCCAGTTGTACGAGATCCAGTACCCGGCGCCGGGCGCGCCCGATGTTGCGCGCCGCGCCTCCGAATTGCTCGGCGAACACGGCATTCCGACAGCAACGCAGCCGCACGGTCTCGACCACGGCGCGTGGGTGCCGATGCTGCTGATGTTCCCGCACGCCGACGTGCCGGTCGCGCAACTGTCGATCCAGCCGAAGCTCGATCCCGCGCATCACTTCCGCATTGGCCGCGCGCTCCGTCCGCTGCAGGACGAGGGCGTGATGATCGTCGGATCGGGGCAGATCACGCATAACCTGCGTGAAGCCGATTTCTCGGCGCGGCCGGAAGATGCCGATCCGCGCGTCACCGAGTTCACCGACTGGTTCGAAGCGCGCCTTGTCGATCGCGATATCGACGCGCTGCTCGATTACCGGCGTCAGGCGCCGCATGCCGCGTTCATGCATCCGACCGATGAGCATCTGTTGCCCGTGTTTGCCGCGCTGGGTGCGGCGGCTGACGATTACACGCTCGGGATCCAGTCGCTCGGGACGTTCCAGCGCTCGCTGGCGATGACCAACTACGTGTTCGGCAACGCCTGATCCGCAGCGCCCCGCACGTAAAAAAGCCCGCCAGAATCTGGCGGGCTTTTTTGTGGGTCAGACGGTCTTGATGACCGTTCGTCAATCAGGCGCCGATGCCTTCGAGAATCTCGTCGTGCGATTCACGCTCGTTCAGATACTCGGTGCGATAACCCGTATGCACGCCCCAGTAATAGAAAATCAGCGCGCAGACGATCACCACCACCATATCCCAGCCGTACGGCAACACACCCATGCCACCGAACTGCTTGCTGCCGATCAGCGACAGGATCGCCATCACGGGCAAGTAGGCCACCAGCCACCACGCCGCCTTCAGATCCTGGTTGAAGCCGCCAAAACCCGACTTCGCCTGGAAGTAGAAGAACACCGGCAGCGCGACGATCATCAGCAGAATGATTTCGCCCGTCAGCGGCCACTTCGCCCAGTACAAAATCAGCGACGCGCACACGAACGCGAACGGCGCGATCACGCTCATGCCGCCAATGCGCAGCGGACGCTCGAGATCCGTCGCCGCACGACGCAGCGCCATCAGGCTGATCGGCCCCGTCAGATACGAGATCACGGTCGCCACCGAAATCACCGCCGCCAGCGAACTCCAGCCACGGAAGAAGAACAGGAAGATAAACGACACGCACAGGTTGAACCACATCGCCGGACGCGGCACGCCATACAGCGGGTGCACGTTGCCGAACATCTTGGGCATCGTGTTGTTGCGCTCCATCGCGTAGATCATGCGCGTGGTCGTCGCCATATAGGTCGTGCCCGTGCCGCTCGGGCTGACGAACGCGTCGATGTACAGCAGGATCGCCAGCCAGTTCAGGTTCAGCGCGATCGCAAGTTCCGCAAACGGCGACTTGAAGTTGAACTGGCTCCAGCCCTTCACGACATCGGCGGGACTCACTGCGCCGAGATACGCGATCTGCAGCAGCACGTAAATCACCAGCGCCAGCAGGATCGATCCGATCACCGCGAACGGTACGCTCTTCGCCGGATTGCGCGCTTCGCCCGCGAGGTTGATCGGGCTCTGGAAACCGTTGAACGCGAACACGATGCCGCTCGTGGCCACAGCCGTCAGCACCGCCGACCAGCCGTATGGCGCGAACGCGCCCGTTCCGCCAAAGCTGTCGCCGAGGTTTTCCTTGTGGAAGCCGCTCATCATCAGACCGAGAATCGTCAGGCCGGGAATGATGAACTTGAAGATCGTGATGGCCGAATTGGCGCGTGCGAACACTTTCACGCCCCAGTAGTTCAGCAGGAAGTAGATCACCACGAGCACCGCGGAGAGCAATAAACCTGGGACGGTCAGCTCGCCGTTGATGAACAGGTTATGCGCCCATTCATACGGCCAGGTGCTCATGTACTGGATTGACGCTTCCGCCTCGATCGGAATCACCGATACGATGGCAATCCAGTTGGCCCACGCGCTGATAAAGCCCACCAGCGCGCCGTGCGAGTAGCGCGCGTAGCGCACCATGCCACCCGACTCGGGGAACATCGCGCCGAGTTCCGCGTAAGTGAGCGCAATCGCCAGAATGACGACTGCGCCGATCACCCATGCGCACAACGCCGCCGGGCCCGCGATCTTGGCCGCCTTCCAGGCGCCGAACAGCCAGCCCGACCCGATGATCGAGCCGAGTCCCGTCAGCATCAGCGCGAAGGGGCCGATGTGCCGTTGAATTGCACTATTCAATTGTCTTCCTCATATCTCAAGAGCACGAAATCCCTTTGCCCTCTTGCTGCGAGCGCAGGTGGATTCCCGTCTTCCTTGTTATTCGAAGGCGAAGCGCGACGGCTGTCGCAAGCTGCACCGCGAGAGGTGTCGTCGATGGTTCTGCTGCCGTCGAGCGAGTGCGCGATGGTCGCGAAATGGCTCGACGGCGTCCAATGCCGATTCCGCATGAGGGTCATGCGCAAAAAACATAACGAGCGTTGAACGCTGTAGTGACGGGCACTGGCGCGGCCCCGTGAAGCATCCGATGATGCGTGTCGCATTGCAGAGCAGTTATCGCGTGCCTGCTTGTTGCTGACGATAGGCTTTCGGTGTCAGCGTCATCCACCTAGCGCGATGATTGCGATTGTCAGCACGACGCCGAGGGTCATCATCGAGAGACCTGCTCTCAATCCACCTGCGCCCGAGAAACGCCCGAGCGCGAAGCCCGCACTGAAGAGCATCACGAGCGTCAACACGCGTGAGACGAACAGTGCTGTGCTGACGTTCTTGAACACGACGAACGGCAACGCTACCGGGAAGGTCGATATCACGACGATCAGAAAGATGCCTGCTGCGCCGATGAAGTCATCGCGCACGAAACGCGCGTGACCCGGCGCGAATTGCGATGCTGCGAGACGCGCGCGAATCTGTTCGAGTTCTGCGTCTGCGACGAGGCTTTTCATCGCTTTGGGCAAAGCGTCGCGCAGTACGTGTATGGCGATGGCTGCATCCTGTTCGCGCTTGATCGTCACGGCGAGCGTGAGGCGCCGGCCGCGGTTCGTCAATGTGCGCACGAGGAACATCACGGCATCGGCGAGTCCCCATGCGATGTTGCATCCTAATGCGGAGAACAGCATCTTGCGGCCCGCGTCCTCACCTGCCGTAACGGCCGACACCGCGCCTACGAATGTCAACGCCATGAAGAGGCCAAAGCAGAGTTCCGATACGCGGTCGATGGTGTCGAGGACGGGTTCGCGGGTTTCTTGCGCGTGGCGTTCGGATGGCGTCATGGGGTTTCCTTTTCGCTGGCGCGGCTTTGTGTATCGGGATGGTACTTGTTCGTGTGGGGTGTGCGGTATTGGACTAAAGGCGGGGTGGTTCTGGTTATGCGGTGGTATGCGTTGTTTGTGTTTTTTTTGGGGCATCCGCATTTTGTTAGTGGTTTGCTAGTGTCGCCCCTGTGCGGGGCGGCACCTACTTTTCTTTGCCGCCGCAAAGAAAAGTAGGCAAAAGAAAGCGGGCTAACACCGCCAGATCTAGTTCTTGCCTGCGGGCCCCCAACAGCCCTGTCCTGTTCGCGGCATCGCCCTTCTCGATGCCCGCTGCCAGCGCTCTTTAAGGGCGCCTCACCCGCTTCATGAACCCGTAGTACTGCGAGCGGCAGCGACCCGTCACTGCAGCCCAGGTGGCAAACGGTGTGTAGGTTGTCGCACATTACGCGTCGGCGATCCTACGAGACACACCGCCTTTGCTTTTCAGTCCGGAGTGATGCGTATAAGGCGCGATAGCCGACACACCGTTTGCCACCTGGGCGGCCTGGGCCGAACTGGTAAGGCCCGATGAGACGCGGGTGTTTGAAGAGGGTGATGCGCTCTTAAAGAGCGCTGGCAGCGGGCATCAAGAGAATCGATGCCGTGTGAAGGATAGGACCGGCTGGGGGCCCGCAGGCAAGTACAAGGGCTGGCGGTGTTCAGCGGCTTTCTTTTGCCTACTTTTCTTTGCCGCTGCAAAGAAAAGTAGGTGCCGCCCCGCACAGGGGCAACGCATGAAGAACCACTAACAAAACGCGGATGCCAGCACAAGTACAAGCACAAGCACACCCCACGAATGCCATCAAAAAACCAAAACCAAAGTCAGAAACAAAACCAAAACCAAAACCTTAAGCAGCCTCCGGCTGCTCCGCCAAATGCAACCCATCCCGCCCCGCCTTGTGCTCACGAATCAGCCGATAAACCGTCTCACCCGCCACAGTCTCCGACTCGAGCAACTGATCAGCAATCGCCCGCAAAACAGGCTGATTCTCACGCAACAACATAAAACAGGCATCATTCAGATCCTTGAGCAAAATATTCGCATGCTCAATCGCCCCCTTCATCTGCAAGCCCGCATACTGAGCCGGCAAAGCCGCAAGGCTAAACAGATCCCCATCTGCATTGAATCCAAACTTCGACACCATATCCAGACTGATCCGCGATGCCTCCTGCAAGTCCTGCGCAGCACCACTCGATGCCTCCGAGAACATCAGCAGTTCAGCATTCCGGCCCCCCAGCAGCACCTGGATTTCATTCCGCATTTCCGTCTCACGATACAGATGCTTGTCCTGCGTCTTCGTGATCAAAGCGACACCCAACGCCCCACCGCGCGGCAGAATCGTCACCTCTTCGAGAATGCCCGTGCCCAGCAGCGCTGCAACCAGCCCATGCCCTGCCTCGTGCACCGCAATGCGCGTGCGCTCGTCTTCCGTCAACGCGCGCTCGGCGCCATTCACGTCACCAATACGCGCAATCTTGATCGCCTCGACGAAGTGCCTGGCCGCCACCGTATTCTCACCCGCCTTGCGTGCGACGAGACCCGCCTGATTGACCACCATCGCGAGCGTCGCAGGCGACAGCCCCGTCGTCAGTCGCGCAAGCTGATTGAAGTCGACATCGTCGGCTTTCGACTTCAGCCTGTCCGCATAGAAACGGATGATGTCGGCGCGATCTTCGAGATCGGGCAAACGCACCTGCACCGTGCGATCGAAACGCCCAGGACGGCGCAACGCTTCGTCGAGATTGTCCGGGTGGTTCGTCGCCGCCACGATGATCACGCCTTCGTTCGATTCGAAGCCATCCATCTCCGCCAGCAACTGGTTGATGATGCGATTGCTCTCGGCTTCGACGGGACCGCCACCCGTGTCGGTGCGTTTCGAAAGACCGTCAGCTTCATCGATGAAAATCACCGTCGGCGCATTCTTGCGCGCCAGTTCGAACAGATGCTTGACCTTCTGGATACCGACTCCGTAGTACTTCGCACTGAAATAGCTGCCCGTGATCGAAATGAAGTTCGCACCGCACTCGCCTGCAAGCGCCTGCGCAAGCCGCGTCTTGCCGACGCCCGGCCCGCCCGTCATCAGAATGCCGCACGGTGCGCGCACGCCCATCCCCGAGAACTGCTTTGGATTAGTCAGGTAAGCCTGAATGTCGGATAGCGCGGCTTTCGCTTCGCCGGCACCAATCACGTCTTCGAACGAAAGCGCAGGCGTCTTTTCCAGCAGCCGCGCGCCACTCGTCATCTCACGCCGCATGAACCACACGAGTCCACCAATCAGCAGCAGCGGCAGCAACACGCTGATCGCGTCGCGCGTCTTGTCGAATGCATTCATCCAGCGTGCAGAGCCAGTGTGAATGTCGGCGTCCGGCAGCCACACCAGTTGATATGGCGAACGCACGTCCGCTTTCATTTCACCCAGCAGCAGTGCATTCGAGAATGCGCCGTTGTGATCAGTGACGTAGTACTTCGCACCGTCAGCCGTCGATACGAGAATCGCATTCGGACTCACGCCCACAGCCGTCACGTTGTGTTCGCGAATATCGCGCAACATCTCCGATGCATCGCGCTCCTGATGGGTCCACGCCGACGTGTCCTTGCGCATCTCGCTCGCGACGCCCGTCAACACCGGCGATCCTTGCACGTTATGCTGCTGGTCATGACGCAGATGCAGAAACGTCACGAGTGCTGCGAACGCCGTCGCAGTCACACCAAGCAATACATAACGACCGTATCGGGACCAGAACGTATTCTTTGCCGGTTTCATCAGTTGATTCCTAAAACGGGCCACATCGTGGCCGACACGCGTTCGCGCGGACAAAACAAAAACGGAGCGCACCGCGCAAAGCGCGGGTCACGAGACTGGATTGGAGTGCAGGCCGCAGCCGCAAGTGAGGAAGGGACCAGTTCTTTAATGCAATGTCGTCGGTAAAAAAGACACGCTTAACCGTCCCTCTTTCAACCGCCATGTACCTATCGCATTATGCCCAGGCTTATGCCAATTCCAAAACGGTAGAAAAGGGCTTATTTCAGGGCTGATTCGCGAAATCGAACCGATTGGCCTTTGAACAGGCGCATCGCAGCACGAAGTGCCGCATTAGTGTCTGAATGGGAAAACACTTTTGACTTCGCAAGCGGCGAAGACATGAAGCGCGGACGTTGCATCCACGCCAAAGTACTCATGCAAAACAACAGGAGTGCGACGGACAAGGCGCAGTACTGTCGGACATTGCGCCTCGCCCTCGCCTCAGACGCTTCAGCGCCGCACGACGCCCATCAGCAACGTCACGATGAAGATGACAAGGAACAGGAAGAACAGAATCTTCGCGATGCTCGCCGCGCCTGCAGCAATCCCGCCGAAGCCAAACACAGCAGCGATGAGCGCAATGACAAAGAAAACCACAGCGTAATACAGCATGATCTGACCTCCGTTGCTTGAGTTATGGTCCGAGGCTGATGCGCGGCCACGTCCCTCCACTTGAGCAAGCCGCGTACCTGCCACGAAGCAACGAAGCTCTCCATGTCTGACGAAAGCGTGGCTAACGTGCAGCGTTCATTCGCGTATCGACGATCGAGCCCGTGCGCGCCGATTCGGCAATCGCTTCGACCACTCTCAGATTCTGCAGACCGTCACGCACGGTGACGAGCGGTTGCGCGCGGCCTTCGATCACATCGCAGAAGTGTTCCAGTTGCCGTTCGAGCGGGTCGGTGCGTTCGACGTGCGCCACCGTTGTGTCGAAAGGCTTCCACCACGAGCGGTCTTCCTTGCGTGCGTACGTTTTCAGGCGCATGGTCGGCACCGACAGCGAACCCATATCGCCGGCGATCACATAGCAATCTTCATCGCCGTACGATGCGTAACTCGTGTTCTCTCGCGAGGTCTGCTCCCAGCTTCGCGCGCAGGCTGCCGTATCGGACAACAGAAACGTGCCGAGCGCGCCATTCTCGAAGCGCAGATTCACCGACACCGTATCTTCTACAGCAAACCCGCGTGCCGCATTCGACGCAAACGCCTGCACCGCGACGATCTCGCCGCACAGCGAACGCAGGTTGCCGATCTCGTGAATCATGTTGATCAGGATCGGTCCACCGCCCGGTTCGCGCCGCCATTGCGCCGCTTCGAAATAGTCATCGGGCTTGAAGAAGGTCGCACTGCCCATCACGCCGACAATCCTGCCGATCCGTCCTTCGCCGATGATCTCGCGCGCTTTCGCGAGAATCGGGCTATGCGCGCGATGATGGCCGACGAGCAGCGGCACGCTTGCCCCATCAGCCGCTACGCGCAGGCGTTCGCCTTCATCGAGCGTATGCGCGACCGGCTTCTCGATCAGCGCGGCCGTCCCCGCGGCGATGCATGCCACCGCCTGATCGACGTGCAACTGGTTCGGCGTCGCGAGCACGACGCCGTCGGGACGCACCGCGGCAAAGAGCGCCGCAAGCGACGGATAGAGCGGCACCTCGACCCGATGAGCAATCTCGCTGGCAGCGGGGCCAGGATCGATGATCGCGGCAAGCTTGCAACGCGGATTCTGCTGGATGAGTTCGATGTGGCGGCGGCCGATGATGCCCGCGCCGGCGACGGCAAGCTGCAGTTGTCTCATGATTTTTCGGTGATAAGCCGCCCAGGGATTGGACGGCTGGAAGAATTGCGATTAGATTACTCTTGCCAATCACCAACACAATGCAGCCAGATGGAAAATCATCATGCGCTAATAGCCAATAATGACGGCTTCCTGCGCGACCTGCAGTTGTTCTGCACCGTGGCGCGCCGCGCCAGCTTCATCATCGCTTCGGCGGAAATGGGCATCTCGCCTTCCCACGTGAGCAAGCGCATCGCAATGCTCGAGAAAAGCCTCGGCGTGAAGCTGTTTTCGCGCACCACGCGCCGCGTCAGCGTGACGGGCGAAGGCGAAGCCGCGTTCCAGTGGGCACAGAAAATCCTCGACGACGTGCAAGGCATGTCCGACGCATTCGCAGAACGCAAGCGCGATCCGAGCGGGCTGTTGCGCATCAGCGCGAGCCTGCGTCTCGGTCATGACCATGTCTCGCCGATTCTTTCGCTGCTGAGACAGCGTTATCCGTCGCTTGAAATCTGGCTCGAACTGCTCGACCGGCGTGTCGATCTGGTCGGTGAGAACTTCGATATCGACATACGCGTCGGCGAAGTGCAGGAGCCGCATCTGATCGCCCACAAGATCACTGATAGCGCGCGCATTCTGTGCGCGTCGCCCGCGTATCTGAAGCGCGCGGGCATGCCGCGCGCGCCCGCCGATCTCGCGCAGCACGACTGCCTGCTGTTCCGCGACAGAGACCAGCGTTTCGGCGTGTGGCGCCTGAGCGGACCCGACGGCGAGCAGGCGGTGAAAGTGACCGGGCCGCTGGCGTCGAATCACAGCGACATCGTGCAGCGTTGGGCACTCGATGGTTATGGCGTGATCATGGCGGCGATCTGGGATGTCGCGTCGAATCTCGAATCAGGTGCATTGGTGCGCGTGCTGCCCCAACACCAGCAACCCGCCGATGTATGGGCGGTGACGTCGGCGCGCGCATCATCGTCCGCGAAGATTCGCGTGTGCGTCGAGTTTCTCAAGGAGCAGTTGACGCATGGACCGCATGCATTGAAAACGCACGGTGTCAGTGGGTTCTGAGGCGCTGGGAGCAGCTCAGTTCGCCGAGCGCGCAGGCCCGAGCCGTTCGGCAATCGCCGCACACGCGGCGCGCAGCGGCTCGACGTATGTTTCGAGTGGCGTATCGCTGCGCCGGAACAGCGGAATGCTCACGCTGATGCACGCGATCGGCAAGCCGTCGGCACCGCGAATCGCGCAGCCATAGCAGAAGATCTGCGCTTCGTTTTCTTCGCGGTCTTCCGCATAGCCGCGTGCACGCGTCTCCTCGAGTTCGGCGCGCAGCGCGTCTGGCTCGACGATCGTGTTGGGCGTGAAGCGCGCGAGCGTCACGCCTTCCAGCAGCCCGTCGCGCGCGGTGTCGTCGAGTGCGGCGAGATACGCCTTGCCGACCGAACTCGAATACAAGGTCACGCGTGTGCCGATACGCGACGCCATGCGCACCGCGTGCGGACTTTCCAGCTTTTCGATGTAGACCATTTCGCTGCCGCTGCGCACGGCGAGGTCCACCGTTTCCTGCGTGGCGTCGCGCAACGTCTGCAACGCGTCCGCTGCCGCGACGCGCACGTCCGAGCGCTCCCAGCTACGGCTCGCGAGCGTCAACAGGCGCGGTCCGAGTTCGAACGTGCCGCCGCGCAGACTCTCGACCACCAGCCCTTCGGCAATTAGCGCACCGACGATCCGATACACCGTCGGACGCGGAAAGCCGCTGGCCGCCGCGAGTTGCGGCACGCTCGGCGCATCCTTCGCGTCAGCGATCAGCTGCAGCACCGACATGAACTTCGAAAAAGCTGCGGTGCCTGTGGCGCGGGCGGCGTCGAGTGCATCGGCGGCGGGTGTCGGCATGGTCGTTTGATGAGCGTTCAAGGTGCGGGACAAGGCGACGCGATTATAGCGAGGCGCCGCGCCATGCCCTTACGCGACCAGATAACCGCCATCGACAGGCAGCACCGTTCCCGTAATGAACGACGCGCCCGGCGAGCACAGAAACGCGACGGCGGGACCGATATCGTCGGGCGAACCCCAGCGGCCCAACGGCGTGCGATCCAGAATTGCCTTCGAGCGTTCGTCGTTCTGCTGCAAGGCCTGCGTCAATGGTGTCGCAATCCAGCCAGGCGCGACCGCGTTCACACGAATGCGATCCGCTGCATATGCAATCGCCAGCGATTTCGTCAGTTGCGCGACGCCGCCCTTGCTCGCGCTGTAACCCGGCACCAGCCCGCCGCCGAAAAAGCTCAGCATCGAAGCCGTATTGACGATGGCACCGCCGCGCACGCTCAACAGCGGCCGCGCCGCCGCACACACGCGCATGGTGCCCGTCAGGTTGATGTCGAGCACCTGCGCGAACACTTCCGGGTCGAGTTCGTCGCCACGGCGGATCACGCCCGCGCAGTTGACCAGCATGTCGAGCGAAGGCAGCGACGCGAACAACGCGTCGACGTCCGCTTTCGATGCGACATCCAGCGGCGCGGTTTCGATGCCGTCAGCGGCGAGCGCGCTGCGTTGTTCGTCGGTCGGCGCAAGACCGGCGGCGATCACACGCGCGCCGAGCGTCGCGAGTTGCCGCGCGATGCCCGCGCCGATGCCTTGCGTGCCGCCCGTGACGACGGCCGTCTTGCCTGCAAAGAGATCGTGTTGAAACGTCATGTCGATGTGTGAAGTTCAGGAGTGAGTCATGCGGGTTTCCGGCGTCGCATTCTGCTCGGCGCGTTCGGCAATCGGCACGCGCACGACGAACATGTACACCAGCGCCGCCGCGAACGCGACGCCCGCGCTGATCAGAAACGCGTTGACGAAAGAATGCGTGCGATCCACCACCACGCCCGTGATGAACGGCGCAAACGAGCCGCCGAAATAGCCGCCGAAGTTCTGGATGCTGCCCAGCGACGCCACCAGATGTCGCGGCGCGGCCACGCTGACGAGCGCCCATGCGGCGCCGCTCGCGAGGTTGACGAAGTACATCGCCAGCGACAGATACACGATGGCAAGCGTCAGCGTCGGCGTGAACGCAGCGGGCACGGTGAACAGCGCCGCGCCGATCAGGCCACAGCAGATCGGCCATTTGCGGCTGCGGATCGGCGCCACGCCGCGCGCCATCAGGCCATCGGCGACAAAGCCGCTCGACAGCATGCCGAGCGTGCCGAAGATGTACGGAATCGACACGACCCAACCCGTCTTCGCAATGGTCAGATGGCGTTCGTGTTCGAGATACGCGGGCAGCCACGTGAGGTACAGCCACACCATATAGATCACGCCCATGAAGCCGAAGATCATGCCCCATGTCGTAGCCGAGCCGAACAGGCCGCGCCATTCGGCAAACGTCATCTTGCGTTCGGCGCGCGCGAGCGGCTCTTCTTCCGTCAGGTGCCTGACTTCGTCGGGTTCGAGCGCGATGTCGCCGCGGTTGCGATAGATCAGATACCAACCAATCGCTACCGCAATGCCGAGCACGCCCATCACGACGAACATCCAGCGCCAGCCGAACGACAGCAGCAGCACGGTGAGAATGGGCGGTGCGAGTGCCGGTCCGATCGTCGATGACGTGGTGAAGATGCCAGTCGGACGACCACGTTCGCGCAGCGCATACCATTCGCTGACGACTTTCGCGCCCGCCGGAAATTGCGGCGCTTCACCGATACCGAGCGCAATGCGCGCCGCCAGAAATTGCGGCAACGTATGCACGAGGCCACCGCACAACTGCGCGCACGACCATACGAACATGCCCAGGCCAAGCATCACGCGCGCGCCGAAACGGTCGAGCATCGCGCCGACGGGAAGCTGCGAGAACGCATACGCAAACGAAAAGGCCGACAACAGCAACCCCATCTGCGATGCCGACAGACCCAACTCGCCGCTCACCGAATGATTGGCGATAGACAGCGTGCTGCGGTCCAGATAATTGACGATGCCCGCCAGCGTCAGAAACGTTAGCGCGATCCATTGAATGCGCCTGAGGCGCGGTGATTTGGCTTGCATGTGTGTCTCCTCCGTTGCTCTTGCGAGTCTTTATGGAAGTTGTTGCGTGAATGGCACTGCCGTCAATCAGTAAGTCGCGCGTCCTCCCGACAGATCGAACACCGCGCCCGTGCTGAACGTGCACGACGATGAGCACAGCCACAGCGTCAGTTCTGCGACTTCGTCGGGTTCGCCGAGGCGCTTCATCGGGCTTTTGTCGATCATGGTCTGCACGTGCGCGGGCGACATCTGTTCGAGCAACGACGTGCGCACGGCAGCGGGTGCAATCGCGTTGACGAGCACGCTGCCTTGCGCGAGTTCCTTGCCGAGCGATTTGGTCAACGTCAGCACGCCCGCCTTCGCGGCGCTGTACGCCGATGCATTCGGCGTGCCTTCCTTGCCCGCGAGCGAAGCGATATTGACGATGCGCGCATCGCGCGCGCGGCGCAGCGAAGGCACGAGCTGGCGGCACACATTGAAGGTGCCCTTGAGATTCACATCGACGATGCGCGACCATTCGGCGGGATCGTACTCATCGAGCGGCATGGTTGGCCCGGCATAGCCCGCATTGTTGACCAGCACATTGACGCCGCCGAAGCGTTCGAGCGTTGCCTGCGCAGCGCGCTCGACGGATGCGATGTCGACGATATCGACGGCAAAACATGCGATGCCTGGATAGTCGGCAAACGAAGCATCCGTATCGCGATCCCACACGGCAACCGATGCACCGCTCTGCGCCAACCGCTGTGCGATCTCCGCGCCGATGCCGCGCGCGCCACCTGTCACGACGGCTACCGCGCCCGTGAAGTCATACGTCGCGCGCCGCAATTCGAAAGGCCCGTTCACCCCTCACCTCACGAACTGGTCGACGTAGTCCGCGCCGAGGCCGACGCGCTCGTAGTGCGCACGGCACATGTCGAGCTTGGTGAACACGTCTTCGTAGCCGGTGTAGTTGCCGTGCGGGTCGCAGTAGTACATGACGCCGTTGACCTGGAAGTAGGTGATCATCTCTTCGACGTCTTCGGGCACGTAGAGCGTGTGCGTCTCGCCCGGCGGCTCGAACACGTAGCTGCCTTCCGTGGCGATCCAGTCGTGCTCCAGATAGCGCCAGCGGCCTTTGAGCACCATGCCGTGCACGGCCTGTGGATGACGATGGCGGCTCAGCACTCCCGACTTACGCACGCGCAGCAGGTTCATCCAGTAGCCGCTCGACACGTTCAGGCACAGCGGCCTGAACCAGACGTTGTCTGCCTGCGGAACCCACACGCGCTCGTCCTGCGGAATCGCGGATTCGACCACGATTTCGCGCAGGGCTTCGGGCGGATTGGGAAGCTGGTAAGGCGTCATCGCGTCGACGCCGTTCGATGGGGCTGTCATTGTGTCTCCGAGGATTTCGTCCATATTATGGACTTGTAAATCGTATTGTGGACACATGGTCGAACGGATCGACGGCGGTGTCAAGCGTAGATTTCGGGCGTGCGAAAGCGCGATCACATCGCCGTGATCGGGAAGAATGCGAAGAGAGTCTGAAAACTGCGCCGCTGAATGGCCGCTTGATGGCCGCTCAGTGCGCGCTATCTGGCGTGCTTTCCGCGGCGTTTTCTAACGCGCCGCCCACGCGCACTTCGAGAAACCGCAACAACGCCTTCACCTTGCTCGAGTGCCTTCGATTAGGCAGATACGCTGCATAGACGACAGCTGCACCGTTTTGCGGGGTCACGTGGCAATCCGCGAACAGGCGCATCAGGCGCCCTGCGCTGATTTCCTGATTGACCAGCCAGTCGGGCAGCAACGCCAGCCCTTGTCCGGCGAGCACGGCTTCGAGCAGCATCTCCAGACTGTTCGAAATGAGCCGCCCGCGCACATCGACGCGTTCGTGCTCCCCGCCACGGCTAAACGTCCACACCTGACGCGCGCGATAACTGCCGCCGTAGGCAATGCGCAGGCACTCGTGTCCGGCGAGCGCAGCGGGCGTCGGCGGCGTGCCCGCACGTTGCAGATAATCGCGACTCGCCACGACATAGCGCGGATTGTCGGCCAGCTTCTTCACGACCAGATTCGGATCGTGCGACAGCAAACCGATCCGCACGGCCACGTCGATGCGATCGAGCGCAAGGTCCGCGAAATGATCGGCGACCACGACATCGAGCGCGATGCGTGGATACTCGGCGAGAAACGCCGCGAGATGCGGCGCAAGCTGCATGCGGTTATACACGGAAGGCACCGTGATGCGCAGCGCGCCCACGGGCGACGCGCCGCTGTCGAGAATGCTTTCGTCGGCTTCAGCGAGATCGTCGAGCACTTTCGATATCTGCTCGACGTAGGCCGTACCCGAATCCGTCAGACTGACCTTGCGCGGTGTGCGCGTGAGCAAGGCCGTGCCCAGCGACGCTTCGAGCGCATCCATCAGGCGCGTCACCGACGAAGTCGCCACGCCCAGACGCTGCGCCGCCCTGGCGAAACCGCCCGCATCGGCGACTTCGAGCAATGTGTTCAACGCAAGCAGTTTGTCCATGGCGGCGATTATGCCCGCGCCGCCAGTTGCGCTCCACGCAACGGACGTTTGCGGCGCGTACCCATTCAAATCGGGCCACACAACCGCTAACCTTCGCCTGTCCGTTTTGCACGCCGCGGGCACCGTTTGCTGCAATTCGCTATGCTGCAAGGCGTTGCCGGCCGCGCGGCGCGTCCGCTGGCACTTTAGTTGGAAAGTCAGCTGGCACATCAGCCGCGCGCAGCGAAAGCACCACCCGCATTCAAGTCATACCCAGCCGTTTGCTACAGGGAAAGGAGTCAGCATGACCAGCAGTTCTTCGACGCTCGCGCGCAGCGAATCAGCCGCGGGACTCACGCGCGGGCTGATCGCGCTGTTCGCGTTCAGTTGCGGCGCGATTGTCGCCAACCTCTACTACGCGCAGCCGATCACCGAACTGATCGCGCCGTCGATTCACATGTCGAGCGGCACGGCGAGCCTGATCGTCTCGCTCACGCAGATCGGCTATGCGCTCGGCCTGTTCTTTCTGGTGCCGCTCGGCGACCTGCTCGAAAACCGCAAGCTGATGATCACGACGGCGCTGGTGTCGATCGTGAGTCTCGCGATTGCGCCCTTCGTGCACGCACCCGGCACGTTCCTCGCCGTCTCGCTGATGATCGGCTTCAGTTCCGTTGCCGTGCAGATCCTGATTCCTCTCGCCGCGCATCTCGCGCCCGATGAAACACGCGGACGCGTGGTCGGCACCATCATGAGCGGACTGCTGCTCGGCATTCTGCTGTCGCGGCCGATTTCGAGCATCGTTGCGGGTCATTTCGGCTGGCGCGTCGTGTTCGGCGCAGCCGCCGTGCTGATGGCGTTTGTCACGATCGTGCTCGCGCTGACCATTCCGACGCGACAACCATCGCATCAGGCCACCTATCCGCAACTGATCGCTTCGCTCGGTCATCTGGTGCGCACGATGCCCACGCTGCGTCATCGCGCGCTGTATCAAGGGCTGATGTTCGGTTCGTTCAGCCTGTTCTGGACTGCCGTACCCATCGAACTGACGCGTCACTACGGTCTGTCGCAGACGGCCATCGGCATATTCGCGCTGGTCGGCGCTATTGGTGCAACCTCGGCGCCCGTTGCAGGCCGTCTCGCGGACGCGGGCCACACGGTGCGTGCGACGCTGATCGCGCTGGTGGTCGGCGCGCTTGCCTACACGCCTGGGCTGATCCATCCCGCGTTCGGCGTCGGCGGACTGGTCGCGACGGGCGTGGTGCTCGACTTCGCGGTGCAGATGAACATGGTGCTCGGCCAGCGCGAAATCTACGCGCTGCATGCCGCGAGCCGCAACCGGCTGAATGCGCTCTATATGACGAGCATTTTTGTCGGCGGCGCAATCGGATCGGCACTGGCCAGCCCGTTGTACGAGCATGGCGGCTGGACCCTGGTGGCGAGCGTCGCGACGGCTTTCCCCGTGATCGCACTGCTGCACTATCTCGCGGTCGGCAGGCCGCATGCAGCGAGCCGCGCATGACAACCTGAACGGCTTCGCCACGCGCTGAAAACGGCAACGGCGCGAACCGGCTCGATTGAGTCGCCGGTTCGCGCCGTTTTTCTTTTGGTGCGTGTCTGGTTATGCGTAGTTCGAGTGCTATTCGAATGCTATTCGTGTGCGCCGAGCGGTTGAGGTAACGGCCCGTCGTCCGGTTCCAGGCGCTCGCTCAAACCAGCCTTGATGCGCGCACGCCGCGACCACATTGCCACCAGAATCGGCACGAGAATCGCCGTCACAAGACAGGCCGTCGCGACCATCGCCGTTGCGGCCGGAACCATCGGTTTGAAGCGCGGAATCATCTCGCCGATGATCGACGGATTCGCCACGGCCGCGCCCGCTGTCGATGAAGCCGCCAGCCCCGCCGCGCCATTGCCGCCCGCGATCCCGCGGTCGGCGAGAATCAGCGGAATGCCCGTGATGACGATCACGGCAAGGCCAAGCAGCACGCCCGGAATGCCGCTCTTGATGATCACGTTCAGATCGATGCCGTTGCCGAGCGCAAAGCCGAAGAACGGAAGCAGCGGCACCACGCAGCGGCCGAACAGTTCGCGCAGCGCGCTATCCAGATTGCCGAGCGTAAAGCCCACGAGGAACGGCAGCACCGCGCCGACAAACAGACGCGGCTCGAAGAACGCGACGCCCGTCGCGCCCAGAATGCTCATGCTGACGAGCGGCCCCGACTCGATCGACATCAGCACGAACGCGCCCGCCTCTTCCTTGCTGCCGTACTGCTGCATCACAGCGGCGTAGAGGCCGCCGTTGGTCATGTCCATCGAGGTCGTGATGGCCAGCACCGAGAGTCCGGCGAACAGCCCTGTCTTGATGCCGTCGATAGGCAGCAGCGACGACGCGATGACGGTCGCGAGCCACGCCACCAGCATCTTCGTGACGAGCAGCGTGCCCGACTTGCGCAGCACGGTGCCCGTGGCGCGCAGATCGATGGTGGCGCCCATGCAGAAGAACCACACGGCGAGAATCGGCACAGTGCCGGTGATCAGCCCGTTGGTGAACGAGCCAAAGTATTTGCCGGCATCAGGCGCGAACGAATGCACGCAGGCGCCGAGCAACAGCGGTATCAGCATGAGACCGCCCGGTACGCGGTCGATTGCCTTCTTCAGTTTCATGTCTCCTCCATACGACGCCAGGCCGGTGATGGGAACGGCGTAACGAGCCGGTATGGTCCGGCTTCCTTCGCCTGTTCGCGGACTATATCATCGTCAAAGGAACGTTGTTCCGATTTTGTTAGCATCGAGATTAATCGTTTACCCTGCTATCACAAAAACGCTCCGGGAATACGATGATTTGACGTTTTCTTTATTTCGGACCAGCGTTCCGATCATGCTAGACTGCGCGCAAAACCAACCCGGACGCGGCGTTCAGCGCGCGGCCCACGCGGAGGAGACATGGAAGTCAGACAGAGCATCAACAGTGACTACGCAAACACGCTCGACACGGCCGGCCTCAGAAAAGAGTTTCTGGTGGAAAAGGTTTTCGAGCCGGATACGCTCGCGCTCACATATAGCCATATCGACCGGATCATCGTCGGCGGCGCGTTTCCGCAGACGCGTGCCGTCGAAGTGCCCGGCTCGCTCGGCAAGACGATCGGCGTCAGCTATCTGCTGGAGCGGCGCGAACTGGGCGCGATCAACATCGGCGGCAACGGCTGGGTCGAGGCCGACGGCAAGCGCTTTATCGTGCGCAACGAGGAAGCGATCTATGTCGGCAAGGGGACGCAATCGCTGACTTTCGGCAGCGACGATCCTGCGCATCCGGCAAAGTTCTATCTGAACTGCGCGCCCGCGCAGGCCACGTATCCGACGCGCACCATCACGCTCGCCGAAGCCTCGCCGCAAACGCTCGGCGATCCCGCCACCAGCAACCGCCGCACGATCTACAAGTTCATCGTTCCCGAAGTGCTGCCTACTTGCCAGCTGTCGATGGGCATGACGAAGCTCGACCCAGGCAGCTTGTGGAACACGATGCCGTGTCACACGCACGAGCGGCGCATGGAGGTGTATTTCTACTTCAACGTCGCCGACGATGCCGCCGTGTTCCACATGCTCGGCGAGCCGCAGGAGACGCGCCATATCCTCGTGCACAACGAGCAGGCGGTGATTTCGCCGAGCTGGTCGATTCACTCGGGCGTCGGCACACGGGCTTATACGTTCATCTGGGGCATGGTCGGCGAGAACCAGGTGTTCAGCGACATGGACCATCTCGCCGTGCGCGATCTGCGCTAACGACGCGTGCTTTCATCGAACGGGAACAGCGCATGACTTCTTTCGATCTGACAGGCAAGGTCGCACTCGTCACGGGCAGCAACACGGGCCTTGGCGCGGGCATGGCGCGCGCGCTCGCCGCGGCGGGCTGCGACATCGTCGGCGTGAGCCGCTCGGACGATAGCGACACCGCGCAGCATGTGAACGCGCTGGGCCGACGCTACGTCGGCGTCAGCGCCGATCTGTCGAACACGCGCTGCAGCGACGACATCGTGCGTTCCGCGCTCGAAGCGTGCGGGCGCATCGACGTGCTGGTGAACAACGCGGGCATCATCCGGCGCGCAGACGCACTCGCCTTCACCGAAGATGACTGGGACGATGTGATGAACGTGAACCTGAAAAGCGCGTTCTTTCTGGCGCAGGCCGTAGCGCGTCATTTCGTCGAAACAGAGAAGCGCGGCAAGATCATCAACGTGGCGTCGATGCTGTCGTTTCAGGGCGGCATACGCGTGGCGTCGTACACGTCGTCGAAAAGCGGCATGCTCGGCCTCACGCGTCTGCTTGCCAACGAATGGCCGGCGCGCGGCATCAACGTGAACGCGATTGCGCCGGGCTACATGGCAACCTCGAACACGGCGGCGCTGCGCGACGACGAGCAGCGCAACAGCGAGATTCTCGCGCGCATTCCGGCGGGACGTTGGGGCACACCTGACGATCTGGCGGGGCCCGTGGTGTTTCTCGCTTCGCCCGCGTCGGATTATGTGCACGGTCATACGCTCGCAGTCGACGGCGGCTGGCTCGCGCGATGACGCGATTTGATGTGAATTGCACGGCGCACGCGGTATATTCCGACGATCAGCCCTTGTTTGTGCTCTGGAAAGACCGTTGTGACGAAACCCGCTGTGAAGAAACCCATGACAGCCATCGACAAACTCAAGACCGCGCCCGCTGCGGCGCGTAAGCGTGCGGCAGCACCGCTCGCACCTGAAGCGGATGCCGCCGACAAGGGCGAATCGTTATCGTCCGTCGCGCGCGTGTTCGCGATTCTCGGTGCGATCGGCGATAGCGGGCAGATCGGCATCAGCGAGTTGTCGCAGCGGCTGTCGCTGTCGAAGACGACCGTGCATCGCATGTTGCAAACGCTCAAGGCGCTGGGCTATGTGACGCAGGAAGTCGAGACCGAGCGTTACCGGCTGACGATCCGCCTGTTCGAACTTGGCGCGAAGGCGCTGGAGAGCGTCGATCTCGTGCGTGAGGCCGACATCGAGATGCGGCGGATCGGCAGCGTGACGCGTGAGGCCGTGCATCTTGGCACGTTCGACGAAGACGCGATTATCTACATCCACAAGATCGACGCCGATTATGGGCTGAGGATGCAGTCGCGGATCGGGCGACGCAATCCGCTGCATAGCACGGCGATCGGCAAGGTGTTGCTCGCTTACATGGATCCCGCTGAGGCGCGCGAGGTCTTGTCGCATATCGAGTTTCGCAAGTCGACGGCGAAAACGCTCGCATCTGCCGATGCGGTGATGAGCATCTTGCCGCAAGTGCGGGCGCAGGGTTATGGCGAAGATATCGAGGAGCAGGAAGAAGGCTTGCGGTGTCTTGCTGTGCCTGTTTTTGACCGGTTTGGGCGGGTGATCGCCGGGTTGTCGGTTTCGTTTCCAACCATGCGATGTGGGGCTGATACCAAGTTGCATTACGTTGCGCTGCTTAAGGATGCTGGGGCGGCGTTGTCGGTGAGGTTGGGGTATCGGGAAGCTGTTTTTCAGTCTGTTGAGGTGGGTGATCTGGGGTGAAGGTTTTTGGTTTTTGCGGTTTTGGTTTTTTTTGGGGCATCCGCGGTTTGTTAGTGGTCTGCTAGGGTTGCCCCTGTGCGGGGCGGCACCTACTTTTCTTTGCCGCCGCAAAGAAAAGTAGGCAAAAGAAAGCGGGCTAACACCGCCAGTTCTTGTTATTGCCTGCGGGCCCCCGACGGCCCCGTCCTGTTCGCGGCATCGATCTTCTTAATGCCCGCTGCCAGCGCTCTTTAAAGGCGCATCACCCACTCCAAACTCCCGCGTCACAGCACACCTTACCAGTTCGGTTCAGGCCGCCCAGGTGGCAAACGGTGTGTCGGCTTTCGCGCCTTATACGCTTCACTCCGGACTGGACAGGGCCCGCGACACGCCGTCGCATCCGGTCCAGGACTCGTCCGATTCGTGGCATCGAGGCTCCTGCTTATCCTGATTTCTGTCTCGAAATTCACTTTGACAGAGGTAGGCCATGAGCCCGTTTTCATTGATCGATATCGCACGCCTGAACAGGCGCGCTCATCCCCAAACGACATACAGCACCCTGCTCGCAAGAGACGTAGCCGATGTCGTCACCTATGATCCCCTCGGCGGAACCAACGAACTGCGATCGAAAATGACCGCAATGGTCGGCACGATGTTCGCCCTGTCTTTGCTCATATCCGCTGCGCTGGCCGTCGTCTTCTTCCTGCTCGACTAATCCATCGACGATGACCACACATAGAAAAAGCCCGTACGAGAGACGGGCTTTTTTATGCGTGCGCACCCGCGCCGGGAAATGCCGAAGTCAACGGCTTGCTTGCCGTTGGCTCACGGCACACCATCGGTTGTTCCTTTCCGCAAGTATTCCCCGAGAAAATCGACAAACGTCCTCAGCTTCACAGAAAGCTGATTGCGCTCCAGATAGATCGCGTGAATATCGCCACTCGGCAACGCCCAGTCGTCCAGCAGCGGCACAAGTTCGCCGCGCGCCAGATACGCGTTGATCTCCCACTCCGACCGCACGACAATCCCGCGCCCCTGAAGCGCCCACCACAACACGGCACTGCCATCATTGCTGGCCAACGGCCCGTCCACCTTCACTGTCTCTACGCGCTTGCCGCGCGAGAAATGCCACGTGCCGTACGCGGAATCGTTCTCCCGCAACACGATGCACGCGTGCCGCGTCAGATCATGCGGCAAGGTCGGCTTGCCATGCCGCGCCACATACTCCGGCGAAGCGCACACAACGCGCCGGTTCTTCATCAGCAAGCGCGCATTGACCCGCGCATCGGGCACTTCGCCAAAACGGATCCCAAGATCGAAGCCTTCTTCCTGCAGACTCAACGGCCGGTCGGTCAGATGAAGCTGAATTTTCATTGCGGGAAACTGTGCAACGAAATCGGAAATCGCCGGCGCTATCCGCGCCCGACCAAATCCGAATGAAGCATTCACCCTCAGCAAGCCCGTCGGCTCAGCGCGGCTGCGCGTCACCAGTTGCTCCAGTTCCTGCAATTCACCCAGAATCCGCGACCCGTTCGCCAGATACAACTCACCTTCCGCTGTCAGACTCAAGCGCCGCGTGGTGCGGTTCATCAGCCGCACACCGAGCCGCCGCTCCAGTTGCGCAAGACGCTTGCTGACGGCCGGCGGCGTCACGCCGATCTCGCGCGCCGCCGCAGCCAGATTGCGATGCCGCGCGACCAGCGCGAAAAGATTCAGATCCGAAAACCCGTCCATCCGCCCTCTCTCCCATACTTGCCGCGATTCGTTCCCACAAGTTACGACCGGAATGCTTTCACGGAAACCCAATCTCACAAGGCATCAATTAGACTCGATTCAACTTCAGGAGACAACGATGTTCGAAGGTTTCACCGATGCGTCGATCCATACCGACGGCATCCCGATTCACGCGATCAAGGGCGGACGCGGCCCCGCCCTGCTGCTGTTGCACGGTCACCCGCAGACGCACGCGATCTGGCACAAGGTCGCGCCAGTGCTCGCCGAGCACTTCACCGTCGTCGCCGCCGACCTGCGCGGCTACGGCGACAGCGGCAAGCCGCAAGGCACGCCAGATCACGCGAACTACGCAAAACGCCGCATGGCGCTCGATCAGGTTGAACTGATGCGCGCGCACGGTTTCGACTCGTTTGCCGTGATCGGCCACGACCGCGGCGGTCGCGTCGCTGCGCGCATGGCGCTGGATCACCCCGACGCCGTCGAGCGCCTCGTCACGCTGGACGTCGCCCCGACGCTCGCGATGTACGAGAAAACCTCGTTCGATTTCGCCCGCGCCTACTGGCACTGGTTCATGCTGGTGCGGCCCGCGCCGTTTCCGGAGACGCTGATCCGCGCCGATGCCGATCTCTATCTGAAGCAGACCATCGGCGCGCGCAGCGCGGGCCTCGCGCCGTTCACGCCACAAGCGTACGCGGAGTATCTGCGCTGCCTGTCCGATCCCGCGACTGCGCACGGCATCTGCGAGGACTACCGCGCGAGCGTCACGATCGATCTCGATCACGACCGCGCGACGCTCGCCGCCCACCAGCAGATCCAGTGCGATTTTCTCGCGCTGTGGGGCGCACAAGGCGTGATCGAGCAGTGTTTCGATCCCCTCGCAGAATGGGGCGCCTACGCGCCGCAAGTGCAGGGCGAAGCGCTGCCGTGCGGCCACTACATCCCCGAAGAAGCGCCGCAACTGCTGCTCGAACGCGTGCTGCCATTCCTTCGCGCCTGACTTCAACGCCGCACTACTCCTTAACGCCATGTCGAAACGAACCCTCTACCAGAAGCTCGTCGATTCGCACCTCGTGTCGCGTATCGACGATCAGAACGTGCTGCTGTACGTCGATCTGCACCTGATGAACGAATACACCAGCCCGCAAGCGTTCAGCGCACTCGAAGCGCGCGGCCGCAAGGTCCGCAGGCCGCAGCAGCAACTGGCCGTCGTCAGTCACATCATCCCGACGCACGCGGAAACGCCACGCGTGATCCGCGATGCAGCATCGCTGCTGCTCGCGCAGAATCTCGCCCGCAACTGCGAACGGGCCGGCATCCGCATTCTGGCCGCGAACGATCCGATGCAAGGCATCGAGCACATCATCGCGCCCGAAATGGGCCTCGTGCGGCCCGGCATGGTCGTGCTGTGCGGCGACAGCCATACGACGACTTACGGCGCACTGGGCGCGCTCGGTTTCGGTATCGGCACGTCCGAAGTCGAGCATGTGCTCGCGACCCAAACGCTCGTCTACCGGCTCGCGCAGACCATGCGCATCACGATCGACGGCGCATTGCCGTATGCCACGACGTCGAAAGACGTGGTGATCTGGTTGCTCAGCAAGATCGGCGCGCAGGGCGCGCGCGGCTATGCCGTCGAGTTCGCGGGATCGACCATCGCGTCGCTGTCGGCGGAAGCGCGCATGACCTTGTGCAACATGACCGTCGAAGCCGGCGCGCGCGCCGCGCTGATCGCACCCGATGCGACCACCTTCGACTACGTGCGAGCACATGTCGAAGGGCTGGATGAAACCGCATTCGAAGCATGGCGCACGCTGCATTCCGACGCAGGCGCAAGTTTCGATGCCGAACATCGTTTCGACGCACGCGACATCGCGCCGTTCGTCACGTGGGGCACGAGTCCCGACCAGGCCATCGCCATCGATCAGCGCATTCCCGACGAAGCCGAACAGGCATCGCCGGAAGCAGCCGCGTCGCTGCGCCGCGCGCTCGATTACATGCACCTCGAAGCGCACCAGCCGCTCGCCGGCACGCCCATTCAGCGCGTCTTTATCGGCTCGTGCACGAATGGGCGCATCGAAGATTTGCGCGTCGTCGCGCAGATCGTGCGCGGCAAACACGTCGCCGATGGCGTGCGCGCGATGGTCGTGCCCGGTTCGGGCAGCGTGCGGCGCGCGGCGGAACAGGAAGGCATCGCGCAGACGCTGATCGATGCGGGCTTCGAATGGCGCGAGCCGGGTTGCTCGATGTGCCTCGCGATGAACGACGACATGCTCGACGAAGGCGAACGCTGCGCATCGACCACCAACCGCAATTTCGAAGGCCGCCAGGGACGCGGTGGCCGCACGCATCTGATGAGTCCCGCCATGGCCGCAGCCGCCGCGCTGACCGGCTGCATCACCGATGTCCGCACGCTGGAGGCACACGCACAATGAAACGCTTGACGACCATCGAAGGCACGGCGGCGCCCTTGCCCATCGCCAACCTCGACACCGACCAGATCCTGCCGAAGCAGTTTCTGCGCATCATCGACAAGGCCGGTCTCGCTGACGGACTGCTCTACGACCTGCGGTTCGATCCGCACGGAACCCCGCGCGAAGCGTGCGTGCTGAATCAGCCGGAATATCGAGGCGCGCGCATCCTGATCGGCGGATCGAACTTCGGCTGCGGATCGAGCCGCGAGCACGCGGTGTGGGGCTTGCAGCAATACGGGTTCGAGGCCGTGATCGCGCCGAGCTTCGCGGAGATCTTCTATTCGAACGCGATGAACAACCGCCTGCTGCTCGTGCAACTCGAACGCGATGCAATCGATGCACTCGTGCAGGCATCGACGCAATCACCCGAATCGACGCTGCGCATCGATCTCGAACGTCAAACCGTGACAGCCGCCGACGGACAGACCTGGACGTATCCGCTCGGCGCACGCCACAAGCGCATGGTGATCGAAGGCATGGACACCATCGACCTGACGCTGTCCTCGCTCGCCGACATCGAAGCCTTCGAGCAACAGCACTTCGCGCAGCACCCATGGGCGAGCGTGCTCTGAGCGCCAGGCGCTAGCGACAGTTTTTCCCCTTCAGAAACGCCGATTCCCTTCCGACCGCAGAAGGGAACGGCCCCGCTTTGCCCCGACAAACGGAGGAGACATGAAGCGCAAACCGTTCTACAAGGTTCTCTATGTACAGGTGCTGTGCGCCATCGCCGCAGGCATCGTGCTCGGACATTTCGCCCCGCACTTTGCCGTCACGCTCAAACCGCTCGGCGACCTGTTCATCAAACTGGTTCGGATGATCATCGGACCGGTGATCTTCTGCACGGTCGTGACGGGCATTGCGGGCATGCAGGACATGAAGAAGGTCGGACGCGTCGGCGGCAAGGCGCTGCTCTACTTCGAAGCGGCATCGACGCTCGCACTCGCCATCGGCCTGCTCGCGGCGCACGTGCTCAAGCCCGGCAGCGGCTTCAACGTCGATCCGGCCACACTCGACGCCAGCGCCGTCTCCAGCTACGCGGCGCAGGCCGCGCATGGCGACGGCATCGTCGCGTTCATCCTGCATGCGATACCCGAAACGTTCGTCGGCGCGATGACGCAGGGCGACATCCTGCCCGTGCTGGTGATCGCGATGCTGTTCGGTTCGGCACTGGCTGTGCTCGGCGATACGGCTGCGCCCGTGACGAATCTGGTCGAGACGTTGTCGAAAGCATTCTTTCGCATCGTCCATATGATCACCAGCCTTGCACCGATCGGCGCCTTCGGTGCGATGGCGTTCACGATCGGCAAGTACGGCATCGTCTCCCTGCTGCCGATGCTCAAGCTGATCGGCGCGTTCTACCTGACCGCGGGCCTGTTCGTCGCGATCGTGCTCGGTACGATTGCGCGGCTGTGCGGCTTCAGCCTGTGGCGCTTTCTTGCGTATATCCGCGACGAACTGCTGATCGTGCTCGGCACGTCGACGTCCGAAGCCGCGCTGCCGCAGCTGATGGAAAAGCTGGAGCGGCTTGGCTGCCCGCGCGGCGTCGTCGGCCTGGTGGTGCCAACGGGTTACTCGTTCAATCTCGACGGCACCAACATCTATATGACGCTCGCCGTGCTGTTTCTCGCGCAGGCCACCAACACGCACCTCACCGTCACGCAGGAGATCACGCTGCTGCTGGTGACGATGCTGACATCGAAAGGATCGACAGGTGTGACGGGCGCGGGTTTCATCACGCTGGCGGCCAGCCTTTCCGTGGTGCCGACCGTGCCTGTCGCGGCGATGGTGCTGATACTCGGCATCGACCGCTTCATGTCCGAGTGCCGCGCGCTGACGAATATCGTCGGCAATGGCGTGGCGTCGATCGTCGTGTCGGCGTGGGAAGGCGGACTCGATCGCACGGCGTTGAAAGCCGCGCTTGGCGGGCGCAGCGCACCGCCGGCAATGCCACGCGAAACGCCACGTGAGACGTCGCAAGCCGCCGACGTCATCGGCACGAAAGTCGAGTAAGCGGGCGCTTCGCGTTTATCCCGATCATTCATCTGATCTGAAATGTGCGCTACATCGCATCCGGCGCGGTCGAATGCTGGCAACTTCATTCACATCATGTTGCGCGTGCAGGCGATGCGATCCGCATCCTGTCGGCACGTCGATATGGATGTACGTCAGGTTCCGGCAGGAGGCTGATTCGCCAGCGGTCGGCACGGGACACACGTACGGGGATGTGTTTGCCGTGTATGACCACCAGCGAGGTAACAACCATGAGAATCACCATAATGCTCGGGTCTGCGGCGTTGACCGTAGCCTTCGGGCCGGCCCTTCTGTCCGCCGCATGGGCTGACGGGCCGCGGTCAGCCTATGACAACGGCGGCGTCAACGAAGCTTCGCTCGATCCGGGCGAAGAGCAGATGACCGCCGACGAAGAAAACAAGGCGCGCATGAAAGACCTGAGCGACGCGTATCACAACGGCTACAACGCGCGCGCGAAGGAAGACGCCGATACTTACGCTTCCTTGCGCGACCAGTTGAAGCGCACCAAGGCGAACGCGCAGCAGCCGCCGCCGTTGCCATCCGAGATGCCCGCGGAAGACAACGCCCAGGTGCGGCGCGTGAGCCAGCCGCGCGTCGCGCAACGGCAACTGCAGGCCCAGGCCGCATACGACGATGACGATGCCGCGCCCGTGCAATACGCGCCCGCGCAGTACGCACCGCCACCGCCGCCGCGCCCGCACTACCGGCCCGCGACCGTGGTCTATTCGCAGCCGCCCGTCTATGAAGGCCCGTCGCCCGAAGAGATGGAAACGGTGGTGTTCCAGCCGTATCAGGCGCCGCCCGTGCAGTACGTGCCGGTGTATCACCAGCCTGTCTACGTGAGCCAGCCCGTGATGCCGATGCAGTACGCGGCGTCCGTGCCCGCTTATCGGCCTGCGTATTACGGCTATCGCGGATACGGCTGGTAATTCGCAGCAAAGTGGACCTGCCTGACGACGCGCCTTCGAAAGAAGGCGCGGCTCGCGCACGTCGGCGCGGCATCACCAGCCGAACTTCGCCTCGACGCCCACATAGTCCGCATTGCGCGCACCGAGCGCCCGCAGCGAATCGCCGACCTGGAAGTGCACCGCTTCCAGCGCCAGCGCGACATTCGAACTGACGAGATAGTCCGCCCGCACCTGCGCATACATGCCCGTCCAGCTCGTGCCCTTGCCTGCTGTCCCCGGCACCACGGCCGAACCTTGTCCATACACCGCATCGGCCGTCGTCGCGCGCCACTGGAAACCGACCGCCGTTAGCAGCGAGATTTTCGGCGTCACCTTGAAGGTGATCGAAGGCTTCACGTGAAAGAGGTTGCTATAGCCCGTGTAGCCCGCCAGCGTGAAGTAGTAGCCATTCGGAAAGAGCGGATTGAACGTGCCGACACGCCCGTCGCCGGGATGCCGGTCGCCCGATGCACCGTCCACCTGCAAGCCGATACGCGGTGTGCCCGTCATCGATGAAAGCGTGTACCCCGTCAGCACGCCGAACGCCCATGCACCGATGGTGTCGTTGCCCACGTGCCCCGTCTGGATCATCGTTTCCGCGTCCCAGTCGAACGGCGCGACCTTGCCGGCATAGCGCACGTTGAACACGTCGCGATGCTCGGTGCCCGTCGCATCGATAAAACGCGCGTTGTCGCGGTTGTAGCGCGACCAGTACGCGGACAGATCGCCCGGCCCGGTGTTCACGCGCTCGACCCGCACACCGCTGAAGGTCAGATGCCGGTTCGACACATCGTCGAAATCGGAGACGTCGCGGTACTGCACCGGCTGCGTCATGTAGCCGATGAAACGCCACTTGTCGATTTCATAGTCGGCCCACACCGCGTCGAACGCCTGACGCACGTTCGGGCCGTCGCGCACCGACACGAAGCGCTGCAAGTCGAACGCCATTTCCTGGCGGCCCACGCGCGCCTTGAAGGTGCCGCCGCCCACGCCGTAGACGAACGCGACGAAGGCCTGCTCGATATCGAGCGGATTCTTGTCGACGGGCGTAACGGAGTCCTTGCCGAAAGGCCGCGCATCTTCGAGCTGGAAAAACGCCTGCACGTGTTCACCGACATGCGCATCGGCATGCACTTCCGCGCGCTGGATCACGTAGCTGTCGGGCCGCTGGCTGCCGAGGCCGAACAGCGGTGTGTTGTTCAGTTCGAAGCGTTCGCGCAGCGTCGCGCCGAGCGACAGATACGTCGTCGGATCGCCGGGCAGCGGCATGTACTTGAGCGCATCGAGCGGCTTGCGCGGCACGCACGGCAAGCCCAGCACCGACCAGTTCTCCTGCCAGCGGTTGAACGACAGCGACGAGGGGCGCGTGGCCGTGCAGGTCGGAGCATCGGTGGCGCTCGTGGCTGCTGCGGGCGCAGTCGCTGCCGTCGTTGCCGTCGTCGCAGAAGCGTCGGCGGCGAGCGCATTCGCGCCGTCCGCCATGCCGCACACGGCGAGCGCCGCATACGCGGCGGCCCTTCGCGCCGACCGCCTCGCGTTGTCGATTGAACGGCGCACTGTCACTTCTTCGCTTCGTGAATTTCGGCGACATAGCCGCCGGGGAATTCGACCATCGCCGAACGCCCTTCCACCGTGCTCGCCGCCGGCACCAGCACCTTCACGTTGACGCTCTGTGCCTTCGTGAGCGTCGCGTCGAGATCGGCGACCTGATAGCCCGTCGTCTCACGGCCATACGGGTACGGCAGCTTTCCGTCCGGCGCGAACACCAGCATGTTGCCGAAACCCGACTGGATGCGCACGCGGCGGATCGAATCGCCGGGACGGCCGATTTCGGCGCCATCTGCGTGACGGTTATCCGACACCACCTTGCCATGCGAGAAGCGCACGAAACGCTTGATGAAGTTTTCCGCCGCCTGCGGCGACACGTAGACGCGGTTGTCCGGCACCGTTTCGAGCGGGCCATACGACGGCGCCTTCGTGTGCCAGTAAAGCTGCATATAGAGACCGCCCGGCCACTGGATCACGGCATCCTTGCCGATGGGATCGTCGAAGGTATCGACGATCACGTCCGCGCCCGCTGCACGCGCGGCACGCACGGCCTTGTCGATATCGGTGACGAGATAGCCGGTGCGCTCGTTGCCGAACGGATAGGGGATCGGCGTCTGGAACGCGAACACCGAGAGCATGCCCACAGGCGTCTGCACGTATTGCGAAGCCGTCTTGCTCGGCGTCGGCGTGACGGTGAACACGGCGCGCGGCGAAGCCTTGCCGCCGAAGGTGGCGATGAAGCTGTCGACGAACGCGTCGATGTCCTGATTCGCCACGTACACGTGCGTCGTGTCGTACTGCGGCCCGACGGACACGACAGGCATATTCTTGCCCGCGCTTTCGTGATCGGCTTCCGCGAACGCGGGCGAACCGGCCAGCGTGACGCCGAGCGCCGCAAACGCCACAACGGCAGCACGCAACAATCGATACATCTTGACGGTACTCATAAAAACACTCCTTGCTGGTAATGGATGCCGCCGCGATCCCGGTGGATGCGCGGCGCGATCAAACCTGAGCGGGCGGCGCGCCCGTGTTTCTCGACAGAAAGGCAAGCACGCACAGCGCGGCGAGCGGCAACAGCAGCGCCCAGAACGACGCGTACAGAAAGCCCGCCGCACCCGCGCCCGCTCCGATCGCGAAACCGGCGACAGGCGGCAGCGTGCGCACGAGACGCGTACGCGCCGCATGCCGCGCTTTCGCGTCCTCGCGTGAAAACAGCAGATCGAATACGTCGATCACGGCCTGCGTGACGTTGCCCGTCATCACCGTGTTCGCGACCACCGAGCGCGCCGTCAGGCGGCCATGCGCGTTCTGCACGCCCATCGCCGCGGCGCCCAGCAGACCGCAGACGATCGTCATCGGCGCGTCGGAATCGGTGACGGGCGCGGCGAGCACGCCCGCCACCATAAAGCCCGCCAGCAACACGGCCTGCAGCGCATAGAGCGAACTGGCGCGCACGCCATGCCCGAGCGACAGCAGCCGGTTGTCGAGCACGCGCGCGATCACGATGCCCGCCACGAACGCGGGAAACGCGAGCCACTTGATCAGCAGCCCATTGCCCGCGCCCGCGAGTCCCGAGCCGATCAGAATGAAGTTGCCCGTTACGTGCGCCGTGAACAGGCCGAACAGCGCGACGAAGCCGAGCGTGTCCACATAGCCCGCAATCGTCGCGAGCCATGCGTCCTCGCCGGGCACGTGATCGAGTTGCGCGGCCACGCGCACTTCTGCGCCCGCGCTCATTGGTCCTTCGCGCCGGACGACGCCGGCTTGCTGGTGGTAACAGCCGGCGCGCTCTGCGTCTGCGCATCGGGCGTGCGAATCTGCGCCTGCACGAACGGAATCGCGTGCTCGCCGATCACGATGCCAAGCAGCCCCGCCAGCGCGATCAGCGGCGGCGCAGGCGACTGCACACGCACGAGGTAATACAGCAGGCCAACCACGAGGCCCGCTCCCAGTGAAATCAGATAAGACATGACTTGCTCCTTCGTTGCGTCATTCGTCCTTCCATGGCGAGCCGAGAATCAGCCCGCAAAAGTTCGTCCGGCAGAAGTCTGGATCGACGCGCTCCAGTACATCGGCGCTCGGCGTGCCGAACGTCGATTGCGGACGATGCACGATGCCGCGTCCGATCGCCTCGATCATCCGTTCCTTGAAATGCGCACCGCGCGGCCACGCCGCGACGATCTGCTCGCGCTCGGTTTGCGAGTACGCGCCGAGGTTGTCGGCGAGCAGATCCGTGCGCACCGCCGCCGACAGCACGCGTGCAAGCGGCGACATATGCGCCGGCACACCCGGCGTCGTATGCAGCGCGATCGCGCACCACACGGCGTCGATCACTTCGGGCGCCACGCCATAACGTTGCAGCAGCGTGCGCGCGGCATGCGCGCCGTCTATTTCGTAGCGCAGCGTCGAATGCGCGTACGCCGCGCTCAGACCCATGTTGGCGTACAGGGCCGCGACGTACAGCGCGTCGGGTTCGCACGGCCAGCCCTCGCGTTGCACGGCAAGCCACGCAAACACGAACACACGCGACGCATGCGCGGTCATCACTTCGGGCAGTGACGCGCGCACCGCTTCTGAGGCTGCAATGGCAAGCGGCGTGTCGGGAATGCGCACGCCGGCTACTTCGACGGGTCTGGCAGTGTGTTGATCCTGTTCATCCGACATGAGCGCCTCCATCGCTGCGTTCAGGCCTGCCGCTGGCCGGACGCGTGCGGCCGCAGCGCGATGCGGTAACGTCCCGCGCCGCCGATCGCCACCGTGCCGAACAGGATCAGCAGCATCCACGCGAATTGCCCCTGCTCCAGCGTCCACTCGCGATGCACGACACCCAGCGCGATCACGCACACCAGCATGACGGGCAGCGCGGCCAGCCGCGTCGCGATGCCGGCGATCATCAGCAGCGGACACACCACTTCGGCGAAGATCGCGAACGCGAGCGTCAGCGTCTTGCCGAGATGGAACGGGTCTTCGATCGCATCGAGCTGGCTCGCGTAATGGAGCGCCTTCGGCAGTCCATGCACGAGCAGCACGAGCACGCTCGCGGTCACGCGCAGGAACAGCAGCGCGGCATCAGGGGCGGAGAAACGGTTCATCGCGTGGGTGTGCGTATCGATGTGGTTCAGAACGCGAAGCAGCTGCAACCGAGCGCGCCCCAGAACGTGTTCGCATCGCTTGCGGGCACGTTGCTGCGCCATGCCCAGCCATGCGCATGCTTGTGCACGCCGCACAGGTTCACGCACGCGTCGTTGCACGACTGCTGCAGCGGTGCGACAGGACGGTAGCGTGCATAGCCGCCGTACTCGGCAACGGGCGACCACGAAGGGCTGACAGGCAGCGCGGGCGGACCGAACGTTTCGAACTCGTCGGCAGCGTAGACCACGCGGCCATTGACCACCGTCATCACCGACACCAGATGCTTGATGGTCTCTTCTTCGACGGTAAAGAAGTCGTCGGAGAGCACG
The DNA here is from genome assembly GCF_003121405.1 of Paraburkholderia sp. C35. GTDB lineage: Bacteria > Pseudomonadota > Gammaproteobacteria > Burkholderiales > Burkholderiaceae > Paraburkholderia. Next base: position 33,840 of record NZ_QBUY01000032.1, on the reverse strand, counting down.
GCGAAGTCGGCGAGTTGGCCCGGCACGAGTGCGCCCTTGCGCGTGTCGTCGTTCGAGAACCATGCACTGCCCACCGTATAGCGGCGCAGCGCTTCCATCCGGTCGAGGCGGTCTTGCGCCGCGTACATCGGCGTGCCGCCCACCGTGCGTCCCGACACCAGCCAGTACAGCGACACGAACGGGTTGAAGCTCGCCACACGCGTCGCATCCGTGCCTGCGCCGACGGGCAACCCGGCTGCCAGCATCTGCCGCACCGGCGGCGTGCGCGCAGCGGCTTCCGCGCCATACCGTGCGATGAAGTATTCGCCCTGGAACGCCATGCGGTGCTGAATCGCAATGCCGCCGCCCAGCGCCGCAATACGCTCGATATTGCGTTGCGTGATCGTCTCGCAGTGGTCGAAGAACCAGCGCAGGCCATTGAACGGCGTGTCCTGATTCACGCGTTCGAACACATTCAGGAAGCGTTCGATCGATTCGTCGTAAGTTGCGTGCAGGCGGAACGGCCAGCGGTTCTGCACCAGCAATCGCACGACGGCTTCGAGCTCGCTTTCCATCGCGCCCGGCAGATCGGGGCGCGGTTCCAGGAAATCTTCGAAGTCGGCGGCGGAAAACACCAGCATTTCGCCCGCGCCGTTCACCTTGAGGAATTCGTCGCCATCGCCGGGCTTCGTCGCCTTGACCCACTTCGCGACGTCTTCGATTTCCTTCTTCGCGTTCTGCGTGAACAGGTTGTACGCGATCCGCACCGTCAGTTCGTTGCGCTTCGCGAGTTCCATGATGACGGCGTAGTCGTCGGGATACGCCTGATAGCCGCCGCCTGCATCGATCGCGCTCGTCACGCCGAGACGGTTCAACTCACGCATGAACTGGCGCGACGAGTTCATCTGGTCTTCGATGGGCAGCTTCGGACCCTTGGCGAGCGTCGCGTACAGCAGGCCCGCATTCGGACGCGCGATCAGCATGCCCGTCGGATTGCCGCGCCGGTCGCGCTGGATTTCACCGCCCGGCGGATTCGGCGTGTCGCGGTCATAGCCGACGGCGCGCAGCGCCGCTGCGTTCAGCAGCGCGCTATCGTAGAGATGCAGAATGAAGACGGGCGTATCGGGCGCAATAGCGTTGATCTCTTCGAGCGTCGGGCCGCGCTTCTCCGCAAACTGGAATTCGTTCCATCCACCGACCACGCGCACCCATTGCGGCGCCGGTGTGCGCGCGACCTGCACGCGCAGCATTTCGAGCGCATCGCGCAGCGACGGCACACCGTCCCAGCGCAACTCGAGATTGAAATTGAGGCCACCGCGAATCACGTGAAGGTGTGAATCGTTGAGGCCGGGAATCACCGTGCGGCCTTTCAGGTCGATGCGGCGCGTGGCGTCGTTGGCCCACTGCATCATGTCCTGATCGCTGCCGCTTGCAACGATCTCGCCTTTCGCGACGGCGAGCGCCGTCACGAACGAACGCTTGTCGTCCTGCGTCGCTATCTTGCCGTTGTAGATCACCAGGTCCGCAATGCGTGCGGGCTGCGTGGGCTGATTCGATGCGCTCATCGTCGCTCTCCGTCTGACAGGGTCGTGCGTGCGCCACGCGCAGCGCCAGCAGCACTGCGCGTGAAGCTCAACTTAAAAAACGTGTGATGCTATGAAGCTGGGATCAGCCCGCTTGTTAGCCCGCTTCGCTCGCGTGCTCGCCGAGAATCTGCTTCGCGTAACGCACGCCGATGCCGTATGCGCTGTGCGCCTTGAAGATCTCCATGCAGCCTTCGTACGTTTCGCCACGCGCCCAGTCGCGTTGCAGTTCGCACATGAACTGCAGCGAGTTCATCGGCACTGCGCCCGCCTGAACGATGCGTTGCACGGCGCGCTCATGCGCTTCTTCCGTGATGTCGCCGCATGCATCCGTCGGCACATAGATTTCGAAGCCTTCGTTGAGCATCTGGATGGTCGGGAACGTCACGCACACTTCCGTCCACAGACCGGCGATCACGATCTTCTTGCGGCCCGTCGCCTTGATCGCATCGCGGAAGCCCTTGTCTTCCCACGAGTTCATCGACGTGCGGTCGATCGGCTTCGTTTCCGGAAACACGGCTTGCACTTCAGGCAGCAGATGGCCGCTGAACGAATCGGCGGCGATGGTCGTCAGCACCGTCGGCACCTTGAAGAGCTTCGCGGCCTTCGCGAGAATCTGCACGTTATGCAGGACGGTCGTGCGCTCGTGCGAATGCGTGCCGAAGAACATCTGCGGCTGATGGTCGATAAGCGCGAGCGCGCAGGTGTCGGGCGTCAACAGTTCATGTGCCATGAGTAGCTCCATTTCGCAGGCATGCGAGAGACCCGCACGGCTGTCTGGCGACAACCGCGCTGGCGTCCGGTTAGTGGATGAATCCAGTCTTCGCTGCATCGCTGTGGATGCGAACGGCTTGCTCACGCATTTCAGGCGTGAGATTCACGATGCCGGGCGGGCATCACGACTTGCGAGAAGATTAGTGACGGGCGGACTTAAAGTCCTGATGACAGGCTTAATCGTTATTAAGCACGGGACTGAACGGGCACGACATGCAGCGATGCGTGTGCGACCGATGTGTTGCGCGCTGCCACACGTTCAGCGCTGTTGCGCTGCTGCCAGTCGTGCGACATCGCGAGCCAACGTTGCGCTTCGTCGTGGCGCTCGAGCTTGTTCAGCGCATCGCTCTTGATGCGGCACAGTTCGGCGTAGTACCAGCGCTCGCCGTTTTCTTCGACGTGGCGCAGCGTGTCGTCGATGATCGAGAGCGCCTGACGGTCGCGTGAAATCTGCATCATTGCCACGGCACGCTGGCCCTGCAACGGCGAAAGCTGCGCGAGATAGCCGGTGGCGCGCAAGGCCGCGATCGACTTCGACAGGCGCTCGACCGACTCCGCCTCGGGGTTCGCCAGCGTGGCAAGCCAGGCGTCATAGCATGCGCAGCACGCGCTCCAGATCGTGAAGCCGAAACGGGTGGACAGTTCATGCAGCACTTCGATGGCATGGCACGCCGCGGCCTGATCGCCATTGAGCAGTGCAATCGGTGCGAGCGCTTCGACCAGCACATAACAGGTGACGATTTCATGGTCGTACTGCACGGCCGAATCGAAGCAGCGCGCGGCGAGATCGTAGGCTTCGCTGCGATGGCCTTGCACCCACAGCACGCGCGCGAGCGTCGCGCGCGCGACGATGCCGTGATCGACGCGAAAGCCCGGGGTGTGCCAGCGGCTCAACGGCTTTTCTTCGTATTCTTCGATCATCCGTTCGAGCAGTTCGCGCGCGCGCCACTGGTCGCCTGCATAGTGCTGCGCGATCCCTTCGACACGTCCTGCCAGCACCACCGTCGTCGCGTGGCCGCTGCTGCGTGCAAGATCGCCGAAGCGGCGTGCGAGCATCAGCGCATCGCGTGCGCGTCCGCTGTACTGATGCCAGTTCCACACGCCCCAGCGCGCCCGCGATGCGTAGTGAGCGTGTGCGCCGCGCACGGCATCGTTCAGCACCAGCGTCCATGCTTCGCGTGTTTCCGTCAGCGGCCCTTCCGTATAGACGAGCGCAGCCGCCAGCGCCGACACGAGCCGCAAACGCATCTCGACATCGACGCTGCCCTCTTCCTCATCGCCGGACCGCGGCGGCATCACACGCAACGCGGCACGCGCACGGCTGCAACACTCTTCGACCAGCGACAGGTCATACAGATACGGCACCGTGAGCGCCGCGAGCGCGACACCCGTGATGTGATCGCCGCGTTCGCCAAGCGACCAGTCGAGCGCCGTGCGCACATTGCCGAGCTCGCGCGTGAACTCCACCTGCCATTCGACGACAGGCCGATCGGCCCAGCGTTGCTGCGCGGCTTCGAGCATCTCCAGAAACAGCACGGCATGCGCGCCGGCGGCAAGCGCGCGTTCGCCGTTGTCGTCGAGTTGCTGCAGCGCGTACGCGCGCGTCGATTCCAGCAGGCGATAGCGATACGACAGCCCTTCGAAATCGGTGGTCAGCAGCGAGCGCGACACGAGGCCGCTCACGGCATCGAGCGCTTCCATGCGCGCCAGTCCGGCGTGTTCCGCCATCGCGCAGGCGGCATCGAGCGTGAAGCTGTTGACGAACAGACCGAGCCAGCGCAACAGCTTCTGTTCGTCGCGGCTCAGCAACCGGTAGCTCCAGTCGAGGGTCGCCTTCAAGGTCTGATGGCGCGGCAGGGCCGTGCGCCTGCCGCCCGTGAGAATGCGGAAGCGGTCGTCGAGATGTTCGGCCAGCAGGCCGATACCCAGCACGGCCGCTCGCGATGCCGCCAGCTCCAGCGCGAGCGGAATGCCGTCGAGGCGGCGGCACACTTCGCCCGTCAGCCGGACGCTGGTGTCGTCGAGTGAAAACTGCGCGCCGTCGGCTTGCGCGCGCGCGAGAAAAAAGCGCACGGCAGGCGTGCGCAACACATCGGCGCCGGGATCGTCGGCCGTCGGCACCGACAGCGGCGGCACCTGATAGACGATTTCTTCACGCACGCGCAAGGCTTCGCGGCTCGTCGCCAGCACGCGCATGCGGCTGCCTGCGCCCGTCAGCGACTCGGCGATGGCGGCGCCGATCTCCAGCACCTGCTCGCAGTTGTCCAGCACCCCGAGTGCCTCGCGCTCGCGCCATTCGGCGGCGATCTGCGCGAGCGCCGTGCGGCTCGCGGAGAGCCGGCTGCCCATAGCGAAGGCGAGCACGTCGAGCGCCGACTGCGCGTCGCTGGCTGCCGCGAGCGGCCCGCACAGCACGCCATCGGCGAATTCGTGCGGGAGCGCAGGGGCGACTTCCTCGGCAAGGCGCGTCTTGCCGCTGCCGCCCGTGCCGACCAGCGTGACAGACTGATGCGCGCGCAGCGCGGCCGTCACCACATCCAGGGCTTCCTGACGGCCGATCAGTTCCGGCATGCGCGCGGGCAGCGGCTGACGCGCGGGTCTCGGGGCTTCGTGACTGACGGGTGCGATGTCGCCGGGCGTGGACGATTCGCGTGTCGTGGCGTCCGGCCCGGCAGCGCGCGCATCGCTCTCATGGAGCGCATGGCGCATGATCAGACGATAGCCGCGGCCAGGCACAGTGCAGATACGCTCGCGCTCATCGCCGAATGCGCGACGCAGCGCCGAAATATGCACTTGCAGATTGTTTTTTTCGACGACGGTAGTGGGCCAGACGGCGCGCATGATCTCGTCTTTCGATACGAGTTCGCCATCGGCTGCGATCAGTAACGCAAGAATATCGAACGCGCGACTGCCGACCGGGACATTCCGCCCATCGTGACGCACTTCGCGATGATCGAGTGAAATCTCGAGTTGACCGATCCGGATCGCCGTCATCTGAAGAGGTGATGTTGAGGACTGTGGCGCTGACCACGCGCCGTTGTGTGGTATTTAAAACAGGCCGTAAAGCAGTGTACAACGAACAAAAGCCGCCCGGCATTCCTGACGGGCGGCCCTGACGTTGCTGCGCGGCGCCTGCACCGCGAAGCGGCTGGCGCTTACTGCTTCAGGAACGCGAGCAGATCGGCGTTCACCTGCTCGACATGCGTGCTGCACATGCCGTGCGGCGCGCCTGCATAGACCTTCAGCGTGGCATTCTTCACCAGCTTCGAGGCGAGCTTCGCCGAATCGTCGATAGGTACGATCTGGTCGTCGTCGCCGTGCAGGAACAGCGTGGGCACGTCGATCTTCTTCAGGTCGTCGCTGTAGTCGACTTCCGAGAACTGCTTGATGCACTCGTACTGGCCTTTGATCGAACCGTCCATGCCCTGACGCCAGAAGTCCTGCACCAGCCCTTGCGAAACCTTCGCGTTGGGGCGGTTGAAGCCATAGAACGGCGTCGCGAGATCGATATAGAACTGCGAGCGGTTCGCGGCAACGCCCACGCGGATACCGTCGAATACGGACATCGGCAGGCCGCCGGGGTTGGCGGTTGTCTTCAGCATCAGCGGCGGCACCGCGCCGATCAGCACGGCCTTCGCGACACGCTTCGAGCCATGACGGCCAATGTAGTGCGCGACTTCGCCGCCGCCCGTCGAATGGCCGACCAGCATCGCGCCCTTCACGTCGAGAGCATCGAGCACGGCGGCGAGATCGTCCGCATAGGTGTCCATGTCGTTGCCGTTCGACGGCTGGCCCGAGCGGCCATGGCCACGGCGGTCATGCGCGATCACGCGATAGCCCTGATTCACGAGGAACAGCATCTGCGGGTCCCACGCGTCGGAAGAAAGCGGCCAGCCGTGCGAGAACACCACGGGCGTGCCCGTGCCCCAGTCCTTGAAGAAGATATCGGTGCCGTCCTTCGTTTTCACGAAGTTGCCACCCTGGTGGTGTAGACGCGATGCGTGCCCGCCCGCCGATGCGCCGCCCTGCGTGCCCGCGGCGTTCGCCGACAGGCTCGCCATCGCCGCCACGGCGCCCGCCATCGTCGCCCCTGCTCCCAGCAGCTTGCGGCGCGACTCCGAGGGGACTGCCGTGTAGCTTTGCGTGTTCATCTGTTGCTCTCCGTCGTTGCATCGCGTCGCGCGTACGGGCGCGGCGATGGTGTGTTTGTCGATGACATGACATAGCGGGAATGCCCGCTGCATCAGACGAGACGGAGCTTAGCGACGTGGTGGAGCAAAGTCCTTGAGTGCGCCTTAATTGTCCTTAATAAAGGCTTTCAGGCCCGCTGGACAAGGCGCTTCGGCATGCGCGACGGAAACTTAAGAAGATTTCAGGTGCGCTGGCGGGAGAGCGCGTATCAGAGGTCGCCGGCCATGACGGGATGGCCGCTGTCCGCGTCGCGTGATGTGTGCGTGGCTTGCGCCATCTGGATGAGCCGGGCCAGCCGCCGGATGTCGGGTGCCTTCGATTGCAGGTCCACGCGCTGCGACACATCGTCGAGCAGCGACGCCGCGCGCACCGTTTCGCGACGTTCGAGCAGATGGTCCGCGAGGTCCAGCGCGGCGCGCAGTTCGAGCATGGCTGCATGCTGCTCCTTGGCCGTGTGAATCGCGTCGTACAAGTGGCTGCGTCCTTCCGTTTCGAACTCATCGGCCATCGACGCGCGACCGTTCGCCAGAAGCGCGCGCGCCTGCTCCAGCGCCGTCACGCCCATCACGCGCTGCAACTCGGGAATGAAGAAATGCTCGCCGTGCGCGTGACAGAACTCAAATGCCTCGTCGAGCTTCGCACGCGCTTCGGCGATGCGTCCCGTGCGCGCCAGGGCCTCCGCACAGATCGCGATGATGGGCGTCAGTACGCGCCGGAAGCCGCACGACAACAGACGTTGCAGCCCCGGTTCGAGCTTCGCGAGTCCGGCCAGAGGACGCCCCTGCAGGATGTCGAGATGGCCCGCATGGCATTCGCCGTACGCCTGCCAGATTTCGAAGCGGTTCAACGCGACCTGCGAACGCAGCACGGCAAGATAGCGCGAAGCCGTTTCGAGTTCGCCGCATTGCAGTGCGATCGGCACGGCCGCCACCGCGAGCACGTGACTCAGCGACGGCTCCAGCATGTCGGGCCGCAACGCATTGAGAATGTTCTCGACCAGTTGCATCGCGCGCTCGGGATGCCCTTGCATCCACACGATCCGCGCAAGCGTGCCGTTGCCGAACGTGAAGGGATCGACGGCCACGCCGAGCGCGCCGGGCGCAACCGGCCCAAGTTCGGTGAGCGCCGCGACGGCGCGTTCGAGCCGCACGCGCGCCTGTTCGTGCTCGCCAAAGCAATGCAGCGAGACGGCGATCATTTCCGCTGCGAGGATCTGCTGCCACGGCGTGCCGCAGCGTTCCGCGAAGGCCTGAAAGCGTGTGGCGAAGCGGAACGACGCGTGAATATCGGAGCAGGCGAGCGTCGAGTTCCAGGCGCCCCACAGCGCACGCGCCTCGAAGGCTTCGTCATGTGTCTGGCGCGCGAGCACCAGCACGCGCTTCCATAGCGGTCCCGCCTCGCGCACCGCACCGCCCGTATGCAGCAGCGTCGATGCATAGGCGGAACAGAGGCGCATCTCGCACAGGCTGTCGACGGAACCGGGCGGCAGCGCGTCGAGCGCGGCCAGCGCGCGACCCGCACGCTCATAGCATTCGTGCAGCAGCGGACCTTGCAGCAGCGTGCCCATCAACGAGCCTGCCAGCGCGACGCCGAGCGCGGGATTGCCGCCCGGCGAAAACGCCCATTCGAAGGCCGCGCGTGCATCGTCCAGTGTGTGACGCGGCTCGCCCGTGCCCGCGAGTGCCTGCGCGGCATCGCCCACGGCGACCTTGCCGTGCTCGATGCGCTCCTGCAGATAGTGCATGTGGCGCGTCGCGATACGCTGTAACTCGCCTTCGTCGCGCAGCTTTTCCATCGCGTAGGCACGCGTCGATTCCGTCAGGCGGTATTGCGCAATCGCGCCGCAAAACTCGACGCTCAACAGCGATTTGGTCGCCAGTTCGCGCAGGCTCGAGATCACGGCGGCGATCGGCATGTCCGGCTCGGTCGCGACCGAGCACACGGCGTCGAACGCGAATGCGCCTGCGAAAAAGCCCAGCCGCCGGAACAGCATGCGCGAAGTCGCATCGAGCAGCGTGTAGCTCCAGTCGAAGGTCGCGCGCAAGGTTTGATGGCGCGGCAATGCCGAGCGCAGTCCGCCCGTCAGCAGATTCAAACGGTCGTCCAGACGCGACGCCACGCCTTCCACGCCGAGCGTCGCCACGCGCGCCGCCGCGAGTTCGATGGCAAGCGGCAGCCCTTCGAGCCGACGGCAGATTTCGCCGACCAGACGGATCGCGTGATCGTCCGCGCCGCAATCGGGCGCGACCGACCGTGCGCGGCTCAGAAACAGTTCGACGGCGGAATGCGCAAGGATCGCGCTGGCCGGCGCATCGCTCGCGGGGATCGCGAGCGGCTCGACGCGAAACACGGACTCGGCCCAGATATGCAGCGGCTCGCGACTCGTGACGAGCACACGCAATGCATGATTGCGCGCGGCCAGTGCTTCGACCAGACTCGCCACCACGTCGATCACATGCTCGGCATTGTCGAGCACGAGCACGCAGGGTGCGGCGGCCAGTACCTCGGCGAGGCTTTCCTGGGTGAGGTATTCGTCGGATGCGTCGATGTGCAGCGCCTGCGCGAGCGTCTTGAGCACGGCATCGCGCGATGCGGCTCGCGCCAGTTCGACGAAGCACACCGGCTCGCCGAGCCGGTCGCGCATGGAACGCGCGACGTGCACGGCCAGACAGGTCTTGCCGATACCGCCCGCCCCGACCAGCGTGACCACGGACACGCGTCCCAGTTGCTCGACGATCTGCGCGACCTCGGATTCGCGGCCCACCAGCGTCGCAGCGCACGCGGGCAGCCCGCCGCTGTTCGCCTGCCAGTTGCCGGTCCGCTCGGGCGCACGCGCGTGCCGGTTCTCGGAGACCAGCATATAGCCGCGGCCCGGCACGGTCTTGATCAGTTCGCGGTCCGCGCCGAACAGCTTGCGCAGCGCCGCGATATGCACCTGCAGACGGTTCTCTTCGACAATCGCGCCCGGCCAGACGGCATCCATGATCGCGTCTTTCGACACGATGCCGCCGTTGGCGCGGTACAGCACGTCGAGGATATCGAAGGCGCGCGCGCCGATGCGCACCGGGCGTCCGTTCTGACGGATCTCCCGCTGGTCGAAGTTGACTAGCAATGTGCCGATCTGAATCATGGCCGCCTCCAGGAAACGCTGACGCGAGTTCGATTGACCGATGAGATGCATCGGGTTGAAGGTCGAAGATCGGGCGCACCAACCTTTCGCTGCGAGCGTGTTCATTGGCTTGCACGCATCGCGGCCCAGAGCTGCTCACGTATCGGGCAACGCAGGCAACGCGGGAGACGCCAGAGAGCTGGCTAAAACAGAATATCGCGGAGTGAATTGTAAACACGCCGTAACGGCGTGTCTTGAATAATAGTGACCTCAATTGTATTTGTGCGGGCTTTTTTACCGTTCTGAGGATGGCGTCACATCTCGCGCATTGGCAACGTGTCAAGCGCCGCACGGCGGCAAAATCCGCCAAAATCATGGCACGACTTCAAAGCGCGTGAATTGCCGTGCAATAAGGACATAAAAGACGTCAAGCGGCTTTGAATATTTATCGCTCATTTTCTTCCGTGTAGACTGACGCCATTATGTTTCGCAGGCAATGCATGAATTGAGGATGTCTCTCATGTCGACTGACGCCCATCCCGCAGCGGCCGCGCCGCTCAAGCCCAAAGACACGCTGGGCTGCGTAGCGAGCAAATTGCGCAAGGACATTGAATTAGATATTGGCGACATCCGCTTCTATCGCAAGTGCATGGACGAAGCGAATCTGGACCGCGTCACCATGCCGGCCAGCGAGCGCGGCTTTCTGGTCGGCGTTTCACTGAACAGCGGACATCAGCGCAAAATCTTTAACGGCTCGCGCACGCTCGTCAAACGGTTTGAAGAGGATTCGATTTATATCCGCGATTTCTCAGAAGATTATCGCGCTGATCTATATGGCAATTTTGACTTTGTGCTGGTCGAATTATCGCGCGCATTCTTCGCGCGGCTCGGCGACGAGCACGGCGGAACTGCCATCGACGGGCTGATCTGCGCGGCCGAACAGAAAGACCCCGTGCTCGGCCATCTCGCGCGGGCGTTCGATAGCAACCTCGCGCTTCATGGCGCCAACGGCTCGCTATTCGTCGAGCAGATGGGCATCACCATCGGCACGCATCTCGCGCAGCGCTACGGCAATCTGCGCGAACGAGGGCCGCGTGCGAAAGGCGCGCTATCACAGGTTCATGAAGCGCGTGCGAAGGAGCTGCTGATCGAGCGTTCGCGGCACGGCGCATCCATTGCGGAAGTGGCGAGCGAATGCAACCTGTCGCGCGGCTATTTCATCCGGGCGTTTTCGCGTGCCACGGGGCGCACGCCGCATCAGTGGCTGCTCGAGCAACGCGTGACGGAAGCGCGGCAACTGATCGAAGCGACCACCATGACGTTGACGGAAATCGCCAGCTTCTGCGGGTTCGCCGATCAGAGCCACCTGAGCCGCGTATTCCTGAAGGCGACGGGCATCTCGCCGGGTGCGTGGCGGCGCGCGGCAGTACGCTGACTGGCCGCCTTCAGGTGCCTGCATGTTTTTCGGGCAGCAAGGTCACCGTGCAGGTCATGCCTGCCGCGAGGTGCATGCCCGCCGGCACGCTGTCCAGATGCACGCGCACAGGCACCCGCTGCGCGAGCCGGACCCATGTGAAGATCGGGTTCACATTGGCGAGCAGATCGTTCGCGCTGGTGGGATTGTCGCGATCGGCGATGCCGCTCGACAGGCTGTCCACATGCCCCTGTATATTCACGCCTCCTGACAGCAGCCGCACCACCGCGTGCTCGCCGACATGCACGCGCGGAATTTTCGTTTCCTCGAAGTAACCGTAAACCCAGAACGAATGCACGTCGATCAGCGCCATGCGGGCCACGCCCGCCGTCGCGTAGTCGCCCGGCCACAGGTTCAGGTTGGTGATATAGCCGTCGGCGGGCGCTCTCACCACGCTGCGCGTGAGATTCAGTTGCGCCGTCTGCTGCTCGACCAGCGCTGTCTTGTACTCGGCCTCGGCAGCCTGCCAGGCCGCGAGGTCGGCACGATACGCGGCGTTCGACTGGCTCGCGGCCGACTCGGCATCTTCGCGGGTTTCGTCGGAGATCACGTCGCCTGCGAGGTTCGCGCGGCGTGCAGCCTGCTCGCGCTTCATCTGATCGCGCGATGCGCCTTCCGCCACCTGGGCTTTAGCCTTCGCCATGTCGGCCTGAGCACGGGCGACATCGGCCGCCGCCTGCGCGACGGCATAGTTGAAGCGATACGGGTCGAGCACGAACAGCACGTCGCCGCGATGCACATACTGGTTGTCTTTCACGCGCACTTCGCTGACGAGACCCGATACGTCGGTGGCGACGTCGATCACGTCGGCACGCACGCGGCCATCGCGTGTCCACGGCGAGTACATATAATCGGCCCACAGCATGCGCACCAGCACCACGGCGATCACGAGTATCGTCACGGTGAACAGCGCGCGCAGAACGGATTGCGGTTTGATCGTCATGGTCGTTGGCAGGGTGATCCGGCTTTACCGGAAGCGTTGGCCCTGAAGTTGATGTTGTGCCTCATCCACGCACCAGCAGCGACACGCCACTGAACATCGCGGCAAAGAGCGCGACCCGGAACAGCCCCGGATGCCACGCGTAGCGATAGACACTGAGCCGCGCCAGCAGCAGATCGAGCATGACGAAGACAATCACGCAGCCGATCAGCACGGGCAGCAGATACGGCACGAGAAAGCCGCAGAATTCAATTTCGGCTGGCATGATCAGGCTCCATCGCAGCGCGGTCGGCTGCCGTCGCGGCGAAACCGCCGCCCAGTTCTTTCATCAGCAGCGCCCATGCGTCGAGCCGTCTGGCCTCGACGTCGGCGAGCCGCTCTTCCTGTTCCTGCAATGCGTTCTGCGCGGCGAGCACATTCAGGAACTCGGTGATACCGCTGCGATAGCCTGCGTCCGCAAGCCGGTAAGCCTCGCGCGCCGCATCGAGCGTGGCGTCGATCGACACCTGCTGCGCATCGAGCGCGTGCAGCGAGGTGACCTGCGCCGCGACGCCGCGCATCGCATCGACGATGGCTGCGTTGTACGCATCGACGGCTGCATCGCGATCCGACACGGCCACGCCATACTGGCCGCGCAGCCGTCCGCCATCGAAGATGGGCAGCGAAATGGCGGCACCCAGGCTGTGACCTGCGCCGTCGCTGCTCAACAGATTGAAGAAGCCGCCAAACGTCGCCGCCGAGCCGAGCGACGCTGTCGCCAGCAAATCGATGTTCGGATAGAACGCCGCGTGCGCGGCCGCCATGCCCTTTTCGGTTGCCAGCACGCGCCAGCGCTGCGCGACGATATCGGGCCGATGGCCGATCAGATCGACAGGCAGCGATGCGGGCAACGCGATGGGCTCACTCAGCGCCAGCGCCGGGCGCGCGAGCGTATCGCCGTACCCCGCGCCCTTGCCCGCGAGCGCTGCAATATCGATGCGGCTCAAGGCAAGCTGCTGCTGCGCTTGCTGGACCTTCGTCAGGCTCGCTGTCAGTTGCGTCTTCGCCTGCGACACTTCGAGGCGGCTGCCGATGCCCGCTTCGAGGCGTCGCTGCGCGATGTCGAGCGTCTGCTGCTCCTGCTGCTGCACCGCCTGATACGCGTCGAGCAGCGCGTACTGCAGCGCGAGCTGCACGTACGCGCGCACCACGGCCGTCTGCAGTTCGACCACGGCGAAGCGGTCGTCGGCGACGGATGCCTGCACGGCATCGAGCGCGCCTGCGCGGATTGCGCGGTTCTTGCCCCACAGGTCCAGGTCGTACGACAGCCCCGCCGATACGCTGTTGTTCCAGACCGTCGTGCCGCCTGGCGGCGCCGGCGTCGTGTCACGCGCGAAACGCTGGCGCGCGAAGTTACCCGATATATCGACTTGCGGCAGTTCGTCTGCGCCCGCCACTTGTGCCTGGAAGCGTGCGTTGTCGATGCGTGCCTGGGCTTCTTTCAGGCCGGGATTGCCCGCGGTCGCATCGTCGACGAGGCGGTCCAGTTGCGGATCGCCCCATGCGCGCCACCAGTCACCCGTGGGCCATGCAGCATCCTGCCGCGTCGTGCGGATCGCCTGGCCGGCATCGAGCGATGTCGGGTTCAGTTCGGTTTCGTGCGGACGAATGCCGCCGCTGGTGATGCACGAGCACAGCATCACGCACAGCGACGCTATCGACAGTGAACGGCACGCCGCAAGCAGCGCACTTAGATGTGGCTTCATGCGTGCGCTCCGTTGATCGCTGTCGTTTGCACGGCGTTTTGTGGTTTCCAGAGCGGCAGATTGTCGTCCTTCAGCATCAGTTCGCTGAAGTGCATGAGGCGACGCATACGCTGCACGATCGCCGCCTCGGCAGAGACCGCACTTGTATCGGCGAGCAGCAGTGCGTATCGCGCCTGCTGCGTTGCGTGCAGCGCGCGGGTTCGCGCTTCAGGCGCGGCAGCCGCAAACAGGCTGGCCATTGCGTCGAGCCACTCGCGCTGGAGCGGCGGCCAGCCGTCGGGCAAATGCGCGGACGCGCGTGCCGTGTCGTGACGGATCGCGATCATCGCCCGCCCTGCTTCGAGTGCCGCAAAGGCCGATGCCATCAGCCGCGTCTGGTCGACGCGCTCGCCCGCAGGCGCCGACGCGATCCGCATGATGAAGCCGCGCATGCCCGCGTCGAAACGTTGCGCGAGGTCGTCGAGATCCTCATCGCGCGCAGACCGGGTAACCAGTGTGTGCATCTGCTTCAGGTACTGGCGCGAGATCCAGTCGCCGGCGAGCGGCACGATCGTCGAGAACGCGACCGCAGCCGCGGCGATGCCGAGCGACAGGCCGAAAGCGGAATCGAGAAATTCGGCAGGGTGATACGTCACCGGGTTCGCGATATTGACCGTGTAGCAGAAGAACACACCAAAGCCGAGACCGAGCGTTGCCGTTTTCGGAAACGTGTTCAGATAGCTGCTCACGGCAATCGGAAACGCCATGCACGCCGCGAGCAACGCAAAGCTGTCGAACAGTGGAAACACGAAGAACGCCATGCCGAAGCCGACGATCCCGCCCGCCACGCAGCCGCAAAACATCTGCCAGCTGGCGACGACAGGATCGGGCGCCAGCGTAAACAGCGCGGCAACGATCGCAACCGAAACCAGCGCACTCGATCCGCCGACCCAACCCGACGCCAGCCACATCGCGCCCACCGACAACACCGCCGTTGCCGCGCGCAGCCCGTTGATGACAGCAGCCGCACGATTGGACGTGGCACGTGTGCTGTCGATATGCGTGAGCAGATGCAGCACCGACTGCGGCCAGGGCCGCCGATCGGCACGGCGAGAATCGACGAAACTGCGGCACAGGTCGCGCAGATTGCCGGTGAAGCCCAGCAATGCAGCGCCCGTCATGTCGATGAATGCGCGTTGTGCTTCAGGCGTGTGCTCCAGCAACTTCAGCGCCGCTTCTACACGCCCGCTCAGCGAGCGCTCGAAACCCACAAGCGCGTCCGCCACCTGACCTGCTTGCCACTCCGCTGCGGTGCCAGGCACGATATCGTGCGGCAGAACTGCCAGTAGCGCATCGACCAGTTCGGTCACCGCACGCATCGTCGACGTGTCCGCTTCGGCGCGCGCCTGCGCAATCACCTGATGCAGCGTATGCACAGACGCGAGCGTATCGACAAAGCCCGTATCGAGCTTGCTGAGCGCATGATTGATGAGGCGGATCGACGGATCTTCAAACACTGCGCCCGCACGCAGGCTTTGCACATTGGCGCGCTCGCGCAGCAGATCGAGCGTAGTGCCGAAGCCGTCCTTCGGCAACGCCGTGCCGAGCAGCGCATGAATCGCCGCGAACAGTTGTCCGAGATTGCTGTTGCTGGCCGAATACAGTTGCGGCACCACCTGGCGCGGCAGGATCAACGCGCTAACGAGGCTCGCACATGCCACGCCAATCACCACTTCACTGATCGTGTAGACGAGATTGTCGAATACGCCATACGGATTCGACAGCGCAGGCAGCGACGTGATCGCAGTCGCATAGCCCGTCAGCAGAAAACCGTACGACTGGAAATTGCGGAAGTACGACGACCCAAACACGCACAGCCCGATCCATGCAGCCAGCACGATCAGGAACGCCCACGACGCCTGCGAGAACAGCGACACCAGCACCAGCCCTGCGACGCTGCCGCCCACCATGCCCAGCCCGCGATAAAAGCCGCGTGCGATCACCATGCCGCTTTGCTGGAACATCATCACGACGATGCACGACACCATCGCCGTACCCGGCCCGCGCAGTTCGAGCAGCATGCACAGGCCCATCGCGAGCGTCGCAGCGAGCGCGACCTTCGCGACATGCCTGAAGCGCGGATAGTCGTCGCGCCAGTACTGCCTGAGTTCGTCACGCCATCGCACGTGTGTTGCGAGGGCTGCATCGGGATTCATAGAGTGTCCATAGTCTGCCGGGTCGATACGCATGTCAGCAGCGCGGCGCGCACCATGCGTACAGTGGAGTTTCGAGTGTGCGTGAACGGGGCTTGCATCGATTGCCGAATTGCACGCTCATGCTTGCAGCGGGCCGACAATCGCAATCACGTATTGCGCGAATGCACGCGCACCTGCATCCTGACGACATCTGCATGCAACGCCTGAGTGCAGGTGCGAAGTGAAAAGGTTTCGCACTCGCGCCGGCTGTTCGTCACCCTCTTACGTCACTCATGAATCTTTCCTTTGAAGTCCTGCAGGCGCTCGACGCCATCGATCGCACCGGCACCTTCGCCGCCGCCGCGGAAGAACTGCACAAGGTGCCGTCTTCGCTGACGTATCTGGTGCAGAAGCTGGAGGTCGATCTCGGCGTCAAGCTGTTCGAGCGCACCGGGCGGCGCGCGAAGCTCACGCACGCGGGCCGCGTCATCGTCGAGGACGGCAGGCGTCTGCTCGAAGCAGCACGCGAACTGGAACAGAAAGCGAAGCGCATCGAGCACGGCTGGGAATCCGAACTGCGCATTGCCATCGACGAAATCATCCCGTTCGAGCTGATATGGCATCACGTGACAGAGTTCTACAAGCTCAATCTCGGCACGCATCTGGTGCTGTCGAAGGAAACGCTGGGCGGAACGTGGGACGCGCTGATTACGCGGCGCGCCGATCTCGTCGTCGGTGCGGCAGGCGAGCCGCCGCCCATCGCCAACCTGGTCGCGAAGCCGATCGGTTCACTCAGGCATGCGTTCGTGGTTGCACCCGGACATCCGCTCGCATCGGCTGCCGAGCCGCTCACGATGGATACCGTCGCACGCCATCGCGCAGTCGCCATCAGCGATACGTCGCGCAAGCTCGCGCCGCGCACTATCGGGCTTGCCGTCAATCAGGAAGTGCTGACGGTGCCGACCCTCGAAGCCAAGCTCGCTGCGCAGATGCGCGGCCTCGGCGTGGGCACGGTGCCTGAATGTATCGCCGCCGGGCCGATCAACCGGGGACAACTGGTGCGCAAGGAAGTGTGCGGCATGCGCGACGTCACGCACTTCTATCTCGCGTGGCGCGACGACGAAGCGGGCAAGGCGTTGCGCTGGTGGGTCGATCAGCTCGAACGTCCCGATCTGATCGATGAGGTCGCGCAACGGCGTGCCGCCATGGGTTGACGCGAGGCGGGCCTTCGCCGCTATGCGTATTTCCTTAGCGACGTCACGCCTGCCAGTCTGCTTGCGGCTTCCGGGCGCCGACGCTCGCCCGGCATGTCGAACGGTTTCTGCACCAGGCCCTTCACGTGCAGGAGCAGTTGGCCCGCCATTCTGAAGTCCTCGCAATCGCGGCCCAGGCTTACCTTCGCACATGCCGATCGAAGCAACTGCGCAGCCTCCGTTTTCGCGTTGGGGCCATGCACGAGCGCGAGCGCTGCGAACAGCCTGAGCCGCGCGCGCTGGCGTGGCGACGACGCTGAAGATTCGCCCGATACAGGCAGCGCGGCAAGCGCACGCCGCGCCCACGTGCAGCATTCGTCGATCAGCGACAGGTCGTAGAACAGAAACACGGCATCCACGGGCAAGGTTTCGCGCAATGCGTCGTCGCCGTCGTCGGACAACACCCACGCGAGCGCGGCGCGCACTTCGTCCAGTAGCTCGGGCATGCGGCTACGCCAGCTGTCGCTCGCAGACTGCGCCTGCGCACCCGCGCTGCTATCGATCAAGGTGGACACATACCGCGCATGGTTGAGCGCGACGCGACGGCGTTCACCGTTGTCGTCGAGCTTCTGCAGCGCGTACATGCGCGTCGTTTCGAGCAGACGGAACGACGCGTTACCCGGACCCGTGCTCGCGGCCAGCAGCGACTTCTCGACCAGCGCCGCGATGGCCGCGACCACATCCAGTTCGCGTATGCCTGCGTCGCTCGCGACGGCAATCGCCGCTTCGAGCGGAAAACGGCTGGCAAAAATGCCGACGCGGCGCAGGGTTTTGCGCTCGACATCGTCGAGCAGTGCGTGACTCCAGTCGAGCGTGGCCTTTAGCGTCTGATGGCGCGGCAACGCGGTGCGCGTGCCGCCCGTCAACATGCCGAAGCGGTCGTCGAGATGCGCGGCGAGCGTGTCGATGCCGAGCAGCGCCGCGCGCGCAGCGGCCAGTTCGATCGCAAGCGGAATGCCGTCGAGCCGGCGACACACCATGCCCGTGACGTGGACGCTCGGTTCATCGGCGGCGAAGCGCGCGTCGATGGCGCGGGCGCGCATCAGGAAGAGGCTCACGGCGCTGCAGCCGTGCACATGCTGCATGTCATCGCCGGGTTCGGGCACGTCGAGGGCGGGCACCCAGTACAGCGATTCGGAAGGAATGCGCAACGGCTCGCGGCTGGTCGACAGCACGCGCAAACGCGGGCACGCGTTCAACAGATGATTCGCCAGCTGTGCAGCCACGTCGATCACATGCTCGCAGCTATCCAGCACGAGCAGCATCTGCCGTGCGCCTATCATGTCGACGATGCGCTCGCGGCTCGCCGCAACGCTTTCGGGCCGCATGCCGAGCGCGGCGGCAACCGTGGCCAGCACGCCGGCCGTATCGGCGGCGCTGCTGAGCGACACGAAGAATACGCCGCCTGGCGCATGCTCCAGCAAACGGCGCGCAACCTCGATTGCAACCCGCGTTTTGCCGATACCGCCCGAGCCGACCAGCGTCACGTGACGCAGGCTGCACAGCGCGTTGGCGACATGCGTCATCGCTTCGTCGCGGCCTACCAGCATGGAGCCATACGCAGGCAAGTTGTTCGGCACGGCGCTTCGGTCCACCGCCTCTTCGCCCGTCTGCAACAGCGTGGCCTTGCGCTCATGCGTGACCGTGACGCACGCGCGCACCAGACGGTAGCCGCGCCCTGCGACGGTCTTGATCAGATCGCGATCATCGCCGAGCAGCTTGCGCAGCGCCGACATGTGAACCTGCAGGTTGTTGTCGCCCACTATCGTTTCGGGCCACACGCGCTCGATGATGGTTTCCTTCGAGACCAGTCCGCCCTGGGCTTCGATCAGCAACTCGAGGATATCGAACGCACGGCTTCCGATGCGCGCCAGCTTGCCGTCGACGCGGGCTTCACGGCGCGCAAGATCGATATCGAGCGGTCCAATCTGGATCATGAGCGGATCAATAGGCAAGTCAGGAGCGGATGCATCACGCGCACGCACAATGCGTAGCATGCTGCTTATCGGTGAATGTGCCTCGAAGTCTAGAACGGCGCGACGCGCGCATGGATGGAAAAATCCGAACGATCCGTTCGAAAATTTTGAAGACGTTGCACACTCATCGAATCTCATCGTCGATGTCATCGCGCCGGCGACGCATCGTAGTTGACGGGCACCCATTGATAGGTCGTACCGTCCTTGCGAATATGCCCGAGACCGGGAAACGCGATGTGTGCCGCCGCCACGAGATCACGCTGCCCGGCAGCAAGGTCCAGCATGTCGCGCCGCGCACGCTGCGCGGCACCGGCATCGCTGTCGTACTCGACGGATGCAGCAGGGTTCTGCAACTGGATAGCGGCCACATGCACGATATCGCCCCACACCAGCATCCGTTGCGATGCGCTCTCGATCACATACACGCTATGCCCCGGCGTGTGCCCCGGTTCGATGCGTGCATGGATGCCAGGCTCGATGAGCACGTCGTTGCCGCTGAACGGCTTGAAGCGCCCTGCCGCAACGTACGGCGCAACAGACGCGCGCGCGGCATCGAAAAAACTGGCGAGAAACGCGGGCGCTTTGGCCTTGTTCGCAGGATCGAGCCAATAGTCCGCCTCGGCCTGGCTGGTACGCACGATCGCATTCGGAAACGCCATCGCGCCGTTCGCCACGATCCCGCCCACGTGATCCTTGTGCAGATGCGTCAGCAGCACTTCGTCGACATCTTCAGGTTTGTATCCCGATGCGCGGAGATTGGCCATCACCTTGCCGCAGCAGTCGCCGTACAGCACGCCCGCACCCGTATCGATCAGCACGAGCTTCGCGCCCGTGTTGATGAGGAACGCGTTGATCGATCCCTGCACGGGTGGCTGCAGGAATTCGCGGTCGAGATCGTGTGCGATATCCGCTTTCGACACGCCTTGAATGACCGTGTCGATGGGGAACGGATGCGTGCCGTCCGACAAGGCCGTCACTTCGAAATCGCCTAACGCAGTGCGGTAGAAGCCGGGCGCCTGAGTGCCCGCTTTCGGCGCGGCGGCGAGCGAGCTGCTGGAACACACCGCTACGGCGAACATGCACGACAGGAACGGACGGGAGCACAGCC
Organism: Paraburkholderia sp. C35; assembly: GCF_003121405.1. Taxonomy (GTDB): domain Bacteria; phylum Pseudomonadota; class Gammaproteobacteria; order Burkholderiales; family Burkholderiaceae; genus Paraburkholderia. The sequence goes on along the minus strand of NZ_QBUY01000032.1, from coordinate 13,534 downwards.
ACACGGCGCGCATTGCATTGAAACGGGTCATCGGTTATCTCTCACTCGCTGCGACATGCGCCGAAGCATAGCGAGTGGAGCGGCACGCGGCGGCTAATTGTTCTTAAATGTTCTGTGCGGCCGCACTGCACTGCGCAAGGTACGCATGAATCTGGCTGACCACGGCCGCGCCATCGCCCACCGCCGATGCCACGCGCTTGGTCGATTCGGAGCGCACGTCGCCGACTGCGAACATGCCCGGCAAGCTGGTTTCGAGCGGATACTGAACGCCCGTGCCCGTGCCCGTGTGCGTCTGTGCGCGCCGGGAGAAACCCGTGACGACGAAGCCGTGGCTATCCAGTTCGACGCCGCTCGCCATCAACCAGTCCGTCTTCGGATCGGCGCCGATGAACAGGAACAGATGGCGCGTATCGATGGTTTCGTCACCCTCGCCTTCCCCTTGACGCTGCACGTGAACCCGCGTGAGTCCCGCTTCATCGCCGTCGAGCGCCTGCAGCGTGCAGCGCGTGCAGACGGAGACATTGGGCAAGGAGCCGATCCGGTCGATCAGATACTTCGACATGCTCGCGTTGAGATCCGCGCCGCGAATCAGCACCCGGATGCTACGCGCGAAGTTGGCCAGAAACACGGTTGCCTGACCCGCCGAGTTGCCGCCGCCGATCAGCACGATGTCCTGCCCCTTCACGAGCTTGGCCTCGATGGGCGATGCCCAGTAGTAGATGCCGCGCCCTTCGAACTGCTCGAAACCGTCGATCCCCGGCTTGCGGTACGCCGCGCCGCTCGCGACCACCACCGTGCGCGCGCTGACGCGCTGGCCATCGAGCAGGGTCAGGCCATGCACGCCGTCTTCCGTATCGACGCAGGTGACCTTGCCGGGAATCGCCAGATGCGCGCCGAACTTCAGCGCCTGCTGGAACGCACGTGCGGCGAGCGCCTGGCCCGAAATGCCCGTCGGAAAGCCAAGGTAGTTTTCGATCCGCGAACTGGCGCCTGCCTGGCCGCCCGGCGCGCGCTGGTCGAACACCGCGACGGACAGCCCTTCCGTGGCGGCATAGACGGCCGCCGCCAGCCCTGCCGGCCCGGCACCGACGATCGCCACGTCGTACACATGCGAGCGCTCGAACGTCGGCACGAGGCCGAGGCACGATGCAAGCTGCGCTTCATCGGGCGCGCGCAGCACGAAACCGTTTGGGCAGAACACCAGCGGAAAATCGTCGGGGCCTGTCGTGATGCCCGCGAGCAGCGTCATCGCCTCGGCGTCGTGCCGCGCGTCGATCACCATCGCGGGATACGCGTTGCGGCGCAGAAAGCCCTGCAGCCGCACCAGACGCGCATCGTCGCCGTTGCCGACGATGATCGGCCCGAGACCCTGCTCGATCAGCCCCAGCCGGCGCAGGATCAGCGCCCGCATGATGTGCTCGCCGAGTTGCGCGTCGGCGACGATCAGCGCGCGTAGCTTGTCGGGCGACACCATCAGCGTTTCGCAATCGGTCAGCGCAATGCCGTCGATCAACGCAGGCTTGCCGGACAGCTGCGCCATCTCGGCCATGAAATGCCCGTCGTCATGCTCCGTCACGAGCGTCGAGCGGCCAAAGCTGTCGCGCGAGCAGATCCGCACGCGGCCATGCAGCAGCACGAACAGCCCCAGCGCGATGCGGCCCGTTTCGAAGATCAGCTCGCCTTCACGGAACGACATAGGCTGAGCAAAGCGGCGCAGGCTCGCGATTTCAGCCGCGGACAGGCGCGGAAACATCTGGTGCTGCCGGTATTCGAGCGATGAATACGGCATCGCCAGATCGTGCGCGCCCGCATCGGGCTGCGTGGAGAGGACGGGCGGAAGATTGATCGCCGGGGTGCTCATTGCTTTACCTTGCCTGAATGTTCTGACTTCATCGGCCCCTGATCCGCGGTGGGATCCGCAGTAGGATCATCCACTGGATCGTCAATTGGGCCACTCCGATCCCAGTACCAGCCCGCAGAAATTCAGGCGCCGGTAATCGGGATCCCATCTGTCGAGCACGTCCGCATTGACCGTGCCGAAGGTCGTCTCGGGACGAAGCTCCATGCCGCGCGCGTATGCTTCGATCAGCATCGACTTGAAGCCGCGTTCCCGTGGAAACGCCTGCACGATTGCGTCGCGCTGCTGCGCGGTGAACTCGTGGTAGCGTGCGCCGCGCGCGTCCATCTGCACGCCCGCACTGACGAGCGCGACGAGCGGCGCCATATGTTCGGGAATGCCGGGCGTGGTGTGCAGCGCGATGGCCGTCCATACCTGTGCCGCCGCGGATTCATCGGCGCCCTGGGCGAGCAGGAATTCGTGCGCGGCGTTCGCACTGTCGATTTCGAAACGGTTAGGCGAACGGCTGTAGCGCACGTGCAGGCCGACATTGTGAAAAAGCGCGCCCACATAGAGCAATTCGGCATCGAATGGAAGCGCTTCCTTCGTGCCGATCAGCGCAGCGAACAGAAACACGCGCAGTGCGTGGTTCAGCAATGACTCGGGTTCGAGCCCGCGAACTTCCTCGAATGCTGCGCTAGCCAGTGCGCCATCGGGCATCTCGACGCCGGCAATGTTCTTGTTCATCACGACTCCTCCGCGCCGGACGACATCCGGCCTTTTTGCTCTGATGCAGCCGGCTATTCCGGCTCATCTCGCAGCGTAGCAATGCGGAGTGAAGAATACTTTGTCGGACCATTAAAAAACCTGAATACACACGCTGAAATTCACACCTTGCGCCGAGTGCCCACACGTATGTTTTCTCGCACGTGAGGCATCGCAACGCAGCACATGTGGCACGAAACACGTTGCGTTTGCACTAAACACGTGGCTGCATGCGACATACGACGATGCTGCAGGTAAAGATCGCCCCTTTAAATTTTCTGAAGCACTGCCGACGGGCACGACCGAAGCATAAACGCACGGCACAGCAGTATGGTTGCGCGCAACGCAATGCGGGATTGCAGCGCAGACGGGTTCATCTCATAGCGCGCAACGAGAAGGCGCATCGACGTGTTCGCCTCATGCTGCGCATGCGCCATAAGACCGACAGCAGCGCTATCCGACACAACACCCTATACCTCCGTATGAAGCTCTGACTACTTGGATTAAACCGCCGTCCCAACGTAGGATTTTCCATTCCGTCGCCACGCTCTATCTTTGTCTCATGCGGCAAAAGACGTATGCCGTACCAGCCAAATCGGATCAGATAGCGGATCAGACAGCACGAGGTGAACGGTTCCATGGACAAGATCTTGAGCATGCGCATCTTCTCGCGCGTCGTCGAGTCGGGCAGCTTCAGCGCGGTTGCCGAGCATATGAGTTGCAGCACGGGCAGCGTGTCGCGCGCCGTGTCGTCGCTCGAAGACCAGTTGTGCACGCGGCTTCTGCAACGCACGACGCGCAAGATTTCGCTGACGGAACCGGGCGAGCGCTACTACCAGAAGTGCAAGAAGATCCTCGCGGATCTCGAAGAAGCCGAGGCCGAAGCCGGCGACGCGCATACCTGCGCGCGCGGCACGCTGCGGATTCATTGCGTAACGGAACTGGGGCTCGCGCAACTGACGCATTCGGTCATGGAATACCGCAAGCGCTTTCCGGCCGTGGCCGTGCAACTGAAGTTCCTGCCGCGCATGGCCAATCTGTTCGAAGACGAAGTGGACGTCTCCATCGTGTCGGCACCCGCGCTGCCTGATTCGGGCAACGTCTGCAAGCTGATCGGCCATTGCGAGCGGGTGCTGATCGCATCGCCGGGCTTTCTTCAGACGCATCGGATCGACGCCGCGAGCGATGTCGACGAACACGCGCTGACGCCGGTGGCATTCCGCATCCCGCCGAATGAACAGACGGTCAAGCTCAGCCTCGTCAAACCCGCGGACCAGCCGGGCAGCCCGGACAGCGCCAGCCAGTTCTCGATCAACGATATCGAGGCGATCCGCATCGCGGCACTGGCAGGCGCGGGCGTAGCGGCATTACCCGTGCACTGCGTAAGCGACGACATTCGCGACGGCAGGCTCGTGCAACTATTCCCCGAATCGCGCCTTCAAAATACGCGTGTTTTCGCCGTCTATTCGAGCAGGCATCACATCGACGCGAAGATCAAGACTTTCATCGATTTCATGACGTCGCACCTGAGAGCCGTACTCGATGCGCAGCTTGTCAGCGCGTACCCACAGCCAACGTTTAATCGTGTCGCGCGCGTAATGGAGAATGCATGATGCGCACCCTCGCCTTTCCTCGTTTTCGTGCGTCGTACGCTGTCGCGGCGTGCAGCGTTGTACTGGCGGCGCTCGGTGCGTATCAGGCGCCGGGCATGATGCAGGCCATTCTGGTGGTTGGCGCCAATGCGCAGTTGCCGCTCGAACGGCTGGCTGCCGAAGCGGATACGTCCGCGCCCGTGTCGGCCACGGCTGTGCCGTCTGCATGGAAGGAAGCCGTACCCGCGCAGGCGCGGCCCGCCATGCAGAAGCTGGAACGCGATCCACGGCCTGCGCACGAACGGCACGAGCAGCGCGATATCCACGGCTACGTACATGGCGTGACAGACTACAAATACTGGACGTAAGCACGTCATTCATTTCCGCGCTGTAAAAAAAGCGGGCGGTCTGCATCTGGCAGATCGCCCGCTTTCGTTTTACCCCTTGAAATACAGCGTCAACATAGAAACGGCGCGTTCGTTTAGATTCAAAACCTGCGGGCGAACTCGCAAGCCCGGTTGTTTCCTTCACCCGATCATTTGCTTAATGAAACTGGTTGGACTGCACAGGAAACCGAAATGGGCAAAAAAAAGGTGATCCGCATTTACAGCGACCCGGCAGGCGGTTGGGGCGCGCTCATGGCAACAGGCGAAGCATTGACGTTGCAGGGCATTCCCGTGTCGGGCGCAAAGCCGCTGCTGCACATGAACCAGCCGGAAGGCTTCGACTGTCCCGGTTGCGCGTGGCCCGACCCGAAGCACACGTCGTCGTTCGAGTTCTGCGAAAACGGCGCGAAGGCGGTTGCGTGGGAAGCGACCGTCAACCGCTGCACGCCGGAGTTTTTCGCTGCGCACAGCGTGTCCGAACTGACCGCGTGGGACGACTACGATCTGGAAATGGTCGGACGTCTCACGCATCCGATGGTCTATGACGCCGCGTCGGACCGCTATGTGCCGATCGAATGGGACGACGCGTTCGCACTCGTCGGCCGTCATCTGAATGCGCTCGATCATCCTGATCAGGCCGACTTCTATACGTCGGGCCGCGCGTCTAACGAAGCGGCGTTCCTGTATCAGCTGTTCGTGCGCGAATTCGGCAGCAATAATTTCCCCGACTGCTCGAACATGTGCCACGAAGCCACCAGCGTGGGCTTGCCGCAATCGATCGGCGTCGGCAAAGGCACGGTCCTGCTCGAAGACTTCGAACACGCCGATGCCATTTTCATCTTCGGGCAAAACCCCGGCACCAACAGCCCGCGCATGATGAGCGACCTGCATTCGGCGTCGCGCCGTGGCGCGAAAATCGTGTCGTTCAATCCGTTTCGCGAACGCGCGCTGGAGCGCTTCGCATCGCCGCAAAATCCCGTCGAAATGGCGACGCTCGGCTCTACGCCGATCAGCACGTATCTTTACCAGGTGCGCGTGGGCGGCGATGTGGCCGTGCTCAAGGGCATGATGAAAGCCATCGTCGAAGCGGACGACGCCGCACTCGCCGCCGATCAGCCGCGCATTCTCGACATCGAGTTCATCGAAGGCCATACGCATGGCATCGACGCGTTGCTCGACGATCTGCGCGCGACATCATGGGATGCCATCGAACAGCACGCCGGTCTGTCACGTGCCGACATCGAGAATGCGGCCAACATCTACATGCGGGCCGAGAACGCGATTCTCGTGTACGGCATGGGCATTACGCAGCATCATCGCGGCACTGAAAACGTCCAGCAGATCGCCAACCTCGCGTTGCTGCGCGGCAATGTCGGAAGGCCCGGCGCGGGGATCTGCCCCGTGCGTGGACACTCGAACGTGCAAGGCAACCGCACGGTCGGCATCACGGAGAAGCCGAGCCAGGCGCTCGTCGACGGTATCGAGCGTGCGTTCGGCTTTCGCCCGCCGGGCAATCACGGCAACGATGTGATCGCGACGCTCGAAGCAATGATGCGCGGCGAGGCAAAAGTGTTCATCGGCCTGGGCGGCAATTTCGCCGCGGCCATTCCCGACTGGGTGCGCATGCAGGAAGCGATCCGCACGCTCGATCTGACAGTACATATCGCCACCAAACTCAACCGCAGCCATCTGGTGCATGGTAAGGCAGCGCTGATTCTGCCGTGCCTCGGCCGCACCGAAATCGACATTCAGGCGGACGGCCCGCAATCGATCACCGTCGAAGATTCGATGTCGATGGTGCACGCATCCGGCGGCCGCAACGAACCGGCTTCGCCGCATCTGAAAAGCGAACCGGCCATCGTCGCCGGCATTGCACGCGCGACGCTCGGCGCGAGGTCGCGCGTGCCGTGGGAGCAGATGATCGCGAACTACGACCGCATTCGTGATGCCATCGAAATCGTCTTCCCCATCTTCCAGGCGTACAACGAACGGATTCGCATGCCGGGCGGCTTTCATCTGGTTTCATCGGCGCGCGAGCGCGTCTGGAACACGCCGACGGGGAAGGCAAATTTCCTGGTCTTCATGGGACTCGACGAAAACCCGTGGCACAACGACGACGAAGCGCTGTGGCTCACCACCATGCGCAGCCACGACCAGTACAACACCACGCTGTACTCGCACTCGGACCGCTATCGCGGTGTGTTCGGCCAGCGCGACGTCGTGTTCATGAACCAGCATGAACTGCGCAAGCGCGGACTGCATCCGGGCGAGCGCGTCGACATCGTCGCACTGTCGACGGACGGAATCGAACGCGTGGTCCGCAGCTTCAAGGTGGTCGAATATTCGCTGCCCGATGGATGCTGCGGCGCGTACTACCCCGAAGTGAACCCGCTCGTGCCGCTCTATGCCTTCGATCCGCAAAGCCGCACGCCGTCGTACAAGTCCGTGCCCGTGAAGATCGTGCGCGCCGTGGCTGTCGGTCCTGATTCCGCGACCCGCGCCATTGCCGTGCCATCCGTCACGATGCAAACCGAGGAAACCAGCCATGCTTGATCACGTCGCCAATCTGTCGCGCGCGCAGTTCGCGATGACAGCCATCTTCCACATACTCTGGCCGATCCTGACCATCAGCCTGTCGGCCTTCCTCGTGCTGGTGGAAGCGCTATGGATCAGAACGGGCGACGTGATGTACTATCGTCAGGCGCGCTTCTGGAGCAAGCTGCTGGTGCTGAACTTCGCGGTCGGCGTGGTCAGCGGCATCCCGATGGAGTTCCAGTTCGGCACCAACTGGGCAGGTTTCTCGCAGTACAGCGGGCAGTTCATCGGCAATATTCTCGGCTTCGAAGGCGCGATGGCGTTCATGCTCGAAGCGGGCTTCGTCGGCGTGATGCTGCTCGGCTGGGGCCGCGTGCCGCGCGGCGTGCATCTGTTCGCCACGGGCATGGTCGCGCTCGGCTCCAGCATCTCGGCGTTCTGGATCATGGTCGCCAACTCGTGGATGCAGACGCCGGCGGGCTATGCCGTCGTCGACGGCAAGATCGAGGTGACCAACTATCTGGCCGCGATCTTCAATCCCGACATGGTGTGGGGCGTGTCGCACATGTGGGTCGCGGCCATCGAAACAGGCATGTTCGTGATCGCGGGCATCTCGGCGTACAACCTGTTCCGCAAGCGCCACCCCGAGTTCTTCGCGCGTTCGTTCAAGATCGCGCTGGCCGTGCTGGTGATTGCCGCGCCCTTGCAGATCTGGCTCGGCGATTCGAGCGGCGTGAGCGTGTTCGCAACGCAGCCTGCGAAGGGCGCGGCGATCGAAGGCCACTGGCACACCAACGCGCCGGGCACGGGCGCGTCGTGGTCGCTGCTCGCGTGGCCGGACAAGGCGGCGCAGCGCAACGACTGGTCGCTGGAAATCCCCGGCATGCTGAGCGTGCTCGGCACGCACTCGCTGCACGGCCAGGTGAAGGGTCTCACCGACTTCAAGCCCGAAGACCAGCCGCCGATGATCCCTCTCCTCTACTACGCGTTCCGCGTGATGGCCGGGATCGGCTTCTGCTTCATGCTGCTCGCGTTCTGGACCGTGCATGCGCTGCGCAAGGCGCGTGGCAGTCTCGATGCATTGCTTGCACGCCGCAAGCTGCTGCTCGCGTGGGTGCTGTGCATTCCGTTGCCTTACGTGGCCGTCGAAGCGGGCTGGATCGTGCGTGAAGTGGGACGCCAGCCATGGGTCGTGTACGGGCTGTTGCGCACGAGTCAGGCGGCATCGGCGGTCGCGCCTTCGTCGGTCTCGCTGAGCATGGCGATGTTCTTCGCGTTCTATGTCGTGCTGCTCTTCACGTTCTTCGTGCTGGCGCGCCGCTGGCTGCGTCAAGGCCCCGATCTGACGGCTGTTCCGCCCGCCATCGTCACGGCTGCCAATACGCGCGCCACGACGCCGAAATCCATCTCCGGCTATTGATGCCGCGTACTCCCCTTACGAGATTGCCTCATGGATAGCTCTACTCATTCGCTGCTGGCCTATACGTGGTTCGGCCTGCTCGGCCTGATGCTGGTCTTCTACGTCGTCACCGATGGCTTCGATCTCGGTGTCGGCATACTCAGCCTGCTGCGCTCGCGGCGTGAAGACCGCGATGTGATGGTCGAATCGATCGGTCATGTGTGGGACGCGAACGAAACGTGGCTCGTCGTGCTCGGCGGCGGGCTGTTCGGTGCGTTTCCGATGGCCTATGCGCAACTGATGCAGGATCTCTACCTGCCCATCATGGCGCTGATCGCGGGACTCATCATGCGCGGCGCGGCAATCGAATTCCGCCATAGCGTCGAGCATGGTCCGCTGTGGGACAAGGTGTTCGGCCTCGGCAGCCTCGTCGCGGCGCTCGCGCAGGGCGTCGTGCTCGGCAAGATCATCACGGGCCTCGTGCCCGATGAAATGAGCACCGCGTTCACGGTGGTGGCGGCCATCGGCGTGGTGGCCGGTTACGCGCTGCTCGGCTCGACATATCTGGTGAAGAAAACGGTAGGCATGATGGAGCAATGGTCGCGGCGGCTGGCCTTGCTGAGCGCAGTGTTGACGGTAGCCGCCGCGCTGCTGCTGACCATCGCCACGTGGTTTTTCAGCGATGTCGGACTCGGCCGCTGGTCGCAGCCCGGCGTCATGCATGTGCTGATCGCGCTCGGGCTGGCAGCGGCGCTCGCGTTTGCGTTCATCATGGCGTCGCTGTACATGGGCGCAGCGCGCGGGCCGTTCCGTGGCGCGGTGGCGCTGTTCATCGTGTCGTTTGCCGGGCTGGCGGTGAGCCTGTTTCCGGATTTCGTGCCGGGCAAACTGGGGATCGTGCAAGCCGCTTCGGACTCGCACACGCTCGCGTTCATGCTGGCGGGGATCGGTTTGATTTTCCCGGTGATGGTTGGGTACAACCTGTACCAGTACTACATCTTCCGTGGCAAGGTCATCGGTGAGGCGCACGCGGGCGAGTGACTCGCGTTCATCGCATGACGACGCGGCGGTGAGTCTGGCCGCGTCGCAAGCATGTTCTCACCCCCTCCAGCCCTCAAGAAAATCAACCAGAATCCGGTTCACAACTTCCGGCTGTTCCTCATGCGGCAAATGCCCTGCACGCGGAATCGCGTGCGTCACGACATCGCGCGCCATGCTCTTCCACACGTTCGCCATATCAAACATCTGCCCGACTGCGTAGAAAGACTCGCCCCACAACGCGAGCGTCGGCGCTTCGATCAGCACGTCGGCATCTTCCTTGTCCTGCGCAACGTCGACAGCGTTGGCGCGATAGTCCGCCATCGCACCACGCACGGCACCCGGCGCTTCATAAGCGCGCACATAGGCTTCGAACGCTTCGCCTGAAATTGCGTTCGGGTCGTAGCACCAGTCCGAAAAGAAGTGCCGCAGCCATGCGCGTTCCTTGCCCGCGATCAGCGTCTCCGGCAGATCGGGCACCTGATGAAACAGGAAGAACCAGTAAGCGCGCGCGATTTTCGCATCGAGTGTCTGCGCGACGATGCGCGTCGGCACGTTGTCCATCACGACAAGGCGGTCCACCACTTCCGCGTGGTCCTTCGCAAAGCGCGTCGCCACACGCGCGCCACGATCGTGGCCGACGAGTGCAACCCGTTCGATATCGAGCTCGCGCAACAATGCGCGCAGATCGTTGGCCATGGTGCGCTTGTCGTAGCCGCTCGCTGGCTTGTCCGTCTCGCCATAGCCGCGCAAGTCCGGCGCGATCACGCGATAGTGCTGCGCGAGCACGGGAATCTGGTGCCGCCAGGCGTAATGCGTTTCGGGAAAGCCGTGCAGCAGCACGACGGGTGCGCCCTCGCCCGCTTCGACATAGTGCTGGCGAATGCCGTTCGCATTGATGGTGTGATGCGTGAGGTCGATCGTGGTCGTCATGACTGATTCTCCAATGGTGATCCGGTCGATACCGGTTGAGAATCAGTCTATTGAGCGGCCACGCTTCGATTAAGCCTGCCGCGAGGATAAAGATTCTTGATGGCGCTGCGTGTAATCGCGTTGCTACGCCCGCCTGGCCGCACGCGCCACGTTCAGCGCCTCGATGCGTTCGATCGCTGCCTCCAGCGCCGGCGTAAGCGTCGCGCGCAAGTGGTCGAGCAAGGTGCGCACTTTCGCTTCCAGATAGCGTCGCGACGGATACACCGCATACACGGTAAACGGCTTGAGCCTGTACTGCGGCAACACACGCACCAGGTTCCCCGCGACGAGATCTTCCACGGCCGAATAGGTCGCCAGCGTGCCAATGCCTGCGCCATCCAGAAGCATTGCGCGCAATACGCCGGGCGCGTTGACCTGCAGCGGCGCATGCGCGAGCGTCAGGATCTGCGTTTCATGCCCGCTTTCGAGGTGCCATTCGTCGGGCGGCGAAACGGGCGATTCGAGCTTGAGCAACGTATGCGCGGCGAGATCGTCGGGCGTGAGCGGCATGCCATGCTGCTTCACGTAAGCAGGCGAGGCAGCCATCAACGCCCAGGCAGCGCCTAGTGGTTGCGCGATATAGGCCGAATCCGGAAGCTGGGTCGCCGAGATCAGCGACAGGTCATAGCCATCCTCGACCAGATTCGGCATGCTCTGCTCGATTTTCAGTTCGACGGAGACATCGGGATAGGCGCGCTGATAGCTGACCAGCGCCGCTGCCACGGTGCTCTGCGCAAGGCCCGGCGCGCAATGCAGCCGCACCTTGCCGGCGGGAGAGACGCTGGCGTTACGGGCTTCATCCGTGGCTGCGTCGAGGTCGGCGAGGATCGCCTTCGCGCGTTCGTAGAAGCGGCTGCCCGCTTCCGTCAGCGACAGGTGGCGCGTCGTGCGATGCAGCAGCGCCGCGTGTAACTGCTCCTCGAGCGAGGTGACTGCACGCGAAATCTGCGCAGCCGTGACGTCATTTTCTTTCGCCACCGCCGTGAACGATCCCGTCTCGCCTACCCGGACGAAGACACGCATGCTGCCGACGATATCTGCCATTCGCGGACCCAGGCAAAGTGAGCATTCCTACTCGCGCAATCCGGCGGCTATATCAGCGCTTTCCGCTCGCAGCCGCCTCGCGCTCCAGCCGGGGACTATGCCACACGCGCCGCGAGGCGCGCACGACAGGGGACACGATGCGCCGCCAGCACGCCTCTGAGTGTCGCCGCTGTGCGCGCGTCGTCGGTGCCCTACGCTGCCTCCGCTGTCTGCGCGCCGCGCAGGACGGACGCGAGAATCATGGCATCGCCATTGACGGGCGTGGGGCGCGGGTTCGGTTTGTAGACGGCGTCGCCGGGATGGATGGCCTGACCGCTCATCGCGCAGAAGCCTGCCATGCGGGCGCGCGCCATGCGCCAGACCTGGTCGCCGAAACAGCCCCGCGTCGAATCGCGCCACGCGATGGTCGCCGTCGACGGCGTGGGCCGGTCGATCAGCGTCACCGATGCGCCCGCCGGCTCATCGACATTGCGCATGACCAGACGCGGCTGCGCTGCGCCTTCTGCGACGGCCATCAGGCGTGAGGGCGTCCCTAGCAGACCAATGGTCTGGGTCCATGGATCCATCATGTTTGCGTTTGCGAGCATGGCGAAACTCCTGTGAAAAGCGATCGGTTCGGGCGAGGCTATTGGACAGTCGAAAGCGCGGGACAGCGCGTTTAACGCGCGTCGCTGGTCTTTTCTTTCCAGCGATGCGGCGTCTCGCCGACGAACTTCTTGAAGACGGTCGTGAAGTGGGCTTGCGAGCGGAATCCGCAGCTGAGCGCGACATCCATCACGTTGTGCTTCGATGTGACGAGCAGATGTTGCGCATGCTCGACGCGGCGGCGCAGCAGATATTCATGCGGGCGCAGCCCCGTGGCACGGCGAAACTGGGCGGCGAAGTGCATGCGTGTAAGGCCCGCGCTCGACGCGATGTCGGCGAGACCGATCGGCTCGGCGAGATGGGCATCGACGAATTCGATTACGCGATTCATGCGCCATTGCGGCAGGGGTGCGGCTTCGCGCGAACGGCGTGTTGCGCCGGCGAAATGACGCGCGACGATGCGCGACACGATGGCGAGGCTGACGCTATCGGTGAACATCTTGCCGAGCGCGGCGTCGTTGCTTTGCGACACGGCCAGCGCCTGGCCGAGACGTTCGAGCACGGGGTCGCGGATCAGTTCGGGATCGTCGAGCACGATGTCGCCATCGCGGGTGTGCTGGAACAGGTCCTGATAGCACTCGGCCAGTACCTGTTGCGATACGAACAGATGCATTACATCGGCAGAAGACGCGAAGGTGGCTCGAGTCGGTACACCGGGTGCCGTGACCTGGACTGCGCCTGCCGTCAGACGGCCGTGGACGAGCCGCCGTCCTGCGTGATCGAACGTGAGTGCGGCGCACTTCAGATTCAGGCCGATGCAGTGATCGTCGACGCTGCCTTCGTTCGAGACGTCGATCGGCGCGTTGCCGCCATGGGTCCAGCGGGCGACGGCGACGCTGCCGCGCTGCGGCGCGGATTCGTATGCCGATGGGTTCATTCGGCGCCACTGCTGCTCGGCGGCGATGGGCGATGCCGGGCGGCGCGACACGACGTCGGCGAGCGGTGCGGGCAGGTCGATAAGCGAGGTAGTCATGGCAGGTCTGTCCGGTTCAATGATGTCGGTGCGGTTTGCGTTTTTTTAACGCTTGCGCGATGGATCAAAGTTAAACGGATGCACCTGGCGCGACTAGCCGTACATAAGGTTCGACTTGCAGTCGAATGGTTGAGTCAACCTATATCAAGGTTTAATGCGGCAAGGGGTTGCCGGTGGGGTTTTGGTTTTTCTGCGACGCTGGTGGTTTTGGTTTTGCTGTTGTTTTTGTTTTCGCTTTCGCTGGCATCCGCGATTTGACTTACCACTGCTCGCGTCGCCCCTGTGCGGGGCAGCACCTACTTTTCTTTGCCGCCGCAAAGAAAAGTAGGCAAAAGAAAGCGGGCTAAC
>NZ_QBUY01000031.1 GCF_003121405.1 Paraburkholderia sp. C35 | reverse complement strand
CGCTCGCTGAAACAACATAAAGGGTGAAGGCGTATCTCGTATGGGCGCAGCGCTCGGTGCACTAGAGGCGACCGGCGCTGGTCCATCGCGCAGCGAATGGTGAGGCGATCTCCATTGAAGTTCGCCGATTAGAAATCCAACGCGGAAAATGAGTTGTTCAGACCTTCCATAGCAAAGAGTCGACTAAACCCGAGGCATTCCGCGAGCTGCGAGGGATCAAGGGATTCGGGGCGATTACCAGCCTGCACCTGTTGATGGACCTGGGTTTTCCAGTCTACAAGCCAGACCGGTGGCTGGTTCGCTTCGCAGCAACTGATGCCAGTTGCAAATCGGTTATCGCGAAATTGCTGGATGGTGTCTCAGTAGAACAGGCGGATGAGAAATACCTTGAGCGGCATCTCGACATCGTTTGTCACGCGGTCGATGCGCTACGAGACTCTTTTATGGATACCCCCGATGGCATTGTGAATCTGGATGAAGGCTTCTTGCGTCACCGGTTCGTAGACCTCGTGCTCAGCAAATTTGGTATGGAGCCAGAAAGTTCGTTTGGATTGGTGACATCGGGAAAAGAATTTTTGCTGGCTGAGCGTAATTCCGATTCCAGAAAGGACTTTCCCGCCCTGCACGACATCGCGGTAGCGATGAAGCGGGCGAGCGATGAACAGCAGGCAGCGAAGAGGGCGGCGAACTTGCTCAAGAAGCAAGGGCTGCGCGTATGCAGGCGATGCAAAATAGCGTGCTCGCTCAGCATGTTCGCGCGAAGTTCCGAGTGCTATGGTCGCAGGGATCATAAGCATTGTGCTGCATGTCGACAGTCGTCGTCCCCAACGCGAGGGGAAGCGCGCGTTTGAAAATCCCGAGATTAGCGCGCAGCGGAACTTTGGTGCCATTGCGGGGACTTGTTCGAGAAGTTGGTAAAATCAGACGCAGTGTTTCCCATGGATACCGATGGCGGGGCGGCGTGTTGGCGAGTGGTTGAGCTTCGTCCAGCAGTGTTCTGTGATTTTCGTTCGCGATGATTGCAGATCCGCGCCGCGACGCGGGCGGGAGGCGCGAGCCGCTGATAAGCGCCATTTCTGCACCGCTCCGAAGAATACCGTGAGAGCGTTCCCGATAGCCAACCGGATAAATTCAGGCTCCTGCGTGACTCACGCTACTCGGCCAAACATAGTGGTTGAGAGTTGTCGTGTTGATCGTTGTCGGGCCTATTGAGAAGACTTTTGAGATCATGAAGGGAAAGATTGCAGACGGGGAAGCCCGTGAGCGGCTGATAATCTGGATCCGCCGTCGTATGATCGAGTTCGGTATTACATTTGACGCGCTCCAGGCGTCTATCCAGCACGATCTGGACCATCCGCCGCTGTACCGGGACGCCCGTGGAAACGAATGGAACGGGCTCGGTGACACGCCCGAATGGTTGGCGGCGGCGAAGCATGCAGGCGTAGATCCTGACTTCTTTCGAATCGAATCGAAGCCAACACCATCGGCGCCGACCGCACTTCATCGCCAGGACTCCAGGGCAGTTGGTGATGCACAAGTTCAATCGACCGCAATCGATTCCCGCCAACTTGACCTCTTCAAAAGGTATCCGGACTAACTCGCCTGTTCCCTGCGGTTTCGCTTACCCATGTATCTGCAGATCGAATCAGTCTGCGAGGAATAAGCGGCGTTGACTTTCCTGCTTTAATTCCAAAACGCTCTTCGAGCTCCTTCATCTTGACATCCATAGCGCCTCTCTGAGTCTTCGAGAGCGGTCTGTTCGACTTACGGCTCGGTCCGGGTGCGCGAGAATCGAGCTTCTCGACGATGATCTCGACAGGTGCCCGCACCTTGACTAACTGGCGAGTAGTATCCCCGGAGTCGTCGGACTAAATTAGTTGTGTTTGCAACTAATAGTGTAATATCTGTCTGATAGTGCGAGCGGCATGCGCTCGCGGAGGTTCGCTCTGACAAGCAAGATTGGTCGGTGGCTAAACCCACTACACAGTCGCATCTCCGAGGTGAAGGGTCCCCAGACGTGCGCAACTGGACAAGACAAATCTCGCCAAGCCGAACCGGACACGCATTCGCAAAACATGCGTGTTTAAGCCTTGTATGTGCGTATGCACATGTAGATCACATTTTTTTCAAGATGTGTGATTGATATTTAGTCCAACCACATATTTCGGCTAAGTTTACTTGCAAATCGAAGTCATTCTCATTAGTATTCCGGCAGCGTTATAGGGATATTTCGTAAAATTGCGGAAGATTTACTGCGCGCGGTTACCTGCTCGCAGGGCGGATCCGTGTGTGGCAGCTTCCAGAACAACAAGGACCACCGGAATCATGGGATTTGCCGCGCACCGCGACTCGGACGCTGTTATCAGACTCAACTGTTTTGCAGCCGTGGCTGCGCTCGCGTTTCTTGGTCTACCCGACTGCGCGTCGGCTCAGGATGATCAGCCAAAAACGTCCGCGTCGAGCACATCCGACGAAAAAGCCACAACCCTTGATTCGATTGCGGTCTCCGGCGACTGGCTGGGAAGCGGACTGGAAAACAGTGTCAAAACTTTTCCGGGTGCGCGGACGGTTGTCGACAAACAGGAGATCAACGCGAGCGGTGCAACCAGCATAGGTGACGTATTGCGCCGCGTCCCTGGCGTGCAGTCGACCGATAATTCTGGTACTGCTGGTAGCCAGATTTCATTGAACATAGGCGTGCGCGGTCTTACGGGCCGCTACACACCGCGCTCAACGGTTTTGCTCGACGGCATCCCGATGGCCGTTGCGCCTTATGGTCAACCGCAGCTATCGTTCGCGCCTATTAGTCTTGGCAACATCGATTCGATCGACGTGGTACGAAGCGGCGTAACGGTGCGGTACGGTCCGCAAAACGTCGGTGGCGTGATCAACTTCCGCACACGCGAGATTCCGGACAAGGCGGGCCTTACCGCAGATGCCTCCGTGCGCGAAAATATGTACACGGCAGGTGGCGGTAGCAGCACGCAGTACAACACATTCCTCGGAACGCAGCTTGACAATGGCCTCGGCGTCGCGCTCTTGTACTCGGGCATGACGGGCCGCGACTGGCGCGATGGCAGTGATGAGCGCGTCAACGATCTTGCTCTGAAGTGGCGTTTCGAACTGTCGCCGACCTCCGAGCTTTACGGCAAATTCTCATACTACGACGTGAAGTCGCGTACGCCGGGTGGCCTGACTGTCGCGCAATATAACCAGGATCCTTTCCAGAATACGCGTCCGACCGATTACTGGCAGGGCGAGCGGAAAGCCGTCGAGCTCGGCTATCTCAACACGATTTCCGCGAATGAGGAACTCGAAATTCGTGCCTGGTATAACGAGGCCAACCGCACGAGCGCATTGATCAACTCGACGGGCACGCAATTGCAGTTTCAGCCGCGCAACTACAACACGACAGGTGTGGAGCCGCGCTATACGCAGCGTTTTACGCTGGGTCCCGTGCAGCAGGACGTCACGGTCGGCTACCGCTACATTCGAGAGCGTGGGGACGACAACAGCTACAACCAGACGTTGGCGACGGGCGTCATCGGGCCGACAAGCACTTTTGAGAATGGTACCGACGCTCACGCTGTGTATCTCGACGACCGCATCGCGTATGGGCGTTGGCGTCTGACGCCAGGTATTCGTTTCGAGCACATCAGTTCGACGCGCTTCGACGATACTCTCAAGCAGAGTTACGACACGCTAAACAACAAGGCGCTTCCAGCAGTAAGCCTCGAATATCTGTGGAACTCGTCGTTAACTCTGTTTACGGACTACAGCACGTCGTTCGGTCCCGTGCAGAATCTTCAGCTCAATTCGCAGTCAGCATCGAATCCGTTGCAGCCTGAAGTTGCGAAGACCTTCGAGTTCGGTGCGCGCTGGACGAGCAGGCGAATCCACGCGGAAGTCACCGCGTTCAACATGCGGTTTGACAACCAGATTTTGCAAGTTCCGGGCGTTGTGCCCTCAACGTTCCAGAACATCGGTGCTACCCACCATCAGGGCATTGAGACGGCAATTGATTACGCGTTCGATGAGGACAGTGTCCTGCGCGGTCTGGATGCGTACGCGAACTTCACTTACACGAAGGCGATACAGGAGTCGGGAACTACAGCAGGCCTCGACGTTCCTTTTTATTCACGTGTCACCGACACGATGGGACTGAAATACGAAACACACGGCTGGACGTTCAACCTTTCGACCACACATCAATCGTCGCAGTATTCTGATCTGCAAAACACCGTGGCGGAGAACGCTGCCGCAACTACCGGTCGCATCCCAGGATTCCGTGTGTACGATTTCCAGGCCGACTGGAAGATTCCGAACTGGAAGGGCAGCAGTCTGACTCTAGGGGTGAACAACTTTACGGATAAGCGCTACTACACGCGTAACGTCGACGGTAATCCGGGCCGTATGGTTGGTGCGCCCCGTATGGTGTACGTGCAAGGCCACTTCGTCTACTGACGATGGCTGCCACACATGCTCACGGCGCGCGAACGGTGCGCATTCGACATTACTGGATCGTTGCGCATCGCTGGTTTGGGTTGTCGGTCGGCTGGGTGCTTGCTCTGGCGGGCATCACTGGCGCGCTGCTCATGATTGCCGCGCCGCTTGATGAGGGTCTGCATCCGGAGTTGTTTCACGTCGGAGGACCGGCCGGAGGTGCGGTCGTTTCGCTTGAAAGTGTCCGGCAACGTCTTGCCAGCGAGTTCGGGCCGCATACTGGGTTGACATTTCATCCTCCGCGCGACACTCACCAAAGCATTGAAGTGACCGTCCGCAGCAAATGGAAGGGGACGATCTATTTCGATCCGTACACAGGCCGCGAGCTCGGGCGACGTGGTCAGACCCAGGGCTTCTTCAACGTTTTGTTCAGGCTGCATAGCTCCTTGCTGCTAGACGAGACAGGCAAGCCTTTGCTCGCTTGTGTCGCCTTGTGTTATTTGCTGCTGCTTGTTTCCGGGTTGGTGCTCTGGTGGCCGCGCGGCGGCGTGACCGGGTGGCGGATTGAACTGCGGCGAGGTCGCACGCGCGCCCTGTATGACCTGCATCGGGTCGGCGGCGCGTCATTGGGGCTTTTGATTGCCGTGTCGGTCGCATCGGGCGCCTACATGGCGTGGCGACCGTTGAATGGATGGGTAACTGCTCTTGCGGGGGCGCATCCGATGCGCCCGCCGACTTTGTCGACCCAACCAGTTTCGACATCGCGGCGGCTTCCCGTCGATACGCTTGTTGCTCGCGCACACGAACAGTTCCCGGACGGCCAGATCAATATCGTGCAATGGCCCGCCAAAGCAGATGCACCTTTGCGCATACGCATGCGTCTGCCCGATGATCCGCATCCGAACGGCTTGACCTCCATTTGGCTTGATCCCTATTCGGGCGCAGTGCTTGCCGTACAGCGCTGGAATCAGCTCGATCCCGGTGCTCGCGCTGTCGCGGTGATTTATCCGCTGCACACAGGCGAACTGGGCGGTCTGCCGCTCATGGTCATCCTGTCGACCGGCGGCGTGGCACTGTGCGGCTTATTTGTTACAGGCATCTGGCAGTGGTGGCGTAGGCGAAAAGCGCGCAATGGTACAGGACGACGGTAGACGTCTTAATGGAAGAATGCGTCCGACGAAGGTCGCGGTTTAGCCTCCGTCGGACGTGGTTGGAGTTGGCAAGCAGTAGAGCTTCTCTCAGGTTGAAAACGGGGAAGTGGAGCCGAATCCGACGCGTCAGTCGGTGCCGCGTCAGTAGAGCGGTGTGCCGGCCTTGTAGGCGCTGACAAAAGATTGCCAGTCCAGGTTCACCTGGGTGGCATAGCTGAACGCGAAATTCGAGATTTCAGTCTGCAGCCCAGAGGTGCTTGTCACAGCATCGCTAATCTGCTTGTCGATGCTGTAGGTCACGATTGCGCTGTTGTAGTCCTGGTCCGAAATGGCGTGAGCCGAAGCCAATGCCTGGCCAAGATAGGTTGCGGCCGTATTCAGCTTGCCCGCAGTAGTCAATTGCGTGTAGTCGAAATCTTCTTCGAACGGTGATTTTTCATGAAAATAGTAGGGCAAGCCGTTGATGACCGCATAGCCGACGAGTACATCTGCGTTAAGCGTTTGTGCCTTGTTGGTCATCGCTACCCGCGCGCCATCATTGCTATTGTCGGCAGATAACAACGACTGCGCATTGCTGTTCGCGACAGCGACGGCGCTCTGAGTTTCCTGCTTTACTTCCAGGATCACGTCGTCTGATGTCGAGGTAGATGGACCTTCAACCAAGACGTAGTAACGCAATTTTCCCAGGCTACCGACGCCCGATCCCAGCTTCTGACGAATATCTTTCACCTTGTAGTAGCTGGCCGAATACTGCTTCGATGTTGAGATGCTGCTGATGTAGCTGCTCATCGCTGCCGCAATGTTGTTGTACGTCGCGCTGTTGACGGACACAAGCGCGTTGGCGATGTTCTGGAACGTCCGAATACCGTTGGTTACCTGTGTGTATTTGTTGAGCAGGCTCGAGCGGGTGTCGCCCTTTGAAGCGCTAATGGTCGACTGCACCGCGCCGGACGTGTTGCCGTTTTTCAATTGGAAGCTCAGCTCGTCGCTACTACCTTTGAAATCGTTCATCTCGCTAACGTAGGCGCCGACCATGGCCTTGATAGCGGTCGAGATGTCGCTGTCGGCGATGCCGTTGGCGCGCCCGGCAAGGACCATACTGGTGGCAAGCCTTCTTAAGTCCCAGACGTACTGGCCGAGATAGCCTTCATCGAAATCGTCGACAGAGAACACATTGTTTGAGCCGCTGTCTTGCCACGCCCCGAAGTTGCCGATGTGAGCATCTCCGCCGATCCACGTGTAGCCTGTTTGTGTGGTCGTGTAGCTGGAGGCGGGCAACGTCTGCATGTCCTGATAGAAAATGTGGTCGGTGCCTCGATAGAACGCAAAGGAATCGACGGCCATCGTTGACATCATGGTAGCGAGATCGGTGCTGTCTGTAGCCGCAAAAGGATGGTTGTAGTTGTAGATTTGTGAGACGCCCCAACTCGGGCGCGAGCTTTGGGCATGAGCGGAAATCGCAGATAGCAGGCAACAGGCAGACAGGGCAAGCAGGCGCTATTTCATTGTTTTCTCCAGAAAGACAGAAGGAGCGATTGGATCGCTCCTTCGGTGCAGGTGAATTCCACCAATCTTGGATGACATCTCCGTGACGACTGGGGCGGAATGGAGACGAGATGAAGGCTTACGCGTTATCGGCGTAGCAGTGCCGTGAAGACGGCGCGCATCCGTTGGCGGCTTTGTCGGACAGGGTCTCGCTCATGCGTAAAACCGAGGAGAAGTGACATGCGCGTCACTGACAAGTACGTCAGGAACGCGCAAAGTCGTCTGACTTCAACTCCAAACGAGTCGCAGGATGCGCTCGAAGTTTGCGCTCAGCGATAGCTTCGATGCGCGCGTGACCATTCTCAAAGGTTTTCAGAATCTGCACGTGGCTGGCTCCGGGTTCCAGCCAGAAGTACGTTTCCAATGCGGTGAGCGAAATTACACAGTCTATCGTTGTGTTTCCGTGTACGACGCCAAATGCGACACCACGTCGATTTTCGAGGACCTGAGGAGCAGGCTGAAGGATTTCCATGAGTGATCACGGAGCGAAGAGGAGGGCCAGATGATTCCCTATTGTTGCACACATCATGCGATTTGCGTACAAGCTGAGCTGCGGGATCGCATCCGGCCTAGTCTAGGTTGATTCGACAAGATACCGATGCTGACGGACGCTGTTGGCAGTCGTTGAAAATCCAATTGTACGATTATGGGGCCAAATCCGGGGCGATCGACAGACAGTAACGGTGTCATTCCCACGGGTGACGTTCTAGACGCATTGGTGCGCGCGCAAACTTCGCGCATGACCGAGCAAGCCCCAGCTACCAGATTACGTCAATGCAGTTAAGGCCTTGTTGAACGAGGCCCGTGTTCAGCGCACCAAGCGTGATATCGAGATTGAACAACTCAGAGAACATATTGATTTTCTCAACCGGTTGCAGCTAGGACGACAGCCCGATCTAGAAGAGCGCGCGCGTGACGACGTCTCGCTTGACAGCTCCAGAATGGGGGATTGGGGCGGCCTATGCGACGAGCTACTCCGACCGCTGAGCGAAGCGGTATGCCGCTACGTAATGGCTTCATCCAAGCTGCACACCTGTGAGACACCCATGTCCGTTCAAGCTCCTGGCAACGTGAGGATACGCAAGGGCCAACTGCGTATCTATGTTCGAGACGACAGCTATTCGGGATCGGCGGACCCGGCCGCGGTCGGGTTTGCACATATACGACGTTCACATGCGTGCCACGGCCGAAGCGACACCATACGTGCTGGAGCTCATTGGCGCGCTGTACGGAATCGAAGCGAATATTCGTGGTGCACCGCCAACTGAGAGGTTGCAGGTACGGCAACATCAGAGTCTGCCTATACTTTACGCGGTCAGCGCATGGTTGAGGCATAGGAACAGGGCATTGCCGGTGAAGTCGGAACTGGCCAAAGCGATCAACTATTCGCTCAGTCAATGGGACGCGCTCGTCTTGTACTGTGAAGACGGTCTCATTGAGATAAGTAATGCTCTCGCCGAAAGTACCTTACGTCGCGTGAGTCTGGGGAGCGAGAGCGTCTTTTTCGTCGGCTCCGGCCGAGACACACAGTGGGTCGCGGCGATGTACAGTGTTATCAGTTGCAAGGTCAATGACATCGATCCCAACGACTAGCTCGAGCATATCCTGCCGAATATCGCTGGTGGCAAGATCGACAGCGCTGAGGAGTTATTGCCTTGGAACTTGGCGGACAGACTTTCCAGCAAGTAGAAAGCGAGCAATTGTTCCGATGCCAGATACAGCCGATCGACACACTACATGGTCTGATCGAGGATGCGGTCGGTGGAACGATTGAATGCAAGGGGATCTCCCGCTACCGTTGAGACCTTCGTCAAGAATGTGGGCCATCTGTGGCAATCGCCGTTTATTTCAAGATTGTAAGAAATATTCTGTGCCGAAAAATCGTCTTTGTCGTTCGTCTTGATTGTCGATAGGATTGGAAGATATTGCGGAATTACTTCGCCGCGCGAATCGTCTGTGGTCGTATCGCGTGATTTGGCTACGATCCCGCAGGCGTCACTACCTCAATGCCTTCGTTTTTCGGGACCTTCTATGCAGCATCCCGACAAAGCACCCGGTCAGGAAACGCCGCTGGCGCATCGATGCGTCACGCGGGCAAGCGGCCACAAGCCGCCTTCGCGGATATTCAAGCTCGGATGGAAAGGGATACGCGCGCTATTGTGCGTATCGCTTTTCTGGCAATCGTCGGCGACGTGCGGTGCAGGCGTTGCTCAGTCATCGCTCGGTCAAGTGACAGAAGTGCCGCATTCGGCTCACGAATGGCCAACTAGAACAGTTGATGTTGTCAATAGTGCCAGAAATCCGGGGCAGTTAATACGTGTCGTTACGTCGGCTAATGCTGCAACTGCTGCGGCGTCACCGCCGACCGATCCGGACATATGGAAATTCTTGCAGACACTTCTCCTTTTGCGCTTCGGGTGGGTAGGCGCGGCAATAATAGCGATGCTCGGTATCTGGTGGCAATGGGATCACGTCAGCAAGCTGCCAGGCATCGCGACTGTGATCGCGCGATTTCAAAAGAAAGCTCCTCCGAAAGGTATGCCCGATAAGTTCAACATCGTCATCGCCAAACTGGAGGGGGATGAGGATCAGGACATGTCACGGCTTATTCGTGATTCGTTGAGGGATACGTTCCCAGGCGTACACACGATGTCACTCGACGAATTGATCGAGGCCGAACCCAGCGAGCAAGCGGGTCACGAACGCGCGCGGGCATTACTCAACGCTTTGGGCGCAGATGCGTTGATCTGGGGTGGCGTGCTGAAGCAGAACGGCAAGACTCTGCCCAGACTTTACTGGACGGCGTCACGAGACGTGTCGAAATCTCCCTCTGCGGAACGATATGAGACGACTGAAGACCTCCATCTGCCGACTCTCTTCTGGCAAGACCTGACTGACGTACTCGGCCTGCTCGTTGCAAGCAGCGGTGCCGAAGCGCTGGCGCGCAGTGGGCAGTACAACCTGGGGGAAATGCAGCCATTTGTTCAACGTGTAAGGAAATTACTGGAGGACGGTCACGGGGAGCAATGGAATGCGGCGACCCGGGCGAACGTCCGTGTGATTCTTGGTAATGCGCTGCTTGTGTGTGGCGACCAGTCCGGAAACAAGGAGCCGCTGCTTGAGGCCACCAGTACATACCAGAAAGTAATGACTGAATTCGATCGGGCTGAAGCTCCCTTGGACTGGGCAATGACCCGGACGAAGCTTGGGGTTGTCGAGGGGATGTTGTCGGAATACGAGCTGAACATACCGCAGATGCGCGCAGTGGTCGACGCAAATCGAGATGCTCTGACGGAGCTTTCTCGTGAGGAGTCGCCTCTTCATTGGGCGGCAGTTCAAAATAACCTCGGTCGCGCTTTGGGCAGACTAGGAGCGTACGCAAATGAGCCGGAGAAACTGCGCGAAGCGATACAGGCATTCGACATGGCTCTTGAGGTCTTCTCTTTCGAAAAAACGCCATTCGACTGGTCACATGCAATGCTCTGTCGCGCCTACGCTTTCAGCGCTATGGCTGATCATCAGCCTGACTCTTCTTCGCTGATTGAGGCAGTACACGAATTTAAGCGTATCGCGAAAACGTGTTCTCGGGAAGCGATGCCATCGTGCTGGGCTTCCGCGCAGTACAACCTCGGCGTCGCGCTTTCCAAGATCGGAGAGCGAGATTCATACCAAGACCGCCTGCTCGAGTCTGTGGTTGCGCTGAAGGAAGCGTTGAAGGAGTGGACGAGGGCGAGGGCGCCAATGCAGTGGGCCCTTGCTCAACACGACCTTGGCATCACATTCAAGCTCTTGGGAAAGCTGCGGACGGACGTCGCAATGCTGCGCTCGTCCATAGATTGCTTCCGCTATGCGCTCGAAGAGCGTACGCGGGACACGACGCCGTTCGACTGGGCGCTAACGCAGGGCAATCTGGGCGATGCGCTCATGACTCTTGGTGAATTTGATCGCGATCCACAACAACTACGCGAGGCTCGGTTCGCGCAGCGCCAGGCTTTGCATGTCTACACCGCTGAAAAGACCCCTGATGACTGGGCCATAGCCCACTACAATCTGGGAATGATCTGCCTGCGGCTCTGGGATCTCGACAGAAACACCGTGCATCTCGGAGATGCTGAAGACGCCTTACGGGCTGCATTGACCGTCCAGAGCTTGTCGACGGATCCGCTGAAATGGGCGATGACTCAGGATGGACTTGGGAATGTCCTGTTCAGAATCGCTTTGAACGAACCGGGAATCGAACGATTTGAAAAGTGCGTAACGGCCTTCCGTAGCGCGCTTGAAGGAAGGTCTCGTCAAGTTGCGCCAGTTGATTGGGCAGAAAGCCGCTATAAACTCGGTCTCGCACTAACGGCGCTCTGGCGTCGTGAGCAGCGCCCGGAATGGATCGAAGAAGCTATCGAGGCTCTCAACGACGCGCTAGCGGGGCTCAGTCGCAAGCGGCTACCGCTTAAGTGGGCGGCAGCTCAAAACGAGCTAGGGTGTGCTTTCGCATTGGTTGGATATCTTGAATCGAATCCGACTCGTTTTCGGGAGGCGGAGTTTGCGTTCCGCGCTGCGCTGCAGGAACGGGTTCCACAGGCCGAGTCGTACGACACCGCTGACACGCTGCGAAACCTCGGCAATGTACTTGCATGGCTGGGCCAATATGAACTGAGGATGGATCTCCTTGATGAAGCAGAGCGCCTGCTTCGGGATGCCTTCAGAATTTTTCGCTCCGTTAAGGCCTATGACTATGTAGGAATGACGGCGACTGAACTGAGGTCTCTTACTGAGACCCGGAAGCAGGTTGACCTCAAACTGGTGCAGCGAGGCTAAGACAGGAAATGTTATTGCGAGCCTTCGGCTCCGACCATATCGGAAGTCGTCTCTCGCTTTGGTGGACAGTGGGTTGCGACCTGAGAAGGTGTTGTAAAAAGGAAATAGCGATTTCCATATATTTGAAACGGATTTTCCGTGTGCCAGTATTTGCCAAGAGTGGAGGATACTAAGCGGTCGGGGGAAGCATGGGAAGTAGCAGACTTGTTTGGGCGGCTAATCCGCACAACGGTGATGGTGTTGTGTTTCAAGTCCGTGTTCTAAAGGGACTTCAGCGTTTTCACGTTTCACGCCATACTCTTGAAAAGGCGCTTGGCCTCGCGCCTCAGGTATCCGACGCCAGGCAGCTGGAAGTGTTCTTCAAGCATCTGACCAGTTTCATCGATATTGCACTCAGGAAACGGCCGCTGGCAGCCAACGATACGGCACCAATTTTCGTCGACGATATGGTCGAGTATGAGAGCGTGCGAAGCGAAGCTGGAACAGGTTCAGGTAACTTCGCGGCTGCCTAGACGCGGTCTGTTGCCGGAACTACAACTTTGCTTGCTACCTCCAGCAACACTACCTTTCGGTCGAAGCGTTGATTGGCCGGGAGCGCTTTGTCCGGTCGACGCGAACCATAGGGGCGGTCCAAAAAAACGCGTTCGAGTCTCCTTAACGCTAAAAACGGATGCGACAGACCATGCTTCGCCGCGAAGCAGCAAGATGTTCGCTGGCTCGTCGTCTCTTCGGAACAACGCGCGCAGGCGAGGATTTGATCATGGAATCAGCGAAGTCGAACCGGCGAAGACAGTCGAAGCGACGCTTTTCAGTCAGGACGTCATCCATCCACGGAAACGGCGTGTTCGCAACAGTGAGCATCGGTGATGGCGAGCTTATCTGCGAGTACAAAGGCCAACTGGTCTCGTGGGAAGTCGCAATGAATGGTCCTCCGCGCAACCTCGCGCAACCGGATCATACGTTCTACTTCGATATCGGAAACGGCTATGTCATCGACGGCTCGATCGGCGGCAACAGTGCACGGTGGATCAATCATTCATGTGCTCCGAACTGCGAGCCAGAGCTGGACGCCGGTCGCATATTTATCCGAGCTTCGCGACAGATTAACGCTGGTGAGGAATTGAGCATTGACTATGCGCTCAGTGGCGAGGAGAAAGTTTCGAAGGCGCTTCGCAAACGCTACGCGTGCTACTGCGGAGCCTCCGATTGTCGGGGCACGATGATCGCTGGAAGGAAGTCGAGGTGATGCAAAGGCGCTAGCCGGGGATTCGGCTATCGATATCGAAAATGTCGAACACTTCGACTACCGTGGGCTCCACTTGTGCATGAAGGTTCGTACCTCGTTGATTCCAATGTGCCGATGTATCGGCTGCTAGTGATGCTCGCAAAAGTCCATTACTCACGGCATCGGAGTATGGATAGTCGGAAATCGCGACCTCGTCTGCGAGAATCCAGACTACTACCAATCGCTTGTATTGCAGTGGAGCTGCACCCGTGACGGCGGGCTCTGACAATGCGACCGCGCCGCCCGCCAGCATCAGGCAAGCTCGTCGCTTTCGATCGGGAGTTGTGCGCACATCGCTGTAGATGCGCCGGTTATGTATCTGGACGTCCTTGCTTGCGACGTGGGGTACAGCGACAATAATGCACCGTTCCTGAGTGCGAGCTCCCTGGATGAATATGCTTTCCATTGGAACAACATATGCGCTTGACGAACTGCCTCGTTCGTCCATGTGAGCATGAATGGAGCCGAGCAAATCGACATCGAGCTCTTCCAATAGAGCGTCGCCTGTGGTCGATAGTGTAAGCATTGTTGTTATCGTTGCGGAGCTCGGTTCTCCGGGTAGGTGATCTGAGTCGTACGCGGTCAGAACATCGTTATCTCGAAACCACCGCCAACGTTGGCGTCACTCCCGGAACGCTCCAAACGGGGGATCCCCGGTCTCGTCATGTGGTCTCGATTTTGGCCAAATCAACAGGGCGACGAGTAGCGCGAGATTACACGTGGAAACGGAAAAATACAACAAATTCAATAATTTAGTTTGATTCTCGAATCTCGGCGTACTCGCGCGTTGTGGAAGGCGCCGTACGGATGCCGGCTATGCACTTCGACCTCTAATTCGCTCGAGCAAGGATTTCAGTCGCGACTCAGACCGATGTGGCAACTATCAGGCGATTGGTATTATGGCTGCAAGGCCCAGTCCGGGACTCCCGCTTCCCGAAGGTACTGGCGATTTGAGAGATAAAGTTGCTGCGCGCGAGGATTGCCTGAAGCGTCTGGCGAAAAATCCACGTGCCAGTGACGCAGGAAGTATCCGACCAGGCAAGCTCTCAGCTTGACGGTCTTCGCCCCGTCATTCATGTCGTAGTCAGCGGCGGTCGTTTCCGGATGAAGTGCTTTGGGGTGGGGGGACAGTTGACGCACGACTTCATTATTCCAGTCACGGTCTTTTGATAGTCCAACTTCTGAGTTGCCGGTCGCGGTGACACGTCCAAACCGCGTGAGGCCGAAATCACGAAACTCCTCGTGCTCGTGATCGTAACAGCGGATATGCCAGCGCAAACCATCGTTGACCAGTGCGAGTGGCGATAGCTTCCGCAATTGTGTACCCGTCGTCAGCGATGAGTATTCGACACGCACCCATTGATGCTGGTCTATTGACCTTGTGAGCGTTGCGGCCAGTTCGAGCGGCACTTGCCGTTTGATGCTCGTGCTAACCCAGCCAGGTATTCGCTTCGTCCTTGATGGATCGAAATCGACTGCACCGTCTCCCGCCAATGCATGGAGGGCCTGTTCGACGTCGTGGTCGAAATAAGGGTGCCCGTCGTCGTAGACGTAGCATTTTCGCCGCAAATCGTATCTCAGCATTGACGGAGCCATCTCCGCATACATCGACAGATCTTTGGTTGCAGCTGGTTCGCTGATACCAAAACGGCCCGTCAGGTCCTTCCGGCTGACCTGACCAGAAAACAGGGCCAGAAACTCAATGTAATACAGGCGTTCTCGTTGAATATCTCGCGGCAGGTTCACGTGCGCACTCCTTTGTCGCACGCATTGTAGGTGAGAATCAATTGTATGTTGTCACATTTAATATGTGGTCATAAAAAGTAGTTGTGTTGCGGGAATCTGTATGTAGAATAAATGCATCGGTCGCAGGGGCGACCGACACCGCTCTGCGGCGGTAATTGTGACTTTTGGGACACAAGTAATGAGCGAACACGACCGAAAGGATGCACATGAAAAGCGCGATCACGACCGTCGCGAACATGAGCATCGCAAGCACGATGAGCGTGAACATCATCGTCATCACGAACAGCATCATCATCATCGCGACGATCACAGCCATCATGGCCACGAACATGGACACGGCCACCAGCCGCCGCCGCCGCATAATCCGCCGGGCTCGCCCGGCGGCGGTCGTCCGAATCCCGGTTCGGGTGCTCCGAAGCCGCCTGGCCATCGCCCGGTGGGTTGATCATGGAAGCGTGGTGGATTCGCTATCCCGACGAGCTTGGTCGGGAGCAGTGCGCCCTTGATGCGCTCGGGTACTCCTGGTCGATTGACCAGGTGGCGATGGACGCGGGGCAAATGATTGTGCGGGTAGAGGTTGTTCATGACGGCGGTACGCTCGCACTCACCGCCACCTATCCCGATTCATACCCGTACTTCGCGCCGATGGTCACTGCAGATGACGCGAAGTTCGCACGTCACCAGCATCCGCTCGGGCGCAACCTATGTCTACTGGCGCGAGAAGGAGAAGACTGGTACCCGGGGCAGGATTCTTTAGCGACGCTAATCACGGAGCAGCTGCCGGCCGTCCTCGCGGTTAACCGTGAGGACGCTCTTTCCGAACAGGTTGCGAGTATCGAAGACCATGTCGGCGAACCGCTGTCTTCGTTTCTGCCTTATACCCAGGACTGTGTTCTGATCGTCCCGGACGGGACGCCGCCGCTTTCCGTGCGTAGCGGACGCCTTGAGCTCAGCCTGCGAGAAGTGCCGCCGCAATTCAATGATCGCTGCTTTGTCAGCGGCGTTGTCAAGTCTGTCTGCGATGTGCGCAGTACGCCTTTGGTGCGGTTCGAGACGACGATTCCGCCGTTCAATTCGTACGCACGTGGGTATTGGGCGAGGCTCGACGTGCGACCGGTCGTTTCAACTATCACCGCGGCGCCCCAAGAGGTTTTCAATCAGGCAGCGGCTGTGCTGCCTGAGTTAGTGAAGGCAATCCAGGCAGCCAAGCGCGGCGACGTGATCGTAGTCGGCCTCGTCTACCCCGATGAAGTGTCGTGGCGTACCACAAGCGATGACTGGATTTTTCTAGCTGTGCGCGTTACCCGCGAGGCCAGACGCTCTCAGCCGCCCGATGTACGGGCCGACTTTATACGAGCCGACTGGGGTGGTGAACGGGCATGGATGCGTAGAGCGCCGTTCCTCACGCCGCTTCGGAAGAAGCGGGCACTTGTGGTGGGGCTGGGCAGTCTTGGCTCACCGTTGTGCCTGCAACTGGCGAAGGCAGGCATTGGAGAGCTGCGCGTAATCGATTTCGACGTGCTACAGGTCGGAAACACTATCCGGTGGGGACTCGGTTGGCAGTATGCTGGGTTTCAAAAGACAACGGCGGTTATGGCGCATATCGCAAACGAGTATCCATACACGGCCGCCAGTGGTTACAACCTGCGAATAGGCGGTGTGAGGCAGGGTCCTTGGGACAGAACCCGTTCCGAATACGCGATTCTCCGGCAGGAAATACAGGAGGCCGACATTATCGTGGACGCGGCCGCCAACCACAGAGTCAGCCATTTTCTTGCGGATCTTGCGAGCGAAGTCGGGAAGCCCTACGTATGGCTGACCACCACTCATGGTGCGGCGGGGGGCATAGTCGGTCGCGTACAGCCGACAAGAACAGACGGTTGCTGGCATTGCTTCCTTCGTAACCTCGCGGACGGGTCGATTCGTTTGCCGGTAGACGAAGGTACCGACGAAATCCAACCGGGTGGATGTTCTCAGCCGACGTTCATCGGGGCAGGAATAGACAGTGATGCTATTGCTCATCTGGCGGCGCGTCTGACGGTCGCTACGCTGAACTCGGAAGAAGAGCACGGCTACCCGGATTTTTCGTGGGACGTCGCCGTTGGCGACCTTAGGCGGGCCCATATGTCGTTGGCGCCCGAGTGGACCACGTACAGTCTCGGCAAGAGGCATGACTGTGCCGCCTGTGGCACACGCGTATGACGGCCTTGTGGTTAGGCACCAAGGCGCTCATTGAGCTGAAGGCCGAAGCGCGCCGAATGTTTCCCCTCGAAACGGGGGGCGTGCTGGTGGGGTATGTCGGATTAAACGGCGAACCGGTTGTTCAGCACGTCATTGGGCCCGGCGAGCGTGCCCAGCACAAGCGGGAGCGCTTCGAACCTGACCATGATTGGCAATGCCTTCAGTTGGACCAGATGTATCGGGACTCTTCGGGGCAATTCGTCTATCTCGGAGACTGGCACACGCATCCAAATGGCAATCCACAGATGAGCTGGCTCGACAAAAGGACGCTACGCGGTATCGCGCGCCACCGAGAATCGGGGACGTCGCAGCCGTTGATGCTGATAGGTGCTGGAGCAGGTGAGGACTGGATGTGGCGTGCACATCGTTATCGCGGCACTCGTTTGAAAGGGCTGGCCGCCAGATTCGATTCGCTCGAAATACGATCGTTTGAAGGCTGAAGGGAACAGCTCATTATCGCTAGCTGGATGCTGCGACTATCGAAGCGGCAAATAAAAGGAAGACCATCGGCGTGTCGACGTTGGAAGAAGAATCGTGTCGACCGTCGACCCCGAGAAAAGGGCTAACGAGAAATGAAAGTCAAAGAATTGCTGTTGGACGAGGCGCTCCAAAGGCGAAAGAGGCTACACAAGATCTGCATTCAGATCGTGATTGTTTCTGGCATCTTTCTGGTTCTGTTCGGTATGAAAGCCGGTCGCCTTAACGGTTTTGGGGTTGTTTCGGAGATTGTTTGTGCCATAGCGTTGTGTTCAGGTACGGCACTGCGCATATTTCCCACGGTCACCGCAGCATGGCGCTCGCCATTCGGACGTATCGCCGTCATGTTCAGCAGCGCTTTCATTGCTGTTATCGCTACTTTACCGGCGCAATCGATTCTCATCGAGGCATTGCAACTTCCTGCCGGTGATTTTCCCTGTACCGCCGCTTTGCTAACGCTCTTTTGCTATCCGGTTGTCGCTGCCGTCATCATTGCCGTCGCGATTGGTTGCGTCTGGATTTTCACGATGGCGATTGTCGGTTCCCTTGCGCTTCCTTCATGGCTATTACAGGCAATTCCGTTTCAGCTTTTCGTGGTGGACTGGGGCAGCAGTCGAATGCGGACACTTTCGGAACGTATCCGAAAGAGAATGGAAATTTCATTGTTTGATTTTGTTGCCTATTCGCTCATGATTTGTTTGACGCTGAGCGTAGCGGCCGGATGGTATCACTTGATGGACCAACCAAACCTCGTACGGATTTTTGCTTACTGGGCGGACTATGAGAATCCTGGCCGGTATCCCGGAACCGAGCAACATAGATTCCGTCTTCACGACAACGGAGTCGTGTCCTACGCGGACTTTCGAAAGTGGGATGTTGACATCAGGATGTCCTGTCTGAAAGGCTTGTCGTGTCCAGGTGGGTAACGCTATTTTTGTTGCTGTGTGATACATCGTGCGGCCGTTGCGGCGGCCGCTGAGCGACGTCCCGCATTTCAGCTTGCCGATTACGTGTTCGAGACGCGCGTTTAACATGCGCGGTGCTAAGTCTGGAGTTTCGTCAATATTGCTGTTAATTTTTCCACGCCAGAACCAGGTCAACATTTCAGCTTCGCGAGAGATGAAGCTGAAATGTTGCGAGAGCATCGGTTTGGTATGCATCGTCGAACTGGTCGAGCATGACTCTCTAGTCAACCGGTCCCCACGCGTGAGCGACCAGTTTTGATACGACGCTGTCGGTCTGATGCGGATTTTGCTTCGCTGACTTCAGAACGGAATGGGCTCTTCGTCCCATTTTTCCCGATGGAGACGCTCACTTTCCCGCTGCGGCAGCACGGGACCTTCAAGTAACGGCATCGGACGAATTTCGCCAATCCGAATCACATGCGGATGAGTCTGCAGGAAGGCTTCATAGCCCACGCTCTCGTCGTCCATTTCAGGTGGCATCTCATAGCGAATGTGGGGATGCATGTAATTTGTCAGGTCCGTCACGGGGTTCCATGGATATTCGACCAGAAGGTTCATGTCGTCGCCGAGGTACAGCACTGGTAGGTGGTTGCGGAAGAGTTCGAGTGTTGCCGCGTTTGCATCCAACGGAATGAGGAATGGACAGCTACCGAGCGTCAGACTCCGCTCATTACGTTCAGTGTCGACCGAAATGTTCACGCTGTCCATGTTCGCTGGTGTGACGAGTGCTGAGGGCGTAATCCCCGCCGGAACGTTGACGACCAACGCGTATTCTTCGCGAGTGTGTATTGCGACGTTGCCGGGAAAATGCTCACGTGGTAGCAAATAGGCAATATCCGCGTTTGTGCTGGCGGCCCTGGGAAGGTCACAAAAATCCCACGCGCGCCCCCGCAACCTCATATTCGAATGGGGTGCCACTGACTGCACCGAATAGTCGTGCCAACGCCCCGCGCTGCCCCGTCGATGTTTGTCGAGCAGGAAGGCCGTCAGCAACGATTTTTCGTCGAATTGTGCCGTCGTTCCGGTTGATATGCGTGCAATCAACCCTGAGAAAATGAGGTGGTCTGTCTCGTCTTCGAGACCGCCTTGAGCGCCGTGTTCGAGAACGTATTCCGCTTTGATTGCAGCGGACTGGAGGTTTTCACAATACTCATCAAGTCTTGAGTGGAAGGCGTCATAGACCTGTTCACGTTCGAGCCGCTCAACGACCTCAGGGAAGCTTTCGCGCATCCATCGCTCGACGGTCTGAGTTTGGACTATCTGGTAGAAATCGATACTGTCGCCGAACTCGTCGAGAAGATACGCCGCGAGGCTAATTGCCGTTCGCAAGAGGGCCTTGAGCGAGATTGCCTTAATGTTGGTGTGGTCGAATTTCATGTGCTTGTCAGTTCGAGGAAAACACAGTATTAACTTCGGTTTTATCCGGATTGCCGCACACAGGTTGTGACTCGCTGTGCAGTCGATGTAGCACTTCACCGATTCGACGAACCAGGCCGGTAACAAGCGCGTTGCCCATCAGCATGGCCCGCGTTACATCTGATACGCCGGGATGCGCTGTGAACCCACGAGGGAAGGCGTTGAGCGCCTCGAGCTCCTCCGGTGTCAGTCGTCGGATGAGCCCACTCGCTTCACGTACGGCGTGCTTCGTGCGTGATGGCGAACTCCCGCCCTCTGACGTGATAATCGTCCGGGAGGGTTTATCTAACGGGTCCGGGAACGCCATCGCTCCTTCCGAGTATGTGTAATCGAACCCGTTTTTGTTGCGCGCGATGGCTTTCGGTCCCTTTGTAGCTTTCCAGGCTCCTTCCTGTTCCGGTTGCACGTAGAAGGAGGTGGGCACTGGGCCAGAGTTGCGGATGATGTCGCCAAGAGTCAGCGGCGAAGGCGAGCCGCAATATTCGCTGTAGTCGGCAATCTCGACAGCGCGGACGCTGCATGTGCGGACATGCCCTTCGAGCATCAGGCCACAGTTTGCAAATCGAGTCTTACCGTTTGACAAGGGGTGATATGAGAGCTGTTCGTCGAACGGGTCGTCACGCAATGTCAACGCGGGTTCGACTGCGTCCAGCGGATTGATAACGTCGCAAGGAAATGCTGAGGTAAGAGCGCAGCTAGCCTGCCACGGAGCAGAGGTCGTCTGGCAAATCGCGTGCATACGCTTATAAACGTCCGTGCTTTTGTGATAACCAACGATGAACGTGCGCCGACGGCGTTGTGCATGCCCGTAATCCGCTGCGTTGACGACTCTCCATTCTGCGGCGTAGCCGAGTGAGTTGAGGGTTGCGAGGATGACGGCAAAATCGCGCCCTCGGCACGATGCGGGAGAGGAGATAAGGCGGTCTACGTTTTCTAGAATGAGGTATTTGACCGGCTCACGGTCGTCCGTGCGCTGTTTAATCAGCTTGGCAATGGACCACCACAGGATGCCCTTTTTGCCTGCGAGTCCATCAGAGGCGGATAGCGGTTTCGCGACGCTGTAGTCTTGACACGGAAACCCCCCGACTAGGACGTCGGGCCTTGCTGTGCGAATAGCTTCTCGTCCTTCTTCGGATTCAAGGACTTTGAAAATATCCTCGTTGACATGCAGCCCGGTTGGCCAATGCGAGCGGTAGATTTCGCTCGCGTGCTGCTTTTTCCTTGAAGGCTCGAACTGGTTGGAAAGGGTGACTTCGTAAGGGGAGCCGTGTACCGCTTCAAGGCCAAGCCGGAATCCACCGACCCCTGCGAAAAGCTCTACGACGTTTAGTTTTTCCTGTTGTTGATTTTGCTCTGACATCCTGTTTCCTCTTAACGTTGGAAACAGGTGAAGCAACTGTTTTTATCCGGTATCTCAGAGCTTGGCGCAGCGGCGCGCTTGTCATCGCAGTACCGATGAATCTGAGGCTAGCTAGGGGGCTGCAGCTAGGTAGACGGGATGTGCCTTTAACTACGCGACGTGGACGAAATGCCACACTCACGAGCATGTGACGCGAACCACTCGTGCCATGTTTTCAATGTGTGTTGTTGATTAATTCCGGTTGATCATTGAAAATTTGGTCTTTTGATAATCCCATTTTCAATGGCTGACCGCCCACCTATCGGGGCTGTAATCCGCGAAGCGCGCCGCGCTATGGGGTACACGCAAGCCGGACTCGCGTCCCTCTGCGATATCACGCCGCAATATCTTTCGCTGCTGGAACTGGGCGAGGTGAACGTGTCGCTTGACACTTTGATGGCGATTTGTGTCGCCCTCGATGAGCCGCTGTCTTCGTTAGTGGTTAAGGCGGAGGAGTTGCAGGCAGGACAACGCCGTGCCGCCGCGGCCCAATCCCGAGTCACAGCGCGGTCAAAAAAATCTGATCCGTCGGGCAACTCTGGAAAATCGCGCACTGTCGCTGCGCGAGCCGCATCGGGAAAAGCACCCCGCAAACTGACGACCAAATCCAAATAAATAAATTCTGACTATTGATTTCGATAATTAATAGTCAGAATTAGGGGTGTTCGCGACAATCCCTGTGCCACGAAGGTGTTGGTAAACGTGCTCGGAATGTGATTTTTGCGAGCCTCTCTGGAGGCTCGCTTTTTATGCGCGCGGAAAGAGGTGAGTGGCAGTCTTCATCGAAGGCCTGCAACTCCTGAAACGCGCTAAATTTGGGCTTTTGCTAACAGTAACAGGTCTCGCCCCTGTCCAAGCTGCAACGACGCGCGCATTTGGTACCCAGCATTTCGTCGATATCAAACGATTTGACGGTGCACGTGGTGAGCACGCCGGTGTCATCCGGATACTTGAACTCAACGGGAACCATCGGATAGCAGCTAGCCCCTCCGGAAACGTTAGTCTCCACCTTCAGCGTAGCCTTGGCGGCCAAGGCGCTCTGAGTCGGTTCGTAGGAGTACGTCGAGCGCAAAATCTTCGACTTGCCCACCGCGTTGCGAACCGCCAGCTTGATATACCCGGCAACTGATTCTTGTGGCGCGCCCAGAATGGGTTTGAGTACGCGATGCAAAGCCTTGCGAATGTGGCTTTCCGGTCTGTCAGTCACGAGCACAACGTCGATGTCTTCCGAGTATCGGACAGCTGGCGCGAGATGAGCTTTGTGCAGTACCGTTCCGCCTCGCATGGCAACGTGTTGACTTAGGAACTTGTCCTGAAAAATGGCCGCAACGGATTGGGATAACAGATAGTCCCGCTCCACCTGGTCGTCATTTGGCCACGGTGCGTGCGTTCGCCAGCTAATCAAATCCTGCGAGGGAATCAAGCGATACTCTCCAGACTGGTATTAACGACGAGGTTCCAGCGCTGAGCGATTTGACAATTGTCGGCAGAGCTGGACGTATCTAGCCGGGTGCGCTGGGTTCGATGCGGGCTTAACCACCTGTCAACACGATGAGCGTGCCGGGTATGACCATATAGGTCGAGGAGGAAGCCGAATCGTTGAGCAGCAGCAACGTCACTTGCCGCGTTCAGTGATTCGGTGACGTCTTCCGGGTCGAGCTTTGGGGCGAGGTCACCAAGAACGAGTGCTGCCCGTTCGACGCCGCCGATTGCAGGTGCATGTCGAAGCATGTCAAGCAGTGTTGTGGCCTTCGAGCTTACCCGGACACGACTCTTCTCGGTTGGCAGCGTGACCGTCGGGGATTGTGCGAGTGATTGTTTGGCAAAAAACCGCAACCGAAAAGGACCTACCTCGAGGACTCGACGGGACGAGGGTACAAAAATCTGTGTTTCCAGAACACCGAAATGCGAAGACCCGTGTGCCTGCGCTGCGGACAGCAGGGCGAGCTGGTATGACGCTTCTTTCTTGGAGAGAAAATCGTGAATCCACCACAGAACGGGCGGTGCGCCACGATCTGCATGCTCGGGAGGTACGATTAGCCAGAGTCCCGAACCACGAGCGAGGGACGTGATAAGCCCCTGCGCGTGCAAGCGAACGAGCGCCGCTCGCGCGGCAACTGTCTTGCGGCCAGTGAGCAACTCAAAGTCCTTCGAACTAAAGCAGTAGCACGCGCCCTTCTGGAACTTTTTAAGGGCTTCGAGGCTGGAGTAGTTGCTTGTAGGTAGGCTATTCACGGGACAACTGGTGCACTGAACGTCAACTCGCGCAGACTGAATAGCGCGAACAAATGCTATTCGGTTTGCACGAGACTGCACAAAACGCCAACTGGTGCAGACTAAATAGTTGGATAATATGCTATTTAGTCTGCGTGAGATGACATAAAACGTCCGCTCACGCAGAGCAAACCGATCGGAAGGTGTTTGTGATTCCCTCAACAGCATATGGATGGACGCCCGCCTGCTTGGCGCGACCCGCTGGTTCAGAGCTTCAGCAGGTCCGAGTCACCTAGCGGGAGCGTTTCGTTTCAGGGAGACCTTCAGTTACCTCCACGGATTCATGTCCTCGACATGCACGTGCTTATCCGCCTCCACCAATCCAGCCAAATCCAGAAGCGATAGAGCTTTCGTGCGCACGATGACCTCGCCGCCCGGCGTGACATGCCACTGGAGACGAGTGCCTGGTTTAAGGTGAAGCGCTGATCTAACCTCCGCGGGGACAGTGGTCCGCCCCTCCGATGTGATCCTTGATTCGGCCATGGCTTGCTCGTCTCTTTCGTGCACCTGGACGGCCGGCATTCCGTCGAACCGGGAGGACGACCGCCTTAAGTCCTCTCTTATCGCAGCTTTGAATGACAGCATGAAATCAATGTGCGAGGAGAGCGGCCTTCATGCTTGGCTTCGGTGTTGTCGACCAGTTACGAACTGTAATACTACCGCGACAATCGTAGCGTCCGCGCTGACAACGTTAGTTGCGAGATCAACCGCCTGTTCCTCTCCGACAAAGATGTGAGCATGCGCGAAACCGCCTTGGACCTCTACCTCGATGCGCGCTTCCACAACCGGAGGACTACCTCCGCCATCATGGCGAGTAACAAATACAGTTGCGAGAGCGGCGCGCGGATCAGGGGCGTAAGGATAACTGTATCCGAACGCCCGAAGCGTCAATACAACGCGTTTCCAGAGCCCGACGCGAGGATCAGCTTCCGTCACCGCAGTCATCAAGGGTTTCAGCCGAACTGGTGGCCTTCGATGTCTTCCTGGGTAGATGGTTACCGATGTGCGCGACCACGTCGCAGCGTACGCGCGGGCCATACGTCTCATGTGTTGGTAAGCAGCATCGTCAGCCAACGTCTCGATAGGAGTGACGCCGCCCAGATTCACGTGTCTGGAAGTCAGATAGTAGAAGCGACACTCAGCAGGCGCCGGAACTAGCAAGCGACAGAGAGACCGCAGCCTCTTTTGGTCAATGTCCAAGTCGGTCAGGAGCCCCGGAAAGTACTGCTGGCCCTCAACATCTATTGAGAACACGCTGCCGGATCTCAGCAGGCGATTCAGCCGCGGCCTGCTCATACATAGCCGGGAGCGCAGGTCCTCTCCAGTAACCAGTTCTCTCGATTCGACCATGTTTCGACGCACAGTTAGCGCCTGTCGGCTTACCCGCCGACGAAAATCGTCTTCTGAATCCATTGCAAGGTAAGGGTATCGGGGAGTTGCGCGCAAAGAAACGACGCCAATATCGCCGCGGGAGGAGAAAGATTCGCGCGGGTGGTTCGTCTCAATCTTGCAAAACTGGATGCATGAGCGTACCGTATACTTCAAAGTATATATTGAAAAATAGAGTTCAACATATACTACGAAATAACGCGACGCGCAATCAGGACTAGCGAGCTTGTCCGCCTGTGCTGCGGAAGCGCAAGGAGTGACACGTGGAGGTCCCGAGAACCGATGTTCGGGTGTCGATTCGACCGGGCTGTTTGTATGGAGAGAGCGTGCTTTCGATGTAGTGGTTGTGGGCGAGTCGGCACACCTGCAGGAGATTTCTCAGGTGACGGGCTTCGGAAACATATCGAATGCTCCGAGAGCGTTCTGCATGAGCCAACCCGTCAGCTATGTGTCGTAACCCGGGAGTTATACACCAGCGATATCAGAAGGGTACCGGCGCGGAGGGTAGACGTCGTAAATCATGCGATGGTGAGCATTGAACGTTTCGATGAGTCATGCGAGGACGAGGTCGCTCCGATTGCCCGTATAGACGTACACTCGAGCGTGGTTCAATCAACGGGCTATTGACCATTGCTGGGTGTCCGATGATCCCTGTTGGTCCCATCAGGCGGACTTCGCGGAAGGAAGTTTGGGAGGTGGTAAGGGCTTTGCTCCAAAAGACCTTCGCGCGGATGCCGGAACAGTCCTACGACAAGCGAGTCACCATAAAATGAGCATCTACCTGTCGT
The DNA here is from genome assembly GCF_003121405.1 of Paraburkholderia sp. C35. Lineage (GTDB taxonomy): Bacteria > Pseudomonadota > Gammaproteobacteria > Burkholderiales > Burkholderiaceae > Paraburkholderia. Next base: position 56,015 of record NZ_QBUY01000031.1, on the reverse strand, counting down.
CCGATGTCAGCGAGTTGCCGGAGATTTATCTCGAACTATGGTCGATTCGTGAGACAGCCAGTGGCGCAAGATACTTTGTGGGTTTCGACGTCGAGCAGCGAGACGGTAGAGTGAGCACTCCCATTGTCGAACTGGATTGCGTGCGCCGCGTGGGTGTCACAGAAAGCGGCCGGAAGTATTTCCTGCTAGGGCGAACTGGCCACAACTCTGACGCCGAATACGTCTGGAAGTGGTGTGTCGCAAACTGGCGCGTTGAAAGCTGGAAGGACGGCACGTCCGTGTTGATACCCGATTGCAGAAGCGGCGTTATACGTGCCGGCGAGATCATGCCTCAGGACGATGCATCACACCCAGCCGACGGCGGGAGTGTGAACGGCGATAATAAGTGCGTAGACTGAGCTAAATGTAAAGTGGGATGTCGGCATCAGGTACCACCAGGCGGGTGCTATCGCACGGCTGCAACTGGGCGAGAGTTCCACGCAGTCAATGCTGGTTCCGTGTGTGGAGGTTGCATGTGGAAAAGTTCAAACCAGACGAGCGTCAGCGCAAGCTGATCGAGAAAGGGTTGAAGTCGCACCGCAAAGCTCAGGCGCGTGGCAGACATGCCCCTGACCGGCTCATTGAAAAATGGAGCCACGAGGTGGGTATTGCCAGACCAAAGGAGAAAGGCAAGTAGGCGTCGGACAGATAGCTCTTTTGATATGCGAGAAGAATCTCGTGCACGCGCTGGAGATGCAGAAAAGAAAGCGGGGGAGTTTCCTTCCCCGCAGCGCGAATTTGAAGCTTGCCACCCAATCGTGCCGACAGTCTTCATGCAGAAGGGCGGACGAACTTTGCTTCGCAAAGATCATGAGGATCAATCGAGCATGTTTTCCATGGTTTCACGAATGTAACGAACAGCCTTCACCCCGTCCAGTTCGAGATACTTGAGGTGGGTCGACTCGCCCGATTGTGTGAAACGGGAGTGGAGCAGGTCATAGACAGTTTCATCGTCTCCCGAAAGAATTTCTTCGGGTAGCGTCCGCATCACAACAGCGCAGTGTTCGTCGAATTTCTTCGTCTGGATCGCGTTGACCAGATCTTCGTAGAACGACCCGCATCCCCATGCTGCCCAAGATTGAGAAACGGCGTTCATGTACTCTGGATTGTGACGCACCGTTTCATTAGCGAGCTGCTCCGGATCAACGTGACACCAAAAGCGCTTCGCCGGTGCGTATGCGCGTTCGATTGCTTCGATGAAGTGGCTTGGCAACACCCGCGAAGGATGCGTACGCGCCGAGACAATCTTTTTTGCCAGCGTGCTGTCAGGGATGGCGTCCGCGACGACAGGGATTCTCGCTACGTTTTCGGGAATGCGTTTCGTGCGCGAGTCCCGTGCGGTATCCCGCACAGGAGCGTTCGGTGTCATTGCGCGTTCACTTTTTGGTTGCATGAGAAATGGCGGAAGAATTTTCCTGGTTCATGGTCATATGAGATTAATGAGTCTGGACTGTGATTTCGGCGTATTCACTGAAACCTGATGATGTGAATCTCAGTCGATTAAGTGGGTGAAAATGTAATGCAGTCGGAACAAGGATGTCAACGTATAAATACTTATAATTCAATGCGTTGAGTAGTATTTTCTACTCAATTGATGCCATTTTTAACCGGTGCAAGCCGGCCGGACTTAATATCAAAACGATACAGAGGTTCGACGGCGGGATAATGGCTTTGGGAGGTTCCTTAAATGGCGCGAGGCCGAGTGCAAATAGATTTACATGAAACGTGCCGTTTCATGTAAATCTATTTGTATGTGCGCAGTTCTTGCCTTGTCGGAGGGGCGAGTCAGCGTTGTCGGGCGCCAGCGGCACACGCTCTAACTTGAGAGGTGTTGCGTGAGGATTGAGACCTGAGGGACCAGTGAAGACGATTTCATCGCTTCAGAGCACTGAGATCCGGGCGCATCGAGAGCACTGAAACGTGAAGTTCACTTTGTGGACGTATGAAACGACATCGAAGCAACTCAAAACGCGGGAGGAGCAATGCGTGAGGACTTGTCGAATGTTCTGCGGCAAAAATATCCGCTGATATTTGGTGGCAAGCCATGCGAGACGGCCGAGCAGGACATGGTGCCGTCGCCCTTTTCAATTAGAGGGTTTGAGTGTTCAGATGGCTGGTTCGATGTGCTCGACGTACTGTGCACCATGCTCCAGCTAACAACGCAGCGCGGCGCACCCCAGATTTGTGTGAGGCAGGTTAAAGAAAAATTCGGAAGACTCGTCTTCGCCGCTTCGGGCGCCGATGTTGAACAGCGAGCAATGATTGAGCTGGCGACGGCGATGAGCGAGCGTCTTTGCGAGATATGCGGTGGACCGGGTCAAACGTTCAACACCGGATGGATAAAAACCAGATGCCACGCCCATCTCGAGAGCGACGGAATGTGGGCGGAGGGTGAGTTCCACTACGGTGGTGAAGAAATCGCTGCGTTCGCTGTCTGTACCTGTCTCCGCTTCCCAGGTCCACAGGCGAAAAGCGTAAGGCTTTCTGAAAATAAAAACTGTTTCTTCACATGCTTTTCGACAGAGAGTGTGAAGATGAAAGTTCTACGGAACGACGGACAAGATAAGAGCGATGACCGCGACTTCCCACCATGGTGGGTGGGAAGCCCTTTGTTTATTGGAGCGGTCGTCATCCTATATTATGGGTACAAGCTCATGATTCTGGTCGATTCGATTCCAGGGGCACGTTAGTGTGTCTGGCTAAAGATGTCTCTCGCAAGCTTGCGCAAAGCGGCCGTTTATCGGTTTGGCCATCGATTGGGCAATCGTGAGTGAGTGCGTAGGCATGCGTTTCGGAAAGCAATGCGATTACTCGGGTCGACGCAGTGTCAAGAGTCCATCCGAGCGGAGGAATGGTCTTAAGCATTCTGTTGACGAACTCAGTGTCTTGAGCATGTAGTTTATCTTTCGACAGCAGAAGACTTGAGGTAGACCGCTTTTGTGATTTTTCGATGAGTTCGTCGGGAATGGAGCCGGAGTCGGGTTGCGTTAGGCTCCATTCAGTGAAGTGTTCATCGTCCACATAGGCGCGAGCGAGACGTACGTATTTTGTGGCGCGTCCCGCACGTGCTGTGTCCATTATCAGTATCGGGGACAGGAGTGTTCCGGAGAGGCTCGTCGAATCGAAGCGTGTACCGTCGACAAACGATCGCTCGTCCCGGGGATTGCTCGAGATATAGACAATGTAGAGATTGCTCGGATTCGGAAGTTTTTTCTTTCAACCGTATCCGCATGGACGTTTTTTTCAAATGAATCCACGCTAAAGCCGTGGTGTGATCATTCTGCTACTCATGCGAATTTTGCGGAGCTCCGTGATTCTCACGTCACGTCGCTCCATATCATTATCCGTTAGAACTTCGTCCGAAATCCGACGCTGACGGCCAGCTGATTGCGACTGGTCGAATAACCTTGATTGGTGTACGGATCAACGACCTGGAAGAGTCCCGCAACTTGCTTGTCAGAATTGCTGTGAGCAAAATTGACGTTCAGAGATACATCTGTGCGTTTGGAAAACAGATAGTGGATCGCAGTTGCAATCTGACTAATTTGAGCAATCGGATAATGATTATAGATGTAGCCAAGACCAGAATAGATCGATGGGGTGAACCGCCAGTTGAAACCGCCCTCTAGCACGCTAACGGTTTCGCTTCCCACCGCGGGCATTCCACTAACCTTGTTGTTTGTGTAATTCCCGAATAACAGCACCGATCCCAAACGGTAGCGGGCGCCAATACCCATGTTACGAACTGCGGTCCCTTGCATGGCTGCTTCTGCGGCCGATGCGATCGTTCCATTCGCGTCCGTGTAAGCTGCATCAATTACGAAAGCACTTCCGCTGTCGTAAGTGATACCGAAACTCTTGTAGCGCGGCGCACCTGCAGTCCCGCCGAAAGCACCCGCCTGATTGCTAAATCCGTACATGGCACCGACAGTGACACCCGCTATTGGATTGCTCACCAACTTGACTGAATTGTTCACTGACTCGCCGGCAATTCGGTCAATATCCCGGAAGTGAAATGCATAGTCGCCGGCAAACTGGGCTGCTGACGAATCAGGAAGGAGCATGTCGGACATGAAATCGTACTGGCGCCCCAGAGTCAGCTTGCCCCATTTGCTTGAGAGCCCGACAGTTGAAATGCGACTGAACATCTCGCCTGCTACACGCGCTGCACCGTTGTTAAGCAGAATGCCGCTTTCAAGAGTAAAAATAGCTTTGAGGCCGCCACCCAAGTCTTCTGCACCGGTCAGACCCCAACGACTCGGTTGATTGATACCGGAGTCTTCGAAGACGACGCTATGTCCTTTCTGGTTGCTCACGTATGTGATGCCTGAATCCAGAATGCCGTACAGTGTTACGGAGCTTTGTGCATGTGACGCCGCACTGAAAGCCACGCCAAACGCGGCAGCAACCATTTTCTTCTTCATACCGTCTCCAAACCGTTGATGTTTTATGATGGATAAAGGTCGTACAAGGCGATTCTCGAAAAGTTGTTCAGTCGCTGAATCACCGCCTCGGTCACGTCGCTGCCGACATTGTCGAAATAGACGTCAACACCGTCCGGCGTCGCTGCGGCAAGCGCTGACAGAAAATCAGGGGATTTGTAGTCAACGGTAGTAGTTACACCGAGTTCAGATTTGGAGTAGTAGCATTTAGAGGGGCCTCCGGCGATCCCAGCTACGCGTCACCCCTTGGACAGCGCCCATTGCGCTGCAATGGACCCGACCGCGCCCGCTGCGGCCGACACTACAACGGTTTCACCTTCGACAGGCTTTCCAATGAGCGTCATTCCCATCCATGCAGTCACTCCCGTCAGACCCGAGACTCCTAGATAGGCCGACACCGGAGCGATACCGGTATCGATTGTTTCGACCGCGGAACCAGATGCGACACCGCATTCCGACGACCCCAGATATTCGCTTACGAGCGAATCAGTCGGAATCTTGTCGCTGCGAGAGGCGATGACCTCCCCAACGGTGTCGGCGATAATGGTGTCGCCGACGACGATGCTCTCCGCGTAGCTTTTTTCTGTGGTCATTTTGCTGCGCTGATACGGGTCCACCGAAAGATAGTGTTTTCTGGCGGGGATTTGCCCATCGAGCAGCTCCGGAAGCTGCTGAACCTCCACGCGGAAGGTACTCTCGTTTGGCCACCCGCGCGGATGCTCCGCAAGAACGATATGTTTGCACTTCTCCATGCCGCCTCTCCAGTTACACCTCATAGACCATATAGTCTAGTGATGTCATAACACCCCAAGTAGAGGCCAAATATCCCTATTGCGTGCTTCTTGATGACGCAGTAGACTGCGCGGTCTATTTAACTTGCAAATCGTATGAATATGGGATCGTGATGACACGTGCGATCCGCGTTGTGTCGAAATGTTTGGTCGATAGGAAGGTTGCGCATGGTGACGAATCACTGATGTACCTGTCCGGCATGCCGGCCCGATACTTACAGGCAAGCAGATTTACAGGCAAGCAGAGATTGTGGAGTGACGCGGCTGTGTGATTCATCCCCATTTGAAGCGCGACGCTCAGTCTTTTTTTCGAGTCCGAGTGATCTGGTGGAAACGCGTTTCCTCAACCTTATAGGGCGTAGCGCGGAATCGTCCGGCGGCAAGACGAATTAGCCGTTTGCTCGCGTGACAAACGAGTTTCGCGGCTGCATACACCAAATTTGTGGGATTGCGCAGTGTTCAAGCAAAGCAGTGCAGAGCCGGTCGAGCAACTGACATCGCGCAAGATTGGTTCAGAGGAGGCAGGGGACGCCAGACGAGCGATTGTCAGGGCAATGGATGTGCTCTTCCGGAACAAGGCAGGGGCGTTTTTGACGATCGAAGAGGTGGCACGTCTGGCGGGTCTTGACAGGTCGGACACTTATCATCATTTCGGTTCGCTTGACCGTCTGATTCCGGTCACGCGGTCTGACAAGGAGCCCAGAAATACATCGCGACTCGGACGGCACATTGTCGTTCGTTGTGACAGATGAGAACGTCGTTGCTATTGCAAACGTTTACCCAATGATATCGATAAGATCGGGTCTTGATGGATGGCCGCATTCCTCCTGCTGGCTCCAGGGCGGCAGCTTTAAGAAGCCTTGTGAGGTTTTGGACTCTAGGGCGTTGGCTAACCTGCGTGCGGGAGGAGTGCGGTTGTCATCGCTTTCTTCATAAATGCAGTTCGCACAATTTATTGCCATTGGGTGATAACGCTGTAACGGTGGTGCTCCTGCAGCTTTAGTCGTGTCACGATAATACGAAATCCGGCATTCCCGTGTGGCTTTGGCGATACGGACCGTCAATTTTCGATGCTTTGACCGCCGTTATGCGTTCCCGATTGTGAAGCGTTGGAAATGGAGCCGCCGTATCCGCTCGTGTCCACACCGCGACCCGCGACGCGTTCCTGGGCAGCTTGCAGATTTGCTGGATAACGCCAATCATCTACACCCGGCATGTAACCCGCTTGCTCGAGTTTCACAAGATCAGCCTTTACGCTCGCGCGCGTTGCACCGTCACCCGGCTGTGCAATCGCGTACAGGGGTGCGCAAATCAAAGTAGCGACTGATGCGAATTGTACAAAACGGTTCATGGTAGATGCCCCTTCGAAGTTGTCGGTCTGCAAGCGTCGAAAGCAGCTCGCGTATTTGAAGTCTAGTTACCATTAGCGTAGGAATAAATGCTTTCAGTGGCACCTCACCCTTGTCAAATTTGACAACAGTGCATTTATTTTTCTGTCTTTGGTTGCGTTAGTCGATCACGGGTAAATGTTCTCAGCCCTGGTCCAATCGCCACACCGGCGCAGCAAGCTTCCCTCGCCGACGAGAAAATCGCTGCGGCGTTCAAGGAAAACGCAATCTCCGCCGTACCGCTAGGACGAGTAGGGCAGCCCGACGAGATGGGATCGATCGTTGCATTTCTGGCGTCGGATTCTTCCAGTTTCATTAACGGCGCAGACGTTCAGGCAGACGGTGGATGGGCGTAGGTCTGAATCCCGAGCACTGATCCTTGCTGATATCTGCGCTGACATATCCAGAGACACTTTACATCGGCTTTGACGTTAACGTCGATATGCTGGCGGTCATCGAGACCGAGGCATTCGATACCCTGAAGCCCGCGATCGCTTGCCTTCGTTGAGCGCCTCTCTGATCACCTCGTGCGAAAATTTCCCCTAGAAACCGGGCACTGTACGATAGACGTGGTCCAAAGCGAGTGTCAGTTCAGGGATATTCGGAATCCATTATCGCCGAAACTTTCGGATAGTTAACGAACTAGTGCTTTGAAGGCCTCATCAGCGGCGACATCTAGATTTTTAGCGAGAGAGATGTTTTTCACTCTACTTTAAGTCTTTATGCCTGAGAGACTTTTGAATTCGCTTTCAGTAGCGCGGTTGTTGATGATATGGTTACAGCGCGGAATCGCATGTTATCGAGCGTGTACAGCTCATAACGACTGCTTTCGGTATCGGAGGTGAGCTATCCTGCGCCATGCCGATAGTCTGTTAGCAATTATTGGCCTTCTCCTGTATGAACGAATTTGAGACGAAGCGGGACGGTTAATCGTTGGCAAGATTGATGCATTCAAAGATGCCGACAAATTCTGCTTGCGCAGCGAGTCTTTGCCACGCATGCGATTCTTCACTGGTCAGCGGCTTATGGTCTTCGGCAATAGCGCTCGCGATTTGCAATTCGTCAAGGACGTCATCGTTAATCTCGTAACTGGAGAGCAACGCTTCATTGTCGAACAACCAGAGAATATGAAAGTCGTCTTCGTGCCCGACGTCGGCCCAGTGAGGGGCCGACGAGGTGAGAGCTACAGTATCGTCGGCTAACATCAGGCACGACACGCGTGTGCCGTCTGCCTTCGGCTTGATGTCGAGATTGAATTCTGAATCAACGTCGCCGATTGCGTCGGAATCCAATCCGAACATCGGCAGAACGATGATGTTGCGGTCTGAAAGCCATGTTGGGACATGGGTCAATTCATCACCGGAGATAATGTAACTTGTCCGGCTATCTTGCTCGAGAGACATGAGGTGCACACGTTCGAACAGTGGCATGTTCAGTGCACCTTCGCCGCATTCGATGGCGTCGTAGAGAGAATCGAAGTAGCTTTTCATAAGTATAGGTATAAAATATTAATCGAAACTGTGCGCGTAATTTCGATTATTCGCATCAGTACTCGTGGTGTTTCGATTAGATTAAAGTTGGTTTCTGTATAAATCAATGGTTTATGAAAAATATCCAATTATTTATACATTATATAAATCTTTATGATTTTTTGAACTGTTTTTTGATGAATCGTATTTAAACGTTGATTTATACGAGGTGGATGATTAATCTCCATTCCATTCGCAATTTTGAAAGGAGATTGAATCCCATGAGCATCCTCAATGCAGTGTCGCAACCGTCTTCCATCCCTCTCGGTCTTATGATGCCCGCATCGGAGCATAAGGGCGCCCACGCTCGAGTTAGAGGTATGGTTCTGGAGCAGATGGTCAACTTTGACCCGTTGTCGTACGTAAATGCGCGCCGGTCGGTGTTCGATGTGTTTTTGGTAGGTACCACCGGCGAACCGTTACTGATGTTCTTTCTTCAACTGGAAGATGCGCGTTTGGTTTGGCTAGCCAATCCCGCGGAGCCAACCGTCTGGGCGGCGCTTGACACCTGGAGAGCGAATGGTTCGGTTTCAATCGCGCTGAGCAAAGGTAGCAGCAACACACACCTGTTTGTTATCCCGTTTCGGCAGCCTCTGGACGCGTCCATTCTGGCGCTGAGGCGTAGTAATCGCCTCAACGCATCACAGTTGACGATTGACTCGATTGCGCTGTTGATAACTCACGGTATCCATAACTTTGAGATGCCAGGCTTGCCCGTGCCTGCCTCGTCAACTGCCTGCCTGCTCCACACGCCTAAAGTAGACCAAGTCCTTAAGCGTCTCGGCTACAGTCCGGAATGGGACGCTGCGGCGTGTGCATTTCATGCGTGTTTCGTTGGTGACGGCGCGCATCACGCGGATATTTCCGGGATGGAATCCGCTGTCCGGCACAAGTAAGGACACGACACGAAGGCGTTCACGCGGTTGATATCTGGCAATGGTGTGGAAGAATGCCGAGCCTTGAATGTTCGGCATTCCATTAAGGATATCTTGCTATCGCGTAGGTCGTTCAGAGAAGATGGCAAAATCCCAAAACGTTGCACCAAAACCTGTCGTGGACGAGGTTGTGATAGGTGAAGTTCAGTCGCACAGCCAACGCCCTGACGCAACGGACCACAGGTTGATGATGCCGTACCCAAGCATCGCCAATGCGCCAAACGAAAAGAATAACGGGAGCGAGCGCGTCACATGTAGCGCACACGTGCCGGCACCGGCAAACAGAGCAAGGCGTAGCGCTCCTGCGCCCAGAGGCCACTTTAGCCGACCTGCTCCCTGTGCAGCGAGATACAGGGAGAAGCCCACGCCAAAGAGTCCGTAGAACGGACCTACGAGGCGCAGGTAAGTCGAACCCGTTTCAAGAAGTTGTTCATTTGCGCCGAACAGTCTTAGCCATCCGTGTGGCCATATGGCTGCTACGAGACCGACCAGTTCGGTGAGTACGAACGTCATCGCTGCCCCGGTGAGAGCGATGCTGCGTGCACGCTCGGGCTTCCCGGCGCCAAGGTTCACGCCGACCAATGCGACCATAGGTGCTCCCAGGCCAAATCCGATAGGCATTAGCAGATATTCAAGACGCGCGGCGGTTGCATAACCCGCGAGTGCCGCCGTTCCGGCGTACGCACCGACCGCTGCGCCCGTCAGAGCTATCAGAGCGTTCGTTAAGAGGGGGTTAATGCATGCAGGGATGCCGACCACAAGGATGCTTCGCAATGGTGCCCAGCGTATTGGACCCAACATTAGCCGGGCCGGATTACGTTCGCTCGAACAGTACGATGCAAGGATAAGGGTTCCGACTGCATAAAAAGCGACCAGCGCCCATGCTCCGCCAGCGACACCCAGTTTCGGCAGCGGACCGATACCGAAGATCAGGCAGGGCGATACTGGAATGAGGATTACAGCGCCAGCACAGTTCACTGCCCCGGGGACCGTCATGTTGCCAGTGCCGCGAATAACACTCGCAAGAGCGTTCATCGCCCACATCAGCGGCAGCCCGGCAAAGAGTATGTGTCCGTAAGTGGTAGCTGCTTCGAGTGCCGCACCGTTCGCGCCGAGCATGTGGAAAAGTGGCCTCGCGAATATCAACAGGGCCGCCGAGAACACGGTGCCAACAATGGTATTGAACGTCACCGCGTGGCGGGCAAGCTGATTGGCCAATTCGGTGTTGCCGGCCCCAAGCGTGCGAGCGACAGATGACGAAATTCCGCCGCCGATCGCTCCGCCTGACATGGTCTGCATCAGCATCAAAACTGGCATGATCACAGCTACCCCAGCCAGCACCTGGGTGCCAAGTTTCGCGAGAAACCAGGTCTCTACAAGGCCAGTTGACGATTGTGCCAGCATCATGAGCATGTTCGACCAGCCCATCCGCGCGAGCAAGGGCGCGATTGGCGCTTCCAACATGGCGTGGATACGGGCATGAGAGCGATGCGGCACTCGAACTGCCGTTTGCGGAGGAATGGCGCTCATCGACACTTTCCCTGATCAGATATGCGGGTATATGCACATAATTTTACATGCTCAATGTACTTGCCCGTGCGGACATGAATCAACACACTTGACAGCAACATTCTGTTGCGCCGACCATATCGGGTCGGAATATTGCGTCTACGGAGTTGCTTGAAGTGTCACGGTCAAATGCACGAGATTCTCAGGTTTGCAACGGAGCCGTACTGCGCAAGGCAGCACGGCGACTCTCGCAGCTCTACGATTCTGTTCTGGCTCCTTGCGGGCTCAGCGTGGCTCAGCGAGCGATCCTGGTGAACGTTCAACGGGCAGGTAACCCGACCATGACCGAACTGGCACACTCACTGGTGCTCGACCGCTCAGCACTTGCACGTAACATTAAGCCACTAGAGCGCGATGGATACCTTGTTCAGAGACCAGATCTCGATGATGGTCGTAGTCGCCGCATGGAGTTGACTCCGGCTGGACGGGCGAAACTCGCTGAATCGAACCGTCTGTGGCGCAAGGCCCAGAATCGCTTCGAGGATGTGTATGGTGAAAAGCGGGCCGCAGCGTTGCGCGGAGCGTTGGCAGAGATTTACTCCGACGAATTCGCGGTCGCATTTGGTCAACCGTAAGCTGAATGTTGGGTTGACCGCCGGCGCCAGTTTCTTCGGCCGTTTCGGTCATCAGTTCGACCGCATGTCAACTCGAAATCAAGATAAGCAATGAGCATTCAGGAGAGGGCCGCAGAGGCTGCATATGAAATTGCCGTTTCCGCGAACGGAGATACGCTTTGGTTGAATGGCGGAGACGGACCGTGCTGGGCGCGCTTCAGCAAGCGTTGGGGTATCGACGTGCATCGAAGTGAGGCGATGGGCGATGCGGCGCATTGTCTATATTGCACGCACGGTCGAACCACTGAGGCGGACTGGGTCACATTTTGCGCAGAAGTTCTCCGACATCACGGAATTGATATCGCCCACGACGCGCTGACGTTCCCTTGAGCATCGTCGAGTTCGTGTTTACTTCCGATTGGGACGGTGATGCGACGCGTTCGGAACTCTGGAGCTTCCCCTGATGTTGTCGTCGGCGCTAGGCCATCGGGCTCCCTATAGAGACTTGACTGGCTTCGTAGCTTGGTTGGTCTACAAAGCAAGTGAGCCTGTACAAGACCTCAGTGCCGGGAAGCACGCGTTCAAAATGTGTCTCACGCTCGTCCCCTTACTCAGCGTCGCTACAGCACACACGAGCGACACGATGTGCAGTCGTATGTTACGGCGTGGTGAGGCTTAAGGTCGAAGTTGCAAATTTTGCAATACTGTTTTGGCGTTTCGAGCGCGATTTCACGGTTAAGGCGCTATCTCATTTTGCCGATATTGCAATTGGACAATGAGTCGCAAATGCTTCACACGAGTAAGCGTTTGACAACGCCGCCACCCAATAGGGCAGCGAAGTCTAAGGCTACGAATGAACGATCCGTTTGGTGTGAAGCTTTGCGCTAAACCTCACGGGACAGATGAATGGCAGAAGTGGAGCATCCCTGGGCCTATGTAAGCAGCACGGGTCCGGAGCGGGTCAGCGCCATCCAGGAGCGGATCGCACGTATACCGTTCGGCGGCAAGTCACTCGGAAAGACGTATTGGAGCCCGCACAAATCGGGATCCCGCTATCCGATGGAGCACGTAGTTCTCGAGAATAAAACGACATTCTTTAAATACAAGAACAAAGCGGATCAATCGAAGGGTGGTCCGGGAGAATCGTTGTCGCATCGTTTATTCAAGGACGCGATTTCGAAGCTGACCGGAACCCGGTTGAAGCTTATAGGAATGGGCGAACACCAGCTTGAAATACAAGCTGGTGCAACCGAGAAGGAAATTCTCTTTGATGATGGCAGATACTCCGCCGACGCGTATCTTCGTTTCACGTCTTCGACGAATCTCGCAATGCGATGGGAAGGGGAAGCATACATCGAAGTTCACCACAAGCACGAGGTACCGGTCGACAAGCAAAAGCGACTCCAAGGCCTTGGAATCCCCGTTATTGAAATCCCGTTGCCAGATTTTTTCTTGTATCGTCAGGAAAATAACAGTACTGCTGAGCGCGAAGAAGAGCACATAGATTGGGTCTGCAAAACGTTAGAAAAGAACGGATATCTCGAAGGAACAGTCATCAGCGATCGGCGTTCGAAAGAATTCCTTGAGACGATGATTACCGAGCTTGAGGAAAAACTTTCGGTGGCCGAGGCAAACGTCATGGCTGTAAAGAATGACCGGAATGATCGTCTCGCGCAGGGTGAAAGGGATGCAGCGCAGCTGAAGAAAGACATCGCTGACCTGCGATCAGGAGCAAGTCGGATTGTTACCAAGGTCGCCACTCTTCAAGGCGAGCTTGATATCGCTGGTGAGAGCCTTACGGCTGCGAATGAAGCTTTGACCGCGACAAGGTCCGCACTCGCTAAGGCGAAAGGCGCGGCGAAAAAATCGGCGGACGAAGTAGTCGCTCTGCGGGAGCAGTTGCGAACCAGGCTTTTTATAGAGGGTGCTGTCCTCGGCGTGTTGGTCACTATGGTCGTTGCTCTCTGCATTTGGGGATAGCGGGGCTTCGTCTTCACCGACCGACCCTCACGAGACAGGTCTGCTGACGCATGTCTCGTGGCGCGTCGTGGCTTATGGTAGCGTGACCGGCATTACGAAATGCTGCTGGGTAGTCAAAGCTCGAGTGTGCATTTGCGCGAAAATATTCATCGTGGCTACCATAAAGATTTTGCTCGTGTTTGCCGTTTAAGGGGGTAAGCGCTAGCTACGCTAGCGGGATCTCAAAAACTGAAAACAATCCCCGCACGGAGAATTTGATGTCCATTGAAGAAGCGATCGCAGATATTTCTTTTCAAAGAAATATGTACAGCGCGCAGGTGAAGAAGAAGTCCATCGCCTTCATATTGTGGTTTTTCCTGGGCGCTTTTGCAGCACAGCAGATGTATACAAAACGCTGGCTCATGGTGTTTTTTCACTATGTGTTTCATCTCGCCGTTCTGATTTCCATACCTGTATCCATCAAACAGGGAAATTTCTCGTTCATTGCTGTCTGGATAACACTCGGTGTGTACGCCTTCCTGGCGTTTGGGCTTTTTTGGTATCAGGTGGGTTGGCATAACCAGACTCTCGCCAATAGTTTGGCAAAAAAGCCAAATTCGTTCTGGCTGAAGACCCTGGCGCCGCAGGAGTTGATCTCAGTCGCTACTATCTCAATAGCCTTTGTGGTTTTGATCATTTTCCACCCGTTTGATAGCGTAAAGTCGCCATTTGACGACATTGCTGGCTTAAGCCAGAGCAACGGCTTTTTGAGTCGTCAGGATGAAACGCGCCGCATATCAGCGCGTCAAGATATCGGCACGATCATGCAGTCGCTGAAGCTCTATCGTCTCGACAATGGCAGCTATCCTACGCAGGCTCAGGGGTTGGCAGCGCTGGTGCAAATGCCTTCGGCTGAGCCAGTGCCGAACAACTGGAAGGAGGGCGGGTATCTCGAACGCCTGCCGAAAGACCCATGGGGCAATGCTTACCAGTATTCGAATCCCGGGGTGCACGGTGAGATTGACGTGTTCAGCTATGGCGCAGACGGTAAACCTGGCGGTGAAGGCAACGATGCAGACGTAGGGTCATGGCAATAGCGCACCACCGATTCGAATCCACGGTGTTCGCCTGATTGAGGGCATGTCTCAAGAGATTTGGACGGGATTGCGACATCCTGTCCAAATCCGACAATCCTCGCTTGTGATAGGTAGTTTTGGATCACTGCGCTAGCGTTTCCATCAGCCTCGTGAGACATGCATCCCGCTTCCACTGAGACAACTTCTCGGGTAACTTCAGGTCCGGAAAGAGTCGTTGTGTGTTCGGAATTTACAGAGCATCTAGCCCGCGTGAACATCATTCGAGTGCCGCTGGACGAACCTACGATAATAATCGCTCGCTAGTTCCTGCCGACACCAGTGCGAGAGGAATTAGCCGGCACCACACGGAAGAGCTATGGACGGGGAACCCGTCAACTCTCCGTCTCGCGTGGCGCAGCACGCTCGATAACCGCACCAGGAATGGACTCGACGGCCTTAGTGACCTCGCTGGTCAGTAGAACACAGATGCGCCGGTAGGAAACCTCGACGCCGGGAAGCATTCCTTCGAAATGTTTCTCAAGCTCATCGTCGTGCATTAGCATCATCGCCACGTAAGCAAACGGCATGATACCGCTCGCCTTTTTGCCGCGGAGTCTCTCATAAGGAGCCTTGTCACGCGGAACGCTCATCTTTTGAAACCAGGCGCCATCCGCTGATAGAAAGGCGAAGCCGAGTCCTTGCTCCGCCTTTGCTTGATCAATCATCTTCCAGAATTCCGGATCGGCCGGGTCGGCCAGCCAGATGAACTGAGCACCTCCCACCTGTATGCAAAATACCAGCAGGTGGCAGCCCAGGTTCTCGACGGTCGCGATACGAAAGCGATAGTCGTAATCCCCAATCGCTGCGGCTTTAAAACTGTCCGGATCAACTGCAGTGGCGAAGACAGGAGTACCAGGACGCATCGTTGCAGCATCCTCAAAGAGTTCTGAAAACTTGCCCGCACGATCAATCAAGGCGCCGTACACCGGTACGTAGTCACTGTTAGGTTGCGAATCCATATTGAGATTCGGTACGAAATTACTCATCTTCTTTCCTGAATGGCTGAATCGATTGGGCCGGATCATATATTAGTTTTGTGACAGACGCAAACTAATAATATTTAGTTAAATCAGTGGGTTAGTGTTATCAATTAATAATTTTCAATTCGAATTTATTTAATTTGTTATCAATTGATTGAGATGGATGTTTTCAATTTGAATTGTCAACAAGATCGCTCGCTGATAGTGCTGAGCATATTGTGCGGTTGGGTTGTATGTGCCTGCACTTTTTGCCCGTTCGGCGCGTAGTCCTGGCAGCAAACAAGGCACGCGTGCCGCATCCGAATCAATTCGGATATGCGACCGCTGGCTACCGAACTTTAGGGACGTTGATTGGGACGGTCGCGCTAACGGCTATCAGCCCATAGCCGTTACACCTGTACGCGCCTGCCGAACTATTTTGCGAAGTGCTGTAGCTCGTGGGCACAGCGGAAACGAGTAATGCGAAATGCCTCAAAGATCGATCCAATTTCATCGGTTACAGATCGAGGCAAGGTTTGTGTTGAAGAGTTAGCGGGCATCATCCAGAACGGATAACCGTCGACTTTGCGGTGCAAGGTCGGACGTCTTGCCGTTATTGCAATACTGCATTGCCATAGATGCAACCAGGACGAACCACGCGGCCCAGTTAGCGTTGGCGCTATCGAGAGGGGGCGCCCAGGATGAGCATGCTGCGCACTGAGCGCATGGCTCGGATGTTGCGCGCGACGACAACTGCTTCTACGCAGATTGTTGGCGAGTCATTAAGCGAGCACTAAAGATTCGTATCAGCTTGCCGTTACCTTGGGAGCGTAGCCCGATCCATGCACGGTGAACTACTACATCAGTTCGGAAGGGTATCCCGTCCGACGTGGAAAGCGTGGTCACGGGTCGAGGGGTATTTTAATTTTTAGCTGAATATCTATGGTTCGAAAGCTCCTGGTACCTGGCACGTCCAGTTCAGACCTGACTGCTTCGCTGAAGCAACCTGTGCAACCAACAACAACGCTCTCTCAGGACCAGGTCAACGTGCGGCTTCGTGTGAAACGCTCCGCGGCGTATATGGACGCTATCAGGAAGCTGGACACAGGCGGGCACGTCCATAACCGGCAGGCAGTGGAAGCGCTGGTTGCAGCCATAAGCGAAGAGTTTCCGGACGTCACGATTGACCAGCATCCGATTGGCATCGTGTCGAGGTGCTATCTGGGCGCTCCCTATGAGGTTCACACGCTCGACCGAACGGGCAACATCATTCAACACTACAAGAGCTTCGAGCCATTACCGCCTTTGCTCACTCGAGGCCGGGCTCTGGCTTTGCACGGGCAATACGCGTTTGTAGAAGTCTACGCGGACAAGGTAATTGCCGTCACATCAAGTGGCGATACGTCAATCGTTAAGGGATGAAATGAGCACCACAGAGCGAATTATCCAGGCCGCAGACCTTACATACATCAACAATAGTCTGAGAAGCCTGAACCGTGACATCGAGACGGTTTCGAAACAGGTGGCCGGCGTCGGTGGCGAACTTGCTGATACAAGGTCCGAACTGGCCCGGCTTGAGCAGGCTTTTATGCAGTTCGTCGCGGCAGACCTGCGCGCCAAGGAACTGGCGCTTGCCGAGACGCGCCAGATCAAGATCCGTCAGGAACTCGAGACGACGTATGGTTACTACGCCGAGGTTCGTCGGCAGGCCACAGGCATCCTGCAGGCGGCTGACGTCAATGTTGTCAGAACGGAAACCATCAAGTCTGCGACAGAAGGGCTTATGTTGTCGGCACCGCGCTATTGGCTTGCGCCGGCACTTGTGGCACTCGCGGCATGGCTGAATGACCAGCAGGATCTGGCAAAACGTGCATTGGCAGAGGCTATCCGCCGTGATGACGAGAAGACGTCTCTGTTCTTCGCGCTCATCAGCCGTCGCTCCGGACGTGGGAACGCCTGCCGTGTCTGGCTAGACCGGTACTTCGGCATGCAGGATCCGAAGAGCCTTGACCGGCAAAGCGTGATTCTTGTTGATGCACTGGCCAGCGGCATATTCGGCGGAGAGGTTCGTCTTCAATGTACGCGCCGCGTGGAATCGTGGGTCGAAGAACTTGCTGCCGAGGTCGGGTTCGTAGAGACACAACGCGAGCAGTGGAGCGACGGGCTGCTCACCAAGCGTCCGGATGAGAATCGGGCTGGGCGGTACACGCACCTATCGAGGTTCAGTCCGACGTGGACGGAACTGAACGCCTCGCTTAACGAGGCGGCGCTGCACGAAGTCGTTCGCGATCACTTTGTTGGCATTTTCGATGGTCCGCTTGTCCCAGCGCGCAGCATTGAGGCCGCTGTTGACGATCTGCTGGATTCCCTCGTCAGCAATTTCGATGACGAGGAACTGCCGCTGCGGCGCGAAGACCGACTCAACCAACTGGTCATCGAAGAATCCGGCGACCGGGTTGCGGCACAACGCCGGCAATCACTAGAGACCACAATTCTTGACGAACGGGTCAGTTTCACCCAGTTGCTGACGAACGCAGCGATGAATCCGCAACTGAGCAAGGCGACACGTGCAACGCAGCGTTACGCTACGGCGTTGTCGCGTGCATGGATTCGTGACGCGCACGATGACTTGACTGCGTCCTTCCGCGCTCGCGTCCCGGGGGGCATTGCTTTGTCTATCGAAGGATGGATGGGTTCGACGCGTAGCGGCGAGAATGAAACGGAGTTGCTGGATAGCCTTGGTGCATACCTGGACGCGGCGCGTGATGCAGCGCTTGCAAAACTGAAGCTTGGTTTCAAGCAATGGGCTGCCGTCGTGTTTGGTGTGTTCATGCTGGTCTGTGCGTTCTCCGCAGGCTGGCTCCTCGCCCTCGTCGGTATTGGTTCGATCGGATGGTTTTTCGCAGAGAAGAAGAAAATCGACAACGCCAGAATTCGACTGGCGCAGGAAGCGGCCAAAAAGAAAGAACAATGCGAGCAGGCGTTGAAGGCAACGCTCGCGGAATTGGTTGAATGGCGTAGGGAGTATGTACGTCGGGACGAGATTGCGGCCGAAGTGACCGCTTTCATCGATTCGATTTCACCGGAACAGCACATCCTCGCGTCGCACGACAACGTTCGACGCGTTATGTCCGCAGCCTGAAAGGAGCCAGTGCAATGAGCCGTCAATTTCTCAACAGCGCAGCGGATACTCCGCCCGCCGACTCGCTGGCCCAAAGCCCCGAGCAGACGCAAGATCGGCGTCAGGCATCGATGGGGGCGAGTGATATGGCGTCGGGCCATACTTTCAACGAAGCCCTCGCTGGCGCGTTTCCCGAGTGGGACCTCCTTCCCGCAACGCCATTTGTGCGACGCGTGAAGTGACGAATGGCTCTCGCATGAAAATACCGACGACTTATGCCGAGTGGTCGGTATGCCTCGACTTATTTGAGTCGGGCGGCAGCGATGACGAGGCGATTGAGGCGATGCAAACTGGTTCGCTGAGCTGGACGGGGGGCGTTGCTCCCCTGTTTGCAAGAAGAACCAGCGAAACCGTCGACGTCCGGCTTAAGCGAATCGCTGAGGGGATGTCGCGAGCTTTGCATCTGGGCGGAGACGCGACGACGCTAGCTAGGGCAATGCTGGATGCACGACAGAAGCTTGTAAGCGTGTATCGATTTGCAACCCTCCCTGTATTTGCAGACGAATTGAGAGAAAGTCTGCAAAAGCAGGTTGCACAGTACGCGGAAACAGCACAGAAGGCATTGGAAGATAGCGCGAAGCACGACCGCAGCGGGCAACTGGCAAGTGCGGTTCGCAACAGCAGCCTGCTCCATTTCCGCGGCAGCGTGGCTGCCACAGAGGCACCTGCCGGAGGGCCTCAGGCCGCTACGCCTCGCACTTCTACGAATAACAACACGAGCGTAGCTACACAACAGCGGCGCCGGAACATCCTGACATAAGCATGAGCGATACCAAAGAATTTCGCAGCACGCTGACACGCTACCTGAAAGCCAGGGTCCCGTTCATTTCGATTCGGAGCGCGGAACGCTCGCGTGTCCTCGACATCCTTCGTGAGATCGCACAAGGTCTGAATAATGCACCTGTGTACGTTCACACGTTGTCTCAGGGCACGAAAGAGCTGATCAGCAACCGCGAGATTAATCCGGACCGCTCTGCGGTTGGTGCACTTGACCATGCGAGCCAGCAGATCTCCCAGAGGCAGAATCTGACGTTTGTTCTGACTGAGTCGCCGGACTCAGAGGACGACACGCCGTTTGCACGGCAACTGCTGGACACCGTCATGCTAGCTGCGGAGAACGGTGGCGCGATCGTGATTATAACGACAAAGCCAGTCTGGGGGCAGCTGCAACGGCTCGGCATGTCGCTGACGTTGTCCGCACCCTCTGAAGACGAAATGCTGGAAATCATCCGGGAGCAAATTGGGGCTTACCGGTCGGACTACCGGATTGAGTGGGACGAGGCGGATGAACGAGAGGCTGCCGCCATCCTGACTGGCATCTCCAGGATTGAGGCGGAGAACATTATTGCCACGTTGCTCGCCAATGGTTGCATCGTCAAGGACGACCTTGCCCAGCTAACTCATGCGAAAGACCGTATCTTTGCCGATATTTCAGGAATTGAGCGTGTGCAGGTTCGCGGCTCGGAGCTCAACGTCGGCGGCTAGGGAGGGCTGAAGGCCTGGCTCGACAAAGAGCGTCCGCTATTGACTGCAGATTTGCGGGAACGCGGAATCCGGCCTCCGCGTGGCGTGCTGCTTGTCGGCGTTCCCGGCTGCGGAAAGTCACTTTCTGCGAAGGCTATCGCGCACAACTGGAAGATGCCGCTGTACCGTCTGGACCTCTCAACCATCCATGGCCAATATCTTGGTCAAAGCGAGGGGCGGTTAAAAGACGCTCTAAGCACAGCCGACCACGTTGCACCATGTGTCCTCTGGATCGACGAGATCGAGAAGGGACTCGCCGGCGCAACCCAAGGGTCCGGTGACGGAGGCACGTCGACGCGGCTGGTCGGACAGTTCCTCTACTGGTTGCAGGAAGCACGCTCCCGTGTATTCGTCGTTGCAACTGCAAACGACGTGTCGCGACTCCCGCCAGAACTCCTGCGTCGCGGCCGCTTTGACGAGCTTTTCTTTGTGGATCTGCCAACGGCGGAGGAGCGGAAGGACATTATCAATATCTACATCCGCCGTGGTCTGAAATACCAGCCGACCGATGCTTTGATGACCGAGCTGGTAGAGGCATCCGAAGGGTTTGCGGGTTCGGATCTCGAATCTGCAGTTCGCGAAGTGGTGAAGGAAGCGTTTTTGAGTGGCGACGCGGTGGTATCTGACGACCTTTTCCGGCGAAGTTTTCACAATGTTGTACCCCTCTCAAAAACGAGTCCCGAGCAGATCGAAAATATTCGCGCGTGGGGCCGCGAAAGGGCCGTCCCAGCCTCCGGACAACCGATTGGCGGAGCAGGGCAGCAGCAACGGGCGCGGCGCGCTGTCTTGGCTTGAAGAGCGTTCGCCCGGATTAGCCTCCGTTTTTAGTTGCGATGCGATCGGTGGCTTTGGCCAAGTTTGAAAAACGTCCAACGCGTCGATTCAGATGGCCGGAGGCTCACGTGGGGCTGCCTTGCGCGGCGTTCATGCAGCGTATAGAAGTGTGGTACGCGAGCAGTGGCTCGGCAGCCGGGTTGCAAGCCATCCCGGAGTGCGAACAGCACCCATGGTGGTGGCGTTCTCGCCGCGCCCCTCAGCAGGGGCGAGCGTTTGCCCTGCGAAAGCAAACTGGGCGAACAGAGAGGCGCACCTTAGAATAAACGGCTTGAAAATGTCGTTCCATCAGCACAAACGAGGCTTTTTGGTTAGTATCCGCGGGACACGACTTTTGATGAAAATCCCAAGGCTACCCCGTGCATGCGAGCTTTGGGGAGGGGCAGGAAACAACTAGCGATGAAAAGCGAAAATCTGAAAGACACGCAACGCAGTGAAGCGCTGTGGGCCGTAGCTGAAGCGATTGAAGGCGCAACTCGAGCTATCCGCAAAGCGAGAAACAAGCTGAATCCGGAGGACTGTCCTCCAGGGTCGCAACTCCGACGGATGATAATCGTCGAATTCCTAACCGATTGCATTCAATCGATTGGGGAAGATGTTGAAGGGGAGCGATCAAGCGGATGACACGGTAGCTGGTGTCAAAGAGCGAGCCGTTCCGCTTGCGGATCGAAGAGGTTAGTGCTGGCCCGCTGCAAACCGGGTCCGGGCGGACGAGCGAGCGGCACCACAAATCCTTGTTGCTGCAGGAACAATCCCCCGCCAAAGGCTGCCACCGCGTCCGGTTTCGGCCACAGAGCGTCTCGAACTTGTCTGGCTCGAAGCAGCGCTTCGCTCTCATCTGGGAACGCTGCAAGGCTTTGAAACACGCTCGTTGACGAAAAAATCGTCGAGAAACCTACTTTTCCGTTTGCGTAGAGCGACGAAAAACGTTGCTGTATGCAAACCAAATAGCAATTTTTTCGTTTTCGTTCCCGGTATTGAGGGCACGTCGAATTGGACTTTGGACAACTCATGTCCCGTTTCACGCAATCAGGCGTCGTTGGAACGTGCTGACGCCTTGAGTTGACATTCCCGATGCCCGGTACGCGCGAGCCCGCGAGCCTGCTCGACAATTCGAAGGAGAAGCCTCGGGTCACGCAGGTACTCGGGCGATGAATCGCGATTGCTTAGCTGGTTGGAACTAATTTATCAGCGATGCGATCCATCTCGGGAAAAAAACCTACGGTGTCGAATATCGTCGGCTTGAGTTGGCTCCCATCCTTTCTCGACACAGTCTGATTGGCGGCCGCGTAGATCCAGTCACCATCGTTCAAGGTATAAGTATCCAGATATTTCGGGCGAACGCGAGCTATCGACTCGAAATCGGTGAAGCGATTGAACCGGTACACAACGAGAATCACCACCGTCCCGAAAACGTACGCGACGGGCAATTCCGACCTGAAGTGTTCGAGAACCTTCAGCGCATCGTCGTGTGGCATCCAGAAAGACCGGTTCACCTTTATATGAAAACAAGATTCACCGTGCTGATATTCCGAAAAGAAACGGCGGATACCGTCATCGCGCGCGAGCTGGTCACGCTGTTGCAGCCAATCGTCGGGTAGGTGTACCGCGAGACAATACCGTTCTGCGGAGTGGTTCCATAAGGACCTGGGTAACGATTTGTATTCGAGGAGGAAACAGCCCTTGCTGCTGCCGCCTTCAGTGCGTAAGTAATCGATTGCAACCGCTGTCTGCTCGGTCTCACGCAGACGTTGTGTTTCGTTCAGGTGGGGTGGTCGAAGTCTGCGACTGAACATTGAATAAACGCTTTCTGCCGAAACATCATGAGCGATGTCATCACGCATCGTTGACATCATCAGCTTGATGATGCGGAGAGCGAGATTGCGGTCGCAGTGGATTTTGAGCAAGTCGCGCAGGTAATGCCCAAGTGCTGCCCAGACAAGTTCTGTGCGCCTATTGCCCTCAACCAGGCGTGTAGCTGCCACGCGGACTTCGTCGAGGCATTCCCCGGCCAGCAAAGCCCTCATCAGGTCAGGTTTGTCCTGCTTCAACCAATCGATCGCGACGTTCGCGTCAACAGCTTTCCAGAAGTTGCTGTCGGCTCCGTTGTCCATACGGGTGAGGTACCGGGAGACCCAATTCACTGCGGCTTTGACGTTGTCGGTAGTAGACCGAGTTGCGGACTTGAATTCCAGAATCCGGGTTGCGCCCTCGTGGTCAAACCCTTGAGGTGGCACCGGTCGGCGTAACGAACGCAGCAAGGCGCGTTCCGCTCGAACAAGGCGTCCATCGATATCCTGTCGCTGCGTGATGTCGAGCGCTGCCTTCGCGAACAATTCGCGGAAATGCTTTGAAGCCGGTGCGTCCCATCTGGTTAGAGCATATTCAAGGTGTTCGAGTTGAACCCGGCGCTTCGGAATGTTCCATGCATGCGGGTCGTATTCCTCCTCTACGAACTGAATTGAGAACGCGCGCAGCTGAGCATACTCGTCGAGTATCGCGATGAGTTGGTCCGCGAGATCTTCCTGATATATCTGGAAGGTAAGCCGAGGGTTTCTCTGCCGCAGAATCCACATCAACAGCTTGGTTGGAGCTCTATAAATGCTAACGGGTGTTGAATCATCCAGCCGCGCCATATGGGACATGGCGGCGAGAAGAGCGTCTTGAAGCAAGCGGTCGTGTTTTGTATTGGGCATATCGAGGAAGTCTCGCTCTTTCGGGAACGTGGAGGTCTGGATGCGTATAGCCTTTGGGTTTTATCCTTCCTGACCCGAGCGACCTCAAACACTTGTGATGAGCTTCTGCGCGACTGAGTGCCAGTGTTCCGTCTGTGATTCTCGACGTGCTTCGGCTGCGCTCAATTCAACCCAGCATTTCCCTTATCCACGAGCCCGCAACTTCGGCCAATTGCACAGGCACTGCGTTGCCAAGCTGTCGCATAGCCTGTGACCAGGAGCCTGTGGGTAGAAAAGAGTCGGGCATTCCCTGAAGTCGTGCTGCTTCACGTACCGTGAAGTGTCGCGTGCGGCCATCGTCCAGAATCACCATATTCTCGCCACCGGGAACGCCGTGAACGCCAGCCTTCAGGGCTTTTGCAGGCGCATTCAGTTGGCTCCCTATGTGTCCGGGGTACTGTTTGCCGAAGCCGCGCGATTCATGGCCGCTGATGCTGGAGGTACTCTCTGGCTCGCCAAGACCCACGAAGGCGTCGCGACAGGTTCGCCAGGAGAGTGAGGAAGGTGCTGCCCCAGAGCGGGCGAGGGATGCAATAAGTGCTGCCTCGGAACGCGGGATGGCAGCATTGATAGGTCGGGGCAGGCCGTGCCTGTCCCAATAATCGCCTGAAATCCATTTGTCCCACACCAGTCGGCGAGCCGAGTGGGTTGCCGCAGGGAATGGGCGAAGGGCGCCGACGTCGCGGCGAATGCCTGCAATCAGGACTCTCTCTCGTTTTTGCGGTGCCCCATAATCAGCGGCATTTACAGGGATGACCGCGACTTCATACGCTCGCGCTTCCGACGAACGTCCGCCGCATTCCAATGCTTCGACAATGTTTTCAAGGTAGGAGGCAAACGAGGGGCGAAGAAGTCCTCTGACATTCTCGAATAGAAACGCTCGCGGTTGCATCTCGCGGACTGCCCGGATTGCCTCGGGCCACATGTCTCGTTGATCGTATTTTCCGGCTGCCAAACCAGCTGCCGAGAACGGCTGGCACGGAGGACCGCCCGCAACGAGATCAACATCGCTGAAAGTTGCCCAGTCGACGTTGCGTACGTCATCTTCGATGATAAGTGACGTTGCCCGAGCCGCGTCTGGTGCAAAGTGCCGACGCAAGGTTTCGCAGGCGTGCTTGTTGAATTCAGCCATCACCAAATGTTGAAAACCGGCTTGCGACAGACCGGTTGCCATTGCGCCGCATCCGGCGAATAGCTCAACGCACGAGTAGCGAAGAGGAAAGAGTTTGGGGTCGAGGTGAAGCGCTTCAGGATAGGCTTCGTTGCAATAGGGACGGTTTGCGGGCATGACACGAGCTCTGATGGAAAGCTCGTGTAGCGCCCGTTTTTATCGTGATTTCGTTGACATTCGCGAGATCGCTGGCGTCAGCGCCTAAAAGTGCGCTAGCGCGGAGGGAAAGCGCTCGGCCGGCGGCTCACTGTGAAAAGCGACGATTTGTATCGTCATTTCGAAATGGATCTGTGTCTTCAATCCGGTTGTCAGAACACAAGAGCGGTCCGGTTGTTGAAGCAAGAACGGCCATCGCCGAGTCGTATCGGTAGCTCTGCCTATGCTCTCGGCCTGTGAAGCGCCGACTGTTCTCCGGATGGTTTGCGTGATTAGGGTTTACACGGGAGTTGAAGATGCATAGGATTTGCTGCATATACTGGCGAGGCGCTCGGGGCCGGGCGCAGTCAACAGCAAGTCACAACAGGATGGGAAATGGCTGAATTCATGACACGCGTCGAACTTCACGGCGAGCAAGCAGGTGATTACGACAAGTTGCACGAGCAGATGGAGGCGCGTGGTTTCAAACGCACCGTGTCGCTGGGAGAAACAACGTTTCGCATGCCGGATGCAACGTACCTTTCAACCGGTTCGCATACACCAGAGCAGGTGTATGCAGCAGCACAAGCGGCTGCAGTTGCCATCGGCCGGAAAGCCGGTGTCTTCGTGGCGCAAAGCACTAGCAACTTGCAAATGTGGGCCGGTGGTTTGATTCCGGTATAACGATGCTCGCTCGGCTGTTGTGGCAATTGGCGGGCGGCTTTTCGAGGCATCTGGGAGATGAACACTAATCGGCCGTTAAGAATAGGTTTATTGGACCTCTCAGTACTTTCGCATGTCACCAGAGCCAGAGACTCTTGAGTAACTGACAGCTCCAGTATGCGTTGGGCGTTCGGTTCGGTGTTCATACGAGCAACTCGTCACAACTATTGCTCAAGCGAAGGGTCGCCGTGTGAATTAGCCGCATGGTGGCTTCAGAGACGCCTTGGTCGGCTCTGCGTTTCAGAATGTGGTGAGCAGGTTTTCGAACGATTGAGGTGCAGTCAGTTTGTTGTATTGAGTTAGGTTATAAACGACCACACAACAAAATTTCAATCCGGAGAGTGACCGCGATGCGAACGCGCTTGACCTTTTTACGCCGTTGCAAGAAGACATACGGAAGTTCTCTCTGCTGCCATCTCTCTTCGAACTGTGGAGATACTCGCCAAGAAAGCCGCTGAGCGCAAAGCCGTTTCGAGAGTTGCCAAGGCTGTCATCTCCCGCTACCCCGACTATCGTGCGGAGCGATTTCTCGACGAATTTGCAGACGAAGTCAGAAAAGAGTAGGACGTCCTTCAAGAGTCGGCGAATTTGATCGACTATCTAGATTTTGTCGCGAAAGATGAGGCGCGGTCGAGCGCACTGTTCGATGCTTATCGCCGCGTGTGCCTTTCTGTGGAATTTCGAATCCGTTCGTCGGTTCCGCCACCATGATTCTGCTCAGAAAGGGATTTCCTCAAGCTCATCTGGGTCGCTCGTCAGTGAGCGTTCTGTGCCCCAGCCTTCTTCGAACATGCTGAATCGTTCTTCTGCGACAACAGTGGAGCCGTTCGGAAGCCGTACAATCTTATCGCGATGAGGCAGTAGATGATGAGAGTCCGGTCGACCCGCATAATCTTCAATGGTCAAACCATCGACAAGACTATTGAACCGGTGCAAGGCCAGAGCGCACGTATCGGTTGAAACAAACAGGATGGGAAGTTCAGTGCTGAACTCTCGCAGGTGGCTGCTCATTCGCATCGCGTCCAGGCGGATGGTGCCCGATGCGAGTTCGAGTACGAGCGTTGGCTTGTGATAATGACGCTGAGTGACAGCCAGCGACGGAGCATCGTGTGTCACATAGGTCGAATACTCGGCCATCCACTCGTCAGACACCTTGATTGCGAGATGGTTTCGCCAAAAATTGGTCCTCAGAGGGGAGGGAAGTTGAGTGTCTCTGAGATGAAAAACCGTGCGGTCCGCAAATTCACTCGATCTGAATTCCTCGATGAAGCGCGATGTTTCGGCAGTCCATGTCGTCGTCCCTGCGGTTGTGACAGATTCCGTGGTTCCAGCGTTGACTGCGAAAGAAAGCATTCGGTCATACGACGCCCTGATGTCCGCAGACCATTGTGTGGCTAGCCGTTTGCGCGCACCAGGCACTTCTGAGTCGTGTTGCTTGCTCGCGGACGTTGAGAGCACTGGACCTTCGTAGGGTTTTCCGTCAAGCGCGGCCTCCACCAATGTGGCGACGCGGCACATGTCTTGAAGGAAAACCGGTGCGGCTTCGGCGTAGGCTTGGAAAAGATGTTCATCCCGCTCACAACGTTCCCGGATGTCACCTCTGTGACGAAACAGGAACGAAAACGCGCTCGCAGGTGTCAGGTTTTTCCAGGCCGCCAGGTACCGCCCGTCGGGTGATGCAACTGCTAATACCTCTCTTTCAAGTTCGAAAAGCAACTCTGGCAGTGTGATAGGTTCCGGGATTGGCAGCTCATAATCGTCAGGGTATCGCATGGCGGCATGTGTCCTTGTTGTTGATGCGCCGCTCATTCGGCGCAGATTGTTGGTCGAGTGGCCGGTGCCTCGACGTGACGATTGATAGCAATCGCGACTCGTCTCGATAGAAACGCGCGATTCCCGTGCCAAGTCGAACGGCCTTTATCGGATCCGGACTGTTGGGTCAGTGCCGAAGCAGGAAGTTGAAAGAGATTATTGATAATTCTTTTATAAATCAAGTATTGTTGATAAATATCCAATTATTTATACGTCATTTAAACTCTTATACTATTCTTGTGATTTTGTCGCATCTGAATGGGAGCGCAAGTAAGTGGGGTGGGCGTCAAGGATAAATAGTTATCGCGAAGGTCATTTTCAAAGTTGATATAATTTAAACGTTGATTTATGTAGGATTGGCCATTAATCTATTTTCATTAAATTGAAAATGATGTTTTAGCCAACATGAACGTCGTCAATGCAGCACGTAGGTTTTCTGGTATTCATCTCGGTATCATTTCGCCAGCTTCGCAATTTCAGGACTTGCGACTTAAAGGTCTTGTTCTCGAGCAGGTGGTGAAATTTGATCCTCTGCCATACGCAAAGGCTCGTCGTGCAGTTTTCGATATGTGTCTGGTTGGTACCAATACCGACCCCCTGCTAATGTTCCTGCTTCAGATAAAGGACGCACGTCTGGTCTGGCTGGCGAATCCTGCTGAGCCAGATGTCTGGGACGCAGTCGACAACTGGAAAGCCAACGGTTCGGTTTCCGTTGCTCTGAGCAATGGGACAACGCATATCTTCAACATCCCGTATCGCTACCGCACCGATGAGTCTTTTCGCGCTCTACGTCACAACATTCGTCTTGCCGTTGACTTGTTGACAGCAGACGCGATTGCGCTTTTGGCTGCTGGAGCGCTCGATGAATATGAATTTCCCGGCCTGCCGGCTCCGAAACTCCTCACCGCATGCCTTGTTTACACGCCGGGAGTGGACGACACACTCAAGACTCTCGGCTACGAAGCGAAGTGGGATGCACAGGCTTACGAATTCTGTGCGCGCAAGTCGTTGGTTGTCTTGCGACGATGGTATTACCAACTACACAGTGACGCTCGGCGCTTACCACTCTTAGCCGGTTCTCATGTTTTGTCTATACCGGACGTGTGGCAGGGCGCCTAGGGATATCAGTTTGCAATTTATGTTCTGGGAGACTCGGTGGATCCGTTTTCAACTTTCACGCGACCAGCTGTCGTCGTCGATTGGGCATTCAATTTTACTGCGCTCCGACTTGACGTGCGACATCGCGGAAGACATATGCGCGTACGTAGCTTAGTACCCGACGGCCACGATGATGAAGGCTGTTTTATCTCTTTGGCGCGACCGATCGCTCGATAGTCTTCTTTTATCCCAGGTTTTCAACCGGATCTGCAATGAGCTGACATTCGCGCCGATTCGCGAATGTGGAGGGACTTGAGTGAATTCGCTATTGTTCTGGATCTGGCAATCAGCGTACAACAAACGCAGACTCAGCGAGCTTTCGGGCCACTTGGGCTATGCGTTGAACTTTGATGAATAGGTACATTGCCATTGTCGGCGGTCCCTCCACGATGACCTTTGCTACGAGTTCGAGCCGGGGCCCAGGAAGGCCTTCCAGAAATCAGCGTATAAAGCTTGTTTCCTTCGTTGCAGATAGTAACTCGCAAGTGCAATGGTGAGGCTCGTCGAAAGCAGTGCGCATATGGCGGTCAAGCCAGAAATGTCGATTCTGCACATCACCAGCATATCTTTCATCGCAAGGACGGCGGATAGGTCGAAGTAGGGCACAACTGTTACAGAAAGAGACCACACAACCAGCGCGAGAGGGTCACCGCGACTCGATTTAACGTTCAACATGAAATGCTCCTTTCGTTTTTCTCGAAAGGTGTAGCGTTCTCTTTTAAACGAAACGTAATACAGAATTTACGGAATCGTATCTAAAGATCATCAGCGAAGCTGTCGTAAACGTATGTTTGCAAAGTACTGTTCGATGATATGAGTTACATGAGCATGGTTTCGACCTATCTTCAACCGGTACTGCAGCCAGCGATTGCATTTGTGACGGTGGATCGAAATTTGATGTGGTTATCGACTATCGCTCTACTGATTCTTGTCGTGCGGGGGCGAGCAGAACTCGTTGCCCTTGCAAGAGGATTTGTATGGCAGGCTGCATACGCGGGTATCTCGAGCGCAATTCTTCGGATCCGCTTCATTGCTATCATCACATTGGTATATTCGTTTGCGCTGTTTGTACCAGCCCAGTCACGGTCGTTGCAGAGTTCGTTAGCAACTGCGTTCTATCTCACGCCTCTAGACCGAAATTTGTTAGGAGGATTCGAGGCGCCAGGGAGAGACGCACTTCTTTGGATAGCCGGCAACGTCTTGGTGCTCTGCATGTCTTGGGCGTATGCGGATATATCACGTTTGTCGACATGGGAAGGCGTCGTCGAGCGGAACTACCCCGAAAAGTTCCGGTTCTGGAAAACGCTTACTACCACACTTTTGCTCACCGTATGCGCGTACGGCCTACTGTTGGCTCCGCTATTATCGTCCCCGCTCGTTGACTTTTCGGGAAAGACGGTAGCAACGCTTCTGGCAATCGCAACGGTGCCGCTGGCGCGAGAAGCTCTACAGCCTGGTCGCATGTGGCTTGGCGTAGCGGTGGCTTTCTACTCCTACCTCTCTGTCTTTGCGCTTGCCGGGTACACCTCCGCGGCGATGTTGGGCTTGGCTGCCCCAATTGCACTCATGATTGTTCGCCTGTATAGGACGAAGAAAGGAACAGGAATTTTTCCGACGTCAGCGGGCATCACAGATGTAGCTGCAGGATTGGTATTTATTTACTTCTGCTCGGATCTTCGCTGGCTCCTGCATGGCTCGGCAGAGCCGGAAATTTCGCTGAAGGTGGTCATTGTCGCGAGCGTCTGGATGCTGCCTGGAACGTTGAGCGCTGTACTCTTCAAGGAGCGCCTGGAGGGCCGCGGGCGAACAGGAGGCGTTGTAAGGTACATTGCGCTGGGCGGAGTAACGGCCTTGCTGTTGACTACGCTTGTGTGGTTGCAAGGCCAGTTCATTGCTCTGCTAGTACTGCCAGCCCTCATATCGCTCCTAATATTTTTGAGCCTGTTTGCTCATCTTCCCTATTTCAGGAAGTTGGGCGCGCCTGTCGCTATTGCGCTTGCATGCTTTGGCGGATATGTAATATACCGGCTGGCGCCCACACTCGACATGCTGCCGGAACTCATGGGGCCACCTCGACTGGCAAAAGTCCCCGCGTCACAGTTTGAAAAATTTCGCTCGGATTGGGCCACGGCGCACCGCGATGAAGTCAATCCACCCATCATCCTTGTCGCCGCGGCCGGAGGTGGAGTTCGGGCGGCGGCTCACGTCGCCATGACTCTTGCTGCGGCTGATGAGAAGACTCAGGGATGGGTGAGGAAGCATGTATTTGCGATTAGTGGCGTGTCGGGTGGCTCGCTCGGCGCAATGGTATGGACAGCTGCTGCCGATGAGGGCATGTTCCGCCTTGAGCCGGGTCCGCGACTGATACATGGTCGGTCATGGACATCCACGATGGAAGAATATTTCAGCTCAGATTTTCTCTCGCCATCAATGTCACGGATGTTGCTTCACGACGTTCCGATTGCTTCTCTGAAACCCCATGAGAATGCTACTCGGGACGCCGCTCTCACGGATGCTTGGGTCCGCGGGTGGCGACAACTGGAAGCTGGAAAGCCCGATTTGGTTTCTCAAGGCCGTCTTGAGAAAAATCTTGATCGAAGACCCGTCGGGGATTTCGTGGAGCCGATCCTGATGTTCAATAGCACGACTGCATCGGATGGGAAACGGGCAGTTGCGAGCAGCGTACCGCTCCAACTTCCTGGCGCTCGTATTCTGGACTCAAATATCCGAGCAATCGACGCTGTGTTGAATAGCGCGCGTTTTCCCATCGTGAGCGCTGTCGGTACCGCATGTGCAGACAGACCAGTGAACGGGCTCAGGACAGCGAGTGGTAGTGGGTGCGAAAACGGATATTCATCGGTGACTGTGACCGATGGCGGTCTTGCTGACAATTCCGGACTAGAGTCGATATCTGAACTGCTTCAGCAGTTCCCGCCCCATGACCGGAAGAACGTTTACGTCATCTACGTCACGAGCAACCCCGACGAAGATCTGCCATACGTTGATGGCGAGCGGTTTAATCCGACCAGCGTAATAGCTACGTTGACCGCGCCAATCACGCTGGCTGAGGAATCCCGTGCTGGACGCGCGCGGGATATCGCGGATACGGTCGAGCGCTCCCTTCCTGAAGGCCACTTCGTACGTTGGGGGCTTTCGTCGCGCGCGACTTACGATCGCTACCTCGCATCGGTTGACGAGGCCATGCCCGCAGACGAGCGAGAAAGTCAATTGCAGCGAATGCTCAACTCGCCACCCTTAGGCTGGACGCTTGACCCGGTGACTACTCCTGTCATAGCACGATACGCTTGGGCGCACGCCGCCATATTCGCTGGTAGGAATTGTGGCTATGAGTCTGATGCGGCCCACGCCCTGTGCTTGCGGTACCGCGATTCAATCGCTACATACTTGGGTCGTGCGACTGACCGTCATGGGTAATGGCGCCCGAATCCGTCTGTGCACATGCGGATCGCAGGAAGGTAGGGGGGGGCTGCTCGGGGGCACGGCGTCACCATTGTCCCTATAGGGACCGTCGCGGCGGGTCGTGGCGGGGGGACGGGTCTCGTTCACGCGCCAAACCCTCTATACGCCACATGAAGGAAAGCGAGGCTTCCGTGCACGATTCTCCGCTTTCTTTGCAGGTTGTTCGGGGGGAAGTCTGCCCCACTGAAAGCTATCGAAAATGTTACGAATGTCTGTCAAAATAAGCCAAAATACGTAAAAAGTGCCAAAATATGGCGAATTTTCGCTGGAGCACTGTGGGTATCAGTATATTTTGCATAGTAATGTAAGGTGTTTTCTATTTCTATGATAGAGTTGGGCTATGGTTGTTGCTTCTCTATGGCGGCTACGGGCGAGAACATCCTGATCGTTAGCAGCGTCTCAAAGAAGGCTGCATCTGACGTGGTTGGGCTCGGAATACGGGCGCGAAGTCGCCGAAGCA
Organism: Paraburkholderia sp. C35; assembly: GCF_003121405.1. Lineage (GTDB taxonomy): Bacteria > Pseudomonadota > Gammaproteobacteria > Burkholderiales > Burkholderiaceae > Paraburkholderia. The sequence goes on along the minus strand of NZ_QBUY01000031.1, from coordinate 23,501 downwards.
ACGCTGGCGGCCTGCTGGAACCTTGTTGACTATCTGCAAGCGAACTCGTTGGCGAAGTCGATGCAACACTGACTGGAGCGAAGGACTTGCCACGATTCATCTGCGTGCGCAGGCCCGTCGCTCCTCGTTTCTGCTATCCGCCAATATAGGTTTGCCCGTTCGAATTGATCTGTGTCGCTGCATTCTCGAATGCAGACGTACTTCTCTTATTGCGTCACAAATAACTATAAGACTGTACCGAGGAAAATATGCAAGATAGAGATGCAAAGCTCGCCCATGCACTGAAAATAAAATTCGGCTTGGCGCCGTGGGAGCCGAACGAAACTCAGCTTGCCCTTATCAAAAATGCGATCGCGCGTATTCGCGAGTCTGGGCGAGTGCCGAGCGACGAAGATTGGTACTCGGCGGTCGCGTCTGTGTGCCCCTCGCCTGGACACCATCGGTACCACGGCCTCGACAATAGTGACCTCAACACGTTACTCGCGCTGGCCCTGCAAGCCGCAAGGGGGAGGTTGTAATGCCCTCATTGCTCGAATTTAAAAGGTGCCTCCAGTCATCTTGTAGCATTGCACATTGGTCGCCTTCGGATAGTAATCTCCGGGAAATCGCACGTCGTCTTGACCGCTCTCGCCCGAAGTCTCGGGCAGACGCGGCCCGGATAGTGATCGAAGTTTGCCCGGGGACCATCTTCGCCGTTATGGAGGGGATCGATAACTCGGATCTACGTACGCTGCTCGCGCTGGCCACAGCTGCTGCAACCAAAGGATAAGTGCTCCCATGACCCAAGAGCAGGATGTGGTAGCTGCCAAGGAGCGGGTTGCCGGTTTGAAGAACTCCTATATGGAGTCATTGCAGCGCTATGCGATTTGTGGGCCGAAGGACGGAGACGGTGCGAAATGGGCGGCGTTGGAATGCCAAAAGCGTGGCGGCGCGTTTTTTAACTACGTCGAAGAGTTCGTCGGCAACAGCGATCTGCTTGGTGCGCACAAAAGTGCTATGTGGGCACAGGGGTTTGCAGAGGATTGCGCGGCGATCCTGCAGTCGATGCCGGCTCATTTCGAATTTCTGAGGTGCGCTTTTTCGTGGTTTCCTGAACTCAAGGACATTAGCCCACTGCCCGGCACAACTGCCTTCGCGAACATGCAGCGCATCACCGTCGCGTATCTGGGCAATCCAGTTGTCCAAAAGCTTCGGGATGACCTCACGGCAGCAGGTCTGCCCATTTACGGCTTCGAGCATGAAGCAAAGAACCCGATGTCGAAACAAACCAGCATCATACTAGCGTTCATCTTTGGGATTGTTTTCGTTACGTTCATCCTGTTGATTGCGATCTTCAAGCCTAACCCGTCAGACTTCCAGTTCAAGGTGTTTTGGGCGGTGATGGCAATGGCTGTGGCCGGCATCGCCGCGGTGATCCCGGGATTCATCGAAGTAAAGATCAGCAGGTGGGTTTTGGCTGGCGGAGCACTCGCGGTGTTCGTGATGGTTTATTTTTTCACTCCCGCAAATCAACCGGGACAACGAGAAGGCACCGGACCGGAAGCGTCGGCTAACACTAAGAATTGATCTGGTGGCTTCTTCTCACTACCGCTCTGTCGAATGTCGGAGCGCACGGGCTTTCATCGGAGTCTGATATTCGTTGCGCCAGCTTGCGAGGGGCGTCGGTGGGCGCTGAGACAAGGCAACCTGGGGCATCGGAGGGCGGCTCACGGCGCAGGATGCGACGCGCAATGGACGGCTGTCACGTGAGACTCATCTTCGACTGTTTTCATATATTCCGCGAAGGTCGCGGCAGAATCGGCAGTTGTCCGACTCGTCGGCGGTAGTGTGGATTGAGTGTTACTGAGATAAAGCGATGCACATGATGACAAACTCCTCGTCCGATAACATTCCTCGTACCTTGGGCCAACTCGCGCTCGAGCTTCACCGGACGCGTAGCGAGAAGCTGTCGATTGATATTTCTACGCAAGAGGTCGATATCTTTGCCGGCGTGGCAGCTTCGCAAGGATTTACGGTCAAGGAGCAAGAGCTGTCTTTTGACTCCCTGCACGAACGGAACAAGTGTGTTGCGCGCGAGGTATATCAACGCGGCGAAGTGGGCGACGCTTCCTCGTTATTTGTGGCAGCCGACAACCTGTTCAAATACGATGTGCTGCAAACGGAGCACGCTGGCACTTACCTGTTGCTGCTTGCGAGCGAATCGAGGGACGTGTTGCTTGAAGCGGCCGACGCGCTTGCTGCGTCTTCGCAAAAACCGTATGGGATCGCGAACCTTGTCGGCGAAGCTATCCGGTCTATCAAGCCGATTCGTTTTGCATCGTTGTTGACCTTCTGCTGTGCCCTACAGTCGGCAAACAATGGGAGTATGGTTGCATCCCCATTTTTCGTTTCGTTAGTCGACTTGCTTCGAGACGATGAGGGGCTCCGCTCGGAAGTCGTCTCCACTTTTGAAGCGGTGCCGTCGGAAGCATCCACGGATTTGTACAGGGCAGCATTGCTGGCTTTCGGAATTGTAGATTTTGACGCAGCGCTTAGACACGCTGGAGCAGGAGTAAAGCTCGGTGTCCCGCTTGTCCGCGACGTTAGTCTCTGGGTGCTGGCACGATGCTGCGCTAAACGACAATTGCCTGACTACAATGTTGAGCTAGTCGAAGACGTGCTCAAGCCACATCTGCAAAATCAAGGAAGCGAAGCGCATCGGAAAGCCTGTGATGTAGTGGCTGCATGTTTGCCGTTTCACGAACTCTGCGCCGACGAATGGACGCGACTTCTACAGGAAGAAGATGAGGCAGCCATGCTAGCGCTGGCCGCGGAGTTGCCTGCAATCTATCGTGCGCGACCCAACAGTGAGGCCATTCCTGCGCTGTTGGGAGCCTGTCTGGGTTTCGACTCGAAATTCGTTAGTGAGATCGGACATATCGACCACGTTCTCAGCTTGATGCTGGGCACGGAGCAGCGCGATGCTGCAACGGATTGGCTCACAAACTGGGTGCGTAGGCATGGAAGTGGTGAGTTCAACACGTCGGAAGTCGCGAATCTGTTTGACCAGTCGCTTTACTGGCTTTTGAAAAACACTGCGGTACTGGAAGTGACGATAACGAGCTGGTTGCTGGAGGAGGGACGTAAGCTTCCTGCCTCTGCGGGGGGCTTGCTTTCGCACGCGTCACTACACGATGTCGGGCCTCTGGAGTTCGACATTCAACAGATTGACAGGCTTGATGCGGACGGTCTGATATTTTTGTGCCGACGTGTGCTGGGCTTTGTCCTTAACGAAAAGCAGTCGATCTCACTGATGCTTTCGTTTCTCAAGACACATGATGCACCATCTCGTGTACATCATCTCGTCCGGGAGGTGCTGAGTGAGGAGATTGGGTACGACTACCCAACAGTGACAGCCCAACAGCTGCAGTTGGCCAGAGCAAAGTCTTCGGACGCTGCAGAGCAGGCGTTGCTTGATGATATCGTTGTGCGAGTCGGGCAGTGGACGTCGGCGATTGATGAACTTCCGTTCGCGAATGAACTTCGGCCACCGGCGCAGATCGTTCGTAGTTTCTCAAGAGCACGTCAAAAGGACATGTCTCTGAAGATGAAAGAGGCACGTGAGAAGTCTATATTGGGCAGGTTGGCAACGCCAGTTCCGGTTAAAGGGGGAACAGGTTTCTTCCGATACGTTGACGCCGAGTTTTCGAAGGTGACGGAGATGGTGCCGATACATTCCAGTGCCACGTTACCGAGACGGGACATTTTCGACCCTGTCGGACAGGCGAATCGGCGTTTGCATCTGCAACGGTTGCAGCGAGGCGATAAATGAAGCTGATCATTTCCAGTTTCCTTCGCACGCTCAGAGAGCGCGACGAGTTCGACCGGTTACTCCCAGACCTACTGGTTGCCATGGGTTACACACCTGTGGTTCGTCCTCAGGCTGGGGTAAGACAGTTTGGTGTTGACTTGCCCGTCGTGGGACCTAACCCAAATGACAAGGTAGAGGAGCTGGTCCTTTTCACGATCAAACAAGGCGATCTCGGGCGCCAGGATTGGGACGTTGGCGTCCAGGCCGTCAGACCGAGCCTTAATGAGATCCTCGAGGTATATCTCCCACGAGAGGTTGAGCCTGCTCACAGCAACCTTAGAAAACGAATTGTTCTTGCTACGACGGGTGACCTGAAACAGGATACGCAGCCAAACTGGACGGGCTTTGTCGAAAAGCATCAGAAAGAAGCCGAATTTGAGTTTTGGAGCGGCGATAAGGTCGCGGAACTCATTGAACGCTACATGCTCGATGAGCATGTCTTTCTGGAGCAGGACCGTACCGATCTTAGAAAGGCGCTGGCGTTCGCGGGCGAGCGCGACTATTCCATGCTCGATCTGGACCGGATGCTGGTTCGGCAGTTGGGCCTGAGCGAAAACGGGGTACGGCTTGATGCTGCCAAGGACGGGAAGAGGTTGGGCAAAGTGCTCACCCGCCTGAATCTTGCGCTAAATATGTTTGTCAAGGCCGCCCAGGACGCTGGCGATACGAGACAGGCAGTTATTGCCGCAGAGCGGTTTCTGCTGAAAGCATGGCACCGGATACAGCAATCCGATGCTAGCGAATCGAAGGAAGTGGTCAACGCATACGATCACCTTGTTATCACATACCTCGAGGCAGGCGCCCACTACGTCAACAAGATGGCTCCTTATGCGGATGTCCGGGACGGCATGTCAGGATATTCGGGCGAGAGCGCGGAGTATGCACTTGTTCTTCTGGAGCATGTCGGGCTCATTGCAACTATAGGTCTTGCATACTGCTTTCTGCTGGATAAGGAAGTCGGTATGAAGCACGCGACGGACATTGCAGATGTACTCAGTCGAATGCTGGAGAACATGTCGGCCACGGCGTCGCCAGTGCTTGACGAAAATGCTATTGAAGTTGCGCTAGCCTTGCTGTTACTCACGCTGACTGGTCGGCATCAGTCCGCGAAGTGGTACTTAAGCGAAATGTGCTGGAGGCTGGTATTCGCCTTCGCGCAACGTCGGGGATTTCCGATTAGCTCAGATTCTCTCGACGACCTGGTCGACGTTGTTGTTAACCCCGATAAGGCTTTGCTGGAGTCTTTGATGGGTGCGTCGTGGATGTCGGGGACGCTTGCAACCTGGTGTGCAACCCTAGGGATGGAAGAGAACTATGTCGCGTTCCGTCAGGGATTGAAAGCTATGGCACCGACGGTCCAGCCACAATTGTGGCATCCCGATCTGTGTTCGGTGGAGCGGTGGTATTTCGATGATGTCCATTCATCCACGGGAAGCACCGAGATGCTGGAATTGCCCGAGGATCTGACGGAACTCCGCGCTCGCATGAAGCAGTTCATCGAGCTTGATAGTCGGGACGTGCAGCAAGCTTCGCCTGCTCGAATGGCGGGGCGTTACGGACTGGACTTTATCGCCTGCAGACATCATCGGTTTCCGGTACCGGCGCGGGTCTGGTATTTGTTGGCTGTCGGTAGTAATCGCGCCCAAGGCGATGCGCCAGATCCGAAGGCCGAGGCGTACGGAAATCGGTAGCGGCACGTTTCGCTGCATTCGTTTCAGACCCAACCTATCATGTGAAATTGTCGAATGTCTTTTTGGCCTCAAACGCTTGTGGACTGGGCGCAGATCGCATCGGCTGCCGGAACCTGTGGCGCAGTCATTGTGTCTCTGAAGTTGGCGAATCGGCGTGTGCAGACGAAGCTTGAAACATCCTGCCAGGTTTTGCGGGGGATTGGCGCACCTCGGCTCAAAATAATCATCCGTAATGTCGGCCCTGACGCCGTTTATCTCGTCTCTATCGGTGGCACTGCAGATGATGGTTCCGAGCGCGCGCAGCGCTTCATGCAAGAGCAGGGATTCTTGGCGATCCCATCCGCCGAACCATACACGGTCGAACTTGAGAAGCATCTGACCACAACTCAGCCGCCTGAAGGCCTTCCCAGGCAATGGGTAAGGCTGTGGGTGCAAGATGTCGGCGGGAAGCGGATTTTTGTTACCAACGGATCACAATGTCTTGATGAGATCTGGAGCGAGATGCGTGTTTAGAGGCGGAGGAGTGCGGTCGATGAACGCTGAAGCACCGGTTGGTCTGGGCGCTCTTGCTCGAGGCTTGTCGCAAAATGCCTGCCTGCCGACACATTGTCCGCAAGGCGATGAGTTGGATCTCCATCATCTTGCGTCGCGCCTCGAAGGCCTGAACTATCGGACTCGTCAGCTAATTGCTTGGGATTGACTGCTGTCTGATGCGGATCGATCTACGAAGGAGCCACAACCTGCTCGATGTCGGACCGGTGCGGCCAGAGGTAGTCCTTGAAAGCATCCCCCGCAGACGACTGCTTCAGGCTGGGGCGGTCATTCGCGGTCGTTGCCCATAGCGACTGAGGCGATCATCGCCAGACATTCTGGCATGCCGCAGGGCATATGAGTTCGCGTACCACGGCTATCGGCTGGACAAGATTGCCTTTCCCCCCGCAATGGTTAATCCATGCGACGGGTGTCTGAGGAACATCTATCTCCTCAGATCAGCAACGGACTGTAGAATACGGTCCAAAATTATGCATGGGATGAGAATGGCACGACCGCAGATATTCATCAGTTCCACCTTTTATGACCTCAAGGTCGTCCGGGACGACCTCGCTAGGGCGATGAAGGAGTTAGGGTACGAAACTATACGGCACGAAGTCGGGGCTATTCCTTACGGCCGCAGCGACAAGCTGGAGAGCTCGTGCTATCGAGAGGTCGAAAACTGCGACATCTTGGTGTGCATCATCGGGGGCCGATATGGGAGCGGGTCCACCGTTGCCTCTGGTTCAGTTACGCAGAATGAGTTGCGCGAAGCCTACGACCAAGGCAAGCAGGTCTATGTATTTGTCGAAAAGAATGTCCTGTCTGAGCGGACCTTCTACAAGAACAATCGTGACGTCCAGAATCTGGTGCTTACGCACGTCAGTGATCGCAAGGTCTTCGACTTCATCGATGAGGTCGATCAACTTCCGACAGGGAACCCACTATTTTCATTCGAGAATGCCAACGACATCATCGCGCTGCTGAAGGAACAGCTAGCTGGTTTGTTCCAGAGGATGCTGAAAGAGCAGGCCAACGCACGACAGTATCAGTTCCTCGACCAGTTGAAATCTTCGATTGCCACTGTAGGCGAGCTTGCGAAATATCTCTCGTCTGCTGCCGATCAGGCGGGAGTTGCCGTCAAAGACATTCTGTTGACCGATCATCCTTGCTTTGCGGCTCTCCGTCGAGTCACCAAAAACCGCTATCGAATCTTCTTTGCTGACCTATCTGAGCTGACGCAGTGGCTCTCGGGCGCGAGGAGCTTGAATCCGGTCGAGGAGGAATATTGGGACTCTCCTGACTATAGGGAATGGATCAAGAGATCTCCGAAGAATGATGGCGAGGAGCAAACCTTGCTGAAGGTCTGGGTCGGTCTTTTCGATGAGGCGGGGCGTCTGAAGCCGATGAGTTCAGCTGCTTGGAAGAATGAATATATCACCATCGAGACCGGTATCGTGGTGGAATAAGAGAGCGGCACTGTTTGCCAATTTATCTAGCATTCTTTCGTTACTCTGCATCGCGCGCCGGCATACGCGAATTGCGTCCAGTTATTGCGCTCGGGTTCTCCTGCCTCATCCTTGCTCTCTGGATGGCCGCAATGCGCGAATTCAATGGTGGACGTCGGTCGACTGACGTCGCCCATGAAGAGTCATTGGTGGCTGCCGAAATTTTGAGGTTCATGCAGTGGGTCGTATTCGCTATCAGCCCTTCGATCGCCGACGTTGTTTGTCGTATTCTCGGCCTCTACCGACAGTAACGTCGCGGTTCATCCTCAGTACACATCGGTCTTTCGGTAGCTTTCTACGGAGATTGTGCGGAGCGATGAAAATAGCAAGGGGCAAGATTTTTTCCGCATTTTGGATCAGCTTTTTTCTTCGGCGATCAAGATGTCATAGGACGGCGAATAGCTTTCACATTGGACTTTGGGAAAATTTCTCGGAATACTGTTAAAAACAAGCGAGCTTGCAACGAATCATGAGCGAAAGAGACGACATTTTGAAGTTGATGTATGGCGAAAATCTGCCACCTCCAGACCAGTTGCTACGGCATCTCCAGCTATCAGTCGATTTCCTCTCCTTCGCGACGACGTTGAAAACGGAAAGTGATCGAGCCTGTGCCTTGATGGCTGCTGCGTGGCTGGACGATCAGCTTGGTCTTCTACTCCGAGAGAATTTTCTAGAAGATAAGAAGGCTACGGAGCTTCTTTTCGACGCAACTGGGCCATTGTCGACTTTCTCTGGTCGCATCGCTTTGGCGAGAGCGCTCGGCCTCATCCCGAAGGCTGTGCTCAATGATCTTCTGACGCTGAAACGTATTCGTAACGACTTCGCTCATACTGCGGCGCCCATCGATTTTTCGATCGAACCAATCGCCTCTCGATGCCACAATCTCCAGTGCCAAATCCGAGACAAACACGAGCCGCCGCGTCTAAAGTTCGTAAACTGTATGATGGGTATTGCTGGCGCAATCCAATCGGCCCGCGTTCGCGCGACGAGGCCAGCCTCTCCTGCTGAACCAGACATGTCGGCGCACCGCGAAGGTTATCCGGCGTTCTCAGAAGAGCTCGAGCGGTTTCGTAGCAAGCTAACTAACGGTGACAACGATGTTTGCGATTGCAATTCAGACGGTTCCGAGCACGGCTAGCGCCACCCATATCCGATGCCAGCACAGCTTATGGCGCGGAACAGCATGTCAGTCGAATAAATTGGAGAAAACTCACTTCGGATTTTGCTGCCGGGATAACCACTTGCTAAAGGAGGAACCGCCGATTTCACAGCGAAGTACAGCGCAATGAGGCGTAAGAAACAGGATTGTAACGGGCAAACGTCATAGCGCGCTGCGATTGACCGACCGCAGCGGGTGAAGAGCCTTCTAGGCAGGGTTGAGGGATACGGACAACAGCCGCAACCTGCCATTCAGCGAGCGGACGAACTTGCCGTAGGAACAACTGAACTACTCCGCTAACGGCCATTTCTCGCGTGCTGTGGCGAACGACTTTTACGGTGCGCAAGCACGCGTTCGCCTGCAGTGAATGCTGACGTTCGCCGCGGCCGAGGTGCGAATGTCTTCAAATCGACGCACTGCTGTCTGATGGATGTCATGCATGAGCGTCCGTGTCGATCAGTGGCATAGTGCGTGGCGGCGAGGAGAGCGGTGGTGCAAGCGGGGGCAGTGGCCCGGGAATGAAGCCCGGTATGAAGGTCGGCACCCGTCTTCCGGAAGCCCGGTGTTCATGACAACCGGTGGCGACGTCGCTGGTTTATTGACGCCGCCATACCCTGCGGCAACTACAGCAATATCGCCTGCTGGAGCAGTTCCAATGCTTTCAGCTCGTCCAGTCGACCCGTGCGTGCCTTGCCGGCCAGCGTCTTGATCAGCGCTTCCGCTATAGGCGCGATACCGCGGAGCGTTTCCAGACTGGTCACGGAGATCTCGGGCAGCAGAGTCGGATTTTGCAGAGGTGTGGCAAAGGCGGTCAACGACTCAGGCATCGCCTCAGGGTGTTCCAGTGGCGTTACCGGCGCCGCGGCGTGACCGTCTGCTGACGCTCGGCTGGCGGGTTCGTCAGGGAAGTTATTGACGTGTGCATGGGAGCTGGCGGCTGCAGTTCTTTTTTCTTCCGCGATATCGGCTGCGACAGATGAGGGCTGTTCCAAATTGCCAGTGGTGGTCGCACGCTTGCGCCTCGTGCGGACTGTTTCGCTGGCGGTTTCCCCTTGCTCTCTGTCGTTTGTTGCTGGCACTAGTGGCTCGTCCTGCTTGACGGACGCGCGCCCGCGCGGACCCGGTGCAAGCAGGCGTGACACGGACTCTGGAATGTCGGCTTCGGTGTGCGGGCTGTCCAGCCAGCCACCGGGCAAGCCTAGTCGCTCCGTGAACCGGTTTGCTTCGGCACTGTCCATGCGCTTCTTGCCATGGAGTCGATCGGCGATGTTAAACGCACTCATCTCCATGACGGCGCCAAGTCGTACTTTCGACCCATTGCGACTCGTGAGGAGGTGGAGGTTGGTTCGTCGGATGGGCTCCACTTCGCCGCTATCGTTCAATGCTAGCGGTTGCTGTTCGGGCGTTCCAGGAGGCGTTTTGTCTTTCGAAGACGAAGTTTTGAGTGGGGCGCGAGGCTTAGGCTGTTTGGACATTTTGTTTTGACTATTCTTGACGGCGCGCGGCGAACCGCCAGCGATTTTCTGTGGCATTTGCGCTTCCTCGGACACGCTAACTGCGGTAACTACCGGTTGGTCGACGGCCGTGGCAGCAATCGGCTTAAGCGCTTCGGGCTCTGTGTTGAATCCATCATCGACCTGAACGAAGTCGAGCGGTGACTTCAGACGGGCGATGGTCTCGTCCGCGAGCGCAGGGTTAGGCTGGTCAAAGAATCCATGCGGTAATCCGAGCGTAGTTTCCATGTGAAAGGCGGTCTCTGGCGTGAAGCGTTCGCCTTTCATCAATTCGGCCACGCGCGTCATGTTCGATTCGAGCGCGATGGCGATGTTCTCTGCGCCTACCGCGTCGACCAAAAACTGGAACGACCGTGTCTTGAAAATGGAGGCGGTCTGGGTGGCGTCTTTGGACGGCACCTTCACGTACGATGATCCCTGCCGTTGGGGCGGAAAGGTTTTTTCGTGGTGACCTTGGCGTTGACCGTTACGCTGGGATCCCGCATATCGCCCGCGGGCTTGACTCATAAAATACGGCTCCATGCGGTTTGGATTCTGGATTGTTCGATTATAGACTAGGAGATGAGGTCAAAAAACAAAATGGTCTGTGCCCGTCATGCTGAGAAGCAACGTGCGATCGTTTAAGGAATGAAGCTTCCGGAGACATTCCGGATCCGCAGACTGTCCACCAGAATCAACCTTGTCCCGGTTGCTTAGTGCCTGACGGTGAAAATGGCAGCGGGTTGTCCATGATCAGCGTACCGGGTATAGGTTGGCTACATATCGACGTTCACTCGCACCAAATCTGCGTCGTTCAAGTGAACGTGCCGTCAAGCTTGCCACCGGTCACTATATTTCTCTTGCCTTGTCTAATTTAACTCGCTTGATTTGTTCCAAAAGCTTTTGGCTGCCTTAGATAGTTGATGATCAAGAGAGTCCCATGCAAATCCAGCGTTGCGAACGATAAAACCGATAAGCTCAACGAGTCTTTGCATGCTTTCGATTGTTTCGCGCAGGTGTCTCCATTTGATCCCCAAAGCCGAGATTTCGAGAAGCTGGTACTTGTCCGCGACACAGCGCACTTCGGTATGGGCCGACAATTTGTCGCGCATGGCAAGGAAGCTTTTCATGGATTCACTAGTTGAAAGCGTCGCCCATCCAGATCGCAGTTCTGTGTAATGTTCGAGGAACTGATCCCGGCGCTCCAACCGCTCTTGTTTTTCCATGTGCCTCAACGCAGCAACAATCTCAGGGTCGGTCTCCTCCTCAACTGACGGGAGGGTCCAGATTGAATACTGGGCTTCGAGCTTTTGTCGCAAAGATTCGTCTTCGAGTCCTGCCACAATGTTTCGGATGCTTGGCGTGCGCTGGTCGTTGTCTAAGGTTAGCTTTGCAATGTCCTGGGCACACGACAAAAACAGGGAGTGTCGAAGGATCAAGAAGCCACGTGCACGTTCTTGTGTGCCACTATGCTCGATTGTGCCTTGATCGAAGAGCATCGGTTCGAGCATCGCGTATCGTTCTTTTAGACCAATGAACGCGTCGAGCAAATGGCCAGCGTAAGCCTGTAGTTTTTCAATCTGAGTCGGCATTGGGGGCACGAGGAATATTCTGCGGAACAGGTCGATGATCGCAATCATACGCGATGCCTCCGCGGCGTGAACATGCGTCGCTCGCAAGAAACGTCGGGTATGACATCGGACGAGTAGGAAACGTGGAGTGGGGGCTGACCGCAATAAGTCAACGTGGGGTCACCGGCATTTCGCCGAGCATCGAGATGACGTCGCGGGTATGTCCACCGGGACTTCATTGATCATGGAGGGGCGGCACGGGAAAAGAATTCGCGATTTAGGTCGTAAACACCCGGACAATGAAGTTCCGCAGCGCGCTGCGTGGGCCGTTGATCAGCAAATCGTTGCGTTTTTCGCTTCGCAGCCCGGCAACGCATTTTCGAAGCCGCTAGTCGTTGGGAAGGCCATAGCAGGAACCGAGGTCTTTCCTCGCAAATATTTGGGTGCAGCGGAGAGCAACCGGGTCACCCCCCAGTTTCCGCTGAAGCTCACATCCGGCAGCAAATGGCCCATCGGCCATCTCCAAAATGCGCAATTGTCTGATGACAACTCAGGCGCCACGAACGGGGTAGCGACGGGCGCTTGATGGATTTGATAGGGTGATTTCCCGAAAATCCGTGCAACTCAGTCCAATGCGGGATACTGCATGAGCACCATGCCGATGACCACACTCTCTCCGACGGGCACCACTTCGGTCGGTTTGGAAGATTGACGGTAAGGTGGCAACGCGCGCTGTCCTGCCTGCTGGTCTATGCGAGGCACGACGGTGTCGCTGTTTAACCGGTACGCTCGCCCATGTCAACGGAAGGGCGTCCCACACCGTCGTCGCCCCTATCGCTTCGTTGTGCGCTTCGCTGCGCGCGTGATCGCTTCCATCTTTCGATGAAAATCACGCTGCTTTTTGTTAAGCGGCCTATTCTCGCTCACATTCCCGAGTGCTTTGTGCGCGAGTGGTACGGTGTTCGACTTGTCGAGTTTGCCTACGGTAAGGGCATTCAGGACGTCCCTCCCATTTTGGGACATCGGTAGCATGGCAAGCAGCGCAAAGTTCTCTGTCGTAAAGAACAATCGCGCTGCCTCGCACTCGTCAACAATGCGCTTCGCGTCCTCTGGTAAATGGACCGATTCATTGAATAGTTTCTGGAGCCCTGCAATCTCGATGGCTTGCGGATCAGCAGCAAGAAGCGCGTCAGCGCGGCGCCAGAGCGAGGAAATACGTTGTTCCGTGAGCGAAAGTGCAGTCGCGCCACGAATGACGCCTTTTTGAGTTTCTTTGTAGCGTACGGTAGCGCGGTTTCGAGCCTGCCCTGACACAATCAGGTCATCGACTTCGGATTCCGTGCGCTCGACCACGTCGAACACGGCCATACTGGCGCCACTGTTGATCCGACGCCTTAGTTCTCGCACTGCCTCTGGGCAGGATTCAATGAACGCATCGATGCGCCGAACCCAGATTTCTGCCTGGTGATATGCGGCACGCACTTTGCGCTCTGTTCCTTCAAGCGCTGGGCGGTCGAGAAGCATCGGTAGCATTGCCTCCCTACGTCGTGACTCGGATAATTTGAGCATCTCGGCTGTGAACTTTGACGAGAACTTGTCCTTGTCAGCGCCACAGATATGCCCAATATTGGAGATAGTGCCGTCCTCCAACTCTATGATCACGCCTGCTTTGTGCAGTGCACCGCAATTTGTAAGGGCACAATGCGTCTCGGATAGGAAGCCGTATGGCCAGATGACGCGACGCAGCCCGACCTGCGCAGGATTGACCTTCTCAACGTAGCCGGGCAAGTTTCGAAGATCGGCAGGCGTTCTGACTGTACGGCACAGTTGGTCAATGTCCATTCGCACTCACTTAGTTGTTTGGATGCAAGATCATAACGCTGCAACTGTGCACGATTGTTCCGCTGTAACCTGCGACGCGGATCGACGGGTTCATCCCGAGCTCGACGCCTCAGGTCCGGGTCATCTATCTCGGGGTCAAGTTTTTTTGCGAGTCTAGACCGCCAAGGTTTGCAACTGTTGCCCCGTTTGCTGCGCTCAGGAAGGCAATTCCGCAATTCCGCAATGCCGCCGGCCCACGCGTCAATGCCTGCCGCACGGAACTCTGAGTCATCAACATGTCGGGACCGGGTGCCTAATCATAACCAAGCCCTTTCGATGACCCTCGATTAGTTTGGCGGCCGTGGAATTTTTCTGCATGATGGCATGGGTGTTGAGGAGGAGAGAGACGACGGAGGCACGAGTCCCGCAACCCGGTCGGAAAAGCGCCTTGACGACAAGGCCGATGAAGGCCACTACTATCATCACCATGTCGAAAATTTCTAAAGTGCAAGGCGCGGCGGCTACTTCGCTTCGTTCGCATCGCGTACCATAGGTGTTTACTGAAATGGTCCATTCTTTTTTCCGCCACTGGGGGATGGGTAATGAAAAGAGCGATCTTAGTACGAACGCGCCCACTCCCGAACTCGTCTCGTGAACACTGTCCCGTACTAAGATTATCTATTGGACGCCGCGTCTCGCTCGCACTCTTGCTTGTCGTCTGCGCGTCGACGCACAGCGGCGCGGCGTATGCCTGGTCGTATTCGGCACTGCTCGATGCGCTGCACGATCCGGTTCTGGATACACGGGAAGAGGCGGTCATGTGGATCAATGCCCACGGATCGTCGAACCAGCCCGACGAGTCTCCCGACGATCTGCTGGAGGAACTTTGGCAGCGATTCAAACAGACCCATCAGGCTAACGTGATAAACGCCATTGGGAAACTCGGACCGGTCTCGATAGGTCTTGGTCCTCGAATCGAGGAGCTACTGTCAGATAAAGATCCTTCGCTAAGGACCGCTGCTGTCAATACCTTGATGGCCATGGGAAAGGAAGCCACTTCGTATCAAGCGGCGATTGATGCACTAATCGTGGACCCCGACCCAGATGTTCGAGAGGCAGCAAAACACGCCCTGGGAATTCGAGAGCCGCCCGACCCTGAAGTCGTCCCAGGCGTTGCCGAGCGGGTTCCTGATCTGAGTGAAGTCGATTTGCGCATCGAATTGCTCGAGAAAGGCGAATCGCTGGACGTTGTGTCCAGACTCAACGAGCACTCCGGCGTCACGCCGCAGCAGGCCGCCCGCATCGCACGTCAGCTCAACAACCCGCGCATGGACGTGCGCATCACGGCAGCGGAGGTTCTTTCTGGCATCGGACCGGTTGGCGAGCGCTTTGCGCCGCAAGTCGCGGGGTTGCTGAACGATTCCTACGGCGAAGTCCGGGTTGCAGCCGCAACGGATCTGGCTGGCATGCACGAAGCGGGTGCGCGTCAGGCTCCGGCTGTCGCAAAAGCGCTGAGATTCCAGGACTCGGCCACGCGGCTCGCGGCGCTCGACGCGCTCGGACACATGAGCAGCGTCGAAAAATTCAGAGACTCGATTGAAAAGCTGCTGGGTGCCACTGATCCCGAGGTCAAAGTCACAGCGCGCGAACTGCTAGATCGCGCCGATAACGAGGAGAAAGTCGCAGTTGGTGATTCCGCCATTCAGGCGTCGAGCGCCGTGGCGAGGCGGCGGCAGGCCGTCAGCGACGCGTCACCCAGACCCAGTGCGCGACCGGAATCTCAATCGGAACCGGCCGTGCCGCCCCAGGTGCGGTCGGTGCGTCCGACTCTGCACGAGCGTCTCGCGTGCCTTGAAGCGAGCCTCACCGAACAGCACAATCTGGCGAAACTTCGGCTCGGCTGCTACTTGCTCGGTCCACTGAGCTCGGACGAGGCAACCGTCTTCGAATGGGTCAATGATCGCGAGGCGGGCATTTTTCCTAATCCCAGGAAGATCTCAGGCAAGACCGCGGTCGAATTGCTGACGACATTCAACAAACTTTGGCCCGATATCAATATCCCCGTTGATCCCGACACGCCTACGAATGACAACGTGAAGATGCCCGCCCTCCGTACATATGTTGCACGCGTCGTGCAGAAGGTTGCAAGTGCGCAGGCCGGAGAATTCGGCGTTACAACATACCCGCTACTGGCCAAACTGGCGACGCGACTCGACAACGCCAACTTCGATTCTGAGGCAGCCTCGATCAAGAGCATTTACCAGAACACGCCATCTTTTTATCTTTGGAATGTGGTGCGTGGCCTGCCGTGGCTTTTTTTAGGGGGGCTTGCAATTTTTTGCTACGTCTTTTATCGCGCGCGCCGTTCGAGCAGGGCGTTCAAGATTCTGGCGGACGACAGCTTATGGAAATTCTTTTCGTATTACCCGATGCGTCTGGTAGCCCATGTGCGATGGGCGCAGCTCTGGATTGCAGACCTGTACTATCACAATCGGCGCCAATCGACTCTAAAGGCCCATAACGTGCCTTATCTTGCCGTGCGGCTGGCGTCGAAATCCGGCGCGGTCAGGCAAAGCGACGCGGTTTGTCACCCGACGATGCAGGGTCGTCGAGTATGGATTCAGGGTAACAGTGGCATGGGCAAGACTGCGCTTTTCAACCACTTGCTCAAAATGCAATATCTCACATCCGCGACGTCGTTCGGTGCGTTCAGGAAGCAAGGCTGCGTACTCGTCGCGTTCTCGGCGAGGACATACGGAGACGGAGGATCGGACGCCGCGGATGAGTCTTGGGTCTTTAATGGAATCAAGGGGACGCTTGCGAGAGAAGGGATGAGCTTCGAAAACGATCGGCTGCTGCGAGATGTCGTGCGATCGGGCAGTTTGGGCGTCGCGGTCGACGGGCTGAACGAAGCAGGCCGCACGAACAGCCTGACTACTTTCGTTTCACATTATCCAGAAACGCCAATTTTGGTGACATCTCAGGACACGCCGCCAGAGGATTTTCAAGCGTGGTATCTGCCGGCCGACCTGCACGCTCTCACGGATGACCTGCTTGATCTCTACCTCGGCGAGCCACACTCCAATCAAGCCAAGCGCGCGATAACAGAATCAGGCTTGCGCGCGCATCTACGCTCTGGCTATGACGTTCGCCTCATAGTCGATCTGATTAGCAGGAGTGACGTGCCGATTCAGGTGCCTTCCAGGCTGGGTGAGATGTACGAGCTGGCCGTCGAGACGTCACGTCCACCCGCTTTGAGCGATTCGCTTTGGAAGGACCGGCGCATGCATCTGGAGCATGCGGCTTGGGAACTGATGTCACAGAACAAGCGAAATTTACAGCCAAGCGACGCTCTCCCACCTAGCATATTGCGCGAAATGTCACGAGAATCATTGGGCGGCAATGAGCGGCTGAGGATCCTGCGTCCCTTGGCAGAGAGCTTCGAGTTCGTTCACGATCAGATGCGCGCCTACCTGGCCGCGCGATGGTTCGTGCGCCCAGAGTTCTCGACGGTCGCACTCGGAAAGATGCTGTCTACTGCAGATGTCGTCATGAGCATTGGTGACGATGCGCGTTCATTTTCGCGATTTGTCTGCGAACTGCTCGATAACGACCGGCTGAACTCGCTAAAGGTGCACGTCGACGGCCTAGAGGACTGGGGCATCTTGCGCGTCATGGTCGGTCAGGAGGTGCATTCGAGAATGCAGGCGACGTCCAGCTCCGTTGATGTTCCACGCACGTGACCCGCACGCCGATGGTCGACTTTGGGTTTTGTCGCAATATGACGATTTAAAGCGCAAATCCAGTATGATCGAGACTGTTTGCGCGCGAAACGAATAGACTTATCGAGCGGGAATCTGGGTGCCCTCGTTGTCTGAATCTCGGCGAACGTAATGCATCACCTCAATGCGGCTCATCAGATCAAAAGCGAAACGAAATCGTTTGAACCTCAGCGTCGGCCGGGTCCGACATCGCCCACCGTCCTGGTTCGATGATGACTTCGGATACATCTTTATCGGAGTCTCGCGCGCAGCGTTGATAGCCTCGCGCGCAGCTAGAGTCATTCATCCTGGCCAACCGACAGCATTCATGTGACTGATCGGCATCCGGGAGGGTCTTTTTGCCCAACTCCCGATCCACGCTGCAGATTCATAAATGATGAAAAAAGAACCAACGACGCGAGTGCAAACGGCGATCGCGCGAACCCCGGTTGTCGGCATTCGAAATGTGTTAGGTGAAGCGATGTTGAAATTGCTCGGAGGGCATTTCGTGTGCCGTCTGAGTCTCCTTGGCGGAGACAATATGTTCAAGAAGTCAGAAAGAGAATACCCTTACGCAATCACCTACTAAAGGCTTTTGCCCGTGTCGACTTTTCTGGAACAGGACGGATTGGTTGCAACCTGGTGTCGAATTAATGCTGGTGCTGATAGCGGTCGACCAGCATGCTCTGAGGTGAGTCAACATGGGGATGTGGTAGCGTTTCCACAACAATCGGCTGGACGACAGATTATTTCTACTGGCGTCTACTGCCAGATTGCCGAACAGATTGGGCATGTTGCCGGGATGTCGACTGCAGCGATAACGCGGTCGTTTGGCATCCGGGTCCCGGACGTAGTGTGGATGCTGCCAGAGAAGTGGGAAGGCATCGACCGGGATTTGCCGATCCCGTTTGCACCGGATATCTGCGTCGAGGTGCTTCTGGACAGACCTACGACGGGTATCGCCAACAGGGTGAACGCTTACCTCGAAAGCGGGGCTCGTGAGGTAATGATCATCAGGTCTCGCGGGCAGGTGCAATGTTATGGCGTCGAAGGACTGCGAAAACGGTCCATTTTCGAGGTTTCGCTTTCGCTCGAATCGATCTATTTCGACGCCTAATCTCAATTGCATAATTTCACTGGACGAAACCTCTGAGCTGCATCGTCCGGTTGCAATCGGCTACGTCACGTATCCCACGTAATCATCTCTGGCTTTCGCCGTGGAGCATTGATGTGACCGCAGCGTCAGCCGTTCACGTTCTAGTGGACGACGCGCAGCCGCTCCAGAACATCATCGATTTCGGCACGGTGCTCTTCAGCAACATCAACGCGTTGCTCGACGAGTTTCTCGAGGAGATTGACTGCGCGCTGTAGAGACTGGAGCGCGTCGATATCTCGCAAAAAATCGTTGATGCGTCTTGGCTGGCAGTACCCAGGGCGACGCCATTGTCGTGAAGAGCATGAGCCATCTCGGCCTTCTTGGCGCGCAAATTAGTGACCGGAAACGTGTATTGCTTGCTCATCAAACTCCCGGAACGGTCATCGGTTGGTTTCATTGTTTAACGGCCATCGCGGCAAGAACTTTACGACGGTGGCAGCAGCGGATGTCCCCGTACCATGAATTGCATCGCATCAGCCGTTGTCGCCGTTCAGGTGTCAGTTCGTGGCAAGCAGCGAGCGCGGATAACGCCGGGCGCTTGAACGTGCAGGGACGAGTGCAGTGCCATCATTGCCACATGATAATATTCGCCAACGACATAGAAAAACATATCCGGGGGCTAGATGAGTATCGCGTGGATTTTGGGATTGGTGGCACTTGTGTTAGTCACTGGTCTTATTGGAAGTGGCACTAACGGCATCGCGCTTGTCTGCGCGATTATCTTTTTCCCCGCATCAGTCGCGTTGTATT
Source organism: Paraburkholderia sp. C35 (assembly GCF_003121405.1). Classification (GTDB taxonomy): domain Bacteria; phylum Pseudomonadota; class Gammaproteobacteria; order Burkholderiales; family Burkholderiaceae; genus Paraburkholderia. Next base: position 4,210 of record NZ_QBUY01000031.1, on the reverse strand, counting down.
TTTCCCCGACGTTCGTAGCGGTACATCGGAAGCACCCAAACCGTGTCGCCATCTTTGTTCTGAACCTCATGCTTGGCTGGACACTACTGGGTTGGGTGGGCGCCCTTGTCTGGGCCTATACGGGTGCAGAGGGAGTGGCTGCGCAAACGCCAACGGAAGATGTCTCCTCTTGGACGAACTCTCGTGGAGAAAGTGTGCTCACAGACATCGCGGCAAACAGACCAATCGATACCGCCTTTTCTCGGAAGGTGTCAGAGCAGACAGCAGCCGCATCCGAACTGAAGAAGTGTCCTTTCTGCGCCGAAGACATCAAAGCCGCCGCCATTAAATGCAAACACTGCGGCTCTGACCTATCAACTTCGGAATCCACGGCGTCCACGTGACTGCAAGTATGCCTCTCCGGTTACTTGGCGAACCACTTCGGCGTTGATTTTGAGGCTGCTACAGACTAGGGGCGCAGGTAAGCATACGACTGGCTTCAGCGCTAAAATTATTCGTTCCCGCATATGCCCGATACTCTTGTCGATTCCGCAATTCCTGCTGTTGATACTAGCTTTGTCATTTCTCCGTTCGGTGAGCCATTTGATACGTACTTCAGTCATATCGTGAAGCCGGCACTGGAAGAATGTGGTCTGTACGCGATTCGAGGAGATAGCTTATATCGCCCAACGACCATCGTCGATGACATTTGGCAGGGCATTCAACAGGCAAAACTGCTGGTTGCTGAATTGACTGACCGCAACCCGAACGTCTTTTACGAGCTCGGGTTGGCGCACGCCATTTCGAAGCCCGTCATTCTCATCGCGAAGTCAATTGAAGATGTGCCGTTTGATCTTCGGTCGATCCGCGTTCTGGTCTACGACAAAGATCATCCTGACTGGGGTGCGAAGCTTCGACTCAGTCTCACGAAGGCAATCAAGGAAGTACTTCACAATCCAACGAGCGCAATACCAAGTACATTCAAAATTGCGATCAAGCCTGTTGTTCCGGAGGAAGCCGAAACGGCAATGAGGCTGGAGGCGCTCGAAACAATGGTTCAACGGATAACGGATGGTCTAGGCGCAGAGTCTGTTAGCACTTACGCCGAAAAGAGCGAGCATTACATGCCTGATGGAATGAGGCCTGGTGCAAACGTATTTAGTCCCAAGTTTGGACCTGGTAAAGTACTTTCATTGGAAGGGAAGGGTGACGATTTGAAAGCCCAAATCAATTTCGATAGACACGGTGTTAAATGGATGGCGTTGCGTATCGCAAAGCTTGCCGTGTTGCCAGATTGACGGCAACAGATTGCAAGCCCTTCTGCGCCAGCGTAGCGATCGTTTGTTGGGTGGACTCAAATGTTGTTAATAATTCTGATAGTGCGGAACACATGAAAGAGTTCTGAAACAGATGAATGTCGGGTAAGGGCGAAGAACGGCCACGACCGGCCGTTCGACATACCTCGCTGGATCGCTGGCAACAGTGCGTGCTTGGAGCATAGGCGCTCGAACCCTTCCGAAGATCGCGCTGCATGAGTCGCTATGAGCTTTCGTGCACAGGTCTGGGTAGATGGTCAATCATTGCTCTCTTCGCCAAGCAGGCGCAGTGCCCGCAAAACGCTTTTTTTTGCTGTCAAGGGCTGAGGAGAGGATCATCGAGACACATGGAGTCGAGAGTACGTCAATGGAAGAGCAACGTTTGAAGCTGACCCATTCGAGGAGTAACAGTCATCGAGCGGCCAATTCCGGCCCTTCGTTGGGTGTGTCCCACGGTCATTCGAGCGACCGCTCAGTCCGGGAAGCAGACCGTGAAGCCCCTCTTTCGAATGGCTGGTCTCTAGGAAGGCCTGCGGGCTTCCCCGCTCGTTCCCTGATCATTGATGCCTGTCCTCCCTTGCTGTGTCGATTCCCCTACCGAGGCAAGTGCAGTCGAGGAATCGAAAATCCGCACCGTTCTTGTGCTATGTTTTCGCGTCGGGCGCCGAGGCCCGTATCCACACAATTCAACAAAAGTAGGGCCGACGATGAGACTAAAAACGGTGCAGGTGACGAACTTCCGATCCGTCGAGGACAGCGGCAAGTTTAACGTGGGCAACATGACGTGCCTCGTTGGGAAAAACGAGGCAGGCAAAACAGCGCTGCTGTCAGCGCTTTACGGCCTGAACCCTTATGGCACGTTCATATACGACAAGACTAGGGACTACCCGCGTCGTTTCGTGAGCGATTTCGACGAGCGGCATCCTGAAGGACGGTCCATCGTCGTTAACACCTCATGGACATTAGATGACACTGATGTTGCTGCCGTCGCCGCGGTCCTAGGCGACAAGGCACTGATCAAGCCTGAGATCGAGCTGACCCGCGGGATCGGTTACGAGAAAAAGGAATGGAGCGTGCCCGTCGATGATGCTGCGGCGCTAGCGTTTTTGATGGACAAGCACGAGCTCGACGCGGTGGAGCGGGAGGTGCTGAAAGGCGCGGGCGACGCGAAGGCCGCCGCTGCAGCGATCGCCGCACAACCGCAACAATCCCCGCGTCTGCAAGCGTTGCTGGCTGTCCTCACGGCGTTCCGTGATCAACGTTTTTCCTTGGCGGTCATCGACGTATTGGCCCCACGGCTTCCCAAGTTTTTCCTGACCTCACACTTTGAGCGCATGTCCGGCGAGGTATCGATCAACGCCCTTGCCGCCGCCAAGGCTGCGAACACACTCAACGCATCCGACAGAATTTTCCTGGACTTTCTGGCGTATGCAGGCACGTCAGTTGAGGAGTTGCTTGCATCGAGAAAACTTGAAGAACTGAAAGCCAAGTGCGAGGGTGCGTCGAACAAGATTTCCGATGAAATCTTCGAATACTGGACGCAGAACGACGCGCTCGCGGTGAAGATTGACATCGCCGCAGGCCTTCCGGAGGACGTGCCGCCGATGAACGCCGGCAACGTCGCGAAAGCGTGGATCACCAACCACCACCATCGCGCCAGCGTGCCGTTGTCGGAGCGCAGCGCCGGCTTCGTGTGGTTCTTCTCGTTCCTCGCGCAGTTCAAGCAACTGCAAAAGATCACTGGTAACGCCATCATCCTGTTGGACGAGCCCGGTTTGACCTTGCACGGAAGGGCGCAAGCGGACCTCTTGCGCTATATCGAAGAACGTCTGCTGCCCAACCATCAGGTAATTTTCACGACCCATTCGCCGTTCATGGTACCCAGCGATCGGCTCGCGGACGTACTGATCGTTGAAGACGTGGTGCACTACGACCAACGCCAACGCGCGAAAGTCGAAGGCACGAAGGTTCGCGACGATGTGTTGATGGTCAACAAAGACACCTTATTCCCGTTGCAAGGCGCGCTGGGTTACGACCTGACGCAAAGCCTGTTCGTCGGCAAAAACACGTTGTTGGTCGAAGGGCCCTCGGACGTCTTGTATTTGCAAGCGCTATCGTCAGCGTTGACTCAACGCAAACGCACAGGCTTGGACCCGCGCTGGACGCTATGCCCCGGCGGCGGTATCGATAAGATCGCATCCTTCGCGTCGCTGTGCGGTTCGAACCGATTGAACATGGCCGTGTTATGCGACATCGCCATCGGCGATAAAAAGAAGATCGAAGGGTTGCGAAAACATCAACTGCTTCAGGCCGATCACGTGTTTACGATCGCTGACTTCACGGAGCAGGAGGAAGGCGATGTCGAGGACCTGTTTCCCCATGAGAAATACGCCGAACTTTTGAACGAAGCCTATGGGCTAAAAATCAAGGACAAACTGACCGCCGAGCGACTGCAAGCCGCTGACACGAAGACGCACCGCGTGGTCAAACAGGCCGAAGCCGCGTTTCGCGTCATGCCGGCGGAGGTGGATGAGTTCGCTCACTTCGCGCCTTCCGGTTGGTTGATCCGCAATCCCGCATTCCTGGATGCGAAGGACGCCGACACTGCGACATTGCTAGACCGCGCGGAGCATCTGTTTAAGACGTTCAACGCGCTGCTTGAGACAGCCTGATGCAAATGGGCGGCCGCCGCTCGGAACCCGACATTGCGGAGGACTTGAATCCGCGAATGTGGAATCGACCGCAATGACCGGGGACTCGCCGGTGCGAATGGCGGTTGCACCTGTAAGCGGCCGTTGTGGTGGTCCGAACTTGAACGGCGGTTCCGGGTCGAGCCTATGTGAAAACGCACTCCTCGCCTAAACTGAATCAACGCATTGAGACCGGGTGACTCATGAAGCGATTCGTTGAAGGCG
>NZ_QBUY01000030.1 GCF_003121405.1 Paraburkholderia sp. C35 | reverse complement strand
GCGCATAAGGCGCGACAGCCGACACACCGTTTGCCACCTGGGCGGCCTGGGCCGAACTGGTAAGGCTCGCTGAGACGCGGGTGCTTGAAGCGGGTGATGCGCTCTTAAAGAGCGCTGGCAGCGGGCATCAAGAGAAGCGATACCGTGTGAAGGATAGGACCGGCTGGGGGCCCGCAGGCAAGGACCGTAGTGGGTGGTGTTCAGCGGCTTTCTTTTGCCTACTTTTCTTTGCCGCGGCAAAGAAAAGTAGGTGCTGCCCCGCACAGGGGCGACGCATGAAGCACCAGTAAGAAATCGCGGATGCCAGCAAAACCAAAACCAAAACCGTTACCGAAGAACCATCATCTCCCGAGCCCAGGCAACAGCCGCCCTAGCCGGCGCAACACCACTAACCTTAACCCTTTCAGCAAGTTCAAAAACCCGCGGCGCGATCAACCCAACCTCATCGAGCACGGACTGCTTATCAGCAGAACCAAGATACTCCCGCACACAACTAATAATCCCACCTGCATTGACGAGAAAATCCGGCGCATAAAAAATCCCACGCCGATGCAGCACATCACCCTCAGCCAACGACATCAGCTGATTGTTCGCCCCACCAGCAATCACCTTGAACTGACACTCAGCAGCCACAGCCTCGGTAATCGAACCGCCCAACGCACAAGGCGCAAACACATCGGCATTCACGGATGCAATCCGTCCCGTATCGGCGATCTGCGCACCAAACATCTGCCGCGCCTTCTCGGCCCGGACTGCATCGATATCCGCCACGATCAGCTCAGCACCCGCGCGATGCAAACGCTCGCACAAATCCCAACCCACCGATCCCAGGCCCTGCACGGCAACCGATACGCCATCCAGCGTGTCACGCCCCATCGCCACCTGCACCGCCGCCTTCAATCCGACGAACACCCCATACGCCGTGCGCGGTGACGGATTGCCGCCATACACATCGTTGTCGCGCGGAATGCCGCTCACGTACGGCGTTTCGCTCTGCACGGCACGCATGTCGTCCGCCGTCGTGCCGACGTCTTCAGCCGTCAGATACACACCGCCCATCGATTGCACCAGACGCCCGAACGCCTTGAACATCGCCGTGCGATCCATCTGCTCGGGACGCTTCAGGATCACTGCCTTGCCGCCACCAAACGGCAAACCAGCCAGCGCGTTCTTGAACGCCATGCCCTGCGACAAGCGCAACGCATCGTGATACGCCTCGTAGTCCGACGCGTATTGCCAGTAACGACAGCCGCCAAACGCGGGGCCGCGCGCCGTGTTGTACACCGCGATCACAGCTTGCAGGCCGGATTCGGCATCGCTGGCTACGACAATGCGTTCGTGTGCCGGCTCGCCGTGAAGCCCAAAAAGCGTTCCAGCGAAGTTCGTCGTCAATCGGTCCATCTTGTTCCTTCCTTGTGGGCAGGCAGTTGAGTCCGCGCAAAGCCATCGCTTCGCGCCGGCTGGCCGCTCGTCGCGCGGGTCGCGCACGAAGACGGCAATGTTCCCGGCACCCGCGCAAGGCAGCGTGGGCCGGTGGCAAAAGTGTATGCGGCCAGATTCGGAAAATCGTGCTGTTTAACTGGTCAGAATGCCGTCATGGCAGAATAATCGACCATCGAAATGCCATGACAGAAGACGAATCGTCTTCAGAGGGAGACACCATGAAACTGGACGCCACCGACCAGCGCATCCTGCGCGAACTGCGCAGCGACGGACGCCTTTCCAACGCGAAGCTCGCCGAGCGCGTCGGCCTGTCGGCAACGCCTTGCTGGAACCGCGTGCGCGCACTCGAAGAGGCAGGGGTGATCGAAGGGTATGCGGCGCTGCTCAACCAGAAAGCGCTGGGTCTGCCCGATACCGTGATCATCGAAGTGAAGCTCGCCAAACACGATGAACGCACGCTCGACCGCTTCGGCGAAGCGCTCGCCGATCTGCCCGAAGTGGTCGAGGCGTTTCTCGTTTCGGGCGAATACGACTATCTGATCAAGGTCGCCGTGGCGGGCACGGAGGGCTATGAGTCGTTCCTGCGGCGCAAGCTGTATCGCTTGCCAGGCTTCCAGGACAGCCGCTCGCTATTTGCATTGCGCTGCCTGAAACGCGCGGTATCAGTGGAGCCATGAGCGCGGCGGCGTCAGGCGGCGAGCGACTGTTCCTCGAAGGGCAGCGGCACGCCGAACAGGAAGCCTTGCATCACCGTGCAGCCCAGAGTGCGCAGCACGGTCATCTGCGCTTCCGTCTGCACGCCTTCGGCCACGCACGTCAGTTTCAGCGACCGGCATAGCTCCACGATGCTGCGCACGATGTCCTGCGCCGCCGTATCGGTGTCGATGCGTTCGAGAAAGCTGCGGTCGATCTTGATCTTGTCCAGCGGCAGCCGGTGGATACACGTGAGGCTCGAATAGCCCGTGCCGAAATCGTCGAGCGAGATATGCATGCCGAGCCGTTTGAATGCATCGAGCGAAACAGACGCACGCTCGAAATCCTGAATGACGGCGGTCTCCGTCACTTCGAAAGTCAGGCGATCCGGCGCGATGCCGCTCTCGCGCACGATGGCGGCGATGTTCGCCGCCGCTTCCGCCGAGCCAATGTCGCGCGCCGACAGATTGAAGGCAACGCGCACGGCGGGATCACTCTCGTGCATCGCCGCGAGCACCTTACGCAGCAGCGCCGCCGACACCGTATGAATGAAATCGCTGCGCTCGGCCACCTTGATGAAGAGCGACGGCGGCACGTCGCCGAGCGTGGGGCTGGTCCAGCGCGCAAGCGCCTCGTACGAGACGATGCTTCCGTTCATCGTGTCGACAATAGGCTGGAAATGCAGCGTCATTTCGTTTTCCAGGTCCGCATGCCGCAAAGCCTGTTCGATCTGCCCCAGTTCGCGGATCTGCTTTTCGTGCTCGGCGGAAAAGATCGTCGTGCAGCCGCGCCGGTGTTCTTTCGCGAAGTACAGCGCGTAATCCGCACGCTCGAACAGTTGCGCGGGCGAGCGGCCCGCATCGGGGTAGATCGCGAAGCCCAGCGATCCCGACAACCGCGCAGTCGCACCCGGCCATGCATACGGCGCGCGCAGCGTTTCGCAGATGGCCGCGCCGATGTCGCGTAATGCTTGCGGCTCGCGCACGTCCGTCACCAGCAGGCCGAATTCGTCGCCGCCAAGCCGCGCGAGATGCACATGCGGTCCCGACACGTCGAGCAAGCGCCGGCCGACTTCTTCGAGCACACGGTCGCCTGCGCCGTGACCGTAGAGATCGTTGACCTGCTTGAACCCGTCGAGATCGATCACGCCGACGGCAAATTGCGAACCGCCCGCCGCTGCCGTTGCGAAGAGCGCGTCGAGATCGGCGAGAAAGCGGCGGCGGTTCGGCAGTCCCGTCAGAATGTCGAGATTGGCGAGGCGGAAGTTCTCGTCGCTCAGACGTTGCATCTCCGTTTGCTTGGTCTGCAATGCATGCTGCGACTGAACGAGATCCGCAAAGTCGCGGTAGTACGTGAGCAGAATGAAGATCATCGCCACGGCGACGAGCAACATGTTGATCGCAATCGCAACGAGCACCGCGTTGTGCGTCAACGTGAAGAACAGCGAAAACGGCGCGATGACAATGACTGTGAGCAGCAGCGCAGCCTTGCGCATGTGCATCAGACAGAAGATGCAGCCGATCACCGTGATCGACATATAGAAGGCGACGTGCACACGTGCATACGGATCGCCATACGGGAACAGCAGCAGACCCCAGCCGGTGAAGATCACGCCCAGCAGCAGGATCAGCCATACCGTGGTCTTCAGACGCGATGCCACCTGCTCGTCCGTCAGCGAGGCGAGATGCTTTCGGCGCCTGACCCACACGACGAGCCGGATCGCGCACGCCGTGCACATCGCGAGCGGCACCCAGATCGCGAGCCAGGCGGGCGCGACGGCAACGTGCGTGGCGGCCACAGCCAGGCTGTTGACCACCAGAATCACGTACAGCAGCGGCAATTGCCGCGAGAAAGCATCGAACTGCGAGCGTGACAGCGCGGCTTTCATAGCAGGTACGGGTCGAAACGAGGCGAAGTCCTGCGGGCGAATCATGGTTCGGCTGCGTGAATGAGTAGCGTCGGTCGCGTTCCTGCACTTTTTACGGCAGTTTCGCGGCGAACTTGATGATACGAGAGCGCCCACGTTCGCCAGTAAACAAAGCAGCAGGAAGCGTCACGCTGTATCGACCGCACCACACACACTTGCGCAACACACGCGTGTAATGCTCATTCATCGCGCATTGTATTCGTCAGATCAATAGTACTTTTTGGCATTCATTTTTTAACTGCCCACGACGACGGCCGCAATCTCCACGAACAGAATCTTCACGATGGTCATCGATGGAAAGATCATCGCGTAGCCGATATCGGGGCGCTCGGTCGGCGCGATGCGATTGGCGAACGCGAGAATCGCCGGGTTGCCCGTTGCGCCGCTGATCACGCCGACGGTGGCATCGAACGGCAACCGGAATAGCCACAGACAGCATGCTGCCGTGATGCACACAAGCGCAACCAGAATGGCCGCGCCGTATAGCAGGAACGAGATGCCCGTCAGTCCGATCGTGGCGAAGAACTTCGGTCCCGAAGAGAGCCCGACCTGCGCGAGAAAAACGGTCAGCCCGAAGTTGCGCAACACGAGATTGGCCGAGAGTGGCATGGTCCACACCAGTCCGCCCACGCGCCGGATCTTGCCGAGATACAGCGCGACCAGCAACAGCGCAGCCAGCCCGAGCGACAGCTTGCCGACACCGGGAATCGGCAACGGAATCAGCCCGACCAGCAAGCCGATCGCCGCACCGACACCGATCGAAATATAGCTCAGTTCCGCCGTTCCCTTGATCGAATCGCCGAACAGCTTGCGCACGGCTTCGCGTTGTCCTGGCCCGATCAGCAGGCCGACACGGTCGCCGGATTCGAGTATCAGGTCGGGGCTTGGCAACATGTCGGCATCGCCTCGCCGCACATGGGCGATCGAGCACACCATGCCTGCGGGAAAGCGGATATCGCGCAGCGCGTGGCCGACCACCGCGCGGCTCGACGCGAACACGCGCAGATAGTCGAGGTCTTCGCGAAAGCGCATCATGCGGCCGGGATGCAACTCGCCGAGCAGTTCGGTGGCCTTGCGCAACTCGTCGCCGTCCATCGAGGTGGCGAGCAGCACGTCGTCGGTTTGCATAACGAAGTCATCGGCGGGCAACTGGTTGTGATGTGCGCGACGTACGGCAGCGATCGCGAGACCTGCAGGCAGACGCGCTTTTAGCTCTGGAAACGTGAGTCCGACGAACGCCTGATTGCGTAGCGCGATTTCCGCTGTCTCCATGATGTGTGCAGGTGGCGCTTCGATCTTGCGTGCAAGCGCAACGCTGAGCAGATACAGAAACAGGATCGGCCCGGCGACACCGAACGGATATGCGACGCTATAACCAACGGCAGCGCCTTCGCCTTTCAGCACGGCGAGCACTGCCTGAAGGCTGGCCGTGCTGGTGCCTGCGCCTGCATAGAGGCCTAACGCCTGATCGAGTTTCACGCCGAACAATGGGCCGAGTGCAAGCGACACGAAGCCTGCGCCGATCACACCAAGCAAAGCGGCTGCATTCGCCTTGAGGCCTTCGGCGCTGGACAGTCCTGCAAAGAATTGCGCGCCGTATTGCACACCGATGCCATAGAGAAAGAGCAGCAGGCCCAATGTGCCAAGCAATGCAGGCGGTGCGGACTTTGGCGCGAAGCCGCCGATTGCCAGTCCGACGAATAACACCGCGCCCGAGCCGAGTGCAACGCCCTTGATGCTGCATTCGCCGATGACATAGCCAAGCGCTACCGTGAGAAACAGTGTGAGCAATGGTTGCGATTCGAGTAATGTTCGGACTGCATCCATAGCCGCTCCTCGTTTTGCACTGGCGTGTTCGTCGTGACACTCGCGGTTTGTTAATCGACGAATTTCGTCTGGACGCAGCTTGCGTTGGGCTGCTGACCATATATCGACTGATCAATCATAGTCGTTGTGGAGCAGGATGATCTGATTACCGCGTCGTGTTTTGTTCTCGCGCAGATTCGGGAACATTACCGAAATGTAATCAGCCATTCCATCCAGATGAGTATGATTAAAAAATCATCCACCGCACATCGAGCGGAGCAACCGCAATGCGTATCCTGGTCATCGAGGACGAAGCCAAAACGGCGGCTTATCTAAAGAAGGGCCTCGAGGAATCCGGCTATTCCGTCGAAGTCGCCAATGACGGCTCTCACGGTCTGATCCTCGCGCAAGAGGAAGACTACGATGTGATCATCCTCGACGTGATGCTGCCGTGGATGGACGGCTGGACCGTCATCAAGACACTGCGCGCGACGCGCGCCACACCCGTTCTGTTTCTCACCGCCCGCGACGATGTCGATGACCGCGTGCGCGGCCTGGAACTCGGCGCCGACGATTACCTCGTCAAACCCTTCGCCTTCGTCGAACTGCTGGCCCGTGTTCGCACGCTCGCCCGCCGCGGGCCGCCGCGCGAAAGCGAGCTGATCCGCATCGGCGATCTGGAGATGGACGTCAATCGCCGCAAAGTAAAACGCGGCGGCACGCGCATCGATCTCACACCGCGCGAATTCTCGCTGCTGCAACTGCTCGCGCGTCGCCATGGCGAAGTGCTGAGCCGCACGCAGATCGCCTCATACGTGTGGGACATGAACTTCGATAGCGACACGAATGTGGTCGAAGTCGCGATACGCCGGCTGCGCAGCAAGGTCGACGACAACTTCCCCGTCAAGCTGATCCACACCGTGCGCGGTGTCGGCTACGTGCTCGAAATCAAGGACGCGGCTTGATGCGTGGCCGTTCGATCACCACCACGCTCGCGCTCGCATTCGGCGCGACGACGCTCGCCGTGTTCGTGCTGGTCGGCAATTTTCTGTATGACGCGCTCGAACGTGAGATCCGCTCGCAGGACGATATGAGCATCGTGCTCGCAGCCCGTCATGCGCGACGCCTCGCGCAGGAAATCGACGCCGCGGAAGGCATCCGTGAGCATGGCGACCGCATCACCAGCATCGTGCTCGGCAATCCGGGCATGTCGATGGAAGTGTTCGATCCCGACGGGCAACTCGCCATCGAGCACAATCTGACCAGTACGCTCGGCATAGCCGCGCCTGCCAGCGATGCGTCGATCCTTGCGACGGGCCGCGCGATCCGTCATGTGCCGGACGCGCAACGCATCACGGAGTCGGACATCGTCGAATGGAAGAATGAAACCGGCGCGCCGATACGCGGCATCGCGACCGATGTGAAGCTGCGCGACGGCGAGATGGTCAGCATCCTGATCGCGCGCAATCTGAGCGACCGCTACGAACTGCTCGATCACTATCGCGACCAGCTCAAGCTGTACGGCATCCTTGGCGTGTTGCTCGCCACCGTGCTCAGCTATGTGCTAATCCGCGCAGCAATGCGGCCCGTGCACGACATCGCGGCGAGCGCGGCGAGCGTCACCGTGAACCGGCTGAATACACGCATCGCCGTCAAACGCGTGCCGAGCGAACTCGCCGCGCTGGTTACGACGCTCAACGCGATGCTAGAACGCATGGATCACGGCTTCAAACAGATGTCGCGCTTCACCGCCGATCTCGCCCACGACATGCGCACGCCGCTCGGCAACATGCGCGGCGCGACGGAAGTGGCGCTCGCGCGCCCGCGTTCCAATGAAGAGTATGAAGCGCTGCTCGCCTCGAACCTCGAGGAATGCGAGCGCCTGTCGCGCATGATCGAGAACGTGCTGTTCCTTGCGCGCGCGGAGCATCCACAGTTCGTCAAGCACATGCGCGTGTTCGATGCCGTGCAGGAACTAACGCATATCGGCGAGTATTTTGAAGGCGTGGCGGAAGATGCCGACGTACGCATTCGCGTGACAGGCGCCGCCATGCTTACCGCCGATCTCGAACTGTTCCGCCGCGCCGTCAGCAACCTGCTGGCGAATGCGCTGCGCTACACGCCGCGCGGCAAGGAGATCGTGCTGGATGCGCATGACGTGAATGGCGGCGTGCGCGTGATCGTCTCGAACGAAGGCGCGGAGCCGATCGCGCCCGAGCATCTCGAACGGATTTTCGATCGCTTCTATCGCGTCGATCCGTCACGCAGTGCGCTGCCCTCTTCGGCTGCGCCTCAAGGATCACCGGGATCGACAGGGCTTGGGCTTGCAATCGTGCGCACGATCATGGAACTGCATGGCGGCACCGTACACGCAGAGAGCGATGCGCACAGCACGCGCTTCGTGTTGATGTTCCCGTGAGTGAATGCGCGCCCGCATCATCGTCACTCTGCTCGCAATCCCGACAACGTCACGCGCAAGCCCGAACCGCTTTCGTTGTTGTCGATGCTGAGCGTAGCCTGATGGCGTTGCGCAATTTTCAGCGCAATCGCAAGGCCCAATCCGCTGCCGTGTTCCTTGTTCCCCGCGCTGCGATAGAAGCGATCGAACACGCGCTCGCGCTCGGCATCCGGAATGCCGGGACCACTATCCGACACGCACAGGCTGATCGCATCGCTGCCCCGCTTCAGAATCACATCGACCTTGCCGCCTGGCGGCGTATAGCGGATCGCGTTGTCGATCAGATTGTTGAGCAGCACCTCGATACCGGCAGGCTCGGCGCTGACCTTGTATGCGTCGTCGGCATCGCGGGAGGGATTGAACTCCAGTCCGAGATCGATCTGCCGTGCTTCGGCAAGCATCGAAAAATCACCGACTGCGCGCTCGCACAGCCTGCGCAAACTCACCGGCTCGAAGCGCGCACCGGGTTGCGCGTCTTCGCGCGCCATCGTCAGCAACTGATGCACAAGGTGGATCAGCCGGTTCAGACGCCCTTCGATACGCTCGAAGGTCTGCTTGCTGCCCACCAGCGAACCGTCGCGCTCGGCAGCCTGCAACTGCAGCTTCAAGGCGGCCAGCGGCGAACGCAACTCATGCGCTGCGTCGCCGACAAACGTGCGCTGCGCCTGCGATGCCACATTCAGCCGATGCAAAAGATCATTGAGCGCATCGACTAGCGGCTTGAGTTCGACGGGCGTGCGTCCATCGAGACGCAACGGTTCGAGCGAATCGAACGAACGCGTGGCGAGCGCGCGCGAGATGCCGCGTATGGGCGCCAGCCCGCGTCCCACCACGAACAGCACGATCAGCACGATGACAGGCAGGAACAACGCGAGCGGCCATAGCGTGCGCAACGCGAGATGCAGTGCAAGATCCTCGCGCACGGAGACAGGCTGCGCGACCTGCACGAAACGGTCGCCTTCCTGCACGCCGAACACGCGCCAGTGATACTCGTCGCGCTCGATGGTGCGCAGACCCGGCGGATAGCGCGGCACGTCGATGCCATCCAGCGACTGGTACACGCTGTGACCCGCGTCGTTCCACACTTCGATGAACAGGCGGTCGTCGGCAAGACCACCGAAATCGGGCGTGCGCCGCGCACCGGCATCCGTGCTGCCGACCGTCGCAGGCACCGAGAGCGCCACCGTGCGCAACTCGTAGTCGAACAGTTCGGATGCTTCGATGCGCGCCGTATAAAAGATGCCGTATGCCGCGACCAGTGCCGCAAGCGCGAGGCCTGCTATCAGCCAGCCGAGCAGCCAGCGCCGGATCGACGTCATACGGCGCGTTTCAGCCGATAGCCGACGCCGCGCACCGTCACGATCTGCTCGGCGCCGATCTTGCGCCGCAAGCTGTGCACGTGAACTTCGATCGTGTTGCTGCCGACTTCCTCACCCCAGCCATAGAGCTTGTCTTCGAGTTCGGAGCGCGTGAACACGCGTGTCGGCTCTTCGATCAGCGCTTGCAGCAGGCTGAATTCGCGCGGCACCAGCGCGAGCGCTTCGCCCTTCAGCGTGGCTTCGTGCGAGACAGGGTTCAAGGTCAGGTCGCCGTGTGCATACACGGGATTGGTGTGGCCCGTGCGACGGCGCAGCAAGGCTCGCACACGTGCCGCGAGTTCGTCGAGATCGAATGGCTTGACGAGGTAATCGTCCGCGCCTGCGTCGAGCCCTGCGATGCGGTTTTCGACGGCGTCGCGCGCGGTCAGGATGATCACGGGCGCACCGCCGCCGCGCCGCCGGTAGCGGTTCAGTACGTCGATGCCGTCTGCCTTCGGCAAGCCAAGATCGAGCAGCACCAGATCGTAGACGTCATGTGCCAGCGACAGCTCGGCTTCGCGGCCATCGTGCGCCCAGTCGATTGCATAGCCTGCGCCGCGCATCGTATCGACGACAGGCTCGCCGATCATCTCGTCATCTTCCACCAGCAGCAAACGCATCGCGCCTCTTCTCCCTTTCCACCCGTGACTGGCCTCCATTGTCGGAACCCATAGCTTAGCGCGCCCTTAAGCGCGTCATCACGGGAAAAGCGCGACTTCAGTTCGTGCCCACGCGTCGTGCTGTCACGGCCGGCTGGCCCTCGCAGGCATCGCAGCGCCCGAAGATCACGAGGCTGGAAGCCGCGTAGTGGAAGTGATGGTCGGCGGCAATCTTCGCCTGCTGCTGTTCGAGGCCGGGATCGTAGGCATCCTGAATGCAGCCGCAGCGGCTGCAGACGAGGTGATAGTGACGCTGGCCGCGATTGAGCTCGTAGACGATGCGCGCGTCGCCCAGTGATGCGCTGGAGATGAGGTCTGCTTCATGCAACTGCGCGAGCGCGCGATACACGCTCGCGAGGCTGCAAGGCTCGGGTTCGTGCGACAGCTTGCGATACACCTGATCGGCGGTGAAATGCTCGTGCGGAAGCTCGTGAAAGAGCCGCAACACAGCGGCCCGGCTGGTCGTCGGGCGCAGCCCTGCCGTTTTGAGCGCTGCGTAGATCGCAATCATGTGTGTGGCCCCGTCGTTGAAGAGCAAAGCCTCTGCCGGGCCTCGCGACGGACCATTCTGGCCGCACGATCCTTAAGAATCGCTTATTGCGTTTGCATGAGCGGCGCGCGCCGACTCATGCACGTGTTGATACGCGGCTCAAAGCAGCGCCAGCGTCCGCTCGTCCGGCTTGCCGCCGAAGTATTTCGCAAGCGCGTCGGAGAAGACCCGCTCGCCCGGTGCGGCCTGTGCAAAGAGCGTCATCGACGAGCGGAACTTCAGGTAATCCGGGTAGCCGAAGATCGTCTCGATCGACCGGCCCTCAACTTCGTTGACCGCCCGCGTTGCTTCAATCAATCGGGGACCGAGCACCGGATGTTGCAAATATGAGACAGCTTCGGGAAGAGATTTGATGGCAAATTTTTGGGCCATTTGACTATCTCCCAGGCCCTGAAACTGCGGAAAGACATACCACATCCAGTGGGTTTGC
This sequence comes from Paraburkholderia sp. C35, assembly GCF_003121405.1. GTDB lineage: Bacteria > Pseudomonadota > Gammaproteobacteria > Burkholderiales > Burkholderiaceae > Paraburkholderia. The sequence continues at coordinate 70,989 of NZ_QBUY01000030.1, read as the reverse complement.
TTGCGCCCGTTGCGCAATTCCGCTAGCGCCTGTTCATAAATTGGTGCCTGAGCATCGGTAAAGCGCCGAAGGTCGAACGGATCGTTCATCGCGTCCTCCGTAATCATTTTGCAAGCCGTCGCGCGCGACCCCGGCACGCTCGAAACATTCTCACGAATCCATACAAAGACCTTTCAAACCCGCATTTTCGACCGGCGTCAGCCCGAAAAAGTCCCTGCGACACCCCATTGCGACACTTTGACTCACCACCGATCACGCAATAGTTCGTTCGCATCAAAGTGCTGTACTGCAACACGTGCATTTCGTATTATGCGAGCGCTTATAAAAGGAGCAAGGAAATGCATGCGTTCGTTCGTTTGTTTTTGTAGAGGGCCGCGATGATGAAAAAAATCGCGGGCCGGCTCGCCGGTCTCGTCTCTATTGCCCCAGCGTTCCTGCTATCGGGGTGCAACAACCTTGATCTGCTCGCGCCGAAAGGCCCCATCGGAGCCGCTGAGAAGTCGCTGATCGCGACCTCGACGTGGGCGATGCTGATCGTCGTGGTTCCCGTCATCTTCCTGACGCTGCTGTTCGCATGGCGCTATCGCGCATCGAACAAGTCCGCCGAATACCGTCCGAACTGGTCGCATTCGACGGCAATCGAAGTCGCCGTCTGGACGATCCCCGCGCTGATCATTCTGTTCCTCGCCGTCCTGACGTGGAAGAGCACGCATGAGCTCGACCCGTACAAGCCGCTCGAATCGAACGTGAAGCCGATCAACGTCGAAGTCGTCGCACTCGACTGGAAGTGGCTGTTCATCTACCCGGATCTGGGCATCGCGTCCGTGAACCAGCTGGCAATTCCCGTGGGCACCCCGGTGAATTTCCGCATCACGTCGGACACGGTGATGAACTCGTTCTTCATCCCGCAACTGGGCGGCCAGATCTACGCGATGGCAGGCATGCAGACGCGTCTGCATCTGCTGGCTGAAGAACCGGGCGATTACGCCGGCACGTCCGCGAACTTCAGCGGCAAGGGCTTCTCGGATATGAAGTTCCGCACGCTCGCTGAATCGCAACAAGACTTCGACGCATGGGTCGCGAAGGCTCGCGCATCGACGGATCACCTCGACATGGACCGCTACTACGCAGTGGCGAAGCCGGAAGAAAAGGCCTCCGTGTCGTACTTCTCGTCGGTCGATCCCAAGCTCTTCAACAACATTGTCGCCCGCTACAACAACGGTCACGTCATCGACAACATGAAGGACGTGAACTGTGCACCTAACGGGACCAAGGGGTAAGCATGTTCGGTAAATTAACCCTGGCGGACATTCCGTACCACGAACCAATCATCGTGGTCGCTGGCCTCGGGATGATTCTCGGTGCGCTGGCTGTGCTCGGCGCCATCACGTACTTCGGCAAGTGGCGTTACCTGTGGACCGAATGGCTCACGTCGGTCGACCACAAGCGCCTCGGCGTGATGTACATCGTCGTTGCCATGATCATGCTGCTGCGCGGCTTCGCCGACGCCATCATGATGCGTACGCAACTGGCGCTCGCCTATCACTCGCCCGGCTATCTGCCGCCGCACCACTACGACCAGATCTTCACGGCGCACGGCGTCATCATGATCTTCTTCATGGCGATGGCCTTCATGGTCGGCCTGATGAACCTGGTCGTGCCGCTGCAGATCGGCGCACGCGACGTCGCGTTCCCGTTCCTGAACTCGCTGTCGTTCTGGATGACGGCGATCAGCGCGATCCTGATCAACATCTCGCTGCTGATCGGCGAATTCGCGCAGACGGGCTGGCTGGCCTATCCGCCGCTGTCGGAGCTGCAGTTCAGTCCGGGTGTCGGCGTGGACTACTACCTGTGGTCCTTGCAGCTTTCAGGTATCGGCACCTTGCTGACGGGCGTGAACTTCTTCGTCACGATCATCAAGATGCGCGCGCCTGGCATGACGCTGATGAAGATGCCCGTGTTCACGTGGACGGCACTTTGCACGAACGTGCTGATCATGGCTGCGTTCCCGATCCTGACCGTCACGCTCGCGCTGCTCGGTCTGGACCGTTACCTCGGCATGCACTTCTTCACGAACGAAGCCGGCGGCAACGCGATGCTGTACCTGAACCTGATCTGGGCATGGGGCCACCCTGAGGTCTACATCCTGATCCTGCCAGCGTTCGGTATCTTCTCGGAAGTCATCTCGACGTTCGCGCGCAAGCCGCTGTTCGGCTACAAGACGATGGTCTACGCGACGTGCGCGCTCATGGAGCTGTCGTTCCTCGTGTGGCTGCACCACTTCTTCACGATGGGTTCGGGCGCCGACGTCAACGCGTTCTTCGGCATTGCGACGATGGTCATCGCGATCCCGACGGGCGTGAAAGTGTTCAACTGGCTGTTCACGATGTACAAGGGCCGCATCGAGTTCACGACGCCTGTGCTGTGGACGATCGGCTTCATGATCACGTTCACGATCGGCGGCATGACGGGCGTGATGATGGCGATCCCGGGCGCGGACTTCGTGCTGCACAACTCGCTGTTCCTGATTGCTCACTTCCACAACGTGATCATCGGCGGCGTGCTGTTCGGTTACCTCGCGGGCATGAACTACTGGTTCCCGAAGGCCTTCGGCTTCAAGCTGAACGAGAAGCTCGGCAAGGCTGCTTTCTGGTTCTGGCAGCTCGGTTTCTGGGTTGCGTTCACGCCGCTGTACGTGCTCGGCTTCATGGGCATGACGCGTCGTCTGAACCACTACGACAACCCGGCATGGCATCCGTGGCTGCTGGTTGCCGAACTGGGCGCCGTGCTCGTCGCAATCGGTATCGCCTGCCAGCTGCTGCAGCTCGTCGTTTCGATCCGCGATCGCAACAAGCCGGAAAACCGCGACCTCACGGGCGATCCGTGGAATGGCCGTACGCTCGAATGGGCAACGACCTCGCCGCCGCAGATCTACAACTTCGCAACCCTGCCTGTGGTTCATGAACTGGACGCGTTCCACGACATGAAGCAACGCGGCAACGTCGAAGCGCCTGTGTACCGCGACATTCACATGCCGTCGAACACGAGCGCTGGTTTCTTCATCGGCGTGTTCAGCCTCGCGCTGGGCTTTGCGTTGACGTGGCACATCTGGTGGCTGGCTATCGCAGCATTCATCGGCGCGATCGGTACGTGGATCGCACGCAGCTTCGATAACGACACCGATTACTACATCCCTGCCGATACCGTTCGACTGATCGAAGAACGTAACGGCGCCGGTTCGGGCGCGACGATCGCGAAGCAACTGCCCGAAGCTGAGGAGATTGCCTGATGCAACATAACGCTACTGTTGCGGACCCGCATCATCACGATGCGGATCACGCACCGTCCAACTCGGTATTCGGCTTCTGGCTGTATCTGATGACCGACTGCATTCTGTTCGCGGCGCTGTTCGCGACGTTTGCAGTGATGAGCCATCAGTTCGCCGGCGGTCCGAGCGGCAAGGATCTGTTCGAAATCCCGGGCGTGGCCATCGAAACGGCGATCCTGCTGTTCTCGAGTATCACGTACGGTTTCGCGATGCTCGGCGCGCACAAGAACAACAAGAGCACCACGTTGTTCTGGCTGGCCGTGACGTTCGTGCTCGGCGCTTCGTTCGTCGTGCTGGAAATCCGCGAGTTCTCGCACCTGATCGCCGAAGGCGCAGGCCCGGACCGCAGCGCGTTCCTGTCGGCGTTCTTCACGCTGGTCGGCACGCACGGTCTGCACGTCACGTCGGGTCTGGTGTGGATGCTGGTGATGATGGTTCAGGTGGTGCGCGCACCGAAGCTGAGCGAGCGCGAACTGCGCCGTCTGACGTGCCTGAGCCTTTTCTGGCACTTTCTGGACATCGTCTGGATCGGTGTTTTTTCGTTTGTCTATCTTGCGAGCGTGATCTAAATGAGCAGCAACTCTCACTCATCACATTCGGCGCACGGTGACGAAAGCCACGGCAGCTTCGGCAGCTACATGATCGGGTTCGTGCTGTCCGTCATCCTGACGGCAGCCGCATTCGGCGTGGTGCTGATGGGCTGGGCGACGGGCACGCAGGCGCTCTACGCGATCGCCGGCCTCGGCCTCGTGCAGATCATCGTGCACCTCGTGTACTTCCTGCACATGAACACGTCGTCGGGTCAGCGCTGGAACGTGACCGCTTTTGCGTTCACGGTGTTGACTGCCGTTATCGTGATCGGCGGCACGCTGTGGGTCATGCATAACGTCAGCATGAACATGATGTCGCGCTAACCTCCGGTTAGACGCGCATCTTCGCGCCGGTTGCACAGGCTTCATCGTGCGGCCGGCGCGGCTCCCCTGCCCTGCCTCAGCGGCGCTTCGTCAACGGATCAGTTGACCGCCAGCATCTCCGTCGGACGGCCACGGCCCGTCACGAGACACCCCGACCTGAACGCTTCGCCCTGACTGCTCGCGGCAGCGTCGCCAAACCCCCGGCCTAGTGCATCGAGCTTGACCTGTTCGGCACCTTGCGAACACGCGAACGTACTGGCTTCTTTCGCCTGCGCATGCAGCAACGCACGGTCGGCGACCAGGTAAGCCAGAACGGCGATAACGGCGATGTGAAAAACTTTTCTCGTGCTCATGGGTTCGTCTCCTCGCAACTTAAGCGTACAGCGAACAACCGACGCTTAAATCTAGGGCAACCCCTGTAAGCCTGCGTTGCGCTTCGTCGTGTGGAAGCGCTTCCAGTGCCGCTTTTTTGTGCAGCGCAATCACCTGCTCAGGTGCGCCACGTAAAGTCAAGCGCGAGTTTCGCAATAAATAAATATTGAGCTTGTGGCAGCGCAACATGACTATTTTGAGTTATCCTCGTTAACCCTGACCGTCATGCGTTTTGCTTACGCGCGTGCGCAAGCCCTGCGCATCGTCCTGCGCCCCTCGGGGCCGTCCGTCGAAATGTCCATGTAAGGTTTTTTGATCCTTCGTCCTCCGGGCGAGGGCCTGCTATTCGCGTTCAGGCGTTTCATCAAAGAGCAAATGCACCTCCCATCAGTCCTCGACCTCCTGATCTGGGTCCCCATCGTCGCCGGTATCGTTGTGCTGCTCGGCGGCTCAGACAGCGCGCAAAGCCGCACGCGCTGGCTCGCGCTGATCGGCGCTGCCGTCAGCATCCTTCCCGTCATTCCGCTGGTTTCCGGCTTCGACTCGTCGCTTCCCGCGATGCAGTTCGAACAGACGGCCGCATGGCTGCCGGAATTCGGTATTTCGTACCACCTCGGCGTCGACGGTATCTCGCTGTGGTTCACCGCGCTGACGTCCGTGACGACGCTGATCATCGTGATCGCGTCGTGGGAATCGATCTCGACGCGCGTCGCGCAGTACTACGGCGCGTTCCTGCTGCTGTCGGGCTGCATGCAAGGCGTGTTCACGTCGATGGACGGCATGCTGTTCTTTGTCTTCTTCGAAGCGTCGCTGATTCCGCTGTACCTGCTGATCGGCACGTGGGGCGAAAAGCGCCGCGTCTATGCAGCGGTGCGGTTCTTTTTCTTCTCGCTGGTCGGCTCGCTGGCCATGCTGGCCGCGCTGATCTACCTGTGGGCGCAGTCGCACACGTTCGACATCGCTACGTGGCGCACGCTCAAGCTCGACTTCATCCCGCAGATCATGGTGTTCATCGGCTTCATCGCCGCGTTCTCCGTGAAGGTGCCGATGTGGCCCGTGCACACGTGGCTGCCTGACGTCCACTCAGACGGCCCGACGGGCGCCGCCGTGCTGCTCGGCATGCTGAAGATGGGCGGCTACGGCCTGCTGCGCTTCGCGCTGCCCATCGTGCCCGACGCCTGCCACTTCTTCGCACCGGCCATGATCGCGTTGTCGCTGATCGCGGTGATCTACGGCAGCCTGCTGGCGCTCGCGCAAACCGACATGCGCAAGCTGCTCGCGTATTCGGCTGTCGCGCACATGGGTCTCGTCACGCTGGGCCTGTTCACGTTCGACCGTATGGGCACGGAAGGCGCCGTGGTGCAGATGCTGTCGTACGGCATCGTGTCGGGCGCGATGCTGCTCTGCACGGGCATGCTGTTCGACCGCACGAAGAACGGTTCCATCGACGCCTACGGCGGCGTGGCCAACTCGATGCCGAAGCTCGCGACCTTCGCGATGCTGTTCTCGATGGCGAACGTCGGCCTGCCGGGCACGTCGGGTTTTGTCGGCGAGTTCCTGGTGCTGATGGGCGCGATCCGCTTCAACTTCTGGGTTGGCGCGACGGCTGCGCTGACGCTGATCCTGAGCGCCGCGTACACGCTGTGGATGTACAAGCGCGTGATGTGGGGTGCCGTCAAGAACACGCGTGTGTCGAGCCTGCGTGATCTGGGCCGCCGCGAATTCGTGCTGCTCGGCGCGATGGCCGTGCTGGTGCTGGCTATCGGCGTGCGTCCGAAGCCGTTCCCCGACGCAATCGGCCCGGCCGCGGAAAACCTCGTCGCGCAAGCGCAAGGCTCCGCGCGGCCGACGGATACGGGTGTCGCGTCGAACAACCGCGCACCGGCTGCATCGCCGCGTATGCCGGGCTGATCGGCTTCACGCTGTAAGGCTTTTGACGGGCGTCCACTGGGCGCCCGTTTTCATTCGCGTCTGCCGTCTGTTCGCGACGGCCGCGTATTGGCGTTGCGTCAGTGTGGCGCGCACACAACTTCCGTTTTACACACTAGCAACCGGGCTTGCTTCTGAAGCTACCGTCGAAGCATCTTTCGCCATGCTCCCCGCTGCACCTTCCACGACCCGCTGTTCTCCCGCACTCCCCCCTGCGCTGGCAAACCAAACAATAGCCAGTAATCGGCACCATCATTTCAATAATCCTTGAAATATCGAACCGATCGCTTTATGCTGGGCCGATGGACCCGAATCTCGTCGTGCGAGCGCTTGGCGCGCTCGCCCATGAATCCCGGCTGGCGATCTTCCGCGCACTCGTTGTTGCCGGTCCCGACGGCCTGCCCGCAGGCGAAATCGCGCAGCAACTTGGCGTGTCGCCATCCAGTCTGTCCTTCCATCTGAAAGATCTTTCGCATGCCGGACTCGTCACGGGCCGGCAGGAAGGACGCTTCGTCTATTACTCGGCCAACTTCGATGCGATGACCGGCCTGATCGGGTTCCTCACTGAAAACTGCTGTGCGGGTGCCGATTGTGGAATGGCGGCCCGATCGTGATGCGGGCGATCACGCGTACGTGGCAGGCGCGATGAGCGTCACCATCTATCACAACCCCGATTGCGGCACGTCTCGCAACGTGCTCGCGCTGCTGCGCGAAGCCGGAGAGAACCCGCACGTGATCGAGTACCTGCAGCATCCACCCGATCGCGCCACGCTCGAACGCCTGATCGCCGATAGCGGAATGGCGGTCAGAGATGTCCTTCGAATAAAAGGCACGCCGTATCGGGAACTCGGACTCGACGATCCAGCGTTGAGCGACGCTCAACTGATCTCCGCCATGCTCGCCCATCCCATTCTGATCAACCGGCCGATTGTCGTAACGCCGCGCGGCACGCGTCTATGCCGGCCATCGGATGCTGTGATCGAGTTGCTCGACGCCGTGCCCAAGCATGAGATCCTGAAGGAGGAAGGCACGCCGTTCATCGTTGCTCGCGCGATCCCAGGTGACGAAGCTGCATTCACGCAGGCTCTGCACGATGCAGGACTTCCAACCGATGATCTGAGCGATCCCCATCGCGTTTTCTTCTCGTTCTCCACGCTAACGGGAGTCCACCTCGGCTACGGGGGATTCGAGCAGTACGGCTCCGACGCACTCGTGCGGTCAGTCGTCGTTGAGCGGGCGCAACGTGGTAAAGGCATCGGCCGCAATCTGCTTGCCGTGCTGTTGCGCGCGGCGTTCGACGCCGGTGCCCGTACCGCATGGCTGCTCACGACGAGCGAAGCCGCGTTCTTCGAAAAGGCAGGCTTCCGGCAGTCCAGCCGGGATACCGCACCAGCAACCATACTCACTACACGTCAAGCCGCTGGCCTGTGCCCATCAGGCGCCACGCTGCTTACACGTGCCATCACCCTGTAACCGCCATTGCCAATGCAGACAGATCTTCCCAACATCGACGCGCTTCACCTCGACACACCTGATCTCGCGAAACTCGAACCGCGCGCGGTCTCGCAACATCCGCCGCGTATTCTGCTTCTCTACGGTTCATTGCGGCCGACGTCGTACAGCAAGCTGCTGACACTCGAAGCCGAGCGCATTCTTCAGCAGTTCGGCGCCGAAACAAAAGTGTTCGATCCGCACGGATTGCCGATGGCCGACAGCGTGCCGCCCGATCATCCGAAAGTCGCTGAGCTGCGCGCGTTGTCGGTGTGGTCAGAAGGACAGGTGTGGTGCAGTCCCGAGCGTCATGGCGCGATGACAGGCGTATTCAAGAATCAGATCGACTGGCTGCCGCTGATTTCGGGCAGCCTGCGTCCCACCCAGGGACGCACGCTTGCCGTCATGCAGGTATGCGGTGGCTCGCAGTCGTTCAATGCCGTCAACTCGCTGCGCTTGCTTGGCCGCTGGATGCGTATGGTGACGATCCCGAACCAGAGTTCCGTCGCTCAGGCATTCAAGGAGTTCGACGAGAATGGGCGAATGAAACCTTCGGCATACTACGATCGCGTCGTCGACGTGATGGAAGAACTCTACAAGTTCACGCTACTCGTACGCGATCGTTCGGACTATCTGACTGACCGGTACAGCGAGCGCAAAAAGCACGCGCCCGCAGAGGTCACCGCGCTCGCCAGCGCAGCGATGAGCCACGAGTCACGCTGACGTTACGCTGCTTGTCTTCACTGGAAAAGCACGCGCCTCAGGCGCGCTTTTCCATGAAGCCACCAAAGAATGCCCGCGCATTCGCTTCGAGACTTTCGAGGTGATAGCCGCCTTCCTGCACGATCACAGAAGGCAGTTTCAACGCGCCGATCTTTTCGCCAAGTCGCCCGAAGCCTTCCGTCGTGACAGCCACCTGCGATTGCGGATCGTCCTTGTAGATGTCGAAGCCAAGCGCGAGCACCAGCGCATCGGGTTCGAAGCGCTTCAGCACGGCCAGTGCATCATCGAGCTTGTCGAAGAACACCGCTTCCGATGAACCGTGCGGCATCGGCAGATTGACGTTGAAACCATCGCCGTCACCCGCGCCGCGCTCCTCTTCATAGCCAGCAACCACCGGATAGAAGTTGGTCGGATCGCCGTGAATGGAGATGTACAGCACGTCGTCGCGACCGTAGAAAATCTCCTGCACGCCCTGGCCGTGGTGCATGTCGGTGTCGAGAATCGCGACGCGTTTGAAGCGGCTGCGCAGCGACTGCGCCGCGATCGCGGCATTGTTCAGATAGCAGAACCCGCCTGCCGCATCGGCACGCGCGTGATGGCCAGGGGGCCGGCACAGCGCATACGTTTCGCGCGCGCCTTCGTTGACAGCCGATGCCGCCGCCAGCGCACTTTGCGCCGACCAGTATGCAGCGCGATACGTATTCGCGCCGACCGGGCAACTGCCGTCGGCGAGATAACGCGCCGCCTTCGCGAGCACGCCACGCAACGGATTCGGATCGCGCACGTAGATGTTCGACATCACTTCGTCGCCCCAATCGTCGGGCATCTTCTTCCAGTCGCGATGTGCTTCTTCGAGGAAGCGCAGATAGTTCATATCATGCACAGCGGCAATCGCCGCCGTCCCATGATTCGCCGGTTCGACGACATCGAAGTCCAGCGATTTCGCTGCGGCCACGAGTCGCGCCGCGCGCTCGGGCACTTCCTGCGGTGCACGCATCTGACCACGCGACAGATACGAGCGCGGATGATGCAGCAGTTGTTCCGGGTGAAAAAACGTCTTCATTGCAGATCCTTTCTTATTGCACGTCCGCTGTCGCCATCACGCCTGCACGGGCAAGCACCGCATTGAGCAGCACGTTGGTGCCGCGCGTGACGTCTTCGGGCAGCGCATCTTCGGCTTCGTTATGCGACAAGCCGTCGACGCACGGAATGAATACCATCGCCGTCGGGCAATAGCGCGCGAGATGAATCGCATCGTGGCCCGCGCCACTGACAATGCGTTCGTTCGAATAACCGAGAGCTTCAACCGCATTCGCAACCAGCGCAACGCATTCGCTATCGAATGGTGTTGCCGGGCTGCGCCAATACGTTTCCACGGCAAGCTGTACGCCGCGGTCTTGCGCGACGCGCGCGAACGCTGCACGCAAATCACGCTCCATCGCATCGACTTCGCTGTCGTCGGGATGACGCAGATCGACGGTGAACGACACGTCGCCGGCAATCGTGTTGCGCGACGCGTTCCTGATACCAATCTGCCCGATCGTCACGAGTCCGCGCGGCGCGTAACCGGCAACGATGCGCTCCAGTTCCAGCGCCATCTGCGCGCTCGCGAAGTACGCGTCCTTGCGATACGGCATCGGTGTCGTGCCCGCATGCGCGGCCATGCCCGTCACGTTGACGTCGAGCCAACGGATCGCCTGTCCGCCCGTCACCACGCCGATCGTGGTGCCGTTCGCTTCCAGCACGGGACCTTGTTCGATGTGCGCTTCGAAATAGGCATCGACGGATTGGCCTTTAACGGCGCGCTCACCGCGATAACCGCTTTGCTTCAACGCATCGGCGAGCGTGATGTGGTCCGCGTCTTCTTTCTTTAGCGCTTCGTCCAGCGAGGTGATGCCTGTGAACACCGCCGAGCCGAGCATCGCGGGCGTAAAGCGCGCACCCTCCTCGTTAGTCCACGAGACGATCTCGATCGGCTTTTCCGTGACGATATTCGCGTCGTTCAATGCGCGCACCAGTTCGAGCGCAGCAAGCACGCCGTACACGCCATCGAAGCGTCCGCCTTCCGGCTGCGTATCGAGGTGACTGCCGATCAGCACAGGCGCAGCGTCCTTGCGTGCGCCTTCTCGACGCGCAAACAGATTGCCGATTTCATCGACGCTCACCGTCATGCCCGCATCGCGGCACCACTGCGCGAACAGATCGCGGCCACGCACATCGTCTTCCGTGAGCGCGAGCCGCCGCACGCCGCCCTTCGGCGTCGCGCCGATCTGCGCCATGTCCATCAGGCTTTGCCACAGGCGCGCGCCATCGATTTGCATCAGGTCTTTCATGAGTCTTCCGGGTCGTTCAACGTGAGTTCGATTCAATGCGCGCCGACGGCTTCGGCCTGATCGGCATGCGCGGCACGGCGCGCGTCGAGCGCTACGATGCACAGCAGCGAGATGCCCGCGAGGCACGTATAGAACACGGCAAGCGGCCACCATTGGCCCGTATAGCGATGAGCGAGCCAGGTGCCGACCAGCGGCGTCAGGCCGCCCGCAATCGCGCCGCACACCTGATACGCGAGCGATATGCCCGAGTAGCGCACACGCGTCGGGAAGATGCCGCTGACAAAGCCCGCGATCACCGAGTAGAAGCTCGCCATGCAGACCACGGCAATCGCGATACCGATCACCATCGGCACGACCGCGCCGCTTTGCACCAGCATGAACATCGGATACGGCGAGATCATCGCGAGCAGCGCGGCGATCTTCAGGAAGCGCGCGCCGCCAATCCGTTCAGCGATCCACGCCGCGACCGGCTGCGACAGAAACTGGATGATGGCAACGACAAACAGGCAATCGAGAATCATCGAACGCGTGACGCCGACGTATTGCGTCGTGTACGCGATCATGAAGGTGTTGGTGAAGTACACGCCTGCGATGCCGATCGTATTCGCGCCGATGCACAGCAGCACGAGACCCCATGCCGAGCTGAACACTTCGGCGATAGGCAGCTTCGCGGTGCGGTTGGTTTCCTTCACGCGCTGGAATTCCGGCGATTCATTCACGCCCAAACGAATCACGATACCGACGATCAACAGCACGGAACTCGCGAGAAACGGCAGACGCCAGCCCCACGACATGAAGTCCGCCTTGTCCATCGACGTGACCGCGCGAAATGCGATCAGCGAAAGAATCAAACCCGCCGGACTGCCAAGCTGAGCAAACGAAGCGAAGAACGTGCGGCGTCCTTGCGGCGCATGTTCGCCCGCCATCAGCACCGCGCCGCCCCATTCACCTCCAACGGCGACGCCTTGCACTACGCGTAGCAAAACCAGCAACACAGGCGCCAGCACGCCGACTTTCGAATAGTCCGGCAACAGGCCGACGCATACCGTCGCGACGCCCATCATCATCAGCGTGGTCATCAGCGCCTTCTTGCGGCCGATACGGTCGCCGAGATGGCCGAACACGATGCCGCCCAGCGGACGAGCGAAAAAGCCCACTGCAAAGGTCGCAAAAGACGCCATCGTGCTGATGAAGCGATCGCTCGACGGAAAGTACAGTTCGCCGAATACGAGCGCGGCAGCGGTCGCGTAGATGTAAAAGTCGTACCACTCGATCATCGTGCCGATAAACGCGGCCGTGGCGGCGCGTCCCGGCTGACGGGTACTGATGGCTTGGGTCATGCTGGCTCCTGATGCACGTCTGACGTGGGTTGAAACCGTGGTTGCGCGCGCGGTGTTGGGATGGATAGTCCGCCCTTCTCTCCGGGCGGGCGCGCGCCACGGCATGTGACATTTATCGGCGTCCAGAAAACATTAGTCAAATTTCGAGTTATTATTCGCCGCATAAATTCAGCTTATAGTTACGCTCGATGCGCTCCGATATCGCCCGCTTTCTGAACGACCGGCTCGACTGGAACCTGCTGCGCACGTACCTCGTGATCATGCAGGAACGCAGCCTGAGCCGCGCCGCCGCGCGGCTGCACGTCACGCAGCCGGCCGTCAGCCAGGCTTTAAGAAGGCTCGAAGAAACGCTGGAGCGCAAGCTGATCGAACGGCGCGGCCCATACTTCGCGCCGACTCAGGCAGGCGAAGAGGTCTATCGCATTGCCAGCGATATCTACGGCAACATCTCGCGGCTCGAAACCGAAATCGACGATCGCACTGAAGACATCAGCGGCTCGATTCGCCTGCTGACTATCAGCCGGATCGAATCGCCCGTGTATGACGAGTTTCTTGCGGATTTTCATCGCGCGTATCCGCGTATCGACTTGCAGATCGAGGTAATGCGCTCGTCCGACATCATCTCGTCGCTGTTGCAGAAGACGGCGACGGCGGGCCTCGGCTTGTGCCGCACGCCGCACGACAAGCTGGAAATGCGCTGCTTTCTACGGCAACGTTACGCGATTTTCTGCGGGCGTCATCACAGGCTGTACGGCAAGTCGCCGCTGACGATGGAAGACCTGCTCGCCGAAAACTTCGTGTCGTTTACCAGCGACCAGATCGGCGACAGCCTTTCGCCGCTTACCGTGTTTCGCGATCAGAAGGGCTTCACGGGGCGCATCGTCGCGTCGTCGCCATCGCTCGATGAAGTGCGCCGCCTGATCTTCGCGGGCTTTGGCATCGGCTGTCTGCCAGAGCACATCGTGCGCGACGACGTGGTGCAGCAACGCTTGTGGCGCTTGCCGCCCGAAGAAGGACTCGTCGATGTCGACGTGCATCTGCTATGGCATCGCGAACGCAAGATGAACGCAGCCGATCACGCGTTTCTCGACAGCATGGAGCGCTGCATGCGCCGCTATGCGCTCGCCGAAAGGCTCGGCAAATAACCCGAATCGAACGCACCCGACTGGTGCGAACGCGCGCAAGCAGATTGCGACGTGGCTTCAATCTTGTGCACAAGATGTGCGCGCAAACGGCCGATTCCACGTAAAGACAGCAATGGCACGCTTATCGCTTAGTAAAGCACAGGAGCCGGTGCAGCATCCGGTTTAGTAGTCACAATCTGGTAAATGGACGACTAGGGTTCCGGTCGCGCATCGATTCAATCGATGTCCGACGCTGGTCCGAGAGTTGTCGACCTCGATGAGGTTACACGGCGGGATAAAAGCCCGGGAGAGAACGCGATGCGTCGCGCCGCTCCTGCCGTCGATAACCGTCCCTGCGAGGTCAACCTCATGCGCAAGCTCCGTTTTTTCGCCGCTGCCGCCGTCGCTCTCTCCCTGTGCGTCTCCACTCCTTCGTTTGCTCAAGCCCGTAAAGACTTCAAGGTCTGCTGGACTATCTACGCCGGCTGGATGCCGTGGGGCTATGCGAAGACGCAAGGCATCATGTCCAAATGGGCGAAGAAGTACGGCATCAACGTGGATGTCGTGCAACTGAACGACTACATCGAATCGATCAACCAGTACACAGCCGGCAAGTTCGACGGCTGCGCGATGACCAACATGGACGCGCTGACCATTCCCGCCACGGGCGGCGTGGACAGCACGGCACTCATCGTCAGCGACTACTCGAACGGCAACGACGGCGTGCTCATCAAGGGTGCAGGCAAGAAGGTCGCGGACCTGAAGGGTCAGCCCGTCAATCTCGTCGAACTCTCCGTTTCGCATTATCTGCTGGCACGTGCGCTCGAATCGGCAGGCATGAGCGAGCGCGACATCAAGACCGTCAACACGTCCGACGCCGATATTTCCGGCGCATTCGCGACGCCCACCGTGCACAACGCCGTGACATGGAACCCGATGCTCGCCGATCTGAAGGCAAAGCCGAACGTCACGGAAGTGTTCGATTCGAGCCGCATTCCCGGCGAAATCATGGACATGATGGTCGTCAACACGAAGACGCTGCATGACAACCCCGCGCTCGGCAAGGCACTCACGGGCGCATGGTTCGAGATCATGCAGACGATGCACGGCACGACGCCTGACAGCCAGACCGCGCTGACCGAGATGGCCAAGGCATCGGGCACCGACCTCGCCGGCTACAAGGCGCAACTCTCCACCACGGCCCTCTTCTACACGCCGCAACAGGCACTCGATTTCGCCACCAGCCCGAACATGCCGAAGATCATGACACGCGTCGCGCAGTTCTCGTTCGATCACGGCCTGCTCGGCAAGGGCGCGCCGAATGCGGGCGCAGTGGGCATGGCGTTCGATAACAACGTCGTCGTGGGCAGCAAGAGCAACCTGAAGCTGCGCTTCGATCCGACCTACGTGCGCATGGCCGCGCAAGGCAAGCTCTAAACGCCGCGCCGTTCTGAAGGAGAGGCCCATGCGGCTCATCAACCGACATCCTGGCCGCACCGGCAGTCTGATGCTGTTGCTGCTGCCCTTCATCGTGCTGATCGCGGTGTACTTCACCGGCTCGTCGTTGCGGCTGCAGGCCAATCCCGACGACAAGCTGCTGCCGAGCGCCACGCAGATGAAGGACGCATTGCACGAATACGCGTTCAGCGAAGACAAGCGCACGGGCGAGTACATGATGTGGGACGACACGGTGTCGAGCATGAAGCGGCTCGGTATCGGACTGGTTGCAAGTGCGGCGATTGCACTGGTGTTCGGCATCGCGACGGGCAGCCTGCCGCTGGCGGGCGCAACGCTGTCGCCGTTCATCACGGTGATCTCGATGATCCCGCCGCTCGCCGTATTGCCGATTCTGTTCATCGTGTTCGGTCTCGACGAATTGTCGAAAGTCGTGCTGATCGTGATCGGCATCACGCCGATGATGATTCGCGATCTTCAGCAACGCACACGCGAGATCCCTGAAGAACTGTGGATCAAGGCGCAAACGCTCGGTGCATCGAGCTGGACGCTGATTCTGCGCGTGATCGTGCCGCAACTGTTGCCGCGTCTGCTGATTGCGCTGCGTCTGGCGCTGACTTCGGCGTGGCTGTTTCTGATCGCGGCGGAAGCAATTGCATCGACGGATGGGCTGGGATATCGCATCTTTCTCGTACGCCGTTATCTCGCGATGGATGTGATCCTGCCGTACGTCGCGTGGATCACGCTGCTCGCATGGCTGATCGATGAAGCGCTGCGCCGTCTCACGCAGTGGGCGTTCCCCTGGTACAACGGAGGCCGCGCATGATCGAAATCCGCAACCTGTGGAAGCAGTACGACGATCAGGTCGTATTGGAGCGGCTCAATCTGCGCATCGCGGAAGGCGAGTTCTGCTCGATGGTCGGTGCGTCGGGCTGCGGGAAGTCGACGTTTCTGCGTCTGCTGCTGGGCCAGGAACGTCCGACGCGTGGCGAAATCCTGCTGGATGGCGAACCGCTGCCGCCTGAGCCGGACCCGCATCGCGGCGTGGTGTTTCAGCGCTATTCGGTGTTTCCGCATCTGACGGTGCTGCGCAACGTGATGCTCGGCCTCGAATTGCCGCATGCGCGGTTCACAGGACGGCTCTTTGGTGCGCGTCGCAAGCTCGCAAAAGATGAAGCCGTCGCGATGCTGACGCGTGTCGGTCTCGCCGATTCACTCGACAAGTATCCGCATCAACTGTCAGGCGGCATGCAGCAACGTCTTGCACTTGCTCAGGCATTGGTGATGAAGCCGCGCGTGCTGCTGCTCGACGAACCGTTCGGCGCACTCGATCCCGGCATTCGCCGCGATATGCACGAACTGCTGACTGCGTTGTGGCGCGAAGCGAAGCTCACCGTCTTCATGGTCACGCACGACCTGAAAGAAGGTTTCACGCTCGGCAGCCGCGTGCTCGTTTTCGACAAGGTGCGCATCGATCCACACGCGCCGCAGGCCTATGGCGCGCGTATCACCTACGACATTCCTCTCGAACGTAACGGTATGCGCGAAGCGCACGCAGCCATGGCGATTCCGCCGCTGCTCGCCGTGCCCGCATGACCAGAAGAAAGGACACACACATGAACGACATATTGCTCGAAGAAACCGTGCCTGGCGGCGGCCATGCGTCGCTGATCGTCAAGCGCGGACAACTGCTGCGCATCACCGATCCGCGCGGCGGCGCGAACGTCGCCATGCTGCTTTTCAACGCCGCTGAAAAGAGCGAACGCCTGAACCTGCCTGACACGCTCAAGTGCCAGCACACCGCGAAGCTGACCAAAGGCCATTGCCTGTACTCCGATATGGGCCGCGTGCTCGCCGCAATCGTCGCGGATACATGTGGATGGCACGACAGTCTCGCGGGTGTATCGGACGCGGCGGAAGTGTTCGAGAAGTACGGACAAGGCCGGTATCAGGAACTGCGCAATGCGTTCTATCGCAACGGCACGGACAACCTGCTCGTTGAACTCGGCAAGTGGGGACTCGGCATCTCGGACCTGTTGATGACGTTGAATCTGTTCAGCCGTGTCGACGTGACGGATGCGGGCGCGCTCAGCTTCGTCGCGGGCAATTCGAAGGCGGGTGACTACATCGAACTGTATGCGCCGATGAACACGCTAGTCGTGCTGACCGCGATCCAGCATCCACTCGACACGAATCCGGATTACGCGCCGAAGCCCGTCAAGCTGACGCTCACTGCTGCCGACAGCCAGGTGGCCGAAATCTGCCGCACGTCATGCGATCAAAACGCGCGCGGCTTCATCAATACCGAACGATTCTTTCTCTGAGCGGGACGCGCGCCATGACGACATCCACCCTTACGACCAGCACGCTCAATCCCGCTGATGCGATCTTTCAGGAAACCTTGCCTGCGGGCGAGCCGTGGCTCAAGGAAGTGAAAGCCGACCAGACGCTGCGCATTCGCGATGTAGAAGGCAATCAGGCTATCGACACGCTGTTCTACAGCCTCGCCGATACGCGCGAACGCTACGACGCGCAACGCACGCTGCGCCGCCAGCAGAGCCTCTATCTGACAACAGGCACGGTGCTTTATTCGAATCTCGGCAACCCGATGCTGACCATCGTCGCCGATACGTGCGGACGTCATGACACGCTCGGCGGCGCGTGCGCGCAAGAGAGCAACACTGTGCGCTACGCGCTGGAAAAGCGCTACATGCATAGCTGCCGCGATAACTATCTGCGCGCGTGCGCACACGATGGCCGCCTGTCAAAGCACGACATCGCCGCCAACATCAATTTCTTCATGAATGTGCCCGTCACATCCGAGGGTGGCCTCACATTCGAAGACGGCATTTCCGCGCCGGGCAAATACGTCGAATTGCGCGCCGAAATGGATGTGATCGTGCTGATCTCGAACTGCCCGCAACTGAACAATCCGTGCAACGCCTACAACCCCACTCCTGCGGAGCTGACGATATGGAACTGAGCAACTTGCGCGTATGGTTCTACACCGTGATGAAAGTGCGCGCTGAGCGTTTCATGCGCATCGACCGCACGAAGCGCTAACCATCGCACGCTTTCCGGATACAAAGCGATCTGCCGTGGACGACCTCGGCATGCATGCCCACGTGGCGGGACGGCCCGCCCACGCATTGAACATCCACTCATGTTCGATAAAGTCCTCATTGCGAATCGCGGCGCGATTGCCTGCCGCATTCTGCGCACGCTGCGCGAACTCGACGTAAAAGGCGTCGCCGTCTATAGCGAAGCGGACCGCGCGAGCCGCCACGTCAGTCTCGCCGATACGGCGTGCAGTCTCGGCGACGGCGCGGCGAGCGTCACGTATCTCGACATCGCGAAGATTCTGGAGATCGCGCGTGCACAAGGCGCGCAGGCGATTCATCCGGGTTATGGCTTTCTGTCGGAGAACGCGGCCTTTGCCGAAGCATGCGAAGCGGCGGGCGTCGCGTTCATCGGGCCGACGCCTGAACAACTGCGCGCGTTTGGCCTCAAGCACACGGCGCGCGCGATCGCTGCGGAACAGGGCGTGCCGATGCTCGAAGGCACAGGCCTGCTCGATGGCCTCGACGCCGCGCTGGAAGCAGCCGAACGGATCGGCTATCCCGTGATGCTGAAAAGCACGGCGGGCGGCGGCGGCATCGGCATGCGCGTGTGCCGTTCTGCCGAGGAACTTGCGGCGCAGTTCGATAACGTCAAACGTCTCGGACAAAACAACTTTAGCGATGCCGGCGTGTTCCTCGAAAAGTACATCGAGAAAGCGCGACATCTTGAAGTGCAGGTGTTCGGCGACGGCAAAGGCGCAGCCATCGCGCTCGGCGTGCGCGACTGTTCGGTGCAGCGTCGCAACCAGAAGGTACTCGAAGAAACGCCTGCGCCGAATCTGCCTGATGGCGTCGAGGCCGCGCTGTGCGATGCGGCGATTCGCCTTGCGCAAGCGGTCTCGTATCGGTCGGCAGGTACGGTCGAATTCGTCTATGACAGCGACGCCGCACGTTTCTACTTTCTCGAAGTCAACACGCGCTTGCAGGTCGAGCACGGCGTAACGGAACAGGTGTGGGGCGTCGACCTCGTACGCTGGATGATCGAGCTTGCTGCAGGCACGCTCGCGCCGCTCGATGTGTTGTCGCGCGATCTGAAACCGCAAGGGCATGCGATCCAGGCACGTCTCTATGCAGAAGATCCGGGCCGCGATTTCAAGCCCTGTCCGGGGCTGTTGACCGATGTGTCGTTCCCTTCTGCCGACGGCCGCGCATTGCGCATCGACACGTGGATCGAAGCGGGTTGCGAAGTGCCACCTTGGTTCGATCCGATGCTCGCGAAACTGATCGCTTGGCAACCGACTCGCGATGCAGCACGAGCAGCGCTCGACGCCGCGCTCGCAGCCTCACGCATCTACGGCGTCGAAACGAACCGCGATTATCTGCGGCAGATTCTTGCCGATGCGCCGTTCGCCAGCGGCCATCCGTGGACGCGTTGCCTCGAAGGCCTGCGATATCGCGCATCGACATTCGAAGTGATCAGCGGCGGCACGCAGACGACTGTGCAGGACTATCCGGGCCGTCCGGGCTATTGGGCCGTCGGCGTGCCGCCTTCAGGCCCGATGGACGACCGCGCGCTGCGGTTGGGCAATCGTCTGCTCGGCAACGACGCACAGGCAGCCGCCCTCGAAATCACGATGAGCGGGCCCACGCTGCGCTTCAATACCGATGCTGTCGTCACCGTGACGGGCGCGACGCTGCCCGTAATGCTCGACGACATCCCTCAGCCGATGAACACGACATTGTTCGTACCGGCAGGCTCGACGCTCGCACTCGGCACGATACGCGGCGCAGGCGCGCGCGCCTATCTGTGCGTGCGCGGTGGCCTCGACGTTGCGCACTATCTCGGCAGTCGCAGCACGTTCACGCTCGGCCAGTTCGGCGGCCACGGCGGGCGCGCGCTGCGTGCCGGCGACGTGCTGCATCTGCATGCGTTGACCGATCGCGAGGCAGGGGCTGCATTGCCTGCCTCGCTCGCGCATCGGTTGGACGACGTGCGCGTGCTGCGCGTGATCTACGGCCCGCATGGCGCGCCCGAATACTTCAGCGCACGCTATATCGAGCAGTTTCTCGATACCGACTGGGAAATCCACTTCAATTCGAGCCGCACCGGTGTGCGCCTGATCGGTCCCAAACCCGAGTGGACGCGCGCTGATGGCGGCGAAGCGGGCCTGCATCCGTCGAACATTCACGACAATCCATATGCCGTCGGCGCAATCGATTTCACGGGCGACATGCCTGTGATTCTCGGCCCGGATGGTCCGAGCCTTGGCGGCTTCGTGTGTCCTGTGACGGTCATCGAAGCGGACCTGTGGCAGATCGGTCAGTTGAAGGCCGGCGACAAGGTGCGCTTCGCGCCAGTCGATATCGCGACGGCACGCGCAGCGGCGCTTGCGCGCGCCGAAGAGGTGGCATCGCTCACTGCTGCGAATGCTGCGAACGCTGCGAATGTCGCGAATACATCGAAGCCAGATAAGCACCTGCAGTCGCCCATCGTGCTGCATGTCGGCGAAGGCCACGAGCAACTCGTCGCGCGTCTTTCCGGTGACACGCATCTGCTGCTCGAAATCGGCCCGCCCGAACTCGATCTCGTGCTGCGCTTTCGCGGCCACGCGCTGATGCAATCGCTCGAAGCGCTGCAGTTGCCAGGCGTGATCGATCTGACGCCGGGCATCCGTTCGCTGCAGGTTCACTATCAGCCCGAGCAATTGCCGCTTGCCACACTGCTCGATCACGTTGCCGAAACATGGCAACGCGTGCTGCTGCAAAAGGACTTGCGCGCGCCGTCGCGTATCGTGCATCTGCCGCTATCGTGGGACGATCCTGCGTGCCAGCTTGCTATCGACAAGTACATGACCACCGTGCGCAAGGACGCGCCGTGGTGCCCGAGCAATCTGGAGTTTATCCGCCGCATCAACGACCTCGATTCGATCAACGCTGTAAAACGTGTCGTCTTCGATGCCAGCTATCTGGTGATGGGACTCGGCGATGTCTATCTGGGCGCACCCGTCGCGACGCCGCTCGATCCGCGTCATCGGCTGGTGACGACCAAGTACAACCCGGCGCGCACATGGACAGCGGAGAACTCGGTCGGCATCGGCGGCGCGTATCTGTGCGTGTATGGCATGGAAGGTCCCGGCGGCTATCAGTTCGTCGGACGCACGCTGCAGATGTGGAATCGCTATCGCGATGTCGCGGACTTCGCGGGGCGTCCTTATCTGTTGCGCTTTTTCGATCAGATCCGCTTTTACGAAGTCTCCGCCGACGAACTGCTGCGTATCCGCGAAGCGTTTCCGCTCGGACGTTATCCGTTGAAGATCGAAGAGACGGAGTTGTCGCTGGCTGACTATCAGGCGTTTCTCGAACGCGAGTCGGACGACATCGCGCAGTTCCGCACGCGCCAGCAAGCGGCGTTTCAGGCAGAGCGCCAGCGCTGGCATGAAGCAGGCAGCAACGAAGAAACGCTGGAGCCGCCCGTCGCCGCAGAGGCCGATATCGCGCCGCTCACGGAAGGCCAGATCGCCGTCGATAGCGAGATCGCGGGTAATCTGTGGCAGGTGCGCGTCGAACCCGGCGCAAGCGTCGAAGCCGGCGACGTGCTGCTCGTGATCGAATCGATGAAGATGGAGATCTCCGTGATCGCGCCTTGCGCGGGCACCGTCGGCGAGATTCACGTTGCGCCCGGTTCGCCCGTTCGCGCGGGGCAGCGCGTCGTCGTGATCGAACAGCACGCGTGACGCGCGCTTCAAACAACGCATTCAAGGAATCATCGAACATGGATTCATTCGATCTGCGTCTTCCTGCCGTACGCGCCGCGTACCGTGCAGGCCGCACGACCCCGCGCGAACTGATCGGCGCGTTGCGCAAGCGCGCCGCCGCGCTGAACCCGGACTTTCATCTGTTCATTCATCTGCTGTCCGACGCTGAAATCGAGCCTTATCTCGCCGCACTGGACGAACGCGACGCGCAATCGCTGCCGCTCTATGGCGTGCCATTCGCGCTGAAGGACAACATCGATCTCGCGGGCATTCCGACCACGGCCGCCTGCCCGGCCTTTGCATACACGCCTGACGAAACCGCAACACTCGTCGCGCAGCTGATCGCGCTCGGTGCGGTGCCGGTCGGCAAGACCAATCTCGACCAGTTCGCCACTGGTCTGAACGGCACGCGCTCGCCCTATGGCAAGTGCCGCAACAGCGTGCACGCTGCGTATCCTTCGGGTGGGTCGAGTGCGGGGTCGTCGCTCGCCGTCGCGCTCGGCGTCGCGAGCTTCTCGCTTGGCACCGACACGGCGGGTTCGGGCCGCGTGCCTGCGGCACTGAACAATCTCGTCGGCACGAAAGGCACGAAGGGCTTGCTATCGACAGCGGGCGTCGTGCCTGCGTGCCGCACGCTCGACTGCGTGACCTACTTCACCGCGACAGCCAGCGAGGCGAGCGAACTGCTCGCGCTCACCGCGCGCCACGATCCCGCCGATGCCTACAGCCGCGCCAATCCGCAATGGAACGACGTAACGGCCTTCGGCGCCGTGAAGCATTTTCGTTTCGGCGTGCCGCGTCAGCTCGAATATGCGGGCTGCGAAGAAAGCCCTGCACTGTTCGCGCAGGCCCGTGCAGCGCTCGAAGCGATCGGCGGCGAAGCGGTCGAGATCGACTTCGCGCCATTCATCGAGGCCGCGCATCTGCTCTACGAAGGACCGTGGGTCGCCGAGCGCTACAGCGTGACGGGCGCGTTGATGGAATCGCAGCCGGACGCCGTGCTGCCCGTGATTCGCGATGTGCTCGCGAAAGCGCCCGGCACCACCGCCGTCGATGCCTTCCGCGCGCAGTACAAACTGCAGGCGCTGAAGCAGCGCTGCGATGCCGTGCTCGCCGGACTCGATTGCGTGCTGACGCCGTCCATTCCGCGTGCAGTGACGCTCGACGAACTCGAACGCGATCCTGTCGGCGCGAATTCGCTGCTGGGGCATTACACGAACTTCATGAACCTGCTCGATTACGCGGCCGTCGCCACGCCTGCCGGTTTTATGCGCAACGGCCTGCCGTGGGGCGTGACGCTGTTCGGCCGCGCATTCACCGATCAGTATCTGCTGAGCGTCGCCGATGCGCTGCATCGCAAGCTCGCCGTGCCGCCGATCGGCGGCGCG
Organism: Paraburkholderia sp. C35; assembly: GCF_003121405.1. Lineage (GTDB taxonomy): Bacteria > Pseudomonadota > Gammaproteobacteria > Burkholderiales > Burkholderiaceae > Paraburkholderia. The sequence goes on along the minus strand of NZ_QBUY01000030.1, from coordinate 47,778 downwards.
CAGCAGGATGCGAACGTGCCTTCCAATGCGGCCCGTCACGACCGCATGAAGCTGGTGGTGTGCGGGGCGCATCTCGAAGGGTTGCCGCTGAACGGGCAGTTGACCGCGCGAGGTGCAACGCTTGTCGGCAGGACCACGAGCGCGCCGCGTTATCGACTGTATGCGCTCGCGTCGGGCGGCTCGACACAACGGCCGGGCATGATGCGCGACAGCGCGAACGGCACGGCAATCGAAGTCGAAGTGTGGGACATGCCTGCGAGCGAAGCAGGCTCGTTTCTCGCCGCCATTCCTGCGCCGCTTGCATTGGGCAAAGTCGAACTGGCGGACGGCAGCTGGGAAACGGGCTTTGTCTGCGAGGCATACGGCATCGAAGGCGCCACCGACATCACGCCATACGGCGGCTGGCGCGCGTGGGTGCAACGCGCCGCGTAGTTCAAGCCTCGTACTGTGCGCAGTACAGCCGCGCGTGCCGGCCCGTCACCGCGCGGCTCCAGATTTCTTCATCGTCGAGCACGGTCTGGATCAGTTCCACCGGCATGCCGCCATCGATGATCGCCGCCACGCGGAAGCCGTCGATCGGTTCGTAGGGGCCGAGCACGACCTCCTTGCCGTCGATGGCCCGCTCGAGATCGTCGACCTTGAACGCCAGATGCGGCATGCGACGCATCAGTTCGTGCAGCGGGCTGTCGGCTTCGAAGCGGTGATACTGGATGCGTGCGAGCTTGCAGTCGCTGTCGCTCGTGTACATCCGGTACTGCGGGCTGTAGCGCTCGCCTTCGCGCACTTCGCTGGTCGGGATGCCGATGTGATGAAACTCGTAGATCACGTCATCGCGCATGAACATGATGGTCTCCTTCGTTTGCTTGCCGGGTTGCGGCGTGTGCTGCCCGTTGCCGCTCGTTGCCGTACCAGCGCTTACAGCGTCACGCGGGTCACGCCGACATCCGACAGCAACCGCACGCGTTGGCCTGCGTAGAACATCGGACCGTCGGTGCTTTGGGTGATGGCGCGCAGCGAGCCATCGTCCAGGCGCACGGTGATTTCCACGCCCTGCTTCTTCTCGAAGTGGTTCTGCACCTCGTTGCCCGCCACAGCGCCCGCAATGCCGCCGATGATGCCCGTCAGGATCGAGCCGCGTCCGCCGCCGATCGCGCTGCCGGCAATGCCGCCAATCGCGCCGCCACCCAACGCGCCGAGAAAGCCGGGCTGGCCGTTGCTGGTATCGATGGTGACGGGACGCACGCTTTCGACGGTGCCGAAACGGACGCTTTCCTCACGCTGCGCCTGCGATGCGCTGTAGACGTTGGGTGAGCCGTCGAAGGTTGCGCAGCCGCTCAGTGCGAGCGAGACGACGAGTGCCGAAGCACATGCTGTTACGAATGACTTGTTCATGGTGTTCCCCTCTGTAAGCAGCGCGCCGCGTTGGCGGGTGCGCTGCGTTCTTTCGATGTATGCATCGTAAGCTCGCAGAATGAGTGGAAAATGAGCAGCGCTTTTGCGCAATCGCACCCGTCATTTCGTGTCAGCCTGAAACGTCGGCGCAGCCCGCGGCGCTACGATGGCAGCCAGATCATGCGAGGAGAGTGCACAGCAATGAAACGTGAAATCATCAGGGTGGAACCGCTGTCGGGCTGGCTGGAACGCTGGAAGGCGCCGACGTCCGTCGTCACGCGGCATGGCGACACGATCTACGTGTCGGGCCTGCCGCCTTTCGATCCCGAAACAGGTGAAGTGGCCGATGTGCCGCTCGAACGCCAGACCGAACTGGTCCTCGAGCAACTCAAGCTCTGCGTCGAAACGGCCGGCTCCTCGCTCGACAACGTGCTCAAGTGCAACGTGTATTGCACGTCGGTCGAGCAGTTCGCCGCCGTCAACGCGATTTACGCGCGCTATTTTCCAAAGGATCCGCCCGCGCGCATCTTTGTGTGCGTGCCTGCATGGCCGGGGCGGTTCGACATCGAGATCGACTGCATCGCAGCCGTCTGAGCGCGTTTAGCGCGTCTGAACAGGAGAACACGATGTTTTCAGTGCTGTTCGAAGTGCAGCCACGTGCGGACCGATGGGACACGTATCTCGGCTACGCGAAAATGCTGAAGCCGGAGCTGGAACAGATCGACGGCTTCGTCGATAACGTCCGCTATGCCAGTCTCACGCGCGAAGGCGTGCTGCTATCGCTGTCCGGCTGGCGCGACGAGAAAGCGCTGGTGCGATGGCGCACGCAGGCGATGCATCACGGCGTGCAGGAAAAAGGCCGCACGCAGACCTTCAGCGATTACCGGCTGCGCGTCGGCCAGATCACACACGACACGCGGCTGCCCGCCGGACACACGTTGCACGAGCAACGACTCGACGAAACCGAAACAGGCGATGCGACCACCATCGTACTGATCGATGCTCGGCGTGACGCGGAGTGGGTAAAACAGGCGGGGGCATGCGGCGTCGCGAGCTTCCTGGGCTTGCGCGAAGACGCCGCGGGCCTCGCAGCGTGGGACGTGTTCGACGCGGTGCTGACGCCGGGCGACATCATCCTGCTGACCGCGTGGCGCGACGTACAGGCCGCCAGTGCCTTCGCGAGCGCCTTGGCCTTTCCAGCAGGCGCGCGACTGCGCAGCGTGCGTGTGGTGCGCGATTACGGCATGTTCGATCGCCGCGAAGCGCCGCAATACTATCCCGACGCCGCGCGGCCCGCGTAAAACCAGTCGTCGCCCACGCGAAGGTTAGCGCTCGCTATCGCGAAGCGTCAGGAAAATCCGCACCGAGACTCGTCTCGCGCCACGCGTCGATATCGGCGAGCGTGGCATGCAGACGCTTCGACACCGCATCGACGCCGAATGCGCCGAGCACGAGATGGCGCGGCGGGTTGTCGGCTTCCGTGAGGCGGATCATGGCCTGCGCGGCGCGCACAGGGTCGCCTGGCTGATGGCCGCTGTATTGCGCCGTGGTCTGCATGCGCTTGCCCGCCGTCTCCGCGTAATCGGCGATACGGTTGGGCGTCTGCTTCAACGAGCGTCCCGCCCAGTCGGTGCGGAACGGGCCAGGCTCGACGCAGGTCACGTGGATGCCGAGCGGCCCGGCTTCCGTCGCGAGCGAATCGGACCAGCCTTCCACTGCGTGCTTGCTCGCCGCGTAGTAACCCGAGCCAGGAAAGCCCGCCAGCCCTGCCACCGACGTAATGTTCACCACATGCCCCTTGCGCCGCGCACGCATGCCCGGCAGCACGGCGCGCGTCATCGCGAACAGGCCGAACACGTTCGCGTCGAACTGCGCGCGGATCTCCGCTTCCTCGCCTTCCTCGACCGACGATTGATAACCATAGCCCGCATTGTTGACCAGCACGTCGATTGCGCCGAAGCGCTGCTGCGCGGTGTCGACAGCGGCGGCGATCTGCGCGGCATCGGTCACGTCGAGCTGCACGCGCGCCAGGCGGGCGTCGGCGTCGCTGCCCGGCTCGGCCAGCCCGGCCAGCGACGCGGCGTCCCGCGCCGTCGCCACGCAGCGCCAGCCGCGCGCGAGCACCGCAAGAGCGAGTTCCTTGCCAAAGCCGGTTGAGCAGCCAGTGATAAACCAGACGGGCGTCGTGGACGTAGGCATTCAGAACCTCCTCGATGGTGAATATGAGCGACAAGACATCGGCACGATAGATGCCAACGCATCGAAAATAGTAACGGCTCGATGCGAAGCGTGCAGGCGCTTTGCCCGCCTCCGTCGCGGCTACTTGCGGCCGACCAGATATTGAACGCCTTCGGGCCCGAAGCGTTCCGAATGGCTTACATTCGCTTGCAGATGGAATACATCGCCCGTTATGTACAGGTGATCCGTGGCGCCGATGCGTATCGTCAGTTCGCCATGCAGGATCAGCGCCTTCGCTTCGAACGGATGCGTGTGATGATCGAGCGTGCCGTGCGCGTCGCGCGTGACGGTCACGATTTCGGCGTAGCCTTCGCGCTTCAATGCCTCGATGAATTCGTCGCGTTCCATGCTGGTTGTCTCCCTGCAGCGTTTTTGCCACGACGCCCGTGGCACTGTAGTCCCAGCATAGACCTTTTCGCATCATGCGATCCGCTGCGCGGCTCGCGGTAAACTCGGCGCAACGCATCCACGGCATGTCACACAGCACAATGGAGAACGATTCATGCGCCAGGCCATTCACCATCTGAACGTGCGGGCGCGCGCCCGCGGCCTGTCCGAGTTCACTCACGAAGTCGCGGCCTTCGTGCACGATACGTCGATCGAGACAGGCATCCTCACCGTGTTCTGCCGCCATACGTCGGCGTCGTTGCTGATTCAGGAGAACGCGGACTCTTCCGTGCAACGCGATATCGAACGGCACTTCGCCATGCTCGCGCCCGAAGACCCGACGCGCTACGAGCACGACACGGAAGGTCCGGACGATATGCCCGCGCATCTGCGCACCGCACTCACGCAGGTACAGTTATCGATACCCGTCGAGCACGGCCGCATGGTGCTCGGCACATGGCAAGGGATTTATCTGTTCGAGCATCGCGCAAGGCCGCAGGGGCGCGATATCGTGCTGCATCTGATCGGCGAATAGCTTTCCAGCAGACGGCCAACAACATCAACAAGGAAACGAACCATGATCTTGCGTGCGCATGTTCTTGTCGCAGCGGCTTCGCTCGCGATGCTGACCTCAGCCTGCACTCACACCGGTCCCGTCGAATTTTCGCTAACAGGCGCGGACGCCTCGACCTCCACCAACGCGGGCGACCTGGACTTCGGCCCGATGGACCGCACCGTCGCACAGTGCAAGACGGTGTCGCGCAACGCCGGGCCGGGGCAATGCACGAAGGTGCGCGCTTACGAGTCGTGCATGAAGAGCAAGGGCTATATCACCGTGCTCGGACCTGAGAACCCGAAAGGCTGCGGCGACCCCGACTGGGAAAAAGACGTGCGCAAGTGGCTTGAATAGGCAAGTGCCGCGCAACGTGCGATGCAAGCGTTTTGCATCCACGTTATCCACAATTTCTGTTGAAAGACCTGTGGAAAAGTTCTGGGCGCACGCGCTATCTGTCTGATCAAACAGGGTTTCTTCGCGCGTGACTTCGCAGCATCGGCACGCGGGCGCACCGATTGCGAAGTTCTATTGGCGTGTGCGCAATGCATGTCCTTCAATTCAGGATTCTGACAACCGACTGATGAACGGAGGCATGCATGAAGACGGAAGATTCGCAGAAGATCGTGCACGAAATCGCAGAATCCACCGATGCCCCCGAAGAAGTCGTCTCGCAGATGTACACCGATGCCGTGCAGGCGTATCAACGCGACGCACGCATTCTCGACTATGTGCCGCTATTCGCGGCCAAGCGTGTGCGCGAGACCTTGCGCTCGCGCACCGCACGCCGCTGAATCCCTGCAGAACGCTCCGCCGGGCGCCAGACAGCGCACTGCCGTGCAGGCATTGCGTGTTACTGGCCGCTCATCAGCAGGTCACACGCTTCGGATGAACACTCGGCCACGGCGGACAATTTCAGCGATGGCCAGGGGCGGCGCTCGGCCGCAATAAAGCCTTCGACACGCTTGAGGATCTGCCAGAACGCGTTCTCGATCGTGCCGGCGGCGGCATAGGCGGACGGCGTCAGCGCCCAGTGACTGAGCTTCGGCGCGCCGTGGAACGCGCGCATGTCGACGCGCGCCGATTCATCGCACAGCGTCACCACGAAGTCCATCTCCGGCGCCCATTCGCTCGTGAATTCCAGCCAGCTCTTGGGATTGAGCAGTTCGAGACTCGAAAAGCCATGGCGCAACTCGCCCATCGCCGCGGCGTGAACCTTGTCGGCGGGTTCGAGGCCCGCGCTGAATGCGTCGAAATGCAATCCGTCCAGCTCGCGTAGCAAGGCTTCCGCCAAAATGCTAAGCGTCGCGTTGTCCCTGCAAAGGAACAGCACTCTTTGTTTTCTGGTCACCCTACACCCCGTCGTGCAGATTCTATTTTTTGCGGGATTCTGAGCGCGCAGTTTTTCATATTGGTGACAGAATCCCAATCGTCCGACTTGATTCTCCGCAAGAACGTTTAGTTATCACGCCAATTTGCGTTCGGCCAGCCAGCGTTAACGATAACGGGCGCCGCAAGGCGGAGTGGCGGGCCAGTCAAGCGGCGCGCACACGTTGCAGGGTCTTGCGTTGAGAGAGGTTCGCAGCGCCGCTGCGGGCGCTGCTGCCGGCTTCACCCGGCGGCACGATGGCCGGGTTGCCGGAAGGGTTATCCGGGAGATAACCGGGCTTACTTGACGATGGCGAGCAGTTCGACTTCGAAGGTCAGATCGCTGTTCGGCGGAATCACGCCGACACCGCGCGAACCGTAAGCCGTCGCAGCCGGGCAGGTTAGTTTGGCTTTTTCGCCGACCTTCATGGTCGCGACGCCTTGGGTCCAGCAAGGAATCACGCGGCCGAGCGGAAATTCTGCGGGGCCGCCATGCTTGGCCGAAGCGTCGAACTCGGTGCCGTTCGCGAGCGTGCCGCGGTAGTTGACGCGCACGGTATCGGCAGCCGTGGGCTGCGGACCGCTTCCCTGCGTCAGATGTTCGACGACGACGCCGGAAGGCAGCTTTTCCGTCGATGCAGCGTTAGCGGTAAGCGCCACCGATGCGAGCGCGGCCGCGGCGAGCAGGGCAACAACTGATTTCACGCGTATCTCCTTGGTTTGAAAAGCGAGCCTCATTCTAGCGGATCGCCCCTTTGCCCCAGGAGACTTGAATCAACTTGCTACAAATAAGCCGTTGCGCGCTGCGGATCTTCATGCGCGCGACAATCGCAACGGCCCGCGGCGAGCCGAAGCCCGCCGCGGGATTGCAGGTTCAAGACCCGCTTACGACATCAGATCTTCGGGAAATCGACGACCGTGTCGTTGACCCGGTTATACAGGTTCGTAAAGGTGATGTCGGCGATCGCGAGCAGCGTTTCGGTGATCTGCTGGTCGCTGTAACCGGCTTCCTTCACGGCATCGACCACTTCTGCCGGCACGGTGCCACGCGAGGTGAACACGGTGCGTGCGAACGTCGCGATGGCATTCAGATGCGCATCGGCGGAATCGCGGCCTTCGCGCAGCGCAATCACGTCGTCGACGGGAATGCCGACCTTCTTGCCTGCCAGCGAGTGGGCAGCGAGACAGTAGTCACAATCCACTGCGCCGCTGATCGCGAGCTTGATCGCTTCGATTTCCTTCTTCGACAGTGCACCCTTGCCGAGCGCCTCGGTCGTGGCGAGCACGATCTGCAGTGCAGCCGGGCTGTTCGAGCCGATGCCTGCGTAAGCGTTCGGCACCATGCCGACAGCGCGCTTGATGCCTGCGAAAAGATCAGCAGCCTGGCCAGTAGCTTCAGCAACGGGTTGGCGGTTCAGACGTTCCATGATGTGCTCCATATATTCAAAAGGTTGTTTGCTTTGCGCGACTGGGTCAGCGCATGGAAGTCATTCTAGGAACGTACGTTGCTACCGTGAATGCTGGTTCAAATCAGCTTTATGCTCGAACGGCTCATCGGTGCGACGGGCCGTCTCTGCTATATTTTCGTGCGTCATTCCACCAGATAGAGCGTTGTCAGCGGGAGCGCCTGCCATGAGCACTCACGGGATCATGCGGATAACAAAACGGTTGGTACTGGTTGCCCTCGCGCTACTGGGCTTCACGCTCGGCGCATTGTCATGGGCCGACGACAACGCCGCCGCCCTGAAGGACAAGTACGATTCGCTGGCGCCGCAGCTCAAGTCCAACGTGTTCAACCGGCCAATCCATCTGGATTCGGAAGAGACACCGAACACCTTGAAAGGCGATATCTACGCCGTCGTCGACTACCCGTTCGCCACCGTCAACAAGGCCTTCAACGATCCGCAGCAAGGCCCGGCAAACTGGTGCGACGTGCTGATCCTGCATCTGAATACGAAGTACTGTCACGCCTCGGTGAGCGGCAATGGCGCGATCATCAACATGAACGTCGGCAAGAAGACGGAGCAGGAACTCGGCGATACCTACCGCGTGCAGTTCAATTACCGGTCGGTGGCGACGAACCCGGATTACTTCCAGGTCGACCTGAGCGCCGCGACAGGACCGCTCAGCACGAAGGACTATCGCATCGTGCTCGAAGCCGTCGATATCGGCAAAGGACGCACGTTCCTGCATCTCACGTATTCATATGGATTCGGCACGGCGGGACGCATCGCGATGAAGACGTATCTCGCGACCATCGGCAGTGCGAAAGTGGGATTCACCAAGGCATCGGGCGACTACATAGGCGGCGTGCGCGGACTCGTGGAGCGCAACACGATGCGCTATTACCTCGCCATCGACGCGTATCTCGCCTCGCTTGCCCTTCCCGCCGACAAGCGTGTCGATCAGCGTTTCGCCACCTGGTTCGACGCGACCGAGCAGTATCCGCGGCAGTTGCACGAACTGGACCGCGACGAATACCTGCAGATGAAGAAGAACGAGTACCAGCGCCAGCAAACGGCGCAGTAGCGCGCGCCGATGCGCGGCGGCGGCGCGTGACGCTGGCGCGCTTCAGCGATCGATCGCTGCGATCTCGCTGACGCGCAGAAAGTCTTCGCGCTCGTCATACAGCGCGGCCAGTATGGAGCGCGCCTGCATGGGATCGAGATCGGGATCGGTGACCGTCATCATGATGTCGTACATGGCCACTGCGCCCGAATAGAACGCCGTTTCCGACTCCTGAAGCTGTGCCCGCGACACGCCGCGCGAGATCTGACGTGCGCAAAATGCCTTCCAGACCGACTCAATGGTCAAAGCCGCGTTCATTGTGCCCTCTCTGCTTCAAACGCCACGGCTAAACCACGTCGCTACGGCGTTCGTTCTCTCAGGTTCTGCATGCAACGACATTGCACTTCAGACAGGTGCAAACGTGCACGTCTATTAAACGCGATTCAATTGTGCGCATGAATCGATCATGCGTTTTCTCAAATCGCTTTATTACGCGCCGTATTTGGCAACGCAAAGGACTTTGCACGCGAAGCACCGTCCTGCAAGGCTTCCACGTGCATGGCATTGCGCATCGACACGATGTTCCTATCATAGTCGGTTTATGCGGCACTGCAACCTGTTTGCAATCGATTAATGCACGGCATTTGGCATCGCTTCGATGCGATAAAGCGAAGTGCATAGATGAATTAATGAATTACCGGCTGCCGCATTTACACGAAGACGGAATCGGCAAAACATGCATCGCCTGGCAGCACAGCCGTATTGTCCGGGCACGTGAATACGCAATGCGGCGCGGATAAACCGCGCCGCATGCGATGCCGATCAATCAGGTTACTCAGGCGGCAACGAGCCGGAACTGCGAGACGGTATCGTCGAGTTCGACACCCTGATGGCGCAACGACTGCGAAGCAGCAGCAGCCTGCTCGACGAGCGCCGCGTTCTGCTGCGTGACCATGTCCATCTGCGAGATTGCCTGGTTGATCTGCTCGATGCCGCGTCCCTGCTCCTCCGACGCCGCTGCGATCTCATCGACGATCTCCGACACGCGCGCCACGGCCTGCTTCACGTCGCTCATCGTGCGGCCCGCATCGTCGGCAAGCGACGAGCCGTTCTGGATCTCATGCACCGAACGCGCAATCAGTTCCTTGATTTCCTTCGCGGCCTGCGCCGAGCGCTGGGCGAGACTGCGCACTTCACCGGCAACGACTGCGAAGCCACGCCCTTCTTCACCTGCGCGCGCCGCTTCGACGGCCGCGTTCAACGCAAGAATGTTCGTCTGGAACGAGATGCCTTCGATGATCCCCGTGATCTCTGCGATCTTGCCCGAGCTCGCGCTGATGGCTTCCATCGTGTTCACCACGCGTTCGACGGTATCGCTGCCGCGTTGTGAAATCTCCGATGCGTTCGATGCCAGCGATTTCGCATGCTGTGCGCTGTCGGCGTTCTGCTTCACGGTCGATGTCAACTGCTCCATGCTCGCCGCGGTTTCCTGCAGCGATGCGGCTTGCGCTTCCGTGCGGCGGCTCAGATCGCTGTTGCCGCTGGCGATCTCGCTGGTCGCCGTCGAGACGCTTGCGCTGCTCGAACGCACGCGGCCAACCGTTTCCGTGAGCTTCTCGTTCATGTCGCGCAACGCCTTCAGCAACTCGCCGGCTTCGTCATCGCGATCGACCACGATGTTGCTCGTCAGATCGCCCATCGCAACCGTACGTGCCACTTCGACAGCACGCGTGATCGGCTGCGTGATCGAACGCACCATGCGCACGGACAGCATCAGCGACGTGAAGATCGCCAGCGCGCTCACGCCGATGATGATGTTGCGCAGCATCGCGAAACGCTCTTCGAAGTTCTGCACGATTTCGCTCTGGCGGGTCTTCGTGTAGGACGCGTAGTTATCGGTTGCCTTCACGAGTTGCGCCAGCAACGGCCGGCATTTCGTGTCCATCTCGTCGATAGCCTCGTCGCGATGATTGCTGAGCGCAAGACCGACGATGTGCAATGCAACCGGCCCGTACAACGCTTCGACACGGTTCATCTCCGCGACCAGCGAGCGGGCAGTCTCACTCGTATCGCTCGCGTTGTTGATCATCTCGTTGAGCTGCTTGAGCTTGATGCCGACATCTTCATGCGCCTTGTTGACGGCAGCCGTCTCGAGATCGAGATCGGCCTGTGTCTTGACGAGCACGAGATTGCGCGCGGCGATAGCGCGCCTATCGACGGCCGCGCGTACTTCGGCTGCCACCTGCGCGCGCGCGTCGATGCCATGCACGTACTGCCCGAATCCCTGCGTCGTGCTGGCAAGGCTGTACAACGAGACGGCAGAAATGACGATTGCAATGGCCGCCATCGATAGAAAACCGATGAACAGCCTCGTCCTGATGGAAAAGCTCTTCTTCATTGCTGGCCCCCGGAAGTGTGCCAATTAAATTTGCTTTGGATATGAATGTTTTCTATGCAAAAAAACGCCTGCTCTCAGTTCAGGCGTTGCGAGAAGGAACCCTGCTGCGCATCGATTCCGCGCGCGGCTTCTCTTCCTCTGACTTGGTTATCGGCTGCCTCCTCCCAAATATTTAACATTTGAGGGTTTTCACGAAGGTATTCGAGCGGACGCGACCCGACAATATGGGGAAATCCCCGTCTAAAGTTTCCGAATACACGAACAATGGCAGGCGAGGCACGTAATGCTTCAGTAAGCATTACGTTCGCTTTCAGGAAAGAGAAGAATCAATCCCAGTTCTCATCGATCCATTCGATGGCCCAGGTGCGCGCACACGTGATGGCATCGGACTCGTCGACGAATGAATCGATGTCGCCCGATTGATGGACTTCTGCTGGAGAACTCGCCGTTGCGGCGCGCGTGAGCTTGGCTTGTGCGACGTAGTGGCCGTCGTCGTCGTGCCTGGCACGGCAGTCGATGTGAAATCCCTTGTAGTCGAAATGCATGGCAAACCTCCTGAAGCGAAGAAAGTGCGATGCAATCCGGGCCTGGGTTTCTCCCGGGGAATGAAACAATCCTAGCATGGCATTACGTCGGCCCGATTGTCCTTTTGTGCTGCATGTGCGCGAGAACAACTGGTCCGGCGTTGCCTGCCTTCTGCGTAAAAAGCGGTAACGCATGCCTGAAATGCATCGCACGCGCGTGCGCCTCACGTCTTGCGGCTTGACGTGACAAGCGGTGCAACTCCTTTCTCCTGTGGTTTTGCACATGATTCGCATGCGCTCGCTGCCATGCAGGAATACCCGTTGCTGCATCGTCTGCAAGACAGCTGAAAACAGCGCCAGAAGACAGGAGGCACACGATGCACTACAGAACCTTCTCGCCAGTCCGCAGCCAGGTGTGGACGGCAGCACGCTTCGTCGCGCAGTCGATGCCGCCGCGCGTGCTCGTCGTCGACGATTACATCGATTCCGCCGACGCACTCGCAGCGTTTCTCTCCACTACCGGCTTCGATACTCGCGTCGCCTATAACGGCTGCGACGCATTGAAGATCGCCAACGAATGGCATCCCGACAGCGTGGTGCTCGATGTCGCGATGCCGGGTCTGTCGGGTCTTGCCGTCGCGCGCACGTTGCGCGAGTCGCCCGGTACGGCGTCCGTGCCGTTGATCGCCTATACCGCCTGCGAGACGACGGACAACTACGCCGAGTTGCGCGAAGGCGGCTTTGATGGCGTATGCGCGAAGCCCATTGATCCGTTGATGGTCGTCGATATTCTCGCGACGCTGCTCGGCACGGTCGCGCGCAATCGCGAACGCTACTTCCGTTCATGACCAGCGGGCGCAACCCTACTTGTAACGGAGGTTCCCTGCCGTTAATCTGACGCGCATCGCCGTTGCGGAGCGCGCACATGATCAGAATTCGAAGTCTTCTCGCGGCTTTCACTGTCGCCTTGCTGACTTCGTGCGCGAGCCTGCCGCCGCAGACAGAGCGCGTCCAGACGCACGCCGTCACCGACACGCAGGGCACGCGCCTTGGCATTGCGTTCACGCCGCAGGAACAGCGCCATCCCGACGAGACGGCTTTTCATCTGTTGCCCGACGCCGTCGATGCCCTCGTCGCCCGGCTCGTGCTCGCGGAAGCCGCAGATCGCACGCTGGACCTTCAGTACTACATCTGGCATGACGACCTGACAGGCCGCGGCCTCGCTGCCGCCGTGCTGCGCGCCGCCGATCGCGGCGTGCGCGTGCGGATCCTGCTCGACGATCTCGGCACCAATGCCGACGACAATCTGCTGCTCGCGCTCGACTCGCATCCGAACGTGCAGATCCGTCTGTTCAATCCCGTTGCCAACCGCACGTTCAAGAAGCTCGGCATGGCAACGGAGTTCTTCCGCGTGAACCGGCGCATGCACAACAAGGCGATGATCGCCGACAACGAAGGCGCGATACTGGGCGGCCGCAATATCGGCGATGAATACTTCGGTGCGTCGAGCGACGTGGCGTTCGGCGATCTCGATGTGCTCGTGCATGGCCCCGTCGTGCATGAAGTGTCGAATGCGTTCGATACCTTCTGGAACTCCGAAGCCGCGTATCCGATTGACAGCCTGATGGGCCGCAAGGCGGACCCGGCCGCGCTGGCCGGCGTTCGTCAACAGCTCGACACCTATCTGGCATCGCAAGACGGCAATCCGTATGTGGTGAATGCACGCGCGAAGCTCTCGCAGATGATCCAATCGCAGGACGCGGTATTTTCATGGGGAAAAGCCACCTTGCTCTACGACGATCCCGCCAAGATCACGCGTGCGCCGGGCGATTCGCAAGGCCACCTGATGACGCAGTTCAAGGCACTCGATCTGCAGCCGACCAGACAGATGCTGGTTGTCTCGCCGTATTTCGTACCGGGAAAAGAAGGCGTGGCGTGGCTCTCCGGTCTTACGCAGAAGCATGTGAGCGTGACCGTGCTGACGAACTCGCTTGCCGCAACAGATGTGGCCGCAGTGCATGCAGGCTATCAGCGTTATCGCAAGGCATTGCTCGAAGCGGGCGTGCGGCTCTATGAGCTGAAGCCGGTTGCCGATAACAAAACGGACAACCGGCAAGAGGACAAGAAGCATGTATTCGGTTCATCGAAAGCGTCGCTGCATGCGAAGACTTACGTATTCGACCGTCAGAGCATCTTTATCGGCTCGATGAATCTCGATCCGCGTTCGGTCGCACTCAATACGGAAATCGGCGTGTATTGCGAGAGCGCGCCCGCTGCCGCGCAGGTCGCCGATACGCTCGAACCGAACCTCGACCGCATTGCCTGGCGGCTCGAACTGCGTCCGAATGCGAATGGCACGAGCAGCATTGTGTGGATCGATACGGCGCCTGACGGAACCACCAAAGTACTCGACAGTGAGCCCGATGTATCGGGTATGCGCAAGGCCGGCATCTGGTTTCTGAGCATTCTGCCGATCGAATCGCAGCTATAGAAGCGAGGTCGAAAAAGCCCTTCATTTACGCGTTTTTTACGCGCAACGTGCCTTTCTTTTGAAAATCTCGACGGCGATCTCCATAGAGTTCTTGCATCCGGGCTAGTACCTGATGGTATGCAAGAACAACACGACTTGGCGACAGCACGACGGACCTATGCGCTCGTTAAACTCGCCCTGATGGCGGCGAGTCTCGCACTGTGCAGCGCATTGCCCTTCTCTCATGCGCGGGCCGAAACCGCGCCGTCAACATCCCAGCTCAGCGGCACACCCACGCTTCCCTCGCCTGCCGACATCGTCGCCACCTTGCGCGCGCAATTCCGCGTGTCTGCCAGCGACGCGCTGACCATCGCGCAAGCCGTTCTCACGGAAGCCAACCGTTATTCGATGTCGCCCGTGCTGCTGCTCTCGGTGATGGCCGTCGAGTCGGGTTTCGATCCACGTGCCGTGAGCGCACTCGGCGCGCGCGGCCTGATGCAGGTGTTGCCAGCAGCGCATCCACGCGCATTTGCCAACGTGAAAGAACTCGACGATCCTGCTATTAACGTGCGCATAGGATCGTCGATACTGCGCGCTTACCTCGATGCCGAAGGCGGCGACGTCGATGCCGCACTATGGCGCTATAGCGGCGGCGGCAAGGGATACGCGCAACGCGTTGCAGCGCATATGCGACGCTTCAATGCGGTATTGGGCGGCAACGCGCAGCCGGTCATGCGCGTATCGGCGGGCACGCTACGCTAGGCTCACGCGTCGAAGGTCATCAACTGCTGCGCCAACGCTTGCGCATGCGGCGTGAGTGCAGAGAAATCCCGTGCACATAGATGCAGATGCCGCGTCGTCCACGCTTCCGACAACGGCAACACGGCGATATCCGCATTCTTTAGCGGCTGCGTGCAGACGGCAGGCAGAATCGCGATGCCGACACCCGCCGCGATCAGCAGGCCCAGGTCGGACACATTGCGCAGCCGCACGCGGTACTGCATCTGCCTGCCGAGCCGCGATGCGCGATCGGTCAGATGACGCTCCAGCGCCGCGTCGGACAATCCCACGACTGCCTCGTCGACAATCTCGGCGAACGCAACGCGCGCTTCGTTCGCCACGCGATGCGTGCGGCTCACGGCCACCACCAGTTGATCGTCGGCGATCATGTGCGTCTGCAATGCGGCGAGATCGGCAATGTCCGCGACGATGCCAAGATCCGCGCGCCCTTCGGCAACGGCGCGCACGATGTCCGCGCTCGGCCGCTCGTCGATATCGACGGAAAGATCGGGATGCGCGCTCAGGAAGCGGCAAATCTGCGCGGGCAGAAACGAGGCGAGCGCGGCCGTGTTCGACATCAGATGCACGCGGCCCTTGAGACCCTGCGCGTAGCTGCGCAATTCGCCGCGCATCTGCTCGATCTGTCCGACGATCAGCCGCGCGTGCCGCACCAGCGCCTCGCCTGCGGGCGTCGCGCGCACGCCGCGCCGCGTGCGTTCGAGCAGCGGCGTGCCGAGCGCCGACTCCATGCCGGAGATGCGCTCGCTCGCCGACGCCAGCGCGAGATGCATCGCCTGCGCGCCGCGCGTGAGGCTGCCCTGTTCGACAACCATCAGGAATAGCCGCAGGTCAGTGAGGTCGAAACGCGACGTCGTGATCATCTTCGTCTAAGGCGAATGCTGGCATCGGAGAATCCCGATTGTAGCCGCGAAGTATGCACCGCTATGATGCGTCGCATGAACAATCTCTTACTGGTGGCGGGCGCCGGGCTGCTCGCGGGCGGCATGAACGCGCTGGCTGGCGGCGGCTCCTTCGTCACGCTGCCCGCGCTGATCGCGGCAGGCGTGCCGTCCGTTCAGGCCAACGCGTCGAGCACGGTCGCGCTGTATCCCGGCGGGCTGGCAAGCGCATGGGCGTATCGCGACGGGCTGGGGCCGATTGGTTCCGTGTCGTTGCGCGCGTTGCTGCTCACCACGCTGGTCGGCGGTATTGGCGGGGCGTTGCTGTTGCTGCTCACGCCGTCGAAGACCTTCGATATCGTCGTGCCGTGGCTGCTGCTGGTCGCGACGCTGGCGCTCGCGTTCGGACGGCGCTTCGGCGAATGGATGCGTGCGCGCTGGCACATCGGGCAAACGGCTGTGCTGGTCGTGCAGTTCGCGCTCGGCGTGTATGGCGGCTACTTCGGCGGCGCCGTCGGCATCATGATGATGGCCGTGTGGGGATTGCTCGACAGCCGCGAACTGAAACTGCTCAACGCGCCGCGCACGCTGCTGGTCAGCGCGGCCAACACGATGGCCGTGGTGGCTTTCGTGAGCGCGCACGCCGTGCACTGGCCCGAGACGATAGCGATGCTGATCGGCGCGACGATCGGCGGATATGGCGGCGCGCTGGTGGGCCGCCGCACGCCCGCGCCCGTCATCCGATACGGCACGCTGCTGGTCACCGCCTGCATCACGATTGCCTTTTTCTGGCGCGCGTACGGATCAGGAAAATGATTTCAGCCACGTCGACCGCCGCATCGTGCGTGCCGCTTCGCCACGCGGCGTGAGCACGGCGAGCACGATCGCCACGATGAACAGCGCAGGCACATCGCCGAGCAGATGCCCGAGATGGGCGCCATGCATCAGCGACTGCGCAGCCATGATCGTGCCGTGCACGACGCTCGACCACACGGTGAACCAGATCAGGCTCAGATGCTCGAGGGGATTGCGCGCGGCCATCAGCAGGAACACGCCAAGCGTCGCGTAAATGCCGACGATCATCAGCGGATAGTCGGAATAGCCCGTGTGCCAGCTCCATCCCGATGGCCAGAAGAGCATCAACGGATAGATGCAAAGCAGCGCGATCAGGCCGATGCAGATGAGCGCGATGCGCAGACAGGCAATGCGTGCGGCGAGGGTCATGACGGCCTCCATGGCGCGGCTGCGCTTTTCATGTGCTGTTCTCATGATAGCCGCCGCACGCGGCCCGAACGCTCAGGCGCCCGCGTGCCCCTGGCGATGTTGCGGCTGCTGCGCCTCGTCGACGCGCGGCGGCTGACGGTGATCGCCCGGACCCGGCTGATGTCCACGCTGCCCGGCGACACGCTCCTGCCCCGGCTGCGGCCGATGCTCCGCATGTCGCGCGGGCGGGCCATCGTGACGATCCGGCCGATGCGCGTCGCGTGCATACGACGGACGTCCGCCATGCGCAGGCGGACGGTGCTCGTCGCGGCGCGGCGGCATGGCCGCGTGAACAGGCGGACGCCCGCCGCGATGCGCCATCTCGGCGCGCAGATGCTCGCGACGGCGAAACACTTCGGCGCGGCGGTCGCCGCGCGCATAGAACTGTCGATGGCGTTTGCCGTCCGGGCCGACCACCCACAAATACGTATTCCCGCTGACGAACACCACGTCGCGATCCACGACGCCTGCAATATAGACATCGCTGGGCGCGGAGACATAAACGGGCGGTGGCGGCGCCGGCGTGCGCACGACTACGGCGGGCGGCGGTGGTGGCTGCACGGCGACGACGGCAGGCTGCGGCCTTGGCCGCGTGGGCGCGGCGGAGATCTGCTGCTCGCTGGTGACGCAACCGGCTAGTGAGGCAAAAGCGGCAAGCGCCGCGAAAGATGTGGCCAGCTTCATCGTGTTCAAATGCGGCTCCCCGTTGGTGTGGTCGTGCTGGTTCGCCCGCATTAACGGCAAGTCTTACAGAAGCTTTAGCGCGAAAGGTTGGCGGTTCCCGCCTGTATCATCGGCTTTTGCCGATCTACGCGGCACCGCACACGAGCAAAGCGCCACGCCATCGAGGAGTCACGCGTGAAAGTCAGTGAAGCCGTCACCAGCCGCAAGTCCGTCCGCCAGTTTCTTCCTACGCCCGTTCCGCCCGATGCGATCCGCCACGGCCGCGCGCTCGCCGTCGGGCGGCAATCTGCAGCCGTGGCACATCCACGTCGTGGGTGGCGACGCGCTCGCGCGACTCAAGCACGTCATGCGTGAACGTATCGAAGCGGCGCCGGGCGGCGAGGACATGGAGTACCACGTCTATCCGCCCAGCCTGCATTCGCCGTATCGCGAACGACGTTTTCAGGTGGGCGAGGATCTGTACCGCAGCATCGGCGTGGCGCGCGAGAACCGGCCTGCGCGTCTCGCGCAGTTTGCGCGCAACTTCACGTTCTTCGACGCGCCGCTCGCACTCTTTTGCACTGTCGATCGACGCATGGGGCCACCGCAATGGGCCGATCTCGGGATGTTTATGCAGACCGTCATGCTGCTGTTGCGCGAGGAAGGCCTGCATAGCTGCGCGCAGGAATGCTGGGCGCAATATCCGCAGACGATCGGCACGTTTCTCGATCTGCCCGCCGAACGCATGCTGTTCAGCGGCATGGCGATCGGCTATGAAGACACCGATGCCGCGATCAACCAGTGGCGCGCGCAACGCACGCCGCTGGACGAATTCGCGCAGTTCATCGGCATCTGAAGAAGCGCGCGGCGCTCGCTCACGAAGCCATGGCCGGCATGAAGATGAACGACGGCGTGGGCACGAACCGGCCCGATACTTCGCCGGAATAGACCTGGCCTTTGTCGATGGTCAGCTTGAGCACGGGCGCGCCCGGCTTCAGGTTCAGCTTGTGCATGTCGATCCAGAACGTGTCGGGGCGCGTCGCCGAATCGAAGTAATAGATCAGGTTCTTCTGGTCGGCCACCGTGCGCCAGATCGTCGATGAAAGATTCGGCTGGTCCGGCGTGCTGATGCCGAGCGGCACGCTGACGGAACGCATCACGCTCATCACGGCCGCCACCGCCTGATAGGCATACGAGCGGTTCGGCACGCCGACGATGTAGTTCGGATCGAGCTGCTTCGGAATGGCGTCGAGCAGGAACGACGCGCGCACGAAGCGGTCCGCCGCGCGATTGGTGCCGGGCAGGAACGTCAGGCCGCCGACGCCGCGCCAGTAGGTATCGAGCGCAAGCTGCTCGCTGTAGATGGGCGAGTTCGTCATGATCTTGTAGGGCTTGCCGTGATGGATCACGAGCTTGCCGTCGAGGTATTCGAGGATCGCGGAGTCGCCGCTCGCGTCGGACAGCGACAGGTGGATCGTCAGCGGTTTGCCGTTCGGCAAGGGCGGCGCGATGATCTGAAACGGCTCTTTGCCGAACACGTCGACGGCTTCGGCCACTGTCGCGAAGTTGTCGAGTGCGTATTGCGCCCACAGACTGATGGACATGGGCGGACGCGTGGAGTCGGGCTTGCCGTAATCGGTTTCGGCCAGATAAAGCGCATTGGCCACCAGCCCGCGTTCATTCATTCCGTCGACACTGCCGATCTCATAGCCCGACACGATCACGCTGCCGTACTTCGCTTTCCAGCGCGGCGAACGCGGCCCCGCGCGCCCGTCGCGCTCGATGCCGGCAGGAAACACCCACAGGTTCGACATCATGTCTTCGGACCAGTCCATCGAGCGGCCCGTGATGATCAGATTGTCGTCACCGACATAGAGCGCGCGCGTGCACGCGTCGGCTGTCAGTGCGATGAAAAGTACAGCGATGGCTGCAAGCGCCATCGAGATCCTTGCAAACGGTGTACGCATCAGCTTTCCTTTTGGCCCGCACCGGGCCGCCTGTGTTGCTCGAATGGTTGCCGTTACGACTGCAATGACGAGGTGAAACAGCCTCCGTATTCTGTACCGCGATGAGTGAAAGTGCATGCTTAAATGCAGGCCGCCGCCGCGTTTTGCGCATTGATGCGAAAATTGCGTTCTCCCGAAGTCAACACGAGTGCAACCGATGTTCGAAGCCACCATCAATACCGCGCTGCCCAAGGCCGAGTTCTACCAGGAACTGGCATCGCAGGCGCGCTCGCTGCTCGAAGGCGAGTCGAATCAGATCGCCAATGCGGCCAATCTGTCCGCGCTGATCTTTCATAGCCTGCCGGAGCTGAACTGGGCGGGCTTTTATTTCCTGCTGGACGGCGAACTCGTCGTCGGTCCGTTTCAGGGCAAGCCCGCGTGCGTGCGCATTCCGATGGGCCGTGGTGTGTGCGGCCGCGCTGCCGAAACGCGCGAAACGCAGGTCGTGCCGGATGTCGATGCTTTCCCCGGTCATATTGCATGCGATTCGGCGTCGCGTTCCGAAATCGTGATTCCGCTGCAAAAAGCGAACGGCGAACTGGTCGGCGTGCTCGATATCGACAGCCCTGTGCTCGCGCGTTTCGACGACGCGGACCGTGCCGGGCTGGAAGCAGTCGCGAAGATCTTCGTCGCTTCGCTGCGCTGAGGTTTTTACTGCGGCTCAGTACAAATGGGCTTCGCAGTTCCCCCCCGGCGGGGTTCCCACAGCGGCAGGCGTTTGGACTATGATCGCGATCACTGCGTCTCTAGCCGGTGATCGCATTGGATCTCAACGATGTCCGCATCTTTGTCAGCGTCGTCCAGACGGGGAGCCTCGTGAATGCGGCGAGCCGGATGGGCGTGCCGCTCGCCACTGTCAGCCGGCGCATTCGCGCGCTGGAAAAGCATCTCAATGTGCAATTGCTGGAGCGTTCGGCGCGCGGCACGCGGCTGACGGATGCCGGCACGCGCCTGTATCAGCACGCGAGTCTGGGCGTCGAGATCCTTGAGGAAGGCGAGGAAGCCGTCGTCAGCGACCAGGCGATGCTCAAGGGCCGGCTGCGGCTATCGCTGCCGCCCGCGTTCGATATCTGGTGGGATTTGCTGCACGATTTCCAGCGCCGCTATCCTGACATCCGTGTGCATGTTTATACGACCGAGCGGCGTGTCGATCTGATCGAGGAAGGGATCGATGTGGCGTTGCGGGTCGGCGCCATTGCGAATGAGGCGATGGTTGCGCGGCTCATGCTGTCGTACCGGCATGTGCTGGTGGCGAGTCCGCAGTTGATCGAGCGGCTGGGCATGCCCGACGACCCTGCTGCGCTGACGCGCTTTCCATGTGCGTTGTGGAACCGGACGCCTAACGACATCCCTGTCTGGCGGCTTGGCAAGTTTACCGTCGAGCCGAATTACAGGCTGACCACCAACGATTACGCGCAGCTTTGCGATCGGGCGTTGAAGGGTGAGTTCGTCACTGAGTTGCCGCCGTTTCTTGCGGCGCGACCTATCCGGCAAGGGCGGCTGGTTCCGTTGTTGCCGTCGTATCCTATGCCGGATCAGCAGGTGAATTTGCTGTATCCGTCGCATCGGTATCCTTCCGCTATCGTGCGGGCTTATCTTGAGTTTTGTCAGTCGCGGATTGCCTGGTTTGTTGATGAATGTACTGTTGATTGGGTGCCTGACGGGCTGAGGACTGTGGTTTCTGATCCGTTATCGTCTTTGTAGTGTTTTTTTTGTGCTGGCTGGCATCCGCGGTTTGTTAGTGGTGCTTCAGGCGTTGCCCCTGTGCGGGGCGGCACTTACTTTCTTTGCCGCCGCAAAGAAAGTAAGCAAAGAAAGCGGGCTAACACCGCTAATGCTAGTTATTGCCTGCGGGCCCTCAACGGCCCCGTCCTGTCCGCGGCATCGTTCTTCTCAATGCCCGCTGCCAGCGCTCGTTATGAGCGCCTCACCCACTCCAATCACCCGTAGTACTGCTAGCGGCAGCGACCCGTCACTGCAGCCCAGGTGGCAAACGGTGTGTCGGCTGTCGCGCCGTATGCGTCGGCGATCCTACAAGACACACCGCCTTTGCTTTTCAGTCCGGAGTGGTGCGTATAAGGTGCGACGGCCGACACACCGTTTGCCACCTGGGCGGCTTGGACCAAACTAGTAAGGCTCGCTGAGACGCGGGAGTTTGAAGCGGGTGATGCGCTTTTAAAGAGCGCTGGCAGCGGGCATCAAGCAGAGTGATGCCGTGTGAAGGATAGGACCGGCGGGGGACCCGCAGGCAAGGATCGTAGTGGGTGGTGTTCAGCGGCTTTCTTTTGCCTACTTTTCTTTGCCGCGGCAAAGAAAAGTAGGTGCTGCCCCGCACAGGGGCGACGCATGAAGAACCACTAACAAACCGCGGATGCCAGCACAAAAGCAAACCGCAGACGCCAGCGCTACAAAAAAACACCAAGCGCCGGCAGGCAAAACCAACCCTACCCCTTCAACACCTCAAGCGCCGCGGCAACCCCTTGCCCATAAGCAGCATCAGCCTTAGTGCAATGCTCGACATGCAACTTCCGGACAGGCTCCGACACCCCGGCCAACGCACGAGCCGTGTTATCGAACAAAGTCTGCTTCTGCTCAGCCGACATCAACCTGAACAACGCGCCCGGCTGCGAAAAATAATCATCATCCACGCGATGATTCCAATGATCCGCAGCGCCTTCAATCGACAGCGGCGGCTCGCTGAAATCCGGCTGATCAAGCCACTCACCACGCGTATTCGGGTTATAAGGCGTCGCGCCACCCATATTGCCGTCGACACGCATCGAGCCGTCGCGATGGTAGCTGTGCACCGGGCAACGCGGCGCATTCACAGGAATCAGGCTGTGATTCACCCCAAGCCGATAGCGCTGCGCATCGCCATACGAGAACAGGCGGCCCTGCAGCATCTTGTCCGGCGAGAAGCTGATACCCGGCACCACATTCGCCGGATTGAACGCAGCCTGCTCGACGTCGGCGAAATGGTTATCCGCGTTGCGGTTCAATTCCATCACGCCCACTTCGATCAGCGGATAGTCCTTCTTCGGCCATACCTTGGTCAGATCGAACGGGTTGTACGGCGTCTTCGATGCGTCCGCCTCAGGCATGATCTGCACATACATGGTCCACTTCGGAAACGCCTTGCCTTCGATCGCCTCGTACAGATCGCGATGCGAGCTTTCGCGGTCCACGCCGACCAGCGCCGTCGCTTCTGCATCGCTCAGGTTCTCGATGCCCTGCTGAGTATGCAGATGGAACTTCACCCAGAAGCGTTCCTTGTCTTCATTGATGAAGCTGAAAGTGTGGCTGCCAAAGCCATGCATATGGCGGAACGACTTCGGAATGCCGCGATCGCTCATTACGATCGTCACCTGATGCAGCGCTTCAGGCAATTGCGTCCAGAAGTCCCAGTTGCTTTCGGCACTGCGCAGGCCCGAACGCGGATCGCGTTTGATCGCGTGATTCAGGTCGGGAAACTTAAGCGGATCGCGCAGGAAGAACACCGGCGTGTTGTTGCCGACCAGATCCCAATTGCCTTCGTCCGTGTAGAACTTGACCGCAAAGCCGCGAATGTCGCGTTCGGCATCGGCGGCGCCGCGCTCGCCTGCCACCGTCGAAAAGCGCGCGAACAGTTCTGTCTTCTTGCCGATCTCCGAAAAGATCTTCGCGCGCGTGTACTTCGTGATGTCGTGTGTCACCGTGAACGTGCCAAAGGCGCCCGAGCCTTTCGCGTGCATGCGGCGCTCGGGAATCACTTCGCGGTCGAAGTGCGCAAGCTTCTCGAGGAACCATACGTCCTGCAGCAACGCAGGACCGCGCGGCCCTGCCGTCTGGATGTTCTGATTGTCTACAACGGGTGCGCCAAAAGCAGTCGTCAGCTTGTTCACGTCTAGCCCTCCAACACTGATAGGGAGCTCCGGGGCTGTGCCACCGGATCGTACTGTGGGATTTCCAGCAATTGCGGCCACAACTATCAGCCGTTGCGGTCACGCTTGCCAGAGGCGAAATCGGGACGGCGATGCCGTCTAAATGAAAGGCCGCGCGGTGACCCACACGCGCGGACCGGTTACAGCGCAGGCGATCTTATCGCCATTCGAAAAAGCGGGCAGACAAGGGGTAGGCATCCACTTAAGTACTATGGATTTGTCAGATCCGATAAAAAAATTAAGTTAGCGCCTGCTTTATTGTCCCTGTCATA
This sequence comes from Paraburkholderia sp. C35, assembly GCF_003121405.1. Lineage (GTDB taxonomy): Bacteria > Pseudomonadota > Gammaproteobacteria > Burkholderiales > Burkholderiaceae > Paraburkholderia. The sequence continues at coordinate 24,137 of NZ_QBUY01000030.1, read as the reverse complement.
TACGTATCAGGTTGCCGGCCAATGACAGATAACTAACGAAGAAGATTCGGAACGACACTCGATGTCCACCGCGTTCGCCCACACAGTCGAAGCAAGCTTTGCGACGCTGACGCCCACGGCCAAGCGCATCGCCAGCTATATGCTGGCGAACCTGGAGCGGCTCGGGCTGGAAACGGCGGACCAGATCGCCCAGCAGACGGGCACGAGCGGTATTTCCGTGGGGCGCTTTCTGCGCAGCGTCGGCTATCGCAATCTCGACGATCTGAAGCGCGAACTGCGCGGCGCGCAATCGCGCCCGTGGTTCATCACCGACCGGCTCGACGCGTACCGCAGCGAGCGCGAGGACGGCGCGGCCAATGATGTTGAAGTCTGCGAACCGCCCGTTGCGAGTTCGCTCGATCTCGAAGTCGATGCCATCCGTTATGTGTATCAACTGGCGCAAGGCGAGACCTTTGCGCGCATCGCGCAGCGCATTGCCGAAGCAGATGCTGTCTTCATTCTCGGCATTCAATCGACACGCGGCATTTCCAACGCGTTCTATAGTTACCTGGAGTACCTGCGCCCTCGCGTGTTCTATTCCGATGGCATGTCCGGCTCGTACGTCGACTCGCTGAATTCGGAGTTTGCATCGCCGTATCTGATCGTCACCGACACGCGCGCCTATTCGCGCATCGCGCGGCGCTATTGCGAAGCCGCGACGCGGCGCAGCCTGCCCTTTGCGCTCGTCACCGATCTCTATTGCCCGTGGGCGCGCGAGTTCTCGTGCGATCTGATGCAGGTGAAAACGGATGTCGGCCAGTTCTGGGACTCGCTCGCGCCGCTAACGTGCCTGTTCAATCTGCTATTGACGTCGATTGTCGAACGGCTGGGTCCGTCAATCGACGAACGTGTCGCGCGCAACCGTGAGTTGCAGCGCGAACTCGATCAATTCGACCTCTGATTCTCATGACCGATACCCCACAACTTATTCACATCACCACGGAAACGCATGGCGTCGAGATCGACCTCGCCTACGCGACCGCAAACAATTTCACCGGCAAGCCTATCTACAAGGAAGCACACTGCCTGCTGCTCGCGCCAGCCGAAGCGGGCCTGCGCAAGGCCGTCGAGCTTGCCGCCAGTATCGGCATGACGCTGCGCATTTTCGATGCGTATCGTCCGCCGCAGGCGCAAAAAGTACTGTGGGACTTTCTGCCGGACCCCACGTTTATTGCAGAACTCGGGCGCGGTTCGAATCACAGCCGCGGCACCGCGATCGATCTGACCTTGATCGACGGCAACGGTGATGAACTCGACATGGGCACGGGCTTCGACGCCATGGTCAAAGAGTCCGAGCACTTCCATCAGGGCCTGCCGCAGCACGTGCAGCGCAACCGGCTATTGCTGCTCGGCATCATGCACGCGTCCGGCTTCACCCATATCGCCAGTGAGTGGTGGCATTACGAAATACCCGGCTCGCGCGCTCTGCCTGTCATCGACAACAACGACAGCGGCCCGTTGAAGCTGATGTAATCCCTTGTTTCGCAGCTTTTCCACGCATGTTCCCTCTCGATACGGAGCGAGTATGAATCTGGTTTTGCGCAATGCGCTAGCGGCAGTGGCCGTCGTTTCGGCACTGACGCTTACGATGACGACAACAGGCACTGCATTGGCCGCCACGCCGAAAGATATGCTGGTGATCGCCACCACGCTCGACGAATTTTCGACGCTCGATCCAGGCGAAGTGTATGAGCTGGTGCCCGAAGAGTATGTCGCCAATACCTACGATCGCCTCGTGCGCGTCGATCTGAAAGACCCGTCGAAATTCAACGGCGACGTCGCGCAATCGTGGACGGTCAGCCCGGACGGACTCACGTTTACGTTCAAGATTCGCCCTGGCCTCAAGTTCCATTCGGGCAATCCACTCACGGCAGACGACGTCGCCTGGTCGATTCAGCGCTGCGTGCTGCTCGACAAGGGCGCCGCTGCCGTACTGCAAGGCATCGGTCTGACTAAAGACAATGCGCTGCAAAACGTCAAGAAGATCGACGATTCGACCGTGAGCATCACGACCGACCAGAAGTACGCGCCGACCTTCGTGCTCAACGTACTGGGCGCGTGGCCCGCTTCCGTGGTCGACAAGACGCTGCTGATGTCGCATCAGAAAGGCAATGATTTCGGCAACGAATGGCTGCGCACAAATGAAGCCGGTTCGGGTGCATACAAGCTCGTGAAGTGGACCGCTAACGACAGCATCATCCTGCAGAAGTACGACGGCTATCGCAATCCGCTGGCCATGAAGCGCATCGTGATGCGCCATGTGCCTGAAGCTGCAAGCCAGCGTCTGCTGCTCGAAAACGGCGATGCCGATGTCGCACGCAATCTCAGCCCCGATGATCTCGCTGCGCTCACGAAGGGCAACAAGGTCAGCGTGACGTCCGTGCCGCAAGCGACGCTGCTCTATCTCGGCCTCAACGTGAAGAACCCGAATCTCGCGAAGCCGGAAGTGCAGGAAGCGATGAAATGGCTGATCGATTACGACGGCATCCAGAAGAACGTGACGAAGAGTACTTTCAAGGTACACCAGACGTTCCTGCCTGAAGGCTTTCTCGGCGCGCTGAACACCAATCCGTATCACCAGGACGTGGCGAAAGCGAAAGCACTGCTCGCCAAAGCCGGCCTGCCGAACGGTTTCAACGTGACAATGGATGTGCGTAGCGCGTACCCGTACAACGAAATCGCACAGGCCGTACAGGCCAATCTTGCACAAGGCGGTATCAAGGTCGAGATCATTCCGGGCGATAACAAGCAGACGCTCGCGAAGTACCGCGCGCGCCAGCACGATATCTATATCGGTGAATGGTCGGCGGATTACATCGATCCGCACAGCAACGCGCAAGGCTACGCGTGGAACCCCGACAACTCGGACAAGTCCGCGTACAAGATGCTCGCGTGGCGTAATTCGTGGGACATTCCCGATCTGACGAAAGAGACCAATGCGGCACTTGCCGAATCGTCGCCGGCCAAACGCGCGCAGCTCTATCAGACGATGCAGAAGGAAATGCTCGCGAAGTCGCCGTTCGTCATCATGTTCCAGCAGGTGTCGCAAGTCGCGATGCGTCCGGGCGTGTCGGGTCTCGAAGTCGGTCCGATCAATGATCTCGTGTCGTATCAGCACGTGAAGAAGCAATAACGGCCGGTATGTCGACACCGCTCACTCCCACCGACCGTCTGCGCGCAGCGTCCGCGCACAGCGCAAGCGTGCGCTGGACGCTGCGCGTGCTGCGCTGGGTGCTCACGCTGGCGATCACGTTCACGGGGCTGCTGGCCGTGACCTTCGTGATCGGCCGCAAGGTGCCCATCGATCCCGTGCTCGCGATACTCGGCGATCGCGCATCGGCGAGTGCCTATGCAGCCGCGCGCATCCAGCTGGGTCTCGACAAGCCGCTTGCGGAGCAGTTCTTTATCTATGTGAGTGCGGTGTTGCATGGCGATCTCGGCGTGTCGCTGCTCACAGCCAATCCGGTGATCGACGACATCAAGCGCGTGTTCCCCGCAACACTCGAACTCGCCACGCTGTCGACCATCATCGGTGTGCTGGTGGGTGTGCCGCTCGGCGTGATCGCTGCCGTGCGACATAACCGCTGGATCGATCACGTCGCGCGTTTCATCGGGTTGATCGGCAGTTCCGTGCCGGTGTTCTGGCTTGGCCTGATGGGCTTGCTGCTGTTCTATGCAAAGCTGCATTGGGTATCGGGACCGGGACGGCTCGATCCTGTATTCGACGGCATGGTCGACACAAAAACGGGCAGCCTGCTGATCGACGCATTGATCGCGGGCGAATGGGATGTGTTCTTCAATGCGTTTTCGCATATCGCACTGCCCGCCGCGATACTCGGTTATTACTCGGTCGCGTATCTGAGCCGGATGACGCGCTCATTCATGCTCGACCAGCTAAATCAGGAGTACATCACCACGGCACGCGCCAAAGGTCTGCCCGAGCGGCGCGTGGTGTGGGTGCATGCGTTCGGTAATATCGCCGTGCCGCTGCTCACGGTGATCGCACTGTCGTACAGCTTCCTGCTCGAAGGCTCGGTGTTGACGGAGATCGTCTTTGCGTGGCCCGGCATCGGTTCGTATCTGACAGGTGCATTGCTGAACGCCGACATGAATGCCGTGCTCGGCAGCACGCTCGTGATCGGCATGACATTCATCGCGTTGAATCTGCTGACCGACGCACTCTATCGCGTGTTCGATCCGCGCGCCCGCTGATGCAACGGAGACCTTCGACGTGCGACACCCTGTTGACCCTTCGACGCAGGACTGGCCGATGAACGCGCCGCGTCCCACCTGGAAGGAATGGCTGTTGACGGACACGCCCGCTTCGCGGCGACAGGCGGCATGCGGTCTTGCATACCGGCGCTGGCGGCGCTTCACGGGCAATCCGCTGTCGGTATTCGGCTTTCTGATTCTCGTGCTGCTCGTGATCGTCGCGATCATCGGACCGTGGATTGCCCCGCACGATCCGTTGCGTCAGGTGCTCTCCGACCGGCTGTTTCCGCCGGGTTCCGCGTCGCACTGGCTTGGCACCGACCAACTGGGCCGCGATATTCTCTCGCGCATCATTTACGGCTCGCGGCTCACGTTATCGATTGCGATACTGGTCGTGGTGGTCGTCGTGCCGATCGGATTGTTGATCGGCACCACGGCGGGCTTCTTCGGCGGCTGGATCGACAACGTGCTGATGCGTGTGACGGACATCGCGCTCGCGTTCCCCAAGATCGTGCTCGCACTGGCCTTCGCCGCCGCGCTCGGTCCTGGCGTGATCAACGCGGTGATCGCCATTTCGATCACCGCCTGGCCCGCGTATGCGCGGCTCTCGCGTGCCGAGACCTTGCGGCTGGTGCAGGCGGACTTCATCCACGTCGCGCGCCTGCAAGGCGCTTCGAACGCGCGCATTCTGCTGCGCTATATCGTGCCGCTGTGTTCGTCGTCTGTGATCGTGCGCGCAACGCTCGATATGGCGGGCATCATCCTCACTGTCGCGGGTCTTGGCTTTCTCGGGCTTGGCGCGCAACCGCCCAGCCCTGAATGGGGCTTCATGGTGGCGTCGGGCCGCAATGTGCTGCTCGACTCATGGTGGGTCGCCACCATTCCGGGCATCGCGATTCTGCTCGTAAGTCTCGCGTTCAATCTGCTCGGCGACGGACTGCGCGACGTTTTCGATCCGCGGCATGGAGATTGACATGAGCACGCACGATACGACGGCGCCGCTGTGCGAAATCGACGATCTGCGCATTGCGTTCCGTACCCACGATGGCACGATGAACGAAGCCGTGCGCGGGCTTTCGCTTACGTTGAACAAGGGCGAACGGCTTGGCATTGTCGGCGAATCGGGATCGGGTAAAGCGTTGACGGGCCGCGCGCTGCTCGGGCTGTTGCCGCCTGCAGCGCATTGCCGCGCGAAGACGATGCGCTTCGACGGCAACGATTTGCTGAGCATGCGCGCCGATAAACGCCGCAAACTGTGCGGTCAGCAGATGGGCATGATTCTGCAAGACCCCAAGTATTCGCTGAACCCCGTGATGACCGTTGCACAGCAGATGCGCGAAGCGTTTGCGCTGCACGACCCGAAGCTTGGCCGCCGAGCGATGCGCGAGAAGATCATCGCTGCGCTGGAGGCCGTGCATATCCGCAATCCTGAGCGCGTCGCGGATTCCTATCCGCATGAACTCTCGGGCGGCATGGGGCAACGTGTGATGATCGCGATGATGGTATCGACGGGGCCGCGCCTGCTGATTGCCGACGAACCGACCAGCGCGCTCGACGTGCTGGTATCGATGCAGGTGTTGGCCGTGCTCGATGAGATGATCGCGAAACATGATACTGGCCTCATCTTCATCAGCCACGATCTGCCGCTGGTGATGTCGTTCTGCGACCGCGTGGTGGTGATGTATGCGGGGCGTGTCGTCGAGACCTGCACGGCGCGCGATCTCATGCACGCACAGCATCCCTACCCGCGCGGCCTGCTTGCGGCCAATCCACCTCTCGCCACTCCACCCGCCGAACTGCCCGTGCTGTCGCGCGATCCAGCATGGCTCGCCGATCCACAAGGAGCCTCCGCATGATCGACGTCGATGCAGTGACGGTGCGCTTCAAGACGGCAGCCGGTGCCGTCGATGCCGTGCGCAACGCGAGCTTTCATGTCGCGCAGGGCGATGTGTTTGGTCTCGTCGGCGAATCGGGTTCAGGCAAGTCGACCATTTTGCGTGCGTTGAGCGGACTCACGCCGATTGCTGAAGGAAGCATGCGCATCGGGCCGCAAGGTCAGCCTGCAAGCCGGCGCGATGTGCAGATGGTGTTTCAGGACCCGTATGGTTCGCTGCACCCGCGCTTCACCGTCGATCAGACCTTGCGTGAACCGTTACGGATCAATGGTATCGATCGGCATGAGGAGCGCATCGTCAATGCGCTGCGCGAAGTGGGTCTGAATGCGTCGTTTCGTTTTCGCTATCCGCATCAGTTGTCAGGCGGGCAGCGTCAGCGCGGGGCGTTTGCGCGTGCGTTGATCGTCGAGCCGCGCGTGCTGCTGCTCGACGAACCGACTTCGGCGCTCGATGATTCCGTGCAGGCTGAAATTCTGAACCTGCTCAAACGACTGCATCAGGAGCGCAATCTGACGATGATCCTCGTCAGTCACAACCTCGCCGTGGTCGGCTTTCTTTGCTCGCATGTTGCGATCATGCGCAATGGTGAGATCGTCGAGGCGCTGGATGTCGAGCGCATTCGCGCGCAGCAGGTCGAGAATGAGTATTCGCGGAGTCTGCTGCTCGCGACGCGAGGCTATCAGCGGAAGACTGTCGAGGCGCTGTAACTGTGATCTACACCGCTACCGCGCCGACATAGTTCTCGGCCATCGAGATCGCCGCACTGCGCGACGTCGTCACATGCTCGAGTTCCGCGACCTGCAGTTGCTGCTCGAACGGTGACGCATCGTCCAGACGGTGCATCATGCGCGTCATCCAGTACGAGAAATGCTCTGCGCGCCAGATGCGTTTGAGCGCCGTTTCGCTATAGCTTTCCAGCAGATCGCTGCGGTCTTCCTTATAGAACGCACACAATGCAGCGGACAGAATCCGCACATCGGACACAGCCAGGTTCAGCCCTTTCGCGCCCGTTGGCGGCACGATATGCGCGGCGTCGCCGGCAAGGAACAGACGTCCATGCTGCATCGTCGTCGAAACGAAACTACGCATGCCGACAATGTTCTTCTGGAAGATCTTGCCTTCGACCACCTGATGCCCGTCGTCGGAATCGACGCGCGCGTGCATCTCAGCCCAGATGCGATCATCGGACCAGTGGTCGACGGTGTCCTTCGGATCGCACTGGAAGTACATGCGCTGCACGTTCGGCGAGCGCGTGCTGACGAGTGCAAAGCCGCGCTCATGGCGCGCGTAGATCAGTTCATCCGATGAAGGCGGCGCTTCGACCAGAATGCCGAACCAGCCAAACGGATACACGCGCTGATAGTCGCGGCGCAGTGCTTCGGGAATCGCGTTGCGCGAAATGCCCTGAGAACCATCGCAACCGATAATGAAATCGCATTGCAGTTCATGCGCTTCGCCTTGATGTCGATAACGAATCACGGGCGTCGTGCCGTCGATGTCATGCAGCGACACGTCGGACACTTCGAACTTCAATGCCCCTTGCGCGGCCACGCGCGCGGCGACGAGATCCTTGATGACTTCGTGCTGTGCATAGACGGTGATGGCTTTGCCCGTGAGATCGGTGAGATCGATACGGCGGCGCTTGCCTTCGAACGCGAGCTCGAAACCATGATGCAGCGCACCCTCTGCCTTCATCCGTTCGCCAACGCCGGTTTCGGTCAGCAGATCCATCGTTCCCTGTTCCAATACGCCCGCACGGATCGTCGATTCGATCTGCTCGCGGCTGCGCGATTCGAGCACGACGGAATCGATGCCCTGAAGGTGGAGGAGATGAGAAAGAAGCAGTCCAGCAGGACCAGCGCCGATGATGCCGACTTGAGTACGCATGTGTGTCTCCTGAATGCGTGGTGCGTGTCTTTGATGTGGGTCAAAGTGTGCCGTCCATGCCTCTATCGAGCAACGCAATAGCGTGAATAAGCGTTATCTCGATTTTGGATAATGATGAGTTGCGGGTTTTCCCTGGTCAAACAAACCCAACTTTGGAGAAAGCAGAATGTTGGCTATCTTTAGTGAGCGGTCCCGCAAGCAAACAAGGAGAAGCCATCATGAAGATCCGCAACGCCCTGACGCTGCTCGCCGTAATTGGCTGCGTGACGTTGACGTCGAATGCGTACGCGCAAGCCAGCGATTCGATGTCGATGGCATCCACTCCGGCAGCGCCTTCGAAGAAGGCAACACCTGCCGACAAGAAACTCGGCCGCGACGTGCGCAAGGCCTTGTCGAAAGCACCTGGCTTCAACGTATCGAACGTGTTTGTGCGGGCGCGCGGCGGCGCTGTGGTGCTATCGGGCAGCGTGCCCGATGGATCGCAGATTCCGCAGGCGACGGAAGTCGCAAAGGGTGTGGCGGGCGTTACGTCGGTCAGCAACAAGCTGACGCTGTACTCGCATGGCAATAACTAGTACATGGCAGTTGAAGACGCGACGGGGCTGCGTCAGGTTCGTTTGAGTTGCCCTGTCGCTTCGAGAATCGCCTGCCTGATGCGCGGATACGTGCCGCAGCGGCAAATGATGCCGTGCATCGCGCAGTCTATGTCTTTCAGACTCGGCGTCGGATTGCCCTGAATCAATGCGCTTGCTGCCATGAGTTGCGCGCTCTGGCAGTAGCCGCATTGCACGACATCGATGCGCGTCCACGCTTCTCTAAGCGCGTTCGCTTGCGGCCCCTGCAGACCCTCGATAGTCGTGATGGGGTTGTTGCCGACTGTCTTGATCGTTTGCTGGCAGGAAGGCGTTGCTACCTTGCCGACGTGCACCGTGCAGGCGCCGCACACACCCACGCCGCAGCCAAACTTCGTCCCCGTCATCTTCAGTTCGCAGCGCAGAACCCAGAGCAAGGGCGTCTCGGGGTCGGAGTGCACGTCCACCTTCCGGCCGTTGATGTTCAGCTTGCTGGGCATTGCTCCACCTCGGAAAACAGCGGCATGTTCAGCGGCAACGCGTAGTAGCGCGTACCCGTCAACGCATACAGCGCGTTGGCGGCGGCGGGCGCGACGGGCGGCACGGCCGCTTCGCCGACGCCTTGTGGATGCGATGTCGACGGCATGATCTCGACAGTGATGTCGGGACATTCATCCATGCGCACCACGTCGAACTGCCTGTAGAGGGTTTGCACGACAACGCCTTCGGAAAGCGTGATTTCCTCCTTGAATGCAGCGGACAGCCCGAACACGATCCCGCCTTCCACCTGCTGTCTGATCAGATTCGGATTCACAGGCAAACCGCAATCGATCGCGCAGTACACGTGTTCGACCTTCACGGTATTGCCCGCCGCAAGCGATACATCGATCACCTGGCCAACGATGCTGCCGAACGCTTCGTGAAGCGCGACACCGCGCGCATGCTTCACGCCTTTTGCAGTCCAGGCAAGTGGCGAACGCCAGCCAGACATGGCCGCCACTTTCTGCAATACCGCGCGATGACGTGGATGCCGCGCGAGCAGACCGAGGCGAAATGCAATGGGATCTTTGCGCGCCAATACGGCGAGTTCATCGATAAAGCTCTCGACAAAGAATGCCTGGTGCGAATGCCCAACCGAACGCAGAAAGCCGACGGGCATCGGCAATTCGATCAGACGTTGCCCGATCCACACGTTGGGCATTTCATAAGGCTGATCGAATGCGCCTTCGGAAATGGTCTTGTCGAGATTGAGGTGGAGATCGGGGATGCCATAGTTACGCGCCAGCCACTTCGCGACAACCGACTGACTCACCGATGTGTTGTGCCACGCGATCAGTTGCCCATCTGCATCGAGTCCTGCCCGAAAACGCGACAGGCAGGCCGGCCGATAGAAGTCGTGCTGCATGTCCTGCGGGCGCGTCCACAGCGTTTGCACGGGACGTCCAGCCGCTTCGCGCGCAATCGCGACCGACTGCGTGATGTAGTCGACTTCCAGCCGGCGTCCGAAAGCACCGCCGGGCATCTGCTGCTGCAGGTCCACGTCTGCCGTGCTGATGCCGAGCAGTCCCGCGACATGCTTGCGCGCAACCGCGGGCACCTGTGTCGCTGCCCACACCGTGGCCTTGCCGTCCTTCACTTGCGCCGTGCAATTGACGGGTTCCAGCGCCGCATGCGCGAGATAAGGCGCGCGATACTCCTTCTCCAGGCGGTGCGTGGCGCGGCTCATCGCACCATCCACGTCACCGTGGCAATACCATGCATGGCCATCGCTTTCATTGAGCGCCTGCACGAGACGCCTGTCGATCTCCTCGTCGGTGAGATCTTTGGTCGGCCCGTCGTTCCAGACGATCGTCAGTTCCTCGAGCGCGTTCATCGCGATGAATGTGTCTTCCGCGATCACGGCGACACCGCCCGTGCCGCCGTTATAGGCATCGACGGCAAAGACCTTGTGCACGCCACGCATCGCCGCTGCCTTGCTGCCGTCGAAACTCTTCACCGTGCCGCCCAGCGTGGGACACATCGCAATGCTGGCATACAGCATGTCCGGCGGCTTGATGTCGATGCCGAAGACAGCACTGCCGTTCAGCTTCGACGGCGCTTCGAGACGCGGCAGCGACTTGCCGATCAGTTGAAACCGCTCCGGTTCCTTCAGCACGGGCCTGCGCGGCAAGGGTTGACGTGCGGCCTCCAGCGCGAGTTGTCCAAAGGCTGCGCGATGGCCTGCGTTATCGAGCACGATGCCCTTTTCAATGCGGCAATCGACGGCTCTCACGTCCCAGCGTTCGGCAGCAGCAGCGATCAGCATGGTGCGTGCGCATGCGCCCGCTTCGCGCATCGGTTGCCAGAGATCGTTGATGGTCGAGGAGCCGCCCGTCATCACCGTGCCGATCTCGCGCGCCAGCTTGCGCGTGAGCCACACCGTGAGTTCCTTGAAGACGCCGTCGTTATCGGGGCGAAACGGCAGATCGCCGACCACGCTTTCGATGTTGTTATAAATGCCGTCGATAGGTGCGTCGGCAACACGTATATCCGCCCAGTTCGCATCCAGTTCTTCCGCGACGAGCATCGCGAGCCCCGTATGCACGCCCTGCCCCAACTCGGTCCGGCACATCATGACGGTGACCGTGTTGTCCGCGGCGATCTTCACGTAGCCGTTGAGCGCGGCTTCGCCGGGGCGTACAGGCAATGGTTCGGACGGAACGAGCCGCTGACGCGGCGGCAGCGCCGACCATCCAACTACCAGCGCGCCCGCGAGGCCCGCGCTGCCCAGCAGGAAGGTTCGACGCTTCATCATGGCATCTCTCAGAGGAATCCCGCATCGACACCAGTAAAACGCACCAGCCGTGGCTCAACTGAAATGGCGTCAACGCGCCTTCACTTTCAGTCAGATTTCATAGTAGTGCGCGTGGCGAATTTCGCCGCATTGAATCGATGGAAAAAAAGCACTGAAAAGATTGCGATGACGCGGCAATTCGCGCATTGGGAATTCGCGCTCCAAGGCGAAAAAGCCTTTGTAAAGCGCAATAAGCGGGATCGGGATAGCGCGCGTAAAGCGCATTTAAAGCCTTCTGCGACAAGGCTTTGCTCGATGTGCAGTGTCATGCTGCGCTGCAATCGACATCACAGTGGCATATCGCTTGCATATTCATCCGGCAAGCGCTGTGTCACGACGACCGTCTGGTCTCGGCAGTCGCACAGGGGAGAAGAGAGATGCCTTATCTGATCGGTTGGTTGCTCGGTGTGCCGCTTATCGTCCTTGTGATTCTGTATCTGATTTTCCACTAAGGACGCACAGCCATCGCGGTCATTGCGACCGCGTCTATTCGCCAGCATGGCGGGCCATGCCCGCTATCCATTGCAAGCGCGGCGACTGCTCATTCATGCTCGTGCATGACCATGCAGTCGCCGCACTGCCTTTTTCTATCAGGCGCCGCCAGCCTGCTTTTTTAATGCATTGAGGATGCGCTTTTCGAGCGCTGCATAGTCGTGCCCGAAATGATGATCACCCGACGTACGGATCACTTCGACACCCGTGTTCGTGAGCGTCGGGCACAACGTGTCTTCTTCGTGCTCGCCGTAGAAACACTGCACGAGCTTCGGCGGCAGACGTGCGAATTCCGGCTTGACCTGCAACGCCTTGTCGCTTGCAGGCATGCCGAGCCATCCCGTCACGCGGATCTGGAAGTCCGCAGAAGGCGCGAAGCCAAGCAGCGAGATCAGCGAGACCTTCGCACGCACCGCATCAGGCAAGCGGTTGTACGCGAACGGCATGACGTCGGCGCCGAACGAATAGCCGATCAGCGCAACGTGATCCGCATGCCAGCGCTTGCTATAGGTTTGCAGCACGCGTGCAAGGTCGCGGCTCGTCTGATCGGGCGAGCGCTCCGACCAGAAGTAACGCAGGCTGTCCCAGCCGATCACCGAGACGCCATCCTTCTGCAATTCTTCGGCGATGGTCTTGTCGAGGTCGCGCCAGCCGCCGTCGCCGGAGATCACGATCGCCATCATGCCGTTTGGATGCGCGGCGGGCAGTTCGATCAGCGGCAGGTCCGAGACATCCTCTTCCTTCATCGCAACGACGCGCAGATGCGGCGACGTCAGATCGACGATGCGCTGCGTGCCTGCCGCCGCGTTCGCATCGGTTTCCGCGAAGCCCGGCAAACCGGGGCCGTGGGTGATGGTCGGGTCCGGCGGGCAGGGATTGAAGCGCTTGTCGAGCGCGGGCTGCGCAGCCACCGACACCGCGCCCGCTACCGTGTTCTCGGCCGCCTGCTTCAGCACCTGCATGGCCAGTGTTCCGCCCTGTCCCGAGCCGGCGAGAATCGGCATGAAATAGCGGTCCGACTGCACCTGGCGTTCGAGTTGATGGCTGACGGCTTCAGCATCGCCCACCAGCTGATGACAGGCTTCTTTCTTTGCTTCGACATTGGCCGCGTACTTTGCGGTATCGACGCCCACCACCATCGCGCCGTTCTTCGCGAGCGCGTCGGCGGCCTGTTGATCGGCCGGGTTCCAGCCGCTCTCCTTCGAGAACAGCACGACGAAACCGCGCACATCGCCTGCTGGCTTGGTCACCGTGACCTGGCCGTAACGGCCGCCGGAGACGGTCTCATACGCATGCGCCGACGGCGCGAACACGGCGAGCGAGCACAACGAAACGCTCGCCAGTGTGGCGAGCCGGTAAAACTTTTGCATGATCATGAACGCCGGCCCCCTGCCAGCAACGAAAGGTCGGCCAGCGTGAAGAACACGCCGACAGAACCGGATGCAGCGAGATAGCGCGGCTCCCATTGAGGCTGGAATTTGCTCTTGAAAGCGCGCAGTCCGCGGAAATTGTAGAAGCGGCCGCCGAAGCGCCACACGATGTTCGCGAGGCGATGCCAGCGCGACGCGAGCGGCGTCGGCGACATGCCGGAGAACGGCGCGATGCCGAGACTCAGCGAACGGAAACCCGCATGCTTCAGATGCAGCGCGAGCTGCGTGAACAGATACTCCATCGCATACGGCGAAGCCTGCGGCACGTGACGCATCACGCCAACCGTGGCTTCCGTGTTGAGGTCCGTCGTCATGAAGGTGACGAACGCGACGGGCGCGCCGTTCTGGCGCACCAGCATCACCGATTGCGCAGCGAGGTAGTCTTCGGTGAACGCCGCCACTGAGAAGCTCTTCTCGCGTGCATCGCGGCTATCGAGCCAGCCATCGGAAATCGAGCGCAGCGTTTCGATCGATTCCGGCACGCGCGCCGGTTCAATCACTTCGACAGCAAAGCCATCGCGTTCGCCGCGCTTCAATGCATAGCGCAGATGCGCGCGATGCGAGCCTTTCAGGTCGAATTCGTCGAGCACGACGTGCGCTTCCTCGCCGAGCTTCATCAGCGTGAGACCGGCGTCGAGATAGAGCGGCAACGCATTGGCACGCACCTGATAGAAAGCCGCACGGCCACCATGCGCATGCGCGAGCGCGACGAACTTGCTGATCAGCTCCGCCCATTCCGCGCGCGGACCGACCGGATCGTGCAGCGCGGCCCACGTGCGGCCGTATTTCGCGTACATCAGGAACGCCTGGCGCGATTCGGAGAACAGGAAGCTCTTGTCGCCCATCAGCGCAAGGCCCGCGTCGCTGCGTTCCTGTGCGCGGAAAATGCGCGCGGCGTCGTCGAGATCCTGTTTGACGGGCTTTTCGAAGCGGCCCGCTGCAGGACGCAGCAATTGCCAGAACGCAAAGGTTGCCGCAAACAGGCTGGCAGCCAGCGTGGCACGCAACGCGCGCGGTGCGCGTTCGTCGAAGGCGAATTGCCACCACAAGTCGCGCGTATAAGGCACGTCGCGGAACGCGAACAGCATCACCCACACGGCCAGCATCAGCACCATCGCAACCGAGACCAGCCAGCCCGCCGTGAACGGCTCGGAGAACAGCGACGAGCGGCGGTTGAAACGCGAGCGCGTCGAAATCAGCAGCACGATCAGCGTGGTCAGCACGCCCGCTTCGACGAACGCGAGACCCTTTGTCAGCGACAGGCCGAGACTCAGCACGGCAAGACCCAGCGTGAGCCACCATGCGGCGTCCAGACGCCGCGACAGACCGCGCGCGACGAACAGCAGCGCGACACCGACCACGCTGCACAGCATCTGCGAGCTTTCGAGCACCCACAGCGGCACGAAATCTCGCAGGATCGCGATACGTTGCCAGAACGCGGGCGTCGCGCTCGAAATCACCAGCATGCCGCCGACCACGAAAGTCACGAGGCTCAGGAACAGCGGCGCGAGTTGCGACACAGTCGCTGCGTGATGCAACGGCAGATGCTTCTTCAGCGCGCGGCCTTCGAAACCTGCCAGCAGTCCCGCCGATACGATCAGCGGCAAACCGAAATAGATCGCGCGGTACGCGAGCAGCGCGGCGACCATCGAATGCGTCTGCACGCTGCCGCCGAGCGCGAACACCATCGCCGCCTCGAACACGCCGACGCCGCCCGGCGTATGGCCGATCATGCCGAGCAGCATGGCCGCTGCATAGACGGTGATGAACGACACGAAGCTCACATGTGCGTGCGGCAGCAGCGCCCACAGCGCGAGGCCAGCCGCGACGACGTCGAGCACGGCGAGCAGCACCTGCTCGACGAAATCGCGGCGCGCAGGCACGTCGAACGCAAGCCAGCTCCAGCGCGTGCGAATCTGGCGCGTTTCCTTGCCGCAGGCAAGCGTCATCAGGCCGAGCACGGTCAGCAGCGCCGCGCCGCCCCACGCCAGCAGACCCGTCGGGCTGTGCAGCATCGGCGCGAGCGTCTGCGCGTCGCACAGCATGCCGAGCGCCGTCATCAGAACGAGGGCCAAAGCCAGCGAGACACTCGTAAACACGGTCATGCGGCCGATCTGCGCGGGCGTCACTTCCGCAACCGCGTAGACGCGCGCGCGCACCGCGCCGCCCGTCAGCGCGCCGAAGCCGGTCGCGTTGCCGAGCGCGGAACCCGCCGTCGCGCCGATCCACAGCGCCGCGCGCGGCACCGCCTTGCCGATGTAGCGCAGCCCGACGGCGTCGCGCCCCACCAGGGCGATGTAGCTGAGGATCGTCGCGCCGAGCGCCGCCGACCACTCGCCCGCCGTCAGATGCCGCAGATGGCGGATCACCGAGCGGTAATCGACGGCCTGCGACAGGTGCTGCAAGACGATCAGCAGCAGCACGCACACGCCCAGCGACAACACGGGCGACAGCACGCGCCGGCTGCTCGCCGCGGCAAATGCACGCTGAAGCAGCGCGGCGGCGCGGCTGAAAAACGAACGGGGATGGTCAGACATGGATGAATCCGGGTGTTGCCTGATGCCGCAGCAAAGGTCTCGTTGCTATGGCATCGAATGAGGTTGGATTTCGGAGCGCGCCGGACGCGATTGCCGTCCTGAAGTCGCCTTTTTCAACTCTTTACAAATGGACAACGGCAATTTGCCCAAAAGGTTGACACCGGGAGCGACCCGGAGGCGATTTTTTGCAGTTATCGCTTAAGAAATCCTGATGTGGCCGATGATCGGGCTCAGTTCGAGGCGAATTTTTCTCACCCCGGAGATGGCGCGGCTCGCGCGTGCGCCTGGCGTCCCACAGCCGCAGGCCGCATGGAGACTCGCTTTCCAGCCAGCGCGCTCGCGCCGGTGTACCGGCTGGTTCAAACGCTCGTGCTAAATACCAGCCGATCGAGCAGGGGTGGACGATACCAGATTTGACCTTACGTTTACCCTTATTCGACGTTCGATGGCCTTTCAACACCCTACGGATGGTCGACGGACACGCGACCAAAACCGGCTATTCGACTTCATATTGGGGCCGGGTGCCCGCATGTGATCCATTCAGACCAACGGGTCGCCACCCGTCCGTTGGAGAAGAACCAACACTTTTCGGCTGCGTGGCCCTCCAGACCGGCCTCCGCCAAGCCTCAGACGAATTGGCATGTTCGATGCCTTGTGACAATCGCGCCCATCGCTGCGCACCGCAAGGAGATCCGCATGAAGCCCCTCGACAACCCGCTCGCCTCGCTGCTCTGGGCGGTCCGGTTCCTGTGCCGCCACGTGCTCTACCTCGGCATCGCGGTGCCGCTGATCCTCGTCGCCGCGTTCTTTCTCGGGCCGCGCATCATCGCGCTGTGCGGCGCGTGGTTCGATCCGCTGACGCTGGTCGAGCCGATCGCCGTTTCCGACGATTTTCGCCGCCAGGGCTATACCGATCAGACCTTGCAGCATCTGCTCGTCGATACGATCAGCGATCTGCGCAAGGAAGCCGAATCCGTCACGCCCGCCAACGACACCGAGCACGTGCTCTCCGAATTCAAGCTGCCCGACTTCACGGTGCCGGGAACGGGCCTGTCGGTCCGGCCGCTGATCGAATTCGCGCGCACGCTGCTCAAGCGCGATTCGTCGGTGTATGGGACGGTGGTCGGCACGCCGTCGTCGTTTGCGGTGATGCTGACGTTGCGCGATCCCGATGGCCGCACTGTCGCGCTCGGCAACGACGTGCCGCCCGACACAGGCACACAGCCCAACGTGACCAATGAATCGCAGGCGATGCGGCATGCGCTCCGGCAGGCCGCGCTAACGATCCTGCAGCATCAAAGCCCGCTGCTGCATGCGTCGTATCTGACGCAGATGGAACAGAAGCGCTGCCTGACGGGCGCCACGCCCTGCCAGTTCGACGACGTGCGCGAGGCGTTCGCGCAGATCGCTGCAGGCTCGGGCAGAGATGCGTCCGGTGCATCGAAGGAAGACAACGCGTGGGCGATGCTCGCATTGTCGAAGCTGGACACCTACGCACGCGACTACGAAGGCTCGATCCGCCATGCGCGCCATATCGTCGAGATGAGCGACGAGTTGTATTCGTGGCAGCGCGTGCGTCCGTGGGCCTACTACAACTGGGGCGTCGCGCTGAACGACATGGGTTGCTACCAGCAGGCCGCCGACGTGCTCAGGCGCGCCGTGGATCTGCACAAGGACTACGCACCCGCACACAACGCACTCGGACGCGCATGGCTCGCGCTGGCGCAAAAGCCGATGCTCGCCGGCATGGCGTCGCAGGCCCATGACTATCGCGCAGGCGCTGTGCGTGAATTCCGGATCGCCATCGAGAAGAGTCCCGGCTATCAGGAGGCGTATGTGAATCTCGGCGACGCGTTGAGGCTGCCGTCGATGAAAACAGGCCTCGTGTCTGCGGCTGCCATCGACGAAGCACGCGACGCGTATCGCAACGCCGTTGCGCTGAATCTCGACGACGCGGGCCGCGCCTATGAGCGGCTTGCAAGCTTGCACGACGGCGCGTTCGCGAAGACCGCGGCTCGCATCACGCGCAGCCGCACGCAGTGTGCGACGGGCATGGCGCGCTCGCTGCTCGAATCGTGGGGATGCAGCGATGCGCAGATCGAAGCAGGCGCAAGCAAGGACGCGCCAGGCATGCAGCCCGTGACGATGCAGGCCGCCGCACACAATCAGATCTGCAGCAGGCCCGATCTGACGCTGCCCGCGAAAGCGGCCAACAGCACCTTGAACAAGGACAACGGCGACATCGAAGCGAAACGGCTCGACGAAACCCCGAAGCCGCCGCGCGACGGCGTGCAGAAGTTCGACCCCATCAGCAAGGCCATCGCGCAGCAGCAACGCGGCTGAACGCACAGCAGATAGAGGAAAGCCCCGCTCGCGATGTTGCGAACGGGGCTTTCCGGTCAAAAGGCATCGAGCGCGTTGCTCAGTGCGCGCCCGCCGCTGCAGCGCCACCGCCGCCCTTGCTCGGCTTCGTCAGCCAGATCAGCGGAATGATCACGATGAAGATCATCGCCGACAGCCAGAAGATGTCGTTCAGCCCGAGCATCGTGGCCTGTGCATTCAACGACTGTTCGAAGAACGCGACTGCCTGATCCGTGCTGCCGCCGAGCGTCGCATGAATGCCGGAAAGCGCATTCGCGTAGTCGGGGTTGTTCACGCTCGACTGCTCAGCGAGTTGCGAGTGATGCAGGATCGTCCGGTTATTCCAGCCGGTCGAGATCAGCGACGTGCCCACGCCGCCCGCGAAAATCCGCGCGAAATTCGACAGGCCCGCTGCAGCGGGAATCTTCTCCGCAGGCAGACCCGACAGGATGATCGCCGTCAACGGCACGAAGAACAGTGCGGTGGGAATGCCTTGCAGCAGCGTCGGCAGGATCAGCGTCCATTGATCGACGCCCGTCGTGTATTGCGAGCGCATGAAGAACACCGCCGCATAGCCGACAAAAGCGAGCGTAGCGAGTACACGCGCGTCGGAGCGCGGCATGATCTTCGCCATCACCGGCGCGAGCAGCACGGCGAAGATGCCGAGCGGCGCGGTCACCAGCCCCGCGTCGACGGAACGATAGCCGAGAAAACCCTGAATCCACTGCGGCAGGATCACGAGGTTCGCGAAAAACACACCATAGGCGACGGAAATCGCAATCGTGCCGCCACGGAAATTCCGCAGCGCGAACAGACGCAGATCCACAATCGGGTTCTTTTCCGTGAACTCCCAGATCAGGAAGAAGATAAAACTGATGGCAGCCACTACCGCAAGCAGACAGATCACGGGCGAGTTGAACCAGTCGAGATCCTTGCCCTTGTCGAGCATGATCTGCAGCGCGGCAACCCACACGATCAGCGACAGCAAACCGATCTTGTCGATGGGCAGCTTGCGCGTCAGCGATTCACGGTCGCGATAGAGCATCCACGTCACGCCAGCGGCGAAAATGCCGACAGGAATGTTGATGTAGAAAATCCACGACCATGAATAACTGTCGGTGATCCAGCCGCCGAGCGCGGGACCGGCAATCGGGCCGACGGTCGCCGTCATTGCCCACAGCGAAAGTGCCGTCGAGCTTTTCTCCTTCGGATACGACGCGAGCAGAATGGCCTGCGAAAGCGGCGTCAGCGGGCCTGCCACGAGGCCCTGCAGAATGCGCGCGCCGAGCAGCACGATCAGGTTCGGCGCGATGCCGCACAGCCACGACGAGAACACGAACAGCAGGATCGAAACAACGAACAGCTTGATCTGGCCGACGCGCTGCGTGAGCCAGCCTGTCAGTGGAATGGCGATGGCATTGGCCGCCGAAAACAGCGTGATGACCCACGTGCCTTCATCAACGGATACGCCGAGGTTGCCGGATATGGTTGGAATCGCCACGTTCGCGATGGACGAATCCAGCACGTTCATGAACGTCGCGAGTGCGACAGCGAGTGTCGCGAGAACCAGCTTGCCGCCCGTGAACGGCGCCGGTGCAGTTTGCGTCGAGGGATTCATGGCGCTTTCTTTATCTGACCTGTCAGGTAATGGAACATGCAAGGACGCGCAGATGTGCGCGTCGCTCCGTTTCGGCTTAGCCTGCGCGCTGGGACGTCACGCTCTTGCTGTCTGCGTCACGCCTGGCAAGCGGATGTGATGCATCGCGAGACGCTTGCTGCGCGCCATGCGTCGGCACCATGTTCTGCGCGATGATCCGGTCGATCTCGGCATCGGCCTGCGCGCCGTATTGCGCGAACACATCCGTTCGATACGTGGTGGTCATCGCGGCGCCGAGTTGCGGACCGGTGTTGTCGCGCGTATCCACGTCGACGTCCATCGACAAACCGATACGCAACGGATGCGCTTCGAGTTCCTTCTGATCGAGCTGGATACGCGCGGGCAGACGCTGCACCACCTTGATCCAGTTGCCCGTCGCGTTCTGCGCGGGCAACGTGGCGAAGGCGCTGCCCGTACCCGCCGAGAAACCGACAACGCGGCCGTGATACTGCACCTTGCCGCCATACACGTCGGCCGTCAGCGTGACAGGCTGGCCGATGCGCATGTTGCGCAGCTGGCTTTCCTTGTAGTTCGCATCGACCCACACGCCGTCGAGCGGCACGATCGCCATCAACGGCGTGCCCGGCGACACGCGCTGGCCGACCTGCACCGAGCGTTTCGCCACATAGCCGGTGACGGGCGCGGGCAGTGTGTTGCGTGCATACGCGAGGTACGCGTCGCGCACCTTCGATGCTGCTGCCTGCACGTTGGGATGCTCTGCAACCGTCGTGCGGTCGGTCAGGGCGAGGTTCGCCTGTGCCTGCTGACGTGCGGCATCGAGTGCGGCCTGCGCAGCGGTGACGGCATCGCGTGCGTGCGAGATGTCTTCGAGCGACACCGCGCCCGTGCCGGCGACCGCCTGACGGCGGCGCAGATCGTCTTGCGCGCGTGCGAGATCGGATTGCTTCTGCGCGACATTTGCCGCGTAGAAATCGTTATTCACGTACAGGCTGCTCACCTGACGCACGGTCTGCCCGAGCGCCGCTTCGGCGTTGCCGAGCGCGATCTTCGCGTCGGCATTGTCGAGCGTGACGACGGGGTCGCCCATCTTCACGACTTGCGTATCGTCGGCGTTCACGGCGACCACGGTACCCGTTACCTGAGGTGTCAACTGCACGAGATTACCGCTGACATAGGCGTCGTCGGTGTTCTCGTGATAGCGCGCATAGGTCATGTAGTACGCGCCATACGCGGCTGCCGACACCACAACCGCCACGCCCAGCAGCGAAAGCAGCACTTTGCGCTTGCGCGTGTTGGGTTCACTCGCCGCAGCAGCAGGCTTTGCGTTTGCGTGCTGATTCGCGCCCTTCTTTTGTGTCTTCTCGCGATCGGTCGTTTCGATTTCGCTCATTTTCGTTCTCCTGGTAGTTCGATCGGTGGGCGCTCAGCGCGCTGCGGCAGACGTTTCATTGGCCGATGCCACGCGCGCATCCTGATCGGCATTCGATGTATCGACGAAACCGCCCCCCAGCGCAGACGCGAGCGAAATCTGCTGATCGCGGCGATCCATGCGCAGATTCGCGACGGACTGGTCAGCGTTGAGCGCGTTGACGTCGGCATTCAGCACGGTCAACTGATTCGTGAGTCCCGCCTTGTATTGCACGAGTGCGAGCTGATCGGCCTGGCGCGCGGCGTCCTGCGCGGTCTGTGCATCGACCAGTTGTCCGTCGGTCGAACGCACGTCGGCGAGTTGCGTGGCGACTTCGCTCAATGCCGTCACCAGCGTCTGGTTGTAGGTCGCGACGGCATAGTCGAAGTCCGCGTAACGGCCCTTCAGTTGCGCACGCAACTGGCCTGCATCGAAGATCGGCAGATTGATTGCCGGACCGACCGACGCCGTGCGGCTCGCCGCCGTGAGAAAGCGGCCGAAGCCAAATGCATCGAGTCCGATGGCCGCGCTCAGGTTGATGTCGGGATAGAACTCGGCCTTCGCTTCCTTCACGTCATGCGTCATCGCATCGACGCGCCAGCGCGCGGCCACGATGTCCGGGCGGCGGCTCACGAGATTGGCGGGGAGGTTGTCGGGCAGCTTCACGTCATCGCCGATACCGAGCGCCGGGCGCGCAATCTGGATGCCGCGGTCCGGGCCTGCGCCCAGCAGAGCGGCGATCTGATAACGCGTGGTCAGAATCTGTCCGTCGAGCGATTTCAGCGTCGCGCGGCTCGTCGCGAGGTTCGCCTGCGCGGTCTTGCGCTCCACTTCCGTATCGAGACCCGTCGCGATGCGGCCCGCCGTGATGCGATCGATCTGTTCGCGCTGGGCGATTTCCTGTTGCGCAATATCGCGCAGTGCATACAGGCGCGCGAGCTGGTTGTAGGTGCGCGCAATCGATGTCGTGAGCGTCAGCTTCACGACTTCCGCATCGGCCTGACTCGCCTGCAGTTGCGAGACGGCTGCTTTCAGCGCTTCGCGATTCTTGCCCCAGAGGTCGAGATCATAGGAAGCGCTCAACAGGCCCTTGTTCTCTGTCTGCCACGAACCGCCATATGGCGGCGGCACGATCGCCGTGCTCGAATATTGCTGACGCGTCAGCGAATAGCTGGCATCGACGCGCGGCATCGTGCTCGCCTTTGCCGTTTCGCTGTAGGCAGACGCCGACGCCACGCGAGCGCGCGCCTGATCGAGCGTCGGACTGCTTTTCAGCGCCTCGTCGATCAGCGCCTTCAGTTGCGCGTCGCCGAACTGATCGGCCCAATTCGCGGCGGGCCAATGACCCTGTTCGGCGGGAATGCTCTGCTGCGTCGCATACTGCTGCGGCTCAGCCGGTTTTGCATCGCTATGGATACCAGCGTAGTTCACACATGCCGATAGCACTGCGGCAAACATCACCGACACACCCACTTTCAAGGTGCCTGCCGCACGTTGCCTGATATTTCTTTGCTTATTCATTGTCTGACCTATCAGATAATTGGGTAAAAAAATGTTCAATCGTCAAGGAACTTGCGAAGCAGACGGCTCAATTCGTCGAATTCGTCCCTGGTGAAGCGCTGCAGGCGCGCGTTCAGTACGTCAGGCGCGATCTCGGTGATGCGCAGCGCCACGGCGCGGCCCGCCTCGGTCAGTTCGAGATTCACGACCCGGCGATCGTCCTGGCTACGCGTGCGGGTGAGCATGCCGAGCGTTTCGAGCTTGTCCAGCGTGCGCGTCATCAGGCCCGAATCGATTCCGAGGTGGCGCGACAGCATGACGGGCGTCGTGTCCGTGCCACGCAGCAACGACATGAAAATCCCGACGTGATGCGCCCGCCCGTTCAAGCCCTTTACGGCTGCATCCATCTGGCTCGTCACGAGGTTGCGCGCTTTGGAGATCGCGAAACCGACGTTATCGGTCAAATGGAAATCTTCCTTTGAATAGTGCGACATCTCTGACTCCTCGCTATTTGCACGAACAATAATTGACAGGTCAGATACAGTCAACCACGTCTGGGTGCAACTCATTGTTGCACTAGACGCAGTAGTTCTTTTCTTTCAAACGGATAATGGGGCGGGCGCCACAGACATGCGGCGGGAAGGACGGGTGTTCAGTCGCTGACGAATTTGCGCAGCAGGCGGCGCAGTTCGTTGAGTTCGGCTTTTGTGAAGTCTTTGAGGCGGGCGTTGAGCACGTCCGGTGCGATTTCGGGGATCTGGTCGGCGACGGCGATGCCTGGTCTGGTCAGCGCGAGGTTGACGACGCGGCGGTCCTGTTCATCGCGGGAACGTACTACGAGGCCTTTCATTTCGAGTTTGTCTAGCATGCGGGTCATCAGGCCCGTGTCGATGCTGAGCATTTTCGAAAGCTCGAAAGGTGTCGACGCGAGCTTTTGCCTCAGCATCAGCATGATGCCCATTTGCTGGCTGGAAATGTCCAGGTCCTTTAGCGCTGCGTCCATCTCGGTTGTGATCAGGTTTCTTGCTTTTACGAGCTGGTAGCCGACGCTGGCTGTTAGTCTGAAGTTGTCTTTGGTGTAGTGGCGCATGGGTTGGGTTGCCCTCCGGGCGTGCGGCGGATCTGACTGACTTAGCAGATACTAGCAAATCAGGGTTTGGGGTTGGGTTTGGGTCGGTTTTGGTTTGTCTTTTGTTGGCATCCGCTTTTGGTTAGTGGTCTGCTAGTGTTGCCCCTGTGCGGGGCGCACTTACTTTCTTTGCCGCCGCAAAGAAAGTAAGCAAAGAAAGCGGGCTAACACCGCCAATGCTAGTTATTGCCTGCGGGCCCCCAACCGGTCCTATCCCTCACACG
>NZ_QBUY01000002.1 GCF_003121405.1 Paraburkholderia sp. C35 | reverse complement strand
CATAATGAGGCAGAAAATCGTCAATCAGAGACATTTATATTTTCCACACATTATGGTCTGAAATCCAATCCACGAAGTAAATTGCTTGCCGTTCACACGTCGATTGAAAATCATCTAGCGGACCTCCTGCCGTCGCCCTGCCGGGCGACGGGGTTAAAGTGAGTTTGCCGAAACAGCTTTAACCAGAAGGAGGTCATCATGAACTATAGCGGCATTGACCTGCATTCGAACAATAGCGTGGTGAGCGTGATCGACGAAACGGACCGCGTGGTCGCCGAAAAACGCCTGCCGAACGACCTGGCGAAGATCCTGGCGTTCCTTGCCCCATGGCGAGCCGGGATGGCCGGCGTCGTGGTCGAATCCACGTTCAACTGGTACTGGCTTGTCGACGGCCTGCAGACGGCCGGCTACGTGGTTCATCTCGCCAACACCACCGCGATCAAAAAATACGACGGGCTCAAACATAGCGGCGACGAGACCGACGCGCGCTACCTGGCCCACCTGCTACGCCTGGGGATCCTTCCGGTGGGCACCATCCTGCCGGCGAGGCTCCGTGAGGTACGAGACCTGGCGCGCAAGCGCATGCAGCTGGTACGCAGCTGCACCAGTCACATTCTCGCCGTCGAGAACATTACAGCGCGTCAGTATGGCACGCGAATCACAAGTAATCAGGTCAAGCGACTCGACGAACACGCTGTCAATCAGATGGGCCTGCCCGACAATGTGGCGCTCGCGGTCCGCGCGAACGTCGCGGTCATCACGACGCTTCGCGAACAGATTGCTATCGTGGAAAGGCGTCTCCAGAAGGAAGTCGCGCGACATCCCGACTATGTCTTGCTGACCACGGTGCCCGGCATCGGCCAGACGCTTGCTACCGTGATCATGCTCGAAACCGGAACCATCGAGCGTTTCGCCAACGCTGGCAACTTCGCTTCCTACGCGCGGTGCGTGGACAGCCAGCGCATGAGCAACGGCAAGAAAAAGGGCCAAGGCAATACCAGGAATGGAAATCCATACCTGTGCTGGGCATTCATCGAGGCGGCCAACTTCGCGATGCACTTTAGCACCGAAGCCCGGCGGTTCTACGAACGCAAGAAAGCGAGGACGAATTCAGTGCTCGCCCGCAAGGCCCTGGCTCACAAGCTGGCCCGCGCGTGTTTCCACATGCTGAAGGAGCGAAAACCATTTGATGTAACTCGCTGCTTCGCATAAGCGTTACGACGGCGACCGGCAAGCCCTCATCGTTGACTGGGCCAAAAGCCACCGAGATTGAATGGGATGTCGTGCCGCCGTCCCCGAAGTGCAGCAAAGCGGATCGCCTGCAACACGAGCCAGCCTTGGATTGGTGCCGGACGTTTGGCAACCACGAGTATTGTGCGAACCCGATGGACGCGTTGCGGCACCAAAGTTCTTCTGGGGTGGCAGAGCCACCAGGGCGACAGGCAGCTGCTGCACGCCGATCGCTTGATCCTGATGGGTGTCTGGCGCGATCCGTCGCAGCCATGAAGCGAAGAAACGGGTGCGATTGGCTACTGCCTTCGATCAGTAGAATCGGCATCGGCCGCTCACCTGGTCGAGGGGATTGTTTGCTCGCTTGACACCGGGTCCGCTAATGGGTGTCAACGATCCAAGTGTCCGTGTCGACCGTCCGTTCATGGCCGAATTCGAAAGCTCATCGGAAGAGCTGATTGCATCGCGGATAACGAGATCGGCGAGTTCCGGCCGACTTCCGCATTGTGCAGTCGACGCTGACCGCAAGAGAAAGACCTCGCTCGAAGACCAGCAATGCGTCGCCGTTCGTGACCGAAGCACCTTCCGTCGAGCACAATCAGAACTTGTGCCGGATACCAACACGCACGAGCGCCTGATAAGTGTGCGCGGAGAGGAAACCGCAGCAGGTACACCCTAGCAGGCCTCTACAGGATAGCGGTCCTCTTACACGTCGCAGCGAGCTATTCATCAGGATGTCGGCTACTCCGTCGTAACAACTCAAGCATTTCCTCCCTGCTTGCCACGCCGTTATTGATCACCACTTCCAGCAGCGATTGCCCAGAATCCGCTGCCTTCTTGACCAGTGCCGCAGCGCGAACATAGCCAACCTTCGCTTTCACCACAGGCGCGATGGCTGTCGATTCGAGCAGATGGCGCTCACTCGCAGCCTGATTCGCCTTCAGTGGACGCACCACGCGCTCATCGAAGAGATCGGCGGCTCGCTGCACCATGTCGATCGCTTTGAACAGCGACACCGCGATCAGTGGCATGTAGTTGTTGGTCTCGAGCTGGCCACCCGCACACGCGAGCATCACGCTTTGTTCTGCGCCCGCCGCCACGTACGCGATCTGTGTGAAACCCATTGCATGCACCGGGTTGACTTTGCCCGGCATCATCGACGAACCCGCCTGTTGCGGCGAAACCGTGAGTTCCGCTATACCGCCGTGCGGTCCCGAAGAGAGCAGAACAATATCGTTTGCGATCTTGGCGATGGAAAGCGCGACCGTCTTGACGGTGCTTGCGAGCGTGGCGAACTCGTCCATATTCTGTACTGCGTCGAACAGGTCGTCAGCCTGCTCGAGCGGCGTGTTTGCCAGTTCCGACAACTCGGCCGTCACTTCGGCCCGGTAGCCGGGATAGGTGCCAAGCCCGGTGCCAACCGCTGTCGCGCCAAGACATAGCGTACGCATGGGTTGCAACTGCGCGCGCAGCGACGCCACGCTACGTTCGACAACGCCAGCGTATCCACCGAATGCCTGTCCGAGCCGCATCGGCAAGGCATCCTGCAAACAGGTTCGTGCGATCCTTAGCATGCCGTCGAATTCATGCTGCTTGTTGCGCAACGACGCGCCAAGCTTTTCAAGCGTCACAGCCAGTGCCTCAACCTCTTCCAGCAATGTGAGCTTGACTGCCGTCAGCACGACATCGCTCGTCGACTGCCCCAGATTGACGTGGTCCAGCGGGTCGAGAAACGCGTATTCGCCGGGTACACGTCCCAGCAACTGTAACGCGCGGTTGGCAAGGACTTCGTTGATGTTCATGTTGATCGACGTGCCGCACGAGCCTTCGAGTGGATCGACGATCAGTGCTTCGCGAGGTTGACCGTCGACCAGTTCCAGACAGGCCTTCTCGATAGAGGCGCCCTGCTCCCGCGTCAACTTGTCGTGACGTGTGTTCACACGCGCAACGGCAAGCTTGGTCCGGGCCAGCCACGCGACGAAGCGCGAGTACTGCGAAAGGGTCTCGCCCGAGTACGGAAAGTTCTGCTGGCCGCGCAGCGTGTGAATGCCATATAACGCATCGGCAGGCACGCGGCACTCGCCGAGCGCATCGATTTCGATTCGATAAGGTTGCATGAGTCGATTCAAATCCATTCAACGATCAGCCAGCCAGCGAGTCATGGCGGGTTTCGGGCGCCCAGATCGCGCAGCAGACGCCGCCGACCAGCAGCACCACGACACACAGATACACAGCCGCCTGACCGCCGTAGGTCGCGACGATGGTCGGAAACAGAAAGGTGGTCAATGCAGAACCGATCCGGCTCGCGGCAACGGCCAGACCGAGCGCGGTCGCACGCATTTCGGTGGAGAAAAGTTCTTGCGGGTACAGGAAGCACAGGTTGTTCGCGCCACTCAGCACGCAGGCGAAGACCGCAAAAAGCGCGACGATCAACGCGCCTGGTAACTTCGTACCGAATGACAGCACGGCGAGTACGACGGCTGACAAAAAGAAGCCCGTCAGCAGGAAAGTACGCCGGTTGATCCGGTCCACCACGAGCGCGCCGCCGATTGTGCCGACCAGCAGAAACACGTTGTAGATCAGCCCTGCCGTAAACTTGTCGGCGATATGCAGCGAGCCGAACACCATCGGCGAGAAGGTGCCGAGCGAGAAATACGGAATCACGAGGCACATGTAAAAGAAACATGCGATGAACAGCCGCGTGCGCCATGTCTTCGAGAAAAGGCTCGCGATCTTCGAACCGCCCGTAGGCTTCAATGCGCCTTCCGCGAGCGGTGCGAGCGTCACTTGCGGACCGATATGTTTCGCAATCAGCGCCTGTGCCTCGGCGGCACGACCCTTTCTTTGCAGCCACAACGGCGATTCGGGCACGCGAACACGAATCAGGAACACGACGGCCGACGGAATCGCGCTGGACAGCAACATCAGACGCCACACATCCGGGCCTTGATCCTTCAGCAGATAACCGATCACATAAGCACTCGCATAGCCGAGCGCCCAGGCGATAGCCAGCCAGCTCAACAGCCGCCCACGCATGCGGCGTGGCGAATATTCGACAACAAGCGCCTTGCTGACCACGTAGTCGAACCCGAGCGTCACCCCCAGTAGCAGGCGCAGCACCAATAGTTGCGTCGGACTCGTCACCCAGAACTGCGCGAGCGAGATCACGGCGAACAGCAGCATGTCGTAGTTGAATAACCCGCGTCGCCCGAACCGGTCGACTACAGGGCCCGCGAACAGACTGCCGGCGAACAGGCCCGCCAGCGACGCGGCGCCGAGAATGCCGAGCCAGAAAGCGTTCAGATGCAGTTGCGGTGTGGCGATCGTCAGTGTAATGCCAACAATGCCGAGCACGAAACCATCGCTGAACTGGCCTCCCGTTCCAGCCAGGGTGACACGTAGATGGAACGGCGTGAGCGGCGCGTCCTCGAACGCAACCGGGTCGTGCGCAGATGCGCTACGACCGGCTAGAATGGCATCGCTGGAAGGGGTCATATGACGGTCTCCTTTGGATAGTTTGTATGTCGCCAGGTGACGGCCATTCTAGATTTCAGGCATGCGTCTCACGAAGCAAACGCCTTCAAATAAGGAATTCTTATGCACATTCCGCAAAATGCCGATAAGACCGCGTCACGCCGTCGAAGGCTGGGCGACTGCGCGAGTGTTCGCAGGCGTCTGCCGCTTGGGCGCATGTCATGAGCCGGTCAGGCGATCGCCCTGTCGATCTCTATCAACTGGACATCTTCCTGACCATTGCGTCGACGGGCAGCATGTCCGGTGCGGCGGCCGTGCTGGGTGTTAGCCAGCCCGCGGTGTCGCAAGCGCTCGCGCAGCTGGAGCAATCGCTTGGACTGGTGCTGGTGGATCGTTCACGGCGCCCGCTCGCGCTCACCTCCGCCGGCGTGTATATGTCGCACAACGCCGAGCCGCTGATCGCGATGGCCCGTCAATTGAAGGCTCGCGCGATCAGTGCGTCGGAAAGCGAAGGCGCTTATCTGCGCATCGGTGTGATCGATTCCGTCGCGAATGCTATCGGGCCGTCGTTGATCAAGTGGCTGCTTGAACGCACCAGCGGGCTATCGGTGCAGATCGGCATGGCGACCGCACAGGAAGATGCATTGACGAACCGCGAAGTCGATCTGATCATTTCGACCCATGCATTTCCCGATCATCCCGAGTTTGAGCATCGATTTCTCTATCGCGAGAACTTTATTGCAATCACAAAGCACGCACAGAATAACGACGAGGTGCCGACGACATTGCAGACACTCGCGGACTCGCTCCCGTTCATCCGCTACAGCCATTCGTCCACGCTCGGCGTGCGAGTCGAACGCGTGCTGAGATACAACGCGATCGATCCGCCGCGCAAGCTGGAAGTCGATCATGCGGACACGCTGACGCTGCTCGTTTCGCAAGGGCTCGGCTGGGCAATTACCACGCCGACCTGTCTGTTGCAGACGGGGACGCGCTTCGTCGATACGATCGATCTGATTCCGATCGAACACGGCAATTCCACCCGCTCGATTTTTCTTGTCACGCGGCGCGGCGAACACATGCGACTCGCGGATGCGCTTGTCGACAAGGTGCGTGACTCGCTAATGAATTTGCTGGCAACCTATCCGCGGCTGCGTGCTTATGTGCCCGATGGCGCAATCGATTTTAGCGCGCAACAGGCGCAGGACACGTGAGCCGGAGCAACCACTTAACAGATGTAGAAGAAAGTTCGAAACGGGCCCGTTTGCGAATTGATGTAGAGCCGCTTCAACATCACCCTTTCATGCGCTGCCTCTCGGAACCAATATATTGAGGTAACACCCGGTAGAGCGTGCTTCAGGTTGGCCGATTAGATGGCCGCTTCCGGAATGGAGCCGACGTCTGAATGTCGGAGTCACAACGCGAGTGAACGACTCTCAACGGGGGTACTCCGGACACTGGCAATTGCGCGGCAAACGGCTGCAGCGGGTCCGATTTCAGCCGACCCCATAGGTTAGCAGGCGCCAATGGAGAGAACTTCGCAGAGGTGTCGCAACGAGTGGTTGAGTGAGGCTAACCTTAGGCGTCACTACCAGTTCAAACTGTCGCCTTGCTCCATTGGCAGCACTGCGGGTGCGCCCGGTCGCGGTCACTGACCCAAGACGACTCCGTCAGCCGGACAGTTTTTCGATACGGTTGAGGGCCGAGTCGATTGCCTCGCATTCTATGCGTCTTCCAGCCACGGCATCTCCACGGGTGACACCACCAATTGTCGGGACTCGCGCTTCAACTCGAAGATGAATCCGACCAAGATCATGGAATCAGAATAAGGGATCGGGAAGACGTGAGGATTGTCTGTAGCGCGCAGTGGATGCTTCGCTGTGTCCACTGCCTTGACGGCGTTGTCGCGAACGCTTTCGAGCTCGTCTGCCATTGCCTGCCCACTTACTTGCACGACCCGGATACGCAGGTCGCTGAAGGGTTCGATGCGCGCCCCGTCTTCGTTGTATTCGGGCACTTCATAGATGAACCACGACATTTGCCTCTCCCAGGAAAAAGGGCGCCATTTTAACAGTCGGTGTATTTGATCATCTCCCGACCATCAACCCTACTGCCCCGTTCATTCATCGTCAATCGAAAGCAACGCAGCTTGCTGCACTGTGAAGTAAGCTGCCCATCTCTTTCTCGCTGCCGATACAGTCCGCAAATCCGCCTTTGGGTGAGTAGCATCTCTGTCCGGCTTCTCGAGTTTAGCGGTCGTTCCATCGGCAGGTTTCCCGCTCGATGAGTGGCGGATAGTGGACTGATCGCGTACCACTGCACCGCTCGCCAACTTCCGAAGTCGCCCCTAAGCGGACACGTAGATCGAGTGGCGCACCCGTGGAGCGCGCCATACGAATTGCCTGGTTCTGGTTCGGGCTGGCGTCCCGTCAGGATTTGATGAACTCGAGAAGGTCGGGGTTGAGGACGTCTGCGTGGGTGGTCAGCATGCCGTGCGGGAAGCCAGAGTACGTCTTTAGCACACCGTTCGCCAGCAGGTCGACCGCGCGGGGCACCGAACTCGCGAACGGGACGATCTGGTCGTCTTCGCCATGCATGACCAGTACCGGCACAGTGATCTTCTTCAGATCTTCGGTGTAGTCCTCCAGCCAGGAGAATACGGTTTCATAGTGGGCCTGGGCGCTGCCGGCCATCCCCTGGCGCCACCAGTTCGCGATCACCGCCTCAGACGGCTTGGCGCCCGCACGGTTGAATCCATAGAACGGACCCTCCGGAACTGCCCGATAAAACTCGGACCGGTTGCCAAGCACGCCCGACTTGACCGCGTCGAACCACTCCGGCGGCTGACCTGCAGGGTTCGTATCGGTTTTCACCATGTTCGGGGTCAACGAGGCCACCAGCACTGCCTTGGCGACTCGCTCCTGGTGGCGAGCGACGTAGCGGGCCACCTCGCCGCCGCCGGTGGAGTGCCCAATGTGGATCGCGTCGCGGACGCCGAGGTGTTCGGTCAGTGCAGCGAGGTCGGCGACCCAGTGATCCATGTCGTTGCCAGTGCCGACTTGCTCGGACCGACCATGCCCACGCCGGTCATGGGCGATCACCCGGTAGCCGTGGAGAAGGAAAAACATCATCTGCGCGTCCCAGTCGTCGGCCGACAGGGGCCAGCCATGGCTGAAGACGATCGGCTGACCGGTCCCCCAGTCCTTGTAGAAGATCTCTACGCCGTCCGGAGTGGTAATCGTAGGCATCGCTGGTACCTCCTATAAGAAACCGATTGAAGTGTTGGTGCTCCGCAAGGCATCGAGAATGCTGCCAGTGGCTTCTCTCGAAGTTGTATTCAGAATGCGCATCTGAAAACGCGCGAGCGGGGCGCGCGCTGACAACGCTGCGATGGGTCTCTACATGTCCCTCGGCGCGATGCGCTTGCTCCTGCCGCTTGAAAGCATCGAGTACAAGAATCGGCCTATGAGCGAGCACCCGGAATACGGTGACCGCAGCAGCCATTGCAGGGATGAGGTATCTGAACTGGCGCCGAAGGGACGGTGTCTGCGCCACGGACATCTGGGTTGATTCCCCTGGGAGGTCTAGGGTACACCCGGGCGGGTGGATCCTGTGTGTAAATTGGGGAGTCTTTAGATGACTGAGGGGCGGATGTGCCGTGGCCTATCGCGCCTCACGCCTGCCTCGAATGACCAGGCGAATCATGCACGTTGGTCGAGCAGGCTGCGGCGCCAGATTCCACGTGGCCATGCTGGCTCCATTCTGCTCTTCGCTGATCCCGCTAATTCGACGCTCGCTGATGATCGCGCGCCGCTTTGCCAGCCACCGCTTTCTGAAGTCGGCCGTCACAGCAAGCCTATGCGCAGCCGTTAGCAAACAAACAGCCGCACTCCAGCTTTATTGCGGGGAGCCGTCTCGCCACACGCTTGCAGCGTCTACTATCAAATACGTTTCCTGTCGCCTCCGCTCCTGTGCGGAGCAACGCTTGACGCACCCAAAGCCCACGGAGTCGAGACATGCCGGTCACCAGTCATTCGATTAAACACAAGCCCTATGTCGTTGGTAACTTTCAGGTCCCCGCGGCGGTGAACGCGGCCGTGCCGCCGGTGGCAGTGCCGGCTCCAGCTGTGCCGACGGTCGTAACACGCTATCGCAACCTGCATACGATCTACCCGACCAACCTCGCGCGCAACACCCTGACCATCGCGGCCGCCACGACAACCGACGCGCGGAACCGTCTGTCGGGCACGGCGGCCGTCGGCGCAGGTAACACTATCTTCCTCAAGTACTTCGACGACGAGATCACGTCGGTCCGCCTCCCCTGCCCGGCGCCCGCGGGCGTCAACCTGTTCGTCACCGACACATTGACCGGTTGCAAGTTCTTCGTTGACACAATCGCCGGTAGCACCGATCTGATGGTCTATCACGCGAACACCCACGCGCACTCGGCGGGGGCGGGCGCCGACTGCGACGTGCAAACGCTCTTGGCGCTGGGCGTTCTGGACCAGTTGCATCAGGACGCGGTTGCCGACTATGCCGTTCACGGTGTCGTTCTGAACAACCACGCAGATTGCGAAAAGCAGACCTACTACGGTGCCGGCGGCGTCGCCGAGCGCGCCAAGCGGAATCAGGGCCGCACCCAGGGACCAGTCTTTCAAGCCGGGCAGGCTGTATTTGCCGGCGGCTGCACGATCGTTGGTATCCCGAATGGCGCCTCTTGGGACTTTTATTATCAGGTCTATGGCACGGTCGATTATGCCCGCCCCGACATCCCGATCATCAACGCGCTGATCAAGTTCAAGTGGAATTACACGCACAAGAAAATCTGGGAAGGACTGGACCACGGTGCGGACGTCGACTCGATGAAGGTTCACGGCTGGGGGACGATTCCGTGATCATGCGTACTGCCGGAGCAAAGCCGACGCCTGAAGGTCCGACCGACGACGCACGTGAACGGCGGGTTGTGGCCGCAACGAAGCGTCCAGTTGCTGTACAACACGCCCACACGCTTCGTATCTGTCAGAACTTCCGGCAGCAAGACCTGATGCTCCAACCTGATTTGGATCGGAGCAGTCAGGGTTTGATGATGAGCGTCCCTAAACGCGAGGAACGTGACCCGAAGGTCGCACCTTGGAAACGACGTCGCAGACGAATCATTGCTGTACGAACGCGCCAACCGTAAAAAACGGATTGAATGCACTGTTGTTCATGACCATCGCATAGACGCCTCCGACCTTCATGACCCAACCCGTATCGGCTGCGTGAAAAATGGCTACCGGCGTGCCGTTATTGCTGGCATCGAAGTCTTGAAGAGCAGTCACTCCAATCAGACCGGGGACGGTTTGGGTGTAGTCGAGCGAGAACGTAGTCGTACCCAACGCCGTCTGCGGATTGATAAAAGCGAGCGTCGCACCGTTGAACTGTGCAGCCGTATAGTTCGCTGCTGGTGTAGACGTAGCTGTACCATCCAGGCAGTTGCCGGCAGTGGGTTCGAAAAACGTTCCGCTATACACACCCGGCAGATTCGGATGTGGCAACGAAGCGTTGAAGCTCACATCACCAACAGCAGGTGCCGCTCAATACCCGTTGTTTGCAACGACCGCGCACGCAGAAGCGCTTGTCGAGCCAATAAAGACCCCAGCGAGCGAGTTATTGGTCTGCGTTGTCGCTGGCGCCAGAATCGACATTCCAATCTCCGAGTCAGCCACCGTGTTCAGCAGATCAGAAACGGCGGCAGGTACAAAAGCTTGCCCCACCCGAACGATCACGGGTATCAACGCGCCACTCAACCTGCCGACGATCATGATGCCTCGAGCCTGGCTGGGCGCGAGCAACACGATAGGCTGCCCCTGTCCCGCGCTCGGGTAAGGTGAACCAGACGATGTCGGGTTGCTCACAAACACGTTATCCGGTGTGCTGTCGGCATTCGTACGCAACGCCCAGGGCGTGCCCGTGGTTCGACATGAATAATCGCTACCAGACGTGATTGAACACGAACCGTCTGTGTTCAATGTCTCGCTCCAGTTGATAACGTCGGGCTGCCAGCCTTGTGGTGTCGCTGTCTGGTACGACGTGCCTGTTGGCGAGAGATGCAATCCGAGCTCGTTATAGCTGCCAGCGACCTTCGTGAAATCAGTTTCCGTATCCGTGAAACCGATAAACGAGAATGAGTCGAACGTGCGCGTCGGGACAGCGCCAAGATTGCCTAGCAGCGCCACACCCGGAAAGCTGATCGTCGCACCAGGAATTCCCCCATTCACAACGCCGTTGCCTACAAACAGAACCGGCGGATCCACCGGATTGATCGTGACGCTATAGGCATTACCCGCTGACGAGCCGCTGTCGATAACAAAGGCGCAGCGGTTCTGCTCCGCAGTCGCCAGAGTCGTTGCGTGGTGGAAAGTCCCTGTGATCGTCTGGCCTGCGCGCGTTGTGTTGACCTGACCCGAGCTGGTCGGAATCGAAGACATCACAAACTGCATTTGATACGTGAGATTCGTCGAATCGAACTGTACTTTCACGTACTCGCCGCTGCTCGAGCCGCCTGTGAACGTGGTCGAATAATCCAGCGTATCAGGACAGAGCTTAACGACGGGGACAGTCGGCGTCGACGCCGGCACTGGACTGCTAACAGGGCAACTGCCGCCCGTACACGATGGGGTTTGCGTGACGCTGGTCGGGTGACCGGTCTCGCCGCCACAGCCAGCAAAAAACGGTACAGCGAGCACGAAACTGCTGATCAGCGCAGCCCGAATCTTGATATCGCCAAACATGCTATTTCCCTCTCGGCATTCTTGAGACATCGTAGATTTTCGAGTGATTGCGCGTGCCGATCGCTTTTTTCACCGCGTCACACGTTCCGGTGACATCCGTTTATCGGCAGATACGATTCGATCCTGTAGCCTGATTTTGGCTAGGGAAAATGCCGACATCGTGAAAACAGCGACGGACGTCTGCAACCGATCCGTTGCCACCGTTCGACGAGATTCGATGCGCATGCACCCTATTTTCCAAAGATGCATCGGCCCCGATGGTTCTCTCTCACTACGGATCGAGCGCGATGAACACTGAGCCAACTCGAAATCCGAAACGCTTTCTAAGCGCTAGTTGAAAACGCGACGTTTTCCGCGATGATTTTTAGCAGAAAGTCCATGACTGCCCGTACTTGCGGCAAACGGCGCAAATCCCGATGCACGGCCATCCAGATGTCTCGTGCAAATCGTTCGCCCTCGTAAGTGACCCGCCGCAGATTCGGGTCAGTGTCCGCCACGAAGCACGGCAGGCCAGCCACGCCGGCGCCTGCCTGAGCCGCTGCGAGGTGACCCGTGATGTCGCCGATTTCGCATGCAATAGGCCGCCCGCTTGCGACGTTCTTCAACCAGGCCTGCTGTGGCCGGTCCGCGAATCCGGCGTCGTAGGCGATGAACTCCCAGGCAGCGGGATTGCGCAGATGCGGATAGTCCTTGCTTGCGTACAGGTCAAATGACATACGCCCGAGCTTTCGTACCACCGTATTCGCTTCCTTTGGACGAACCAGCCGCAGGGCGATGTCGGCTTCGCGCCGACTCAGCGAAACTTGCCGTGGCTCGCCCGAAACAGACAACTGCACGGCTGGATGTGCAATCCGGAAGTCCGCCAGGTGCTTCACCAGAAAACTGGCCACCAATACAGGCGGCGCGCTCAGTGAGACCTTGCCGCTGAGCGGAGAATTGCTGACATCCACGAAGCGCTCGATCGCGTAGGCACGCTCTTCCATGCTCTGCGCCAGTTCGAACACTCGCTGGCCAGCTTGAGTGAGCTTGCAGGATCGGGGAAAACGCTCGACGAGACGGATCTTCATCTCATCCTCCAACGCGCTCAGGCGTCGGCTCACCGTCGCGTGATCGACTTTCAGGCTGCGCGCGGCCCCCGAAAACGTACCAATGCGGGCGACCGCGAGGAAATGACGCATATTTTCCCAATCGAACATCGGTGCATTTTCTCCAGGATGCCGTGCAGTTATGGGGAATATTCGCACGAAGCCGATGTGTCTACCATACAGATCACTTCGGTCGACAAGCTCCATTCCCCAATGCGCATTTCCCGCTGTACTTGCCGACCGGGCTCAGCGAAAGACATAGATCCATTACATGAAAATATCTGAACCTCGCCGCATTGTGTCAGCCGTGGTCATCTCGCTCTGCTTCATGGGTGGGGTCGCAGGAGCCGCTTCGGCAACCGGCATGGCTTTGCTGCTTTTTCCCGAATTGGCCGCACTGTCCTACGACGTATTCCTCCGTCCGCACGGCACCTGGGCCCGTGCGCCCTGGATGCTCGCGCTCTCTCCGGCGCTGACCGCCGTGCTGGGAGTGCTCGTCACGCGTTATCTGCCGTATTCCGCTGCGTCCATTGCAATCTGCATCGTGGGAGCGATGGTCATTCTCAAACTCATGCGCTCGCCCATCGTGCCGGCCATCTCGGCCTGCTTTCTCGCGCTCTCGCTTGGCGAGACAAGCTGGCTGTATCCGCTTGCGATTCTGCTCGGCACGGGTGCGCTTGCCGTCCTGTCCTCGACATACCGGAGGTTCTTCGACAAACAAGCCGCACACGCCGCGCCCAGCGCCAACGATCGGGGCGACGACGAAATCGAATCACTGCCCGAGCAGTTTTGGTGGGTGCCGTTTTTCGCAGTGTTTCTAGGCGCTGCCTACCTGCTCTCGATGGCGACGGGAATGCGAATGGTGTTTTTCCCACCACTAGTCGTTATTGCCTTTGAAATGTTCGCGCATGCAGACGTCTGCCCCTGGGCTCAGCGGCCTGCGTTGTTGCCGGCGGTATGCACGCTCGCGGCGGCAGCGGGCGTCGCTGCACTGGTGATATTGGGTCCAGGCGTGTTCTCAACGTTACTGGTCATGCTGTTCTGCGTTGTCATGCTGCGGGCGACCCGCCTGCATGCAATTCCCGCACTCGCCATAGGGCTCCTGCCGCAAGTCATGACGCACGCCGACTGGCATTTCCCGCTCGCGGTCGGCATTGGCAGTACGCTCTTGACAGCGAGTTTCCTGCTCTTCGAGAAATCGTCGGGAGGTCGTCGCCAGGTCGCGCAATAGCGGGCGTTTTCCATGAAACTGCTTTGTCGTTGCCCGGCGTGGAGCGTAGGAATAGATATGGGAATCCCGGTATGCGTCGAAGACGCGTAGTCACAAATGGCGCTTGCGATTACGACGAAGTGAACGCCCGGTCAGTTGTAGTTTGCGAACACGTCAGCGACGATTATCCAACGCCGGCAAGAGGCCGATGAAGGAGCGCTCGTCTTTGACAATCGGATGGCCGATCGCGGTCTGACGATCAACGTGAAATGCCTTCCTGGGGTGAAGTGAGTATGCTGCCGGTAGTATGTTCTGTTTCAGAACCGGCAGTAGCACATTGCCACACCGTTGATCGATGAAACCTTAAATCGTTGTTCGACGTTCCTACGCGAGGAACCAAAATGAATCGATTTATGCTCTACGTGGCCGCGTCGGCATTCATCTTCGCCACCCTTCCTTGCACGCTCAATGCGGCGACAGTCGACAAAGATCCCGCTAGCAACATTCGCCATGCTCTTGATCAGTGGCGCGCCGACTTCAACGCGCGACGCGCAGCACACATATGTGACCTCTTCGCACCGGATCTTCGCTACGATTTCTATGATGCACCGGAGCGAACCTACCCGGAGCTCTGTGACCGCTTGCATCGTGCGCTGGCTGACAATACGCAAACGCTGCATTACGACCTTCAAATCAAGGAGATCATTGTCTCCGCTAACCTCGCGATCGTGCGCCTGATATGGAAGTCGACCGTTACCATCGACGGCAAACAGCAGTCTAACGATGAGACCGGACTCGATGTATTCGGCCGCCAGCCTGATGGTAGCTGGAAGATCATCCGTTACATCGCATACCCTGCGAAGGATTGAGATCTTGGCACGCGAGGCAGCGTGGAAAAGACCCGAGCGGTGATCACCTCAACGCAGCTACTCGCAGAAGGCATTGCTCAAACTTATCCTTGTCATCTTTCTTCAGGGCCTCGAGGTCCTTCAATGTCTTCTCGAAACGTGCATCGGCTGCCTCTTTTTTAATATCTTTGATGTCGTCAACGACCTCGAAAAACTCCTTGTACGGAGACACATTTCTGTCAACAGATGACAGCTTCGAGAGCGCCGCTACAACATCCATCATGCGTCCAATCTGCTTACCATAGCTCTGATGGCTAACTATCGCATGCTCCATCGCGGGGGCACTCGAATTGTTCTCGTTCACAACCACACCCGCGAAACTCCAGCCTGGCAGGATAGGCTGTTGGAAGCTCGTATCCAATGCCGGCCATGCTCCTCCAAGGGCGCGGAGATAGCTTGCCCACCATTGCCACGGCTGTAGCGAATCTGCTTTCGCAAGTGAGGTCGTAGCAACCATTTGATACTCCCAGGGCAAACTGCAGAACGTATTGATATGATGAAAAACAGGAGACGCCTGACTTCCGCGTCTATGAGGATAAAGGCGGTGGCATCAGTTATAGACGGTTCGTGCGAATTAAATTGAAGTTTTGAATTTCTCTATCTATCGTAAGCCGAAGATCTCAAACAAGCGCGCTCACAATTTCAGTCAGAGAAACTGTTTGCATCTAACCTTAGCCAATCACCGAGACCGCCCGGAGCGGAAACTCACGTGACAAACACATCGGGGAGATCTGCATGGAATCGTGGTTGAAGGTTCCTGGCGTCGAATCGACCTTGGCTCGGCGCCGCCACCTGGTCTTCACGCTGCCAGGTCAGCTTGTACTTGTCGCTGCGGCTTTGGTTACTCCAAACCTGTTTCAGCCCGCATCGGCTCAGACCGCTCAAATTCCCGCATCTACGGCATCGGCACCGCAGGCACCTGGTCAGCAAGCGAGCACCCCAATTCCGTCCGGCACGATGAGCAGCGCGCCAATAGCTGGCGCACCCGCATCTGCAGCATCGCAGGCTGTCATCGCAAGCGCCGTATCGGCGGCGAGCAACCCCGGACCAGCCAGTAACCCTGCATGGGTTGCATCGACTCCGACCGGCACTTCCGGTTTATCTGCCCCGTCTCCATCCAGCGCGCCGACAGTCGATGCCGAAGAGCAATTTGGGAAGAGCTACGGGTGGATATTCGCGAGTTTTTTAGCCCTGCTCTCACTCCTCGTCTCCGCGTTTTCAGCGCTGATGTCGATACTCACTATCTGGAGGAACTGGAGCATCGCACGGGTCAACATCGTTGCAAGCTGTCACAAAACGTACGGGGAGATTTTCAGTAGCCTGTTCGAGCTTCGCGAGGCCCACAGACTTCAAGCTCCAGCGCAAGCTAATCAGGGAGCCAATCAACAACCGGTTCTGCCAACAGCCGAGGTGAAAAGTCGCGCGCACAGTCTGTTTATCAAGCTCTGGAACTTGCAGCACGAGCAGTACCTTTACTATCGCGAAGGACTTATCCCGCAACCCATTTTCGAAAGCTGGCTTGCCTTCAGATACTCGGACTATCACAGCAACAGCTATGATTTCGATGGCGTTAACTACAAGTGGGCATGGGACACCCGGAAAACTGAATTCGGTGCGCAAAGCGAGTTTGTACAGTTCATGGACCTCGCGATGGATACAAGCGGCACCTACGCCAACGCCCCCAATGCCTCCGCATTGGCCACACAGGCCGCTATGCAGCGGTATCAACAATCAATGGAGGCCAGCAACATCAAGCGGCATTGGCGGCGGATTATGGACTTCTATAAGCACTAGGTTTCGGTGACAGAAGCGCTTCTTGAGCTGCCGCCTCGTAACGTCCCACGCGACCGAGCTCAACCCGCGCTTCAGACTGCCCGACGAATATCACGATTGCCGTATACAAGGGATGCGCCCATCACGTCTTGTCGGCTACATGGTCGCGTCATACCCT
The DNA here is from genome assembly GCF_003121405.1 of Paraburkholderia sp. C35. Taxonomy (GTDB): domain Bacteria; phylum Pseudomonadota; class Gammaproteobacteria; order Burkholderiales; family Burkholderiaceae; genus Paraburkholderia. The sequence goes on along the minus strand of NZ_QBUY01000002.1, from coordinate 250,747 downwards.
GAGTCGGACTACACAAAATAAATGTCCGGGTCATTCTGCATCTTGTTGACTACACCGGCACTTTCCCATTCATATCGGGGCCAAACCGGAGGAGTCATGCGCGACAGTATGTTCACAGCCGTCGTGGCGAGAAAATGGCGTCTTGCAGAGGATTATCACGCCGTTGAGATACAGGCAAAACACGCCATTCAGTTGCCACCCTTTGACAACGGTGCAGTCGTCGACCTTGCCCGACACGCTCGGAGCGACGTCGTCAGGTCGCATCCTGTATGGCGTATCCCTTCGCGTCACGATGCGTTCATTCTTGGAGTCAGGCAAGCGTCCGCAAGACACTCCGAACCGCTGGCTTCGGAATTTTCATGGGACAAGGGAGATGAGGTTTGCGTGGGAACCCCAAGGGATACACCTTTGATAGCCGACGGCAATCCGCGATATATCCTCTTCTCGGCCGGCGTCGGTGTGATAGCTATAGCTGGCGCTGCAAATCGGCTCGCGGCAGTTGGACAATATCCTGAGATCTACAACTTCGCTCGAACACCCGAGCGCGCCGTGTTCAAAAAAGAACTGGACGACTTGCAGGGGAGCGCCCGGATTCGCCACAAATTTGGCTTAAACACCGAAGAGATTGCGAACGCCATCTCACATGCTTTGAGCCCGACACAGGCCAACACTCAAGTAATCTGCAGCGGCCCTCCGTCCTTCATGGAGCTTGTCGAGCGACTGGCAGGTGATTGGGTGTATCAACGAAACATTCAAAAGATCATTCTCGGGCAAAGAAGCGCTGATCGGTGAGGAAAAACGGGAGCAGAGAACCTTCCGCGGTCTCGATCGCCTTGCCGAACCCCGGTCATCGCTCCACACCAATCCACTCCCCCATCCACCCGCAAAGGTCCGAATTGCGGGTTGAGTCCAGTGCTTTTCGACGCTTCGTTTCTCCGCATTGCAGCCTAAGCTCTCGCTCAGAGTCCTGCAATGAATCAACGAGAAAACAGCGATGTCCACACGACTTCACCGGGTGTCATACACGCTCGGCCTTGCCCTTGTCGCCGCGACATTGTTTATGTCTGGCGCAGCGCTAGCCAAACGTCCCGCGCCGCTCACCTCGTTACCCACCGACGATCAGATTTTCATCAAGCTGCATGACGCTGCACGCGACAACGATCCCGTTCGCGCCGCGCGCCTCGCAAACCTGATTCCGAATTATCCGGCACCCGCTTATCTCAGCTATTTCCAGATCAAGCCGCGTCTGTTCACGGGTGCGGGGCATGCGAACGCCGACGCACCGGACGCACCGGTTCTGTCGTTTCTGCAACGCTACGACGGACAGGCAATTGCCGACCGTCTGCGCAACGACTACCTTCGCGTGCTCGGGGCGCGTCACGACTGGCCCAATTTCGATTCGCAATATGCAAAGTTCGTCCTGGACGACGACACGCAGGTGAAGTGCTACGCGCTCGAGTCCCGTGCGTCGCGAGGTGAAAACGTGGCCGATGCGGCGCGAGCACTGCTCGTCGAGCCGAAGTGGCACGGTGACGGCTGCGTCGATCTGATCACCGCGCTCAACCGAAACCAGCAGTTCACGTCGGACGATGTCTGGCAACTGATTCGCCAGGCCTATGAACAGGGCGCGACGACGACGGGCGGCAAACTGGTCGACGCACTCGGCGCAGCGCGTCCGGATCCGCTGCTCCTCCAGCAGGCGACGAGCCAGCCACGCCTGTTTCTTGCGAAAGGCGTCCAGCTTGATGCGGCGTCCCATCAACTCGCGCTGCTCGCCATCACACAGTTGGCGGTCGGCGATCCGGAGGCCGCCGAGGCCGCCTTCACCGTCGTCGCACCGTCGCTTACGCTGGCGGAACGCGCTATCGGCTGGGGCACGATTTCCTATCAGGCGGTACTCAAGCAGATACCGGGCGCGGTGAACTGGTACCGGCTGTCGGCGAACGCGCCCCTGTCGACTCAGGCCTATGAGTGGCGCACGCGCAGCGCGCTGCTGGTCGGCGATTGGACCATGGTGCGCTGGTCGATCGAACAGATGCCAGCCGCGCTGCGCGCACAGCCGGCATGGGTCTACTGGTACGCGCGCGCGTTGAAGCAGAGCAACGAAGTGGCGGCAGCCGACCAGGCATTCCGCACGATCGCGGGCACCTACACCTTCTATGGTCAACTGGCCTCCGAGGCGCTCGGCCAGCAGATCGTAATCCCGCCGCAGACCAGGGTGACGGACGAAGAAGTCGAACAGGCCAGCCGGACACCCGGCTTCGAACTCGCGAAACGTTTTTACGCGCTACACCTGCGTACGGAAGGCAACCGTGAGTGGAACTGGCAGCTGCGCGGCATGACCGACCGGCAACTGCTCGCTGTCGCCGAGTACGCGCGCCGCATCGAGCTTTATGACCGCGCCGTGAGCACCGCCGACAGGACGCAGACGGAACATGATTTTTCGCTGCGCTACCTGGCGCCATTTCGCGCGATCGTCGAACGCGATACGCAGTCCACCGGGTTCGATATCGGATGGGCGTACGGCCTCATTCGCCAGGAGTCGCGCTTCATCATCAGTGCGCGCTCGGAAGTTGGCGCGGGCGGCCTGATGCAGGTGATGCCGGACACGGCCTCGATGGTCGCGAAGAAGATCGGGCTCGGCTCGATCTCGCGGGCAAGAATGAATGACATCGACACGAACATCCTGCTCGGCACGTACTATCTGTCGATGATCTACAACCAGCTTGCCCGTTCTGCCGTGCTCGCGACGGCCGGCTACAATGCCGGGCCAGGCCGCCCGCGCAAGTGGCAGGCTACCCTGCCGCGTCCGGTGGAAGGCGCGATTTTCGCGGAGACCATCCCGTTCAACGAAACCCGCGACTACGTCAAGAATGTACTGTCGAATACGGTCTACTACGCGGCGTTGTTCGATGGCCACCCGCAATCGCTGACGGAGCGGCTTGGCCAGATCGCGCCTCGATGACATCGCCTGCACCGCTGATCTGCGGATCGCATGGTGCAGGCAGCGCCACCCGACGACGACGACACGGGGGCAAGCCTCAACCCTCACTTCCGCGCAGCCCCGGCATCCATTCATACACCGCATCCACCGCTGCGGAGCGCGCCGGCTGTGCCGAGCGCATCAACCATAGCGGTGCAAGCTCGAAACCCGGCACCTGCGGCAAGACTTCCACACGCCCGCTCGCTAGTGCCTCACCTGCATTCAGACGCGACACCATCGCAATCCCCGCGTCCTGCTCGGCCGCCGCGACCAGAAAGCGCGGATCGCTAACGGTCATCGCACGGCGGATTTTCAGGCCGTTCCGCCTTAACTCGGGCAGCCACGGCGCCCACTCCGGGCGCGCCTCATGAATCAGCAACGGCGCCTGCGTCAATACCTCGGGAAACGGCGTCGAGCGCAAACGGCGCGCAGTCTCGCACCCACAGATGGCGACGGCCTCCTCTTCGAGAAAAAGCTCACACACCACGTCAGGCGTGCGGATCTCTCGCGGGGAAACGACGAGATCGACATCGACGCGGTCGATCTCATTGACCTTTTCGCCCGTCACGAGCCAGCACTCGATGTTCGGCAGCGCCTGAAAAAACGCACGCATGCGCGGCATGAGCCAGCCCGCTGCGAACTCCGCGTCGCATACGACGATGACCGATTCAGGATTGCCATACGGCTCGATACGGTCACGACCGTCAGCGAGTGTGGCCAGCGCATCCGTCACGGTCTGCGCATAGAGCGCGCCGGCTGCCGTCAATGCCACACCCCGCCCGATCCGGCGAAACAGCGGTTGTCCCGTCCATTCCTCGAGTTGCAGGATCTGATGACTGATCGCCGATTGCGTCAGTGCAAGTTCTTGTGCTGCGCGCGTGAAGCTGCCGAGCCGCGCGGCCGCGTCGAAGGCGAGCAGGGCCTGCAAAGGAGGAAGTCGACGCATCGGATCACAGTCAGAAGATATTAGAAATATCGATACTTCCAGCAAGATCTTTCGCTTTTCGCCGGAGTTTTCACCGGCAATCATACAGCCAGTCGCCGCGCATACCTGATCTGCCCACAGTGCAGACATGAGAAATATTTGTATGACGGTGTCCGTTAAAACTGACCGGACCAATCTGTATGACCCAGAATCTCGCGCCCTCTCACCTCACGCCAACCGCGGCAGCAGGCATCGACGGACAACCTACTCCGCCGACATACGCGGGCGTGCTCTCCTTCATGCGCCGGCCGTACACACGCAATCTCACCGGCGTTGATGTCGCCGTATCCGGTATTCCACTCGACCTCGCCACGACGTTCCGCCCCGGCACGCGTTTCGGTCCTGCCGGCGTGCGCGCCGCGTCGGCGCTGTTGGCGGAGCTCGGCGCGTTTCCGTGGGGTATCGACCCATTCGATCATCTGAACGTGGTCGACTACGGTGACTGCTGGTTCGACGCCCACAATCCCCTCGGCATTCGCGACGCGATCATCGCCCACGCGCGCGGCATTCTCGCAACGAACACGCGCATGCTGACGCTGGGCGGCGACCACTACGTGACCTACCCGCTGCTCATCGCACACGCGGAAAAGTACGGCAAGCCGCTGAGCCTGATTCACTTCGACGCGCATTGCGACACATGGCCGGATGACAACCCCGACTCGTTGAATCACGGCACGATGTTTTATAAGGCGATTCGCGAAGGGCTCATCGATCCCGCACGTTCGGTGCAGATCGGCATTCGCACATGGAACGACGACTTCATGGGCGTACGGATTCTGGATGCGCCGTGGGTGCATCGAAACGGCACGCAGGCGACCATCGACGAAGTACTGGCCATTGTGGGCGATGCGCCGACTTACCTGACTTTCGATATCGACTGCCTCGATCCATCCTGCGCGCCGGGCACGGGCACACCCGTAGCGGGTGGCCTCAGTTCGGCACAGGCACTCGAGATCGTTCGCGCGCTAGGCCCGGTCAATCTGGTGGGTGCGGACGTAGTGGAAGTGTCGCCGCCTTACGATCACAGCGACGTCACCGCGCTCGCTGCCGCACATCTTGCCGTCGACATGCTGTGTTTGATGCGCAACCAGAAACTTCAACGTCATCAGCGCACGTAAGACCATCGCAGGCTTTGTCGAAACCTTTCCGGGTAACCATCATGTCCCACATCATCAAGAAGCCGACGCTGGCAGTGTTGCTGGTTGCTGCGTTCGGCGCGAATGCGCAGGCCGAAGAAAAGCTGCTGAATCTGTATAACTGGGCCGACTACATCGCGAAAGACACCGTGCCGAATTTCGAAAAGGAGTCGGGTGTTCACGTGCGCTACGACGTCTATGACGGTGACGAAACCTTGCAGGCAAAACTGCTGACGGGATCGACGGGTTACGACGTCGTCGTGCCGACTTCGAATTTTCTTGCCAAACAGATTGAAGCGGGCATCTATCAGAAGCTGGACAAATCGAAACTGCCGAACCTGATCAATCTGGACCGCAACCTGCTGAAACTGGTCGCCGATGCCGACCCCGGCAATCAATACGCAGTGCCCTGGGCGTGGGGTACGACAGGACTCGGCTACAACGTCACGAGCGTCAGGAAGGTCCTTGGCAACGATGCGCCGCTAGACAGTTGGGACATCCTCTTCGAACCCGAGTACCTGAGCAAGCTGAAGAGTTGTGGCGTATCCGTACTCGATGCGCCCGCCGATGTGTTCGCGCTCACGCTTCACTACCTCGGCAAAAATCCGAACAGTGAGAATCCGGCCGACTATCAGGCCGCATTCGATACGCTGAAAAAGATTCGCCCTTACATCACGCAGTTCAACGCAACCACCTATATCAACGACCTCGCCGGCAATGACATCTGCTTTGCATTAAGCTGGTCGGGCGATGTGTCGATGGCGAGTCATCGCGCGCGTGAAGCCAACAAGCCTTACGAGATCAAATACTTCATCCCTGCCGGTGGCGCGCCGGTGTGGTTCGACATGATGGCAATCCCGAAAGATGCGCCGCACCCGCAAGCCGCACTCCAGTGGATCAACTATATCGAACAGCCCGAAGTGCATGCGGCCATCACCAATGAGGTGTTCTATCCGAATGCCGATGCGGCTGCGCGCAAGTTCGTGCGCCCTGAAATCCTGAACGACGCGACCGTGTATCCGCCACAGTCGGTACTGGAAACGCTGTTCCTGCTCAAACCACTGCCGACGGCGATCAAGCGGCTGGAGAGCAGACTGTGGGCGCAGTTGAAGTCGGGAGGATAAAGGCTGCACGGCGCGCCTACAAAACAGGCGCGTCTCTTCCCCGCCGCCCCGTTGCCGCAAACATGGCATTGGCCACCGCTGGCGCCACCGAAGGACTCGACAATTCCCCGACCCCGCCAGGCTTCGATGTATCTCCCTGGATCACGACGATGTCCACCTCGGGCATATCGCTCATCCGCATCACGCGATACGTGTCGAAACTCTTCTGCACCACGCGTCCATGACGGATCTCGAGGCGATCAGCCGTTGCATGTCCGAGTCCCCACATCAGGCCGCCGTAAAGCTGTTCCTCGACGCCTGCAGGCGATACCGCCAGTCCGCAATCCGCCACGCACGTCAGCTTCTCGATCACCACGCCATCGTCCTTGCGCGTCACCCGCGACACCACGGCGACGTAGCTTCCATAAGCCTGATTGGTCGCTACGCCGAGCGCCGACCCCGCTGGCAACTTCGTGCCCCAGCCAGCCCGCTTCGCCGCTTCCTGCAACACAGCCTTGTGTCTCGCGTCCTTCATATGCGCGAGCCGGAACTCGACGGGATCGCGCTGTGCGGCGTGCGCGGCCTCATCCATGAACGACTCGACCGCGAACACATTGGGGATGTAACTCACCGCGCGATACCACCCCGTCGGCACACCGGTTTCATGGCGCACCCAACCGATGTCCACATGCGGCGCGTCGTACGCGAACTCGTATTTGCTGATCGCCTCCGTCGTGCTGTAGTCCATGCGATCCGGCCTGTCGAAATAGCCAGGCTCCCACTGCTCCGGCGAAGCGGGCATCACGGCCCGCAGGTGGAGTGTGACGAGCTTGCCGTGTGCGTCGAGCGCCGCCTTCGCACGGTGATAACTCGCGGCGTGATAGAAGAGCGCGCGCATTTCATCCTCGCGGCTGTTCATCAGCTTGACGGGTTTGCCGACCTTGATCGCGAGATACGTCACTTCGAACAGCCAGGACTTTGACTCGCGTGACCCGAAACTGCCGCCCGACACAAGTTCATGCAGCACGACACGATCCGCCGGAACGCCGCCGATCACCTGTGCCGCCTCCTGCACCGTAGATGGCACCTGCAAGCCGCCCCAATACTCGATCCCACCGTCTCTGGCCCAGGCAGTGACATTGATCGGCTCCAGCGGATTCTGCGCCTTGTATGGCATCGAATAAGACGCTTCGATCATTCGCGCGTCGTTGGGCCACGCGGTCTTTACATCGCCCGTCTGGATGGTCGGCACTACCCGTGCGTCTGCGTCGTCGAGCCAGGCGGCCTGGCGTGCGGCGAGCGTACTGCTGTCGAAGGTTTCCATGGGACTGTCTTCCCATTCCACCACGAGGGCTGCCTGACCTTTGTGCGCTGACCAGTAGTCGTCGGCGAGTACTGCGACACCCGCCTGATTGCCGCCGAGCAGATCCGGACGGCCCGGAATCTGCAACACCTGTCGAACGCCGGGTATCGCCAGCGCGGCCTTTGCGTCGACGCTGCGCACGCGTGCATCGATCACCGGCGCGCGCGTGACGACGGCCACCAGCATGCCCGGCAACCTCACATCGATGCTATACGGAAACGTACCGCGCACCTTCTCCGCAGCGCCGCGTTTCTTCTGCATCTTGCCGATATATCGGAACTGCGACGGGTCTTTCAACTGCACGTCTTTCGGTGCGGACAACTGCGCGGCGACTCGCGCCAACGCACCGTAAGCGGCACGCTTGCCGTTCGCCTTGTCGATCACGAATCCGTCTTCAGTCGAACAGGCGGCGGGTGCCACGTTCCATCGCTTCGCGGCAGCCGCGATCAGCATTGCGCGGGCGGTCGCACCGGCCCGGCGCAAGCGGTCGTATTCAAGCGATACGCTCGTGCTGCCGCCTGTCGAAAACACCTTCCACAACGGATGAATGTAAGCGCCATAGAATGGATTCCCGGGCGTGATCACCTCGACGCGGAAAGGATCGACATCCAGTTCTTCGGCCACGACGGCAGCAAGTGCGGTACGCGTGCCCGTGCCGGAATCGTGCTTATGGACGACGAGTTTGATCGTATCGTCGGGCAACACGCGCACCCATGCGTTGGGTTCGAATTCGCCCGCCTGCGGTTTGGGATCGCCACTCGTCGCCTGCGTTCTGGCTAGCGCGGCGGGTAGCTCAAAGCCAATCGCAAGACCGGACGCGAGTAGCGCTGAACCCTGTTTGATAAAGCGGCGGCGCGCCGCGCCGTGCGCGTCCGTCGACGTTGGCCGGTCATTGCGCATTCAAGCCTCCCCGGTCTTCGTCACATCGCCGGATGCGGCGCGTTTGATCGCCTTGCGAATTCGCCCATAGGTGCCGCAGCGGCAGATATTGCCCGACATCGCCGCCGTGATCGTGTCATCGCTTACCACAGGCTTGCTCTTCAGGAACGCCGCCGCCTGCATGATCTGGCCGGACTGGCAATAGCCGCATTGCGGCACATCTTCGGCAACCCACGCGAGTTGCAGCGGATGCTTGCCGTCCTTCGAAAGACCTTCGATCGTCGTGATGTTTCTGCCTGCCACGGCCGCGATGGGAAGCAGACACGAACGCACCGCCTCGCCTTCCAGGTGCACCGTGCACGCTCCGCAAAAGCCGCCGCCGCAGCCAAACCTCGTGCCCGTCAATTCGAGCCGGTCGCGCAATACCCACAGCAAGGGCATGTCTTCCGGTACATTGTCGAGCGAGTGCCGCGTATCGTTGACCACGATCTCGATCATGCGTCGTCTCCTGAATGTCGTTGTGCAGCGCGGCGTGCGGTACGCTTAAACCTGCCAGCACGGTCTCGTGCGCTTGCGGCCATTATTGGAAGCAGCCGGCCACAACGCCAGCGACGATTTCTTCCATCAGCCGTCAGTCCGCCTAACACCCATGTTGAAGCGCTACCCTTCCATCCAGTCGATGCAAGCCTTCCTGCAAGCAGCTCGCACCGGCAGCTTTTCGAGCGCGGCGCGGCAACTGTCGCTCACGCACAGCGCGATCAGCCAGCAGATCCGCACGCTCGAAGAGTTCGTCGGACAGCCGCTATTCGTGCGCGAAGGCGGTGGCGTCGCGCTGACGGACGCGGGCGCGCTGTTCGCCAATCAGCTCGAAGATGGCTTCGAGCACATCGACCGTGCGTTGTCGTCGGTCAGGGAACGCGCGGTCAGGCATGCCATCACGCTCGACGTCGATCCGGAGCTCGCGCAAAGCTGGCTGATGACGCGCTTGCCGGACGTACTCGCTGCGCTGGCGGACACCTCGCTCACCGTGCTGTCCACGCCGCGCCATGAACGCAGCGCGTTCGAGCGCGTCGACATCGCGCTGCGCTATGGGTATGGGGAATGGGACGGTTTCGACAATGCACTGATATGCGACGATCGCCTGATCGCAGTCGGCTCGCCCGCGCTGCTGATGTCGCGTGGACTCAGCGCGCCGCTGGAACCGGCGCATTTGCTCGCGCTACCTCTGCTCGGCTACCCCAAGCGTTCGTGGATACCCTGGCTGGAAGCAGCGCATCTGCCGGCGGCGGAACCCAACGCGGTCGCCGTATTCGACAATGCCGCGAGCCTGATTGCCGCTGCCAGCGCAGGCGTAGGCGCGGGTCTGGCGCGCGGTCTTCTCGCCGCCGATGCACTAAGCAACGGCAATCTGATCGAACTGACGAAAGTGGAAATTCCTACGCACTACAACCTCTACGCGGTATGGCCGCGCGAGAAAGCGGAGCGCGTGGCGCCGCTTATCGAAGTCATTCGCATGCTTGTCGCGCAAACGCTCAACGCGAACTAGCGTTCACGCCAGCGGCCACGGAGCGCACCGTATCCAGAAACAGCGACAGCACCGGCGACGCCTCTTCCGCGCGATAACGCGCATGCAACGACACCTCGGGACAAGGCCGTGCAAGCGGCACGAACGCCACGCCACCCGTCGACAGTTGCCTCGCCGACGAAGGCAGCAGCGCAACGCCAAGCCGCTCGCGCACGAGGCACAGCAGCGTGTGCACTTCCACCACTTCCTGTTCGATACGCGGCGTAAAGCCCGCCTCCACGCAGCAGTCCTGCAGAAAGCGCGCGAGTTGCGACTGTTGCAAACCGAACGAGACGAAGCGTTCTGCTTCGAGTTCCTTCAGCGCGATTTCGTCGCGCGCAGCCAGCGGATGATCGAGCGGTAGCGCTGCCACTGCCGTTTCGCGCATCACCACTTCGCTGCGAATGTCGGGATCGTCGTGCGAGACACGGAAGAAGCACACGTCGAGGCGGCGCTCTTTCAACGCGAGAATCTGTGCGGCAGGCGTCATTTCGTGAAGCGTCCATTGCACCTGCGGATGTTGCTCCGCAAAGACGCCGAGCGCGCGTGGGATTGGTTCGACCATTGCCGAACTGATGATGCCGATCTCCAGACTGCCCACTTCGCCGCGCCCTGCGCAACGCGTCAAGGCAATCGCGCGTTCGAACTGCGCGAAGATCAGCGGCACCTGTTCTTTCAGTGTTTTCCCTGCCTCGGTGAGTTCGACGCGGTGTTGCGAACGCATGAACAAGGCCGTGCCCATCTCTTCTTCGAGGATGCGAATCTGCTGGCTCAAAGGTGGCTGCGAAATGTGCAGCCGTGCGGCTGCGCGGCCGAAATGCAGTTCATCGGCGAGTACCGAGAAGTAACGCAACAGCCGCATGTCCATATCGGGAACGTATCAAGATCGTGGTTAAAAAATATTGTACAGAGCGTTTCTGTCTTGTGAGACTGCATCGCAAGCAGCAGTGCACATCAGTGTGACACTCGATGCCGGCGAGGGGAAGACGCTTCACCAAAGCGTCTTGCAAAAGGCCGCATGGGCTAGCCCGACTGGGCTGCGTTCCATCGATGCGCCTGCCAGCGATCCGGCAACTGGATACACCAGTTCCTCTCAAGGAGATCGAGTACATGATCATCGACACCAGCTGTTATCCGACCAACCTGGTCGACCTCGCCTGGCGCCACGATGGCGAGCCCTTTACAGGCGAACGTCTGATCGAGGTGATGGACGGCCCGTACATCATCAACGGCAAGCCGCGCCGCATCGACAAGGCGTTTATCCAGCCGCCGCAAGGCAACACCATTTACACGTGGACCGACGGCAATCGTACCGGCCGCGAGTCGATCGACGACTACATGGCGTACACCGTAGAAATGGTGCAGAAGTACCCCGACCGCCTGCTCGGCTGCTTCGTCTACAACCCGCGTTGCGGTCCCGAGAACGGCGCCGAGGCCATCGAGTTCTACGCGAAGGAACATGGCTTCAAGATGGTTCAGCTGCAGGCCAACATGCATGCGTACCGTCCTGATCGTGCGCTCGACTGGTTGCGCCCGGCGTTGCGCAAATGCGCCGATCTCGGCCTGCTCGTGAAACTGCATACGGGCGACGGCCCTTACAGCATTCCGAGCGAATGGTATCCGTTGATCCGCGAGTTTCCATCGGTCAATTTCATCATGGCGCACTTCGGCGTGCAGACAGGTGGCGTGTATTGCTTCGAGCCGTATCAGATGGCGCTCGATACACCCAACGTGTATTGCGAGTCGAGCTGGTGCCTGCAATCGCGCATCGTCGAGTTCGCGAAGGTTCTTCCTACGCACAAGATTCTCTACGGCTCCGACACGCCGCCGAACGAGCCGGGCATGTGGCTGCGTCTGCTCGAAGTGCTGTGCCACGAGCCGCCACAAGGTCTGAATCTCGACGAAGACACGCTCGAAGACTATCTCGGCAACAACCTGGCGCGAATGATCGGCATCGAGCCTAGTGCGCCGCCGCGCAGCGTGGAAGAAGCGCAAGCCTATCTAAAACAGCATGCCGGTTCTGCACGTGCACACGCAGGCCAGCCCGACTACGCAGGAGCCCGCTGATGATCATCGATACCCATCTCCACCCTACCAACCTCGTCGACGAAGCATGGCGTCATACGGGTGAACCATTCACCGGCGAGCGGCTGCTGAAGATGATGGACGGACCGTACATCATCAACGGCAAGCCGCGCCGCATCGATATGGGTTTCATCCAGCCGCCGCCGGGCAATACCGGCTATCGCGACGGCAACCGGCGCGGTCGCGAAGGCATTCGCGATTACATGTCGTACATCGCCGAATTGACGCAGAAGTATCCCGACCGCTTTATCGGCAACTTCACGTACAACCCGCGCTGGGGTCCGGAAAACGGCGCGGCAGAACTCGAGTTTCATGTAAAGGAGTACGGCTTCAAGATGTTGAAGCTGCACGCTAACATGCACGGTTATCGTCCCGACCGCGCGCTCGACTGGCTGCGTCCCGCGATGAAGAAATGCGCCGAACTCGGCGTGGTCGTGCTGATTCACACAGGCGATGGACCGTACACCATTCCGACGCAGTTCTATCCGATCATCCGCGAATTTCCGATGGTGAATTTCATCATCGGTCACTTCGGCATTCAGACAGGTGGCAACTATTCGTTCGAGGCCTTCTGGATGGCCATGGATACGCCGAACGTGTATTGCGAATCGGGCTGGTGCTATCAGTCGCGCATCGTCGAATTCGCTCGTGAATTGCCGCGCAACAAGATCGTGTTCGGCACCGACTCGCCACCGAACGAACCCGGCATGTGGCTGCGTGAACTGGAAATGCTCTGCGGACCCGCGCCACAAGGCATGAATCTCGACGAGGACGGACTTGAAGACTATATGGGCAACAACATTGCCCGTCTGGTCGGCATCGAGCCCACCAAACCGCCGAAAGACCTTGCCGAAGCGGAAAAGCGTTTGAAGGCCACTTACGTCAACGACGTCACGCAGCCGGCCTGACGCGCGCTGTTAGCTGCTGCATCGCAGGCGCGATGAGTATCGCGCCTGCTTCCCACGATCCGCTTTCGACGGAGACCATCATGGCGGATAAGCCTCTTTGCGCCACGCAGGATTTTCACCACTTCGCACAAGCGTATCGCGAGCAGTTTCCGGACGATGTATTGACACTTTCCGCGTCGCTTGCGGCCGATCAGGACGTCACCGCCGTGGTCGCTGAACTTGCTGCGCGGGGTCAACATCCTATGCTGGTGTGCGAGAAGGTGGATGGCATCGCCACACCACTCGTCACCAACTTCTTCGCTTCACGCACACGCATTGGGAGGCTGTTCGGCGTTGACGCCAATCAGCTGTTCGATGCATATCAACAGCGTGCGAATCGTCCCGTCGCACCCGTGTATGTGCCGAATGGTCCTGTGCTCGATCAGGTGTTCGAAGGCGACGCCGTCGATCTCGCTCATCTGCCGATGATCCGTCACTTCGAGACCGATCGCGGCGCGTACATCACCAATGCCGTGATCGTCGCAGAAGACCCCGTCACGGGCGTTGCAAATCTCAGCTATCACCGCTCCATGCGACATGCGCGCAATGCGCTGGCGACGAGCCTGCACTCGCGCGGCCATCTCTGGCGCATGCTGCAAACCGCGAAATCACGCGGCGATACGCTGAAGGTCGCGATGGTCATCGGCGCGCATCCACTCTTCATGCTCGCCGCCGCCGCGCGCGTGCCGTTCGGCACCGATGAACGCGCGATTGCAGGTGGCCTGTTCGGCGCACCGCTCGAACTGGTGCGCACGCCACGTCATGGAATGGGCGTGCCCGCGTGCGCTGAATTCGTGCTGGAAGGCAGCATCGATCCCGACGCACACGCAGAAGAAGGTCCGTTCGGCGAGTTCACTGGCTACTCGTCGGATCGTTCGACTAACAACGTGTTGCGCGTCGATACGATGATGCGGCGTCACGATGCCTGGCTCGTCGATGTCGTCGGCGGTCCCTATGCGGAGCACCTGACGCTGGCGCGGTTGCCGCGCGAAGCGGAAATGAGCGAGAAGCTGAAAGCGCGCTTCCCGTCCGTCACGGCGCTGCACTATCCGAACTCCGGCACACACTTTCATTGCTATGTCGCATTGAATCAATCACGCGATGGCGAAGCGCGGCAGATCATGCTCGCGCTGCTCGGCTGGGATCCCTATCTGAAGAACGTGGTGGCGGTTGATAGCGATATCGACATTTCTGACGATGCGCAAGTGTTGTGGGCAATCGCCACGCACTTTCAACCGCATCAGGACCTCTTCATTGTCGACGGCTTGCCGGGCAGTCCGCTCGATCCGTCTTCGTCGGCGGCGGGCACCACGTCGCGCATGGGTATCGATGCCACGCGCGGCTCGCATTTCGACGGTATTCGCGCCCGGATCAGCGAACGGGCGGCGCAGCATGCCGTCGACATTCTGGCCCGCGCTGCCGGAGTAGAACGATGAACCCGCGCCGCCTTGTGGTGGGCATCAGCGGCGCATCCGGCTTCGTGTATGGCGTGCGCCTGCTGCAACTGCTGCGCGAGTTGAGCATTGAAACGCATCTGATCGTGTCGCGCAGCGCGTTACTCACAATGTCACACGAAACCGACTACAAGTACGCCGACATCAGCGCGCTCGCGAGTGTCACGCACCGATGCGATGACATGGCTGCATCGGTGTCCAGTGGCTCATTCCGCTCGCTGGGCATGATCGTCGCGCCGTGCTCGATGAAGACGCTCGCCGAGATTGCGAACGGCATGTCGTCGAGCCTCATCTCGCGCGCCGCCGACGTCACGCTGAAAGAGCGCCGGCCTCTCGTGCTGCTCGCACGCGAAACGCCCTACACGCTGGCCCATTTGCGCAACATGACGGCGGTCACGGAAATGGGCGCGATCGTCGCGCCGCCCGTCCCGGCATTTTATGCACGCCCGGCTTCGCTCGATGCCATGGTCGATCACACGCTAGGACGCGTGCTCGATCTGTTTGGTCTCGAAGCAGGCACCGTCAGGCGCTGGAAAGACGAACACGAACCGCAATGTGTCTGAGTGAAGTACCGCAGTACGAACCAGGAAACGGAGACGAGCCATGAATCACATTCACACCACTCACAACGACATCGAGAAAATCCCGGTCACGGTGCTGACGGGCTTTCTGGGCGCAGGCAAGACCACGCTGCTCAACTACATCTTGCGCGAGAAGCATGGCCGCAAGATCGCGGTGATAGAAAACGAGTTCGGCGAGATCGGTATCGACGGCGGGCTTGGGCTCGAATCGACGGAAGAGATCTACGAAATGACCAACGGTTGCGTGTGCTGCGGGGGCGCGGTGCGCGAGGATCTGGTGCGCATCGTGCGCATGCTGGTGGAACGGCCGGATCGGCTCGATCACATCATCGTGGAAACGAGCGGACTCGCCGATCCGTATCCCGTTGCGCAAACGTTCTTTCTCGACGATCCGATTGCGAAACAGGTGACGCTGGATGCTGTCGTCACGATGGTCGATGCAAAGCATATCGCGGCGCATCTGGATGACCTCGTGCTGGATGGCCGCGACAATCAGGCGGTGGATCAGATCGTTTGTGCGGATCGCATTGTCATCAACAAGGTGGATCTCGCTTCACGTGAAGAAATCGACTCGCTGACGCAGCGTATCCGCGGACTGAACGCGACAGCAGAACTCGTCGAATCGAGTTATGCACAAGTGGACCTCGACAGGATTCTCGGTGTGGGCGCGAACGAGTTTTCACAGATTCTGGTGGAGACCGATGGCTTGCATGTCGAGCACCACGATCATGAGCCTGTGCATGAGGCAAACCACGCAGAACATCACGAACACGATCACGAACACGACGATCATCAACACGACCCGAGCGTGTCCTCCGTCGGCATCGAAACAGAAGCCGACATCGACCTCGACGCACTGCAAGCGTGGCTGACCGAACTGCGTGCATCCGACGCGGCCTCGCTGTTCCGCATGAAAGGCATTCTCGCTGTGCAAGGGCAGTCGCACCGCTACGTGCTGCAGGGCGTGCACAACGTCATCGAATTGCGTGCGGCGCAACCGTGGGGAAGTGAGCCGCGTTCCAGCCGCATCGTATTCATCGGACGCGATCTCGACCGCGCTGCACTGACCGAACGCTTCCATGCCTGTCTCGCCGTCCCCGTGACAGCTTGACGGGAGATCCGGCCGGAGGCATTCCGGCCGCACATCATAAAAGTACCTCGCGTACATGGAGACACATCATGAACACCGCCATACATCCCGTCGATCGCATTCTGCCGAAGCGCCAGATGATCACGCTCGGCCTGCAACACATGCTGGTGGCTTATATCGGCGCAATTGCCGTGCCGCTGATCGTTGCTTCGGCCCTCAAGATGTCGCCCGCTGATACGACCGTGCTCATCAGTACGGCGCTGTTCTGCTCGGGCATCTCGACGATTCTCCAGACCGTCGGCGTGTGGAAGTTCGGCGTGCGTCTGCCGATCCTGCAAGGCGTGGCGTTCAGCAGCGTCGGGCCGGTAATTGCCATCGGCACGAGTCCCGGCGTCGGCTTTGCGGGTGTATGCGGCGCCGTGATCGGCGCGGGCTTGTTCACGATGTTCGCCGCGCCGCTGGTCGGGCGATTGCGCCGGTTCTTTCCGCCAGTGGTGACAGGTTGCATCGTCACCGTGATCGGGTTGCAGCTGTTTCCCGTTGCCTATCAATGGGCCGGTGGCGGTGAGGCTGCACAACAGCAGTTTGGCGCTTTGCCGTTTCTCAGCGTGACGCTGTTCGTCGCGCTCATCATTCTCGCGATCAACCGCTTCGCCAATGCGTTCCTGCGCAATCTCTCCGTGTTGATCGGCTTGATCGCGGGTGGCACGCTTGCGTGCCTGCTCGGCATGGGCAACTTCTCGAACGTCGCACAAGCGCCGTGGTTCACGATGCCGCTGCCGTTTCACTTCGGTACGCCCGTGTTCTCCGTAGTCCCCGTCCTGACGATGATTGTCGTCATGGTGGTGCAGATGGTCGAATCGATGGGCCTGTTCGTTGCGATCGGCGATATCGTCGCCAAGGATGTCAGCGAGGAAGACGTCGTGCGCGGCATGCGCGCGAATGGACTTGCCAGCGCGATTGCAGGCATGTTCGCGGCGTTTCCGTTTATCGCGTTCATGGAGAACGTCGGCCTCGTCATCCTGACGGGCGTGCGCAGCCGCTGGGTGGTCGCCATTAGTGGCGTACTGATGTGCGTCGTGGCGCTGGTGCCGAAGATCGGCGCAGTAGTCGCGTCAACGCCTGCGGCGGCGCTCGGCGGTGCTGGCATCGCCATGTTTGGCGTGGTGGTCGCAGCCGGCGTGCAGACGCTCGCCAAAGTCGACTTCGAACGCAACCGCTACAACGTGCTGATCGTCGGATTCACCATTGCTACTGCGCTGATTCCCGTGATGGCGCCTCAGGTCTTCAAGCACATGCCCGACTGGACGCAGCCGTTCCTGCATAGCGGCGTGGTGCTGGCGTGCCTCGTATCTGTCGTGTTGAATGCCGTGCTCAACGGTGCGCATGAAGAAGACGTGGTTTCGACACACAACATGGTGCGGGAGTAGGCAGAACATGCCTTTCTCACGCCTACAAGACACAATATCGATAAGGATGTCGAATCATGAGCACGCAAACGGAATCATTGCTGATCAAGAATCCTCTCGCCGTCATGAGCGGGCTGCGCGGCGATCGCGCCCGTCTCGGTCGAGTCGATCTGCGCATTCGTCATGGACGCATTGAAGCCATCGCGCCGGATCTCACGCCGCACGCCGACGAGCGCGTGATCGACGCGCGCTCGTGTGTCGTCTATCCGGGCTGGGTGAACACGCATCATCATCTGTTTCAGAACCTGCTCAAGGCGGTACCTTCTGGCATCAATGCTGACTTGCAGGAATGGCTGGCGGCCGTGCCGTATCCACGGCTCGCGCGCTTTACGCCGGAACTTGCGCGTACAGCTGCGCGGCTGGGGATCGCCGAGTTGTTGCTGTCCGGCGTGACGACCTGTGCGGACCATCACTATCTGTATCACGCGCAAGGTGGCACCGAAACCGGCGATCTTCTGTTCGAAGAAGCCGCGTCGTTCGGCATGCGCTTCGTGTTGTGCCGTGGTGGCGCGTTGCAGGCAGCGGGAGACCATCCTGGCTTTTCGAAAGTCGCACTCAAGCCGGAATCGCTCGACCAGATGCTTGCCGACATCGAACGCCTCAAGGCGCGTTATCACGATGCCGATGCAGCCTCCATGCGCCGCGTCGTGGTTGCGCCAACCACCCCCACTTTCTCGCTGCCACCCGAACTTCTGCCTGAAGTCGCGCGAGCGGCCCGGCGCATGGGTCTGCGTCTACACACGCATCTGTCCGAGACCACGCGCTATGTCGATTTCTGCAAGGAACGCTACAACAGGCTACCCGTGGAATTCGTTGCGGATCACGAGTGGCTCGGACCCGATGTGTGGTTCGCGCATCTCGTGCACCTGCAATCGAGTGAAATTGCCTTGCTCGCGCAGAGCGGCAGCGGTTGCGCGCATTGTCCCGTCAGCAATGCACGGCTTGGTAGCGGCATCGCACCCGCACCGCAGATGGCCGCTGCAGGCGTGCCGGTGTCGCTCGCAGTAGATGGCGTCGCGTCCAACGAATCGGGCAGCATGACGAACGAGGCGCATTTTGCCTGGCTCGTGCATCGCGCGGCGCAAGGTGCGTCGGCGACCACGGTCGATGAGATCATCCATTGGGGCAGCGCGGGCGGCGCGGGCGTGCTCGGCCTCGACGCCGTCGGAACACTGGAGGTAGGTAAGGCCGCGGACCTTGTGCTGTACGACGTCAGCGATCTGCGCTTCAACGGCTTCCACGATCTCGCCGTGGCACCCGTGACGGCGGGAGAGCCGGCACGGGTTCGCTATAACGTAGTGAATGGTCGTGTGGTAGTGGATAACGGCGTCATCCAGGGCCTCGACCTCGATGCGCTTCGTCACGAAGCCGCTGAAGGCGTCAAGCTGCTACTCGCCGATTGAATCGCCGCGTCAGATCGTGCGTTCATACGCCCAGCGGAGATTGCCGGGCAGGTCAAGCAGGTCGGCTTCCTGAAGCAGCACAGCAAGCCGACCTGTCCTTCAACAACGCGCTATTAGCGATTGATCTGCTGGATACCTGCAAGACGCCACGCGCGGTCGTTCTGTGCGTTCTGCACCAGGTTCCAGACTTCCTCGAACGGCTGGGCAGTCTGCGCATCGTCCTCACGCATCTGACCGAAGAAGCGCACGCTGACCATCGTTTCATCGGCGTTGCGTTCCGTGCCGAGCACTTCGGCATCGAGTTGCGTCACGTCCGTCACGCCTGGCTTGCCGTCAGGGCCTTCCATATCCTGCTTGAGGCGCATGAACATCTCGTGCGTCGTCATCTCGAACAGATCGCCCTGATCGTTCCGGTCCCATGCGCCCTGAAGGCGCATGAACAGCGTCTTCGCCGATGCCAGAAAGGCAGCCTGGTCGGTGCCCAACGCCTGGCCCGGAGGCATCATGGAGCCTGCTACTCCCGTCGCACCGGTTGATGCGGCTGCGCCATTCCTGAACATCGCGTCGGGCCGCGCCTGGCCGAACTGGTTGAAGAACGATGAGCCATTATTCTGCTGCCGGTTCGCGGCGCCATGTCCATACGCCAGATCCGGACGACGTCGGCTGGCGATAAAACGGAACAGCATCACGCCCGCCAGCACCACCAGACCGATCAGCAGCGCATTCGACAGCATTTGCGCCAGCCCTTCGCCGAGTCCAAACGACGACAGCAGCGCCGCGATGCCAAGGCCCGCGGCGAGACCGGCTAACGGACCCATCCAGCGGTTACCCGTCGCGGCAGCAGCGGGCGGCGTGGCCTGTTGCGCCGGCTGCGCCTGCTGGCTGCGCTGCGTTTGCCCGGACGGCGATACCGTTTGCGACTGCCGCCCGATGCTTTGACTGCCGCCCACCCGCTTCGCTTCGGCATCGTTCGATGCCACGGCGCCGAGCGCAAGCAGACCCGCGAGACCGAGCGCCGCGGTCCCGCGCGTCACCGCGCCAGCGGCACGGCGAAGTCGATTGACGAATTGCGTGAACATATAAAACCTCTCAAGTGGTAAGCCAGACACTGCCTCGATCGCGCGCCAAAATGCGCGCGACTATCATTACGAACGGTAATATTTTCAGGTCATCAGTTTTGTGCCTATTGCGTCTGCACGCTATGGCGGGCGGCCTGAAAACCGTTGCCATAGATGTAATGTTCCAGTTGCCGGATGGTGTGTTCCTGTTCGGCAATCTGGTTCTGGATCAGATCGCCGATCGACACCATGCCGATCACCTGCCCCGCCGTAATCACCGGCAGATAACGGATGTGATGTGCCGTCATCAGCGCCATGCATTCGTCGGTGGTGTGTTGCGGGCCGACGTAGTGCACTTCCGTGGACATGATGTCGCGCACCGCTGTATCCCTTGATGAGCGGTCCATCAGCACGATTTTTCGTGCGTAGTCGCGCTCCGTGACGATGCCCGCGAGGCGCCCATGCTCCGCAACGATCAATGCGCCCACCTGCCGGTACGCCATGATCGCAATCGCGTCGTAGACCGACGACGATGCCTGCGCGTACCAGACTGTCTGCGAAACTTTTGAACGAAGAAATTGCGCAACCGATGCCATAAGTCACCCGTGTCCGTTGTCGACGACCGCCTGATGGCGGCTACGTCCGAGGCTTCAATCTATCTGAACGCGACCAAATCGAAAAATCGTATTTTTATTGCCAATCAATCGAAAAAACCGTAGGGTTGGCCGATCAATGGAGCGGGCATGAACTTCAAACATCTGCATTACTTCTGGGTCGCGGCGCATGCGGGCGCGATCGTCCGCGCGGGCGAGCAGTTGCATATCTCGCCGCAAACGCTCAGTGGCCAGATCAAGCTGCTGGAGGAAGCGCTGGACAGAAAACTGTTCAGAAAGAGCGGACGCAACATCGAACTGACCGATGCGGGCCGGCTGGTGCTCGATTACGCCGACGAAATTTTCTCGTTGGGGTCGGAGCTCGAAAGCGCCGTGCGGCGCGAAGGCGAATCCGGCGCGCAAACGCGGTTTCGGGTCGGAATCGCGGATTCAGTGCCGAAGGCGATCGCGTATCGCCTGCTGGAACCCGCGCTGAGCGCTTCCGTCCCTGTGCGCATGATCTGTCACGAAGGCAAGCTGCATGCGCTGCTTGCGCAACTGGCGGTGCACCGCCTCGATCTGATCATCGCCGACGCCCCCATTCCCGCCGACGTCAACATCAAGGCGTTCAATCACCTGCTCGGCCGTTCGACATTGGGCTGCTTCGGCGCACAAACACTCGTCAAAACAGACAAGCAGCGCTTCCCGTTGCTGCTCGGCCAACTGCCCGTGCTGCTGCCCGGCACGGAGTCGGCCGTGCGCCGCAAGCTGGACCACTGGCGCGCGTCGCATGCCATTTCGCCTCGCATCGTGGGCGAATTCGATGACGGCGCAATGGCCCTGGCGTTCGGGCGTGAAGGCCGCGGGCTGCTGTTTGCACCCACTGTGCTCGAAAGCCAGTTAAAAGCCGAGCACAAGCTGACGATGGTTGGGCAGATCAAGACGATCGTCGAAGAGTTCTTTGCGATTTCGATCGAGCGCCACATCAGTCATCCTGCCGTCGCGACGATCATGAACGCGGCACGAAGCGAACTGTTCAGCGATTAGGCCCGATGCACACGGCGGCCATTCCGTCGGCACGTTCTGCGTCGCTTTGTTAAGCTGCCAATGACACTTTCGCAATTGGAGACACGGGATGCCCGATCAGCCTGAATTCGTGCCGCCCAAGGTATGGACCTGGGACAAAGACAGCGGCGGCCGCTTCGCCAGTATCAATCGCCCGGTTTCAGGACCGACGCATGTCAAGGAACTGCCGGTCGGCAAGCATCCCCTGCAACTCTATTCGCTTGCAACTCCGAACGGCGTGAAGGTCACCGTGATGCTGGAGGAACTCCTCGCGGCGGGCCACGTCGATGCCGAATACGATGCGTGGCTCATCCGGATCTCAGACGGAGATCAGTTCGGAAGCGGTTTTGTCGAAGCCAATCCAAATTCGAAAATTCCAGCACTCGTCGATCGCAGCGGCGCCGAGCCCGTGCGCGTTTTTGAATCGGGCGCCATTCTGCTGTACCTGGCAGAGAAATTCGGTGCATTCATTCCGCGCGATCCGTCACAACGTGCCGAATGTCTATCGTGGTTGTTCTGGCAAATGGGCAGCGCCCCTTATCTCGGCGGCGGTTTCGGTCATTTCTACGCCTATGCGCCGACCAAAATGGAATATCCGATCAACCGCTTTGCGATGGAAACAAAGCGCCAGCTGGATGTGCTCGACAAGCGGCTTGCAGAGAATCGGTTCCTGGCAGGCGACCAGTACACGATTGCCGACATCGCCGTCTGGCCCTGGTACGGCGGCCTCGTAAAGGGATGGCTCTACGATGCAGCCGAATTCCTGTCCGTGCATGAGTACAAGCACGTTCAGCGATGGGCCGATGAAATTTTCCAACGGCCAGCGGTTAAGCGCGGCCGCATGGTCAATCGCGCCTTCGGCGATCCGGCAGGCCAGTTGCACGAGCGTCACGACGCGAGTGACTTCGAAACCCGCACGGAAGACAAGCGGACAGAAGCTTCATAGAAAGCCGACTGAAATCCACGGCACAGCGGCAATCAGTACGAGTCCAATGCCCAGTGCCACCATATACGCGATGATCGGTCGCATGCCCTCTTCGGGATTCACGCGATTGATCGCGCATGCCGTGTAGTAGCCCACACCGAATGGCGGCGCGAACAACCCCATGCCCATCGCGAGAATCGCGATCATTGCGTAGTGGACGGGATGCACGCCCACTGCGCTCGCAATCGGAAACAGCAGCGGGCCAAATAGCACGATGGCGGGAATGCCCTCCAGCAGACTGCCGAGCACGACGAACAACACCATCGACGCCGCGATAAACGTCAGCTTGCCTCCCGGCAATTGTGCAAACAGATCGGCGAGCGCATCCGAGAAGCCCGATTGCGTGAGGCACCACGCCATGCTCGTGGCCGCTCCGATGATCAGCAGAATCGCGCCCGATAGCGCCGCCGTTCCGACCAGAATCGGCCATACGCGCCGCACATCGAAACGTCGATAGATGAACAGGCCGGCGAGTATCGAATAGACGATGCCGATGGTCGAGACTTCCGTCGCCGTTGCCACGCCTTCCACGACGGCAAAGCGGATCACGAACGGCAATGCGAGCGCCGGCAACGCGATCCAGAAACTACGCAGCGTTTCGCCCTTCCGTGGCCGTGCCTGGCTCGCCTCGCTGCTATGCCGGTGACGCCACCAGACCACCACGCACAGCATCAGTCCCACTACCAGGCCCGGCAGCAGCCCGCCTGTAAACAGCGCGCCGATCGACACGTTCGTCACCGAGCCGAGAATGATCAGCACCAGACTCGGCGGGATGGTTTCGGTTTGTGCAGCCGTCGCGGACAGCAACGCGACGAATTCACCTGGCCGGGTGCCACGTTCACGCATCTCCGGATACAGAACGGGCGCAAGCGCGGCCATATCGGCGGATTTCGAGCCCGAGATGCCCGACACCAGATACATCGCGCCGACGAGCACATACGAAAGGCCGCCCGGCACATGCCCGAGCAGATTGGCGAGAAACGCAACCAGCGCCTTTGCCAGCCCGGTCATCTCCATCAGCATGCCGAGAATCACGAAGAGCGGCACGGCGAGCAATACGATCTGCGACATGCCCTGATCCATGCGGCTTGCCATGACCAGCAGCGGCAGATGTGTGGCGATAGCCAGATAACCGAACGACGCGAGACTGAACGAAAACGCAATCGGCACGCCGGAAAACACGCACAACGCAACCACGCCCACGAAAAAGATCACGAGGTTCCAGTGACCGAGATCGAGCAGTACGGGCTGCAATGCATACAGTCCCAGACCGACGGCAAATGTCAGCGCTAGCGCTGCCAGCACAGGCCGCCAGTGTTCGACACGCGCGAGTTGAAACAATGAACTGGCGATCATCAGACCGACGCCGACAGGCATCGCAGCCGCTCGCCATGCATTCGAAATGTTGAGCGCGGGATCGGTCAGATTCGATTCATCGATCACATAGTCGACTGTCGCGCCGCACACGAGCAGCAGAAAAGCGAGCGGCGCCACCACCGATAGCGCCTGCCAGTATGGCTGCCATCGCGGCGACGCCGCCCGCACGAACGCGCCCATGCGCATGTGCTCGTTACGCTGGAAAGCGATCACGGCGCCCATCATCGCGAGCCACAGAAACAGCAGCGACGCGAGCGAATCGGACCAAACCAGCGAATCGCGGAATACATAGCGCGAGATCACACCGATCAGCAACAGCACGATTTCTGCCGCGACGAGCAGGCCCGCAAGCGTTTCCGTCAGGAGCACGAGCGCGCGTTCGAGTCCTGCGAACAGGTGCTGGATTTTCGGGTGATTACCGACGAGCACAATACGCATGGTTCACCCCAACGGACCCGTGTATTTCTCGAGCAACGTCCACGCCTGCGGACCGAACTTCTCGCGCCACTCCGTGTAATAGCCGGCTTGCTTCAGCTTGTTACGGAACTGGTCGCGGTCGGGATTGATGAAGGGGATGCCTGCCTTGGTCATCTCATCCGGCACGGCCGCGTCCACCTTAACCATGTCGTCGCGTTGCTGCAGCGCGGACTTCGTGAACTCTTCGCTGATCACCTGTTGCAGGTCTTTCGGTATCGAGCCCCACATGCGCGAATTGCCGAGGATCCAGTAGCCGTCCCACATGTGATTGGTCGTGCTCATGTACTTCTGGATTTCGTAGAGCCGCATCGCGTAGAGCAACGACGGGTAATTCTCCGCACCATCGACAACCTTCGTTTGCAAGGCCGTGTACAACTCGTTGATGCTGATCGGCGTCGGGCTCGCGCCGAGCGCCTTGAATTGCGACACCCACATCGGACTGATCGGCACGCGGATCTTGAACCCGACAAGATCGTCGGGCGTCTTGATCGGCTTGTTGCTGATGATCTGCCGCCAGCCACCCTGCATCATGGTCGGAATCGCGAAGAGACCGACTTTTTCCATCTGGCCGCGCAGATACACGCCGACGTCGCCATCCATTGCCTTGAAAGCCGCCGGCGTGTCTTTCAGTCCGTACGCGAGGCCGGGCAGTGCGCACGCGGGCACCAGCGGCACCGCGAGTTGCGACGACGACAAAAAGAAATCAAGCGATCCGCTATGCACCTGGTTCAGCATGTCGCTGCCAAGCTGGCTGTTCGGAAACAGATTCATTTCGACCCGGCCATTGGTGCGCGTCTTCACGCGCTCGCACGCCTCCTTGATGCGGACGTTCATCGCATACGCGGGTGGCGTATCGCTGCCGATCTTGATGCGGTACTCGGCAGCGTGCGCATAACGCGCAACGAGTGGCGCGGCAAGCAGTGCCACACCGCTTTTTAGAACCAGACGACGAGCTGGCTTTTCCATGATCTGTCTCCTCCTCCATTCGGCCGGATGATCCGGCGCTGCAACCTGTCTCCACCTTCTTGCCGTTGTGATTGCTTTGGCTTGTTGTGTTGAAGCGTGTCCGTAGCGTGCCATACACGCTATGGCACGGCGTCGAGCGGCTCCATGCTTTGCGTGGCATCGCCAGTCTCGACGCTTTGGCCGCTGCGGAATGCGCGGTGCACGGCATCGAGCGTGCGCATCAGACGAATGCCTTCCGCCGCGCTCACCGAGCGGTTCGGCTTGCCCGCGATAGCCAGTGCGAACTCGCGGAATTGACGCTGGAACTCCACGGCCTCGTCGAGATAGTGGCGGCGTTCGTCGTCGCCTTGCGCTACCAGCGTTTCGCCGTTGAAGGTCAGATGTGTATCGTTATCCACGACGGCCGTACCGCGCTCGTAGACCAGCACCTTGCGGTTCTCGACCGGCTGCTGGTTGAACGACAGATGCACCGATGCGATCCGCCCCTGCGGATACGCAAGCAACATCATCGCTTCGTCTTCGCCCGCCCAGAAGGCGTTGCGTCTGACCGCTTCGGCATGCACACGCAGCGGGTCGTCCTGCATCACCATCTGCACGAAATCGAGGACATGCGGCCCATTTAGCGCAACGACCAGACCGCTCGCCTTGTCCGCATCGCGCCACCACGGCGCCTGCGCATCGGGCCAATAAACGCCCAGGCTGACCTGCGCCGAAATCAGCTTGCCGAAATCGGAGGCGTGATCGGCCAGATAACGGATCGCACGAAAATGCCGCCGGCATTGCGCGACGGCCAGCACAACGCCCGCTTCGCGCGCGGCATCGGCCATGGCGTGGGCCTGATCGGCGGTGTCGGCCATCGGCTTTTCGACGAGCACATGCTTGCCCGCGCGCGCAGCCTTGATCGCCACGCTCGCATGAAGATGATTCGGCAGGCACAGAATCACGGCTTCGACATCGCTGCGTGCGAGGGCTGCGTCGACGTCATCGAGCGCATGCTGTGCGCCATAGCGTTGCTTTGCCTGAGTCGCGAGCGACATATCGCTGTCGACGGCGGCCACCAGCGTCGCCAGTTCGGGTTGCGTGGCAACGGCAGCCAGATGCGAGCGCGAGATGCGTCCGCAGCCGATTACCGCGATGCCGGGCACCTGTTGTCCTCCTTGCTCGATCGTCATGCGTGTCTCCTTACGCCTGTGTTCGTTCACTCGCGCGTTATCGCCTTGAATTTGCGCGTCTGTTCCGTCAATGCGATCTCCGTCGGCAAGCGCTCCATCGAACTCGCGCCATAAAAACCGTGGCACGACGGCGCCTCGCGCAACACGAATGCGGCATCGTCCGGACTGGCGATCGGGCCGCCATGACACAGCACGATCACATCGCGGCGCACCTTCATTGCGGCCTGCGCCCATGCTTCGATGCGCGCCGGGCAGTCGGCGAGCGTCAGCGCCGTCTGTGCGCCGATAGCGCCGCCCGTGGTCAATCCCATGTGCGCGACGATGATGTCGGCGCCCGCTTCGGTCATCGCGACGGCTTCGTCGGCACTAAACACGTATGGCGTAGTCAGCAGATCGCGTTCGCGCGCAAGGCGGATCATCTCCACTTCGAGCATGTAGCTCATGCCCGTTTCTTCGAGGTTCTGCCTGAACACGCCGTCGATCAGACCCACGGTCGGAAAGTTCTGCACGCCGGAGAAACCCATGCGCGCCAGGTCATCGAGCAGCACGCCCATATCGACGAACGGATCGGTGCCATTGACGCCCGCGAGCACGGGCGTGTGCTTCACGACGGGCAACACTTCACGCGCCATATCCTTGACGATCTCATTCGCGTTGCCATATGCGAGCAGGCCCGCCAGCGAACCGCGCCCGGCCATCCGGTAACGGCCCGAGTTGTAGATCACGATCAGATCGATGCCGCCCGCTTCCTCGCATTTCGCGGACAGACCCGTTCCCGCGCCGCCGCCGACAATCGGCTCGCGTCGCGCAATCATCTCGCGATAACGGCTCAGCAATGCAGTGCGTTCAAAGCGTGGCATGCGTGGTTCACCTCGTAGCGTGGTGCGATGCGGACGCACGTTCACCCGCATCGCACGCATCACGATAGGCGGCGACGAGTGCATCGGCGAAAGCAGCGTCGTTGATATGCAGCGGCAGGCGTTGCAGTCGGCGCTGCGTCGTTTGCACCAGCGTCGCTTCGATCGCATCGAAAAGCGCCCGGTCGGCTTCGGGATCGTAGAACGCCCCGCCTTCGATATCGATCGCCGAGACGCCGCGCTCAGGAATCAGAAAACGCACAGGACCGTCGCACCGGTTCAGCCGCTGCGCAATCCATTCGCCGATACGACGGCATTCATCGACCGTCGTGCGCATCAGCGTGACCTGCGGATTGTGGCAATACAACAGCCGGTTCGTGTATTGCGGCGGCACGCAATCGCGGGCGCCGAAGTTCACCATGTCGAGCGCGCCGCACGACGCGACATACGGCACGCGCGTCCGCGCGATCGCACCGAAGCGGTCTTCCAGACACGGAAACACGCCGCCTGCGAGAAAGTCGGCGACTTCTGTAGTGGTCAGATCGATCGCGCCGTCGATCATGCCGCTGTCGATGAGCTTTTCCATCGACTGTCCACCCACGCCTGTTGCATGGAACACGAGGCACTCCGCCTCGTTATCGAGCCGCTCGCGCAGCAGATCGACGCAGCGCGTCGTGACGCCGAACATCGTGATGCCGATCACGGGTTTGCCGCGAGCGACGCGCGTCGAGGATTGCGAAAGCGCGGCATGTACGACCATGCCTGCCATCGCGTGCGCCGCGTTTCCAAGCACCACGCGGCTGATGCGGTTGAGTCCCGCGATATCGACCACCGAATACATCAGCGCGATATCGCTCGCGCCGACATAGGGCGCGACGTTGCCCGACACCACCGTCGAAACCATCAACTTCGGCACGCCAACCGGCAAGACGCGCATCGCGTGCGTGACGAGCGCCGTGTTGCCGGAACCACCCACGCCGAGCATGCCGCCCACGTCGTCGCGCGCGGCGATGAACGCGGAGAGCGCCTGCTCCATCGCGGCGATGGCAGCGCCACGCTCGCCGCTTTCGTAAATCGCACGCGCGCCTTCTGGATGGAAGGCAGCGACCGTGTCGGCGCTGATGTCCGGCGTCACATGCTCGCGCGGCCCAGCCAGCGTGCCGACATCGACGAGACACACGGGCACGCCATCGTCACGCAGACATTGCCGCACGAAGCCCAGTTCCGCCCCTTTCGTATCGCAGGTTCCGACGACATACACCGTTCTCATGATGCCCTCGCCAGTCGCTTTCGATCATCAGATGGTCAACACGCCGCCGTTCACGTCGATCGTTGCCCCTGTGATGTAGCGGGCGCGATCGGACAACAAAAACACGGCGACATCGGCGAGGTCTTCGGCTGTCGTGAAGCGCCCGAGCGGAATTCCCGCCAGCTGACGTTCGCGATCTTCGGGTGTGAGCAGCCCCGCAACGCGCTCGCCTTCAGTCGTACCTGGCGCCACTGCATTGACACGTACGCCGCCCGCGCCAAACTCCTTCGCAAAGTGGCGCGTCAGTCCCAGCACGCCCGCCTTGGCGGACGTATAGGGCGAACCGAGCGCTGGACTCGTCTGGCGTCCCGCGAGCGAACTGAAGTTGAGAATCGCGCCTGCGTGCTTGCGCAGCATCGACGGAATCGCGGCCTGGCAGCACAGAAACGTGCCTTTCAGGTTCGAATCCATCACCATGTCGTACTCGTCTTCCGTGATGTTCAACGTCGGGACCAGCGGCGCATAGCCGCCCGCGCAGTTGACCAGCAGATCGGCACCGCCCGCCTCTTCATCGACGCGTGCAAAAAAGGCCTTCACGTCTTGCGCCGAGCGCACGTCGAGCGTCGCGGGGCGCGCGCCCTCGCCGAGCTGGTTGGCGGCTTGCGTCGAGCGTTCGCCATCGAGATCGGGCACATAGACCGTCGCGCCCTCCGCGAGCAGATAGCTTGCGATAACAAAGCCGATGCCCCGGCCCGCGCCCGTGACCACAGCCACTTTTCCGCTGCACGTGTCCATCTGTTGCGTCTCCCGTTTGAGATGACAGTTACCGAGCGATGTTGCGCACGCGCGGCTAGTCGAGTACCACGCCGCCGTCCACCATCAATGTTTCGCCGTAGACGAACGAAGCTTCGTCCGAGAGCAGAAACAGCACACCGGCAGCGATTTCTTCGGGCTTCGCGAAGCGCCCCATCAGCACCGAGTTTTCGACGGTCGCGTGTTCTTCCGGCGTCATGCCATCGTGCATGCCTGTCCA
The DNA here is from genome assembly GCF_003121405.1 of Paraburkholderia sp. C35. GTDB lineage: Bacteria > Pseudomonadota > Gammaproteobacteria > Burkholderiales > Burkholderiaceae > Paraburkholderia. The sequence continues at coordinate 220,873 of NZ_QBUY01000002.1, read as the reverse complement.
GATAGGACCGGGACACAGACAGTTGACGCGAATCGCGCCGCGATGGCTGGCAAGCTCGCGTGCCAGCGAACGCGTCAGCGACACGACGCCGCCCTTCGATGCGCCGTAAGCCGAGGTCGACAGTCTTCCTGCGCCGCGTTTGGCCGTATCGGATGCGATCGTCACGATGCGGCCGCGCCGCTGCTGCACCATGGTTCGCAGCGCATGCTGCACGCACAGGAACGTGCCGCGCAGATTGATGTTCATGACGCGGTCCCATTCGTCGACGGTCATGTCGAGCACGCGCGTCTTGTTCGTGATGCCGCCACAGGTGACGATACCGTCGAGTGGCAGATCGTCGGCCGACAGACCGGCGAACGCTTCGCCTATCGACGCGTCCGAGCCAAGATCGGCAACGATGGAGTGACACGCCGCCCCTAGCCGTATAGCCTCGGCCTGCGTTTGCTCCAGCCCTTCGTAGTTCGCGTCGATGCATACGGTCGATACGCCGTGCGTTGCCAGACCCAGCGTCACAGCACGGCCAAGACCGCCCGCCGCGCCCGTCACCATCACCCGATGCAGATCGAAGTTCATGCGGCGGCTCCCGTAGTGGTTCGAACCTCGGCGCGAAACAGTGCCGTTGCCGTCTTTGCAGCGGTCGAGGCGACTGTTAGCGGGTCGTCTTTCGCGTAGGCGGGATTGAACAGCTCGACCGTCCACCAGCCCTCATAACCCTTCGCCACGAGTGCGTCGACAATCTGCTGCACGTGCGCAGCGCCCGTGCCGGGATAGACGCGATCGGCCAGCATGTCGAGTTGCTCGCGCGGCTTGTCGAGCGCATCGGCCAGTTGCACGTTGAAGATCGACGCGATGGGCACAGCCGCGAGGTCCGCGAGTTGCGAACGCCCTTGATGAAACAGAAACGTATCGATCAGCAGGCCGCCGTTGTTGCGTGCCGCACGTCGTACGAGATTGGCGCCGCTCGCCAGCGTGGAAATCTGCGGCGCGGTGCCCATGAATTCGAGGCACAAGCGCACACCATACGGATGCGCGATGTCGCACAGTGCGGCGAATTCTTCGGCCGCGACATCGAGATCGCCAGACTCACGTAGCGCCGGTACAGCCGTGACGTTCGCGCATTCGAATTGCTCGCAGTGAGCGAGAAACGCATCCAGGCGTTCACGCAGGCGCGCGGGTTCCTCATCATCGCCGCCGCTGCGTTGCCTGCGGCTCACCAGCGGCACACCGCCGTGGTATTGCCATTCGGCAAGAAACGCCGCTTCGGCAATCTGAAGACCGTATGTATCGAGCCACCGCTTGACCTCTGCAACCGAACCGCCTTGTGCGAGATAACGTTCGAACTGGTCGTAACGCAGCCCGATTCCGGTAAATCCTGCACGCGCGGTCATCTCGAACGCCTGTTCGAAGGTGCACTGCGCCAGCGTGACGGGACTCAATCCCAGACGACGACTGTTCGTGTCGACAGACGATCTCGCGCTCATTCCAGCGCTCCCTGCGCCTTGAGCGCGAGTCGCGCACGGCGCGCCGCTTGCTGCGAGGCGGTGCTCTGCACTGCGCGCTTCGGCAGCACGATCTGGTTCGTCAGCAGGCGTGTCGGCAAACGCACGATGTCGCCCGGCGTATGTGTCCGTTCGATCAGGCCGAGCAGCGTGCGCACGGCGAGTCGGCCAATCTGATTCGTATCCTGCGCGATGACGGGCATCGGCGGATCGACGAGGCGCGCCCACGGCACGTCGTCGAAACAGATCACATCGACATCTTCGTTGCGGCGCAAACCGAGTTCGCGCATCGCCAGCAATACGCCTTCGGCAATCGTATTGCTGGTCGCGAAGAGTGCGCTGGGACGGTCGGCGCTGTCGAGCAATTCCAATGCGCAAGTGCAGGCCGTGTCGGCTTTCAGGCCCGCGAAGCGGATCCATTCGCGCCGCACAGGCACCCGCGCTTCCTTCAACGCGGCCTTGAAGCCGTCGATCCGCTCGCGCGACGTCATCAGCCCGCGCGATCCGGACAATGCGCCGATGCGCGTATGACCGCGCTCCAGCAGATACTGCACGGCGAGCCGCGCGCCGCCTTCGTTGTCGCTGAGCACGCCGCTGCAGACTGCGTCGTCGATCATCCGGTTGATCGCAACGAGTGGGAACCGTTCGGGAAGATCGCGGCTCAGATAGCTGTGCTCGCCTTCCGCCGGCGCGACGATCAGACCATCGACGCGGCGCTCCATCAGGCCCGTTACGACCTCGCGTTCGCATTCGAGATTTTCGTTGCTGTTCGCGAGAATGACGGAGTAATGATTGAGTGCCGCTTCCGCCTGCACGCCACCCACGACTTCCGCGAAAAACAGGTTGGCGACATCCGACATCACAAGGCCAAGCGTACGCGAACGGTTCGTACGCAAACTTCCCGCCACGCGGTTCACACGAAATCCGAGTTGCTGCGCTGCAGCCATGACGAGATCGCGGGTCTCGGGACTCACGCGTTCCGACCCATTCATGACACGCGAGACGGTCTGGTAGGAAACCCCTGCCAGCTTGCCGACATCCTTGAGCGTGGGCGCACGACCGCTTTCGTCAGATTTCATTTTCACCGCGCATGTGATCGTTCACATGGTTTTGACTATAGGCGACTACGTTGCGAAGTAAACCTGTTTGTGCGAACGTTCACATGCTTCGCGGGTAAACCTGATATACGCCTTGCTCACTGCGAATCGAGGTCGGGAAAGGACCATGAGAGACGGAACCAATGCGCTTGCAACTGTCGACAACCCGTGGCTTTCGCTCGGTGCGCCGGTTGTTTTTCTGCTGCTGTGGTCGGCAGGTTTTCCCGTTGCGAAAATCGGGCTGCGGTATGCATCGCCACTCACCTTTCTTGCCATACGGTTCGCATTCACGGTTGGGTTCCTTGGTATCGCGTTCGCTATCCGCCGTCCACCGCTGCCACGTTCTGCGCACGCATGGCGTTCGCTGATCGTGGTCGGTTTTCTCGTGCAGGTGATGTACTTCGGCCTCAGCTATCTCGCGATGACGGCAGGGATTGCGAGTTCCGTGCTTGCGCTGATTGTCTCGTTGCAACCGATTCTTGTCGGCGTGCTTGCACCGCGTCTGATAGGTGAACGTGTGGGCGCGCGACGCTGGATAGGGCTATTGCTCGGGCTGGTTGGCGCCGCTGGTGTGCTCTTCGCGCGTGGCCGCATGCAGGTCGATTCTGCTGGTCCTGTCTTGATGGCGATCGGCGCGTTGATCGGTATTACCGCTGCGATGCTCTACGAAAAGCGTTATGGCGTTGCACAAGATCCCGTGACGGCAAACCTCGTACAGTACGCGGTCGGCTTCATATTCTGCGCGCCGATGGCGGCACTGTTCGAACATACGCACGTCGAATGGAACGCGACCTTTGCTTCGATGCTCGCGTATCTCGTGATCTGTAATTCGCTGATCGCAATCACGCTGCTGCTCGCAATGACACGTGCCGGTAAGGTGTCGCAGGTCGCGTCGCTATTTCTGTTCGTGCCGCCCGGTGCCGCGTTGATGAGTTATGTGTTTCTGGGCGAGGTGCTGCCCTCGCTTGCGTGGTGGTCAATGGGTATTGCGATGCTGGGTGTCGGCATCGCTGCACGGGCGCCGTCGAAGGATCTCCCCGTTGCAGCATCGCGCAGGCCGTAATTCAAAGCTAACTTCCGGACAGGATACTTGCACCATCGGAAGCAATCACCTACCGCAACAAGGACCTTTCAATGAAACGCAACGTGTTGATTTCCGGTGCAGGCGTCACTGGTTTGGCGCTGGCATTCTGGCTCGATCGTGCCGGCTTCGCCGTCACGATCGTCGAACGGTCGGGTAGCTTTCGTCAGGGTGGCCAGGCGGTCGACATTCGTTTTGTCGCGCTGGATGTCGTTAGCGCAATGGGTCTGCGGGAGGCTGTCACTGAAAAGCGTACCCGCCTCAAGGGCATGTCGATGCTCGATGCGAACGGACACGAGGTGCAGCGAACGGTCGAACGAACGTACAGCGCGGGTCGTCTCGATAGCGAGGACATTGAAATCTTCCGTGATGACCTGTGCGAGATTTTGCAGAACGCGCTGGGGAATCGTGTCGGGTTCATTTATAACGACAGCATCCGCTCGATCGATGAGCATAGCGACGGGGTGAATATCGAATTCGCAAGCGGTTCGACAAGCCGCTTTGATCTGCTGATCGGAGCGGACGGTATCTATTCGAACGTACGCAAGCAGGTGTTCGACGCCGAGTCCGAGGTTGTCTTTCCGTTGGGTGTCGTGCTGGCGCTATTCTCGACGCCCAATATCATCGATCTGACAGACTGGCAGATTGGTCACCGCGTCGAAGCATTCGGCTATGTGATCTATCCGAGCCTCGACCAGAAGGAACTACGCATCGGCGTCGGATTCGAGGCACCGCAACCGCCGTTGACGCGAGGCGATATCGAAGGGCAGAAGCGCCTTGTCGCCGAGCATTGTGTTCATCTGCAAGGCGATTTCCCGCGCTTTATCAAGGCAATGACGACGGCCCGGCAGTTCTACTACAACGAACTCGCGCAAATTCACATGCCGGCCTGGTCGAAGGGCCGGGTCGTACTGGCGGGCGATGCTGCATATTGCGCGTCGCCGTTCTCCGGGCAGGGCACGAGCCTGGGACTCGTCGGTGCTTTCGTGCTGGCGCATGAACTGGCGCAATCTTCCGGCGACGTGACTGCGGCTTTCGCTGGGTATGAAAACCGTATGCGGCCTTACGTCGATCTGAATCAGGCGCTGGTGGACCCGGAACGCGAGGGCCCGGTACCGGATGCGTTGATGGATGCGGCGAAGAATGGCATTGACCTGACGGACCTTCTCAAGGAATCCATCTGAGCGTGTCAGACGGATTCTCATGGTGTTGTTCAGCTCAGAACGGCGCGTCGATATCCACGACATCGTCATGATCGATCATTGCCTCGCCGAATATCATCTGTCGTCGGACTTACGGACGGAAACCGTCGAAAGTAAGGCGGCCACCCGGTCCATTTTTGTTCGATCAACTGCGCGGGCACACATCATTCCGGGATTATTTGTCAAGGCACATATCGACAACACAGCTTGATCGTGGCAAAAACACAAACCGTATTTTTTGCTCGGAACAGTCCGCAAACGATTGCTTATACTCTGTGCACCTCGTTGTTTAAAGCGCATGGTATGCCGCAGGAATGGCTCGTCTATCTTCAGCGATTCAGCTGGAACTCTCCGATTGCGCTAGCGTTGGCGTCCAGCGCGATCGGCTCCATTGTCACGCTCGCGTGGATCTCCGCGAGAGATATGAGTGACCGCAGGTCGCTACGACGCGCTACGGCGCTGGAACTGGCGTCGTCGTTAGAGAGTTACGCGCGGACATGCCGGACGATGATGCATAAAGCTGCCTGGGCGGCGGCCGTGCCCGCCGGCTCGATGAGCCGCGAAGCGATCAGGACCGTGTCCATCGCGGCCTTTGCCTATCCGGACAGGCTTCGATGGGACGTGCTGCGTCGCAAGGCGGTTTCCGAACTGCGCGAGTATCCGGCCACCGTGCACGCGACGCGGGAATACGCGGAGGCGTACCGGGAATTTGCCGAACCCACCGACCTCTGCGCGCTGGTCGAATTCGAAAGCGCGAAGGCAGCCATGGCTGCACTAGCCCTTGCCAGAACCACGCGCCGTCGGCACGGTGTGGCGACGTGGAAACCCGGTGCGAAGGATTCGGCCATCGAACGTGAACTGTCCGATTTCATCGAGAACGCCGAGGAAAAGCGCAAGGCATCGCTCCACCGCCGGGCAGAGTCGATGACGGATCGGCGAGCTGACACACCGGAGTTCAAACAGGCATTGAGCGCCTGACGTCATCCACAACGGGTGGCGGCGGGGTGTGCTTCCGTCTGCTCCATTCGCTTATGGGATGTGCAGTCGGCCAGCGTCCTGGTCAACTCACTGCTGCTTCGAATACCCCTTCCTTAACCTAACTTGACTCAGCTCAGTTCGTGAAGTATCTGCCGCTTCACTGCGGCAACATTCTTCGGCTGCTTCAGGCTTTCATAAATGCCGATCACGCGCCCCGACGTCGAACCCAGCAAGGGCAGAACCGTCAACGATTTTTCCTGATCCCACGCGACCTGCTTTAATTGCGGAATGATCGAAATGCCGACGTTTTGCCGCACGAGATCCATGATCGTTCCGATCGCATTGACTTCCAGTATTTCCCTCGGTTTGACATGGATTTTTTGCAGGATCCGTTCGATCTCGCGGCCAATTCCTGTTGAACGGTCGTATCGGATGAATGGCTGGGAATCGAGCAAGCCTTCTGCACTCGCGTTACGCGAAGCGACCTTGCTGTTGGCGAGCATGATCAGCGGTTCGACGTAGAGCGGAGTCCACACGCCGGGCCGATCATGGCTGCTGTCTCTTTGTTCGACCACGGCCGCGTCGACTTCACCCGCCTTGACGCGTTCGCACAGATCCAGATCGTGCCCAAGAAGAAGCTTGAGTTCGAGCGCCGGGTGCTGCTCCTTGAGGTTCAACGCAGCCTTGCAGAGAAAACCCGTCGCGGAGACGATCGCACCCACCGTCACCGTTCCCGTCAATTCTGACGTATCCGGCCGCGCACGCAGCATGTCCTCGTAAATCGACACCATTTTCCGCGCGTGCGGCACGAGCGCCCGGCCCGCCGCCGTCATCTGGCTTCCCCGCCCGGACCGTTCGAACAGCGGCCGACGCAGTTCGGCTTCGAGCGCGCGCATCTGCTGCCCGACGGCCGCCTGAGTCAGCCGCACATGGTCTGCCGCGGCGGACATCGAACCGTACTTCTCGACAGCGAGAAACGTACGAAGAAAGCGGATTGTGCTCATCGAATCTTTCTCGCTATGACGGCGACAGACTCAAGACTAATACTAAACATTTCGTTTAGTATCGGCCAAACAAAAAATAGCTTGTTTTTCGCCACTCATGTGCGAAATTCGTTAACGGAGTGAAAGCAGAAAAATGCGGGGCGTGTGTGGCATCGAAACTATAACCGTCAGCTGCATCAGTTTCAGGATTGGGAGAGACAAATCACTCTGGAGGCACCTGGCCGGCGCAACCGGACCCTTTGAGAGGTGTTCATGTCAACCCGTGAAGAGTTTGCGCACCATTCGACGTGCTCGCGAGAGACACCGGTTCGCACAGTGCGCGCGCGCCCGATCATCCTGTCCGTGGTGGGAAGCAGCCTGGAGTGGTTCGACTTCCTCTGCTACATCTTCCTTGCGAAAACGATAGCGGTCGTCTTTTTCCCGGTCCACAACGAAGCCGCGGGCCTGTCGCTCACGTTTGCGACGTTCGCGATCGGTATTGTTGCAAGGCCTTTGGGCGGCGTTATCTTCGCCTTGTACGCGGACCGGCTCGGCCGGCTCCGGATCCTGTCACTGCTGATGATCCTGATGGGCGTCGGAACCGGACTTCTAGGCTTGTGCCCGTCATATAACGAAGTGGGACTGATCGCTCCCATCGTCATGATCGTTGCACGGATTATTCAAGGCGTTGCGGTTGGCGCGCAGTTTGGCGTTTCCTCAGCGATCATCGTCGAGAGCGCCCCAGCGGAAAGACGGATGTTCTATGGAAGTTTCAACATGTCGGCTCAAGCATTGTCGGCCGTGCTTGCTGCCACATGCAGCTATTTCCTCGTCACTTGCCTTTCCGATGACGCATTGCGAAGTTGGGGATGGCGATTGCCGTTTCTGGCAGGTTCCATTATCGGCCCGTTGGGCGTCGTGCTGAAATACCGTTCCTCACAGATAAGCCCGGACGAGCCGACACAACATCGACAAGTAACCGCAGACCGATCGATATGGAAAGAGTGGACTAGCTTCGTCAGGTTGAATACCGGCAGCATCGTTTGCGCGATCGGAGTCATCACAGTCGCCACTGCATCGAATTATCTCTGGGCTATTTATATGCCCGCATACGTCGAATTGAATCTGAGCCTTCCAATGTCGGCGGCAATGCTCGGCGTGATTCTCTCTCAGGCGTTGAATGCAGTTCTTTTTCCCGTGGCCGGATTGCTCGCCGACCGGTATGGCGCTTATCGAATGTTCTTTCCCGTAGTGGGCGCGTGGGCGCTTTGCGCTTATCCCATGTTTCTGTTTATCGCCGATGCGCCATCGGTTCCCCGGCTTCTGTGTATGCAACTGGTAGCCGGGCTTTTCCAGACCGTTCTTGCGGGCCCACATGCCGGCATGCTGGCCACGCTCTTTCCTCGCAAATCGGGTGCTACGGGTCTTTCGCTGTCTTACAACGTAGCCGTCACGCTGTTCGGTGGCATGGCGCCATTCATCATCAATCTGTTGACGGAATGGACAGGCAACAGACTGGTTGCTCCAACCTATCTCGTCATTGCAGCTGTCTTTTCCACCGCGCTTGCGTATTCGACGCGCGTTGGACGACAGCGCCTGATGGCAGAGCGCGAGCAATCCGACCGACGACAAACGTACTCATGCAAGGGCGCCATGAAGTAGTTTTCGGAAAGACAACGTTGCTCGCTTTGAAGTTCAGGCAACGTATTTCACACATCAACTTGACCGCCTGACAACTACAACCATGAGCTACGTTTCGATTGAATCCAATGCGCCCCGGCACGAGCGAAGAGATGGGTTTTATGTCCTGATTGACGAGCAGCAAACACGTGCCGACGTCGTCCTCGCCCGGCCTCCCACGAATTGCCTGACACCCCGGCAATTCGCGGAGTTGCGTTTGACGTTTGAGCGATTGGATCGCCATCCTGGCGTGCGAGTGATCGTTCTCAGGGCGGAATACAATCCTTTGCTGGACTTCGCAAACGCCGAAGTCGAGACGGAGATCTCAAGCGTCTCGCCTGCCCGTCTGATCTGGGACATCAACGCTCCCCTTCGATGCAGCAAGCCGGTCGTCGCTGCCACTCGCGGCCATTGGTTCGGGACGGGTTTTGCACTGGCGCTTGCTTGCGATCTGCGGATTGTGACCGAAACGACTCAATACGGATTTCCGGTGAGGGAAAACAATTTCCCAGGCGGAACGTTTGGCTGGTCGCAAGCACTTCAAATAGTCGGCAGTGGACGCATGCGCGAAATGTTGATGCGTTCGCGCCTTGTTTCTGGCGTGCAAGCTTTCGAATGGGGGATCGCAACGGATTTTGTCGTGGACAGTGACCTGGAGGAAATGACGGATGCTACCGTTCGTGAACTGCTCGACGCGTCACCATCGGTGCAAAGCACGGTCAAACAGATATTGAATGATCTGGGCGAGGGATTTCGGCCGATTGGGACCGATTCGCCTGATCCATAACTTGCATGACGTAGTGACGATACTGATGATGCCGGTGACGCTCTGACTCACGAACTCTGCGAATCCCCATCAATCGGAATCATCTGGCCAGAAATCGAGCGCCCAGCGGGTGACGCGAGAAATACGACAATAGCCGCGATGTCCCCGCGTTGTTGACGAGCACGTCGAGGCCACCGGGTGCCGCCAGAGCTTCAGCCGTCATGATGTCAACCGACACCTGCGCGCGACCACGAAGCCTCATGTAAGAGACTGCCGTGCTCGTATCGTGCGAGAATCGCGGCATTGACCCCACCGCAGCATGTGCGGAGGCCCGGCGGGACTCTCCCCGTCTGAAGCCGCTCACCGCGCAATCACCCAGTCGAACCAGGCCAGCGATGAATCAGACCTTGAAGCGATTAACCAGCCATGTTCCGGGGCTCGACACGATCATGGGTGGCGGTATGGTCGCCGGGTCTTCGTACATCATCCAGGGCCGCCCCGGCGCCGGGAAGACGATTCTCGCCAACCAGATCGCCTTCGATCAGGTCAGGCAGGGCGGAAAGGTGCTCTACATCACCCTGCTCGCCGAATCGCACGACCGGCTGTTCCAGTCTCTATCGACGCTCAGTTTTTTCGAGCCGGAACGGGTGGGCAACGACATTACCTATCTGAGCCTCTTCCGCACGCTGCGAGTCGATGGTCTCAGCGCGCTCGTCGATGTACTGCGCAACGAACTCGTGCGGCAAGGCTCGTCGATGCTGATACTCGATGGCCTCCTCAACGCACGCGAAAGCAGCCATAACACGCTCGACGTCAAGACCTTCGTGGCTGAACTTCAGGGTCATGCTGCGTTCAGCGGCTGCACGGTGCTGTTCCTGACCAGCGCGCGCATCGACGATTCCAGCCCCGAACACACGATGGTCGACGGCGTGCTGCAACTGCAAGAGGAACTGTTTGGCTCGCGAACCGTGCGACGGATGCGCGTGGCCAAATCGCGCGGCAGCGCCTCGCTAGGCGGCCTTCACCACTATGAGATCAACGATGCGGGCGTCGTGGTTTATCCACGGCTGGAAGCCTTGTATGCACGCCCCTCGAAGCTCGACCTGGCGCCGCAGGAGCGTGTGTCGAGCGGCGTGGACGATCTCGACGCCCGCATCGGCGGCGGACTGCCCGCGAGTTCGGCGACGATCGTGGTCGGCCCCGGCGGCAGCGGCAAGACCAGCTTCGGGCTGAATTTTCTGCGCCTCGCGACACCGGAAAAGCCCGCCCTGCACTTCGGCTTCTATGAAACGCCGGCGCGCCTCGCCAGCAAGGCGCACGCGCTCGGCATCGACATCGACGCGCTGATTGCCAGCGGCGCGCTCACGGTGCTGTGGAATCCGCTGACGGAAAACGTCATCGACAGCCTGGCCTATCATCTGCTCGCTGCCGTCGAGGCACGCCGCATCAGCCGGCTCGTCATCGACGGGCTGGCCGGCTTCGAACGGGCGGCCGTCGACCCGCACCGGCTGATCGAGTTTCTCGCTGCGCTGACCAACCAGCTTCGCTCGATGGACGTCTCGACCGTCTGTGCGTGGGAGACGCGAGAACTGTCGGCGTCGGAGATGAACGCAACGTCGCCCGAAGTGCTCAGCCTGTTCGACAACGTGATCGGCATGCAACTCGACGAGGCGGAGGGCAGCATCTGCCAGGGCATGAAAGTCATAAAGCTTCGCGACAGCGCGTTCACGCCGACGATCACGCGGCTGGTCATTCCAAACGCCATCTCGACCCCGCTGAGCGAGGTCAGAAGAGTGGTGACCGACGATCCGGGCCAGCCATAGCCGCACGGCAACGGCACCTCACGAACGGGACCGCAGCGGACACGAGAATGGGCTAACGGGCATGACCACGATCGTTGTAGTGGATGACGAATCGCTGATAACCGACTTCCTTTCCTTCTTTCTGAAGGCCGAGGGTTATACGGTGCATGCCGCTCGCGACGGACGCTCCGCGCTGGACATGATCGGCTCGATCCTGCCGGACGTCGTGCTGACGGATTTCATGATGCCGGCCATGTCGGGACTGGAACTGGCCCAGGCGCTGAAGAAGGACGCCAGACTGGCGCATATCCCCATCGTTCTCGCGACAGCCGCGCAAGGGTCCGCCGCGAAAGCGCGCCCCGATCTCTTCGCTGTCGTGCTGGACAAGCCTTATCCGCCACCTCGCCTGCTCGATGCGTTAAGCGCGGCGCTCGGACGGCCGAACCAACGGGACGACAGCGGCAGCCGCTGACAATCGGCATGACCTGGCACGCGGCGTGCAAAGCTCCCGGCACCGCTGCCGGGACTGATCGCCTGCTGTGCCTTGCCAATCGAAGTGAACCGACGCACAGCGAAGCACCCGGCCGCCATCATCAACAGGTGAACGTGTGGCACGAACGGCCTTTTCGACACAGCTCGCGATACTCTGGGCGCTTGTCGCGGCGCTATGCATGGCGCTGGTCGGCATTGTCTGGCTCATGATCGTGTCCGCACAGGGGCAGCAGGTCGCGCTGGCCCAGCAGCAGTCGCTCGCCGCCTGTGACGCCGTCGCCTCGCGCTACAACCTTTCGTTGCAGGAGCCGGGCAAACCCAACACCGATCTCATGCATGCCGTGCTCGATGTCGTGCTCGCCAGGACGGATGGCGTCGAGGGCGGCTTCTGGTCGTCGTCGCTGCATTCCGGTTCGCCGCCACCACGTCCTGCTCCACCCGATGGCGCGCCGCCCGACGCGAGCGGGTTTCTCGCCTACGCCTTTCCGTCGTATCAGGGCAGCGGCATCAAGCGCGACATTCCGGCAGCCGAAACGCCGCTGATCTTGAGCGCGCTCACGGCGGCATCGAATGACGCGCGCGTGGCGGCCAGAACCGTCCGCAACGGGCAAGATGCCGTGCTGGCAACGGCCTGTCCTGTAGCAGGACATCCCGGCCTCTATGTCTGGATGCTCACGCGCACACACCCTGCGCTCGGCGTACTGGGCGAGACGTCCATCGCGGTGCTTGCCGTCGTCCTTGCCGTTCTGCTCGGCGTGTCGCTCTATCTTGCGCTTGCGCTGCGCAACTGGCGGCGCAAGCTCGACGGGCTGGAAGCTGCGCTGTCCGGCGCGGGTGACATGGAAACGGTAGTAGCGATGCCCGGCGAACGCGATCTCGACCGGATCGCCCAATCCGTCAACCGTTACCTCGAACGCACACACGCATGGCAGCAGCAGGCACGCAAACTGGAAACCCAGCTGGCACAGGCCGAGCGCTTCGCCGCGCTGGGCAAGCTGGCAGCGCAGGTCGCGCATGAGATCCGCAATCCCGCCGGCGCGATGCGCCTGAAAGCGGAAAACGCGCTCGCCGGAGACAGCGCGCGCCAGCAAAGCGCCTTGCGTTCGATCCTCGGTCAGCTTGAGCGTATCGAGAGTCAGGTCGCGAGCCTGCTCGCGCTGACGCAACCCGTGACGCTTCACTGTGAACCTGTCGATCTGGCTACATGGCTTCACGAAGTCGTCGATGCTCACCGCGAAGCCGCGCTGGCAAAACGCGCGGCGCTATCGGCAGATGTGGCACAGTCCGCGCAACCGGAAGGTTCACGTGTCGGCCATCCTGTTTTCGATTCCGGCCAGCTGCGACGCGCGGTGGACAACCTGCTGCTGAACGCGCTGCAGCATGTCCCGGCCGGCGGACAGATAGCGCTCGACGCCAGCCGTCTCAGTTCGCCATCCGGCGATCGGCTGATCCTTCACATCACGGACGACGGCCCCGGCGTCCCCGACACCGAACGTGAACGGATCTTCGAGCCTTTCGTCACGGGACGCGCCGACGGATCGGGACTGGGTCTCGCGCTGGTGCGCGAGGTCGCGTCTGCGCATCATGGGCGCGCGTACCATACCCGCACGGACGCTCAAACGTGCTTTGTCATTGATATTCCATGGCAACCATCCTCCTGATCGACGACGACGATGCGTTTAGCGAGGGCCTGGCGGAAACGCTGACGGATCTCGGTCATGACGTCGAGCGCACGGCTTCCGGCGAAAGCGGACTCGCGCGGCTCGCAACCGGCGCGACGCCCGCCTGTGTATTCCTTGACTTCAGGCTGCCTGGCATCGATGGACTCGCGGTACTCGAGAAACTGCGGAAAATGGACCATGGCCGCCAGATTCCCGTCGTGATGCTCACCGCACACGCGAACAGCGACAACACGAGCGGCGCGATGCGTCTGGGTGCGTTCGAGCATCTGACCAAACCCGTTGGCCGCGACGATATCGCCGGATTGCTGAAGCGCATTTTCGTGGCTAGCCCGACGCCGGGCGCGGCATCCCGGACGACCACCGTTCCCGCAACATTCGATGAACCTGACGATGCGATGCCGCGTCTGCTCGGCATCAGCGAATCGATGCGCGAGGTGCAGAAGCGCATCGGACGTGCCGCCGCTTCCGATGCAACGGTGCTCATCACGGGCGAAACGGGGACGGGCAAAGAAGTCGCGGCCAGCGTGTTGCACCAGTCGTCGCGACGCGCGCATGGGCCGGTCGTCGCAGTCAATTGCGCGGCCATCCCGCATGAACTGCTGGAAAGCGAACTCTTCGGTCACGGCAAAGGGGCGTTCACGGGCGCAATGAACGCGCGAACGGGCCGGATCGTCGATGCCAGCAACGGCACGCTCTTTCTCGACGAGATTGGCGACATGCCGGCTGCCATGCAGGCCAAACTGCTGCGCGTGCTGCAGGAAAGAGTGGTCACCCCGCTTGGCACGAACGAAGCCGTTGCAGTCGACGTGCGTGTGATCGCCGCGACGCATCGCGAGCTCGACGCGATGGTGGCAGCGGGTGAGTTCCGGCAGGATCTGCTCTATCGGCTGAATGTCATTCCGATCCACCTGCCGCCGTTGCGCGAGCGCCTTGCCGATATCCTGCCGCTCGTCGGGTATTTTCTGCAATCGACCACGCGAGACCGCCCGAAACGGCAGTTCTCGGTTGAGGCACAACGGCGTCTGTTGACACACGCGTGGCCGGGTAACGTGCGTGAATTGCGCAACGCGGTTGAGCGGGTGAACGCACTGTCGCCCGGACCTGTGGTGACGGAGAGCGATCTCGCGTTCCTGATAGGCAGCGCTGCGTCCGATCCACCGCTCCCGGCGAGCCTCTACGATCTTCCGCTGGCTGAGGCATTGCAGCAGGTCGAACGCGAGATCATCCGACGGGCGCTCGAAATCGCGCAAGGCAATCGCGCGGAAGCGGCGCGAAGGCTTGGCATCAGCCGTCAGTCCTTGTACACACGCATGGCCAATCTCGGGATCGACTGAGTGCGCAGAATCACGCCTGCCATCGCGGCAAGCGCAAGACGGGGTTCAAGTTGCGAGCGACGTATCGACTGCGGGATCGCGCGGCACGCCGCACGCTTTCTTAAGCGATGCGCCAAAGAACAGCCATACCGCGAGCGAGCCAGTCGACACGGCGCCCAGAACGAGAAAAGCCGACGCATACCCGACATGCTGGGCCAGCGCGCCACCCAACGCCGGACTCAACGCCGCACCGACACCCTGCACGGTCATCACCACGCCCTGTCCGACATTCACACGCCCGGTTCCTTGCAGCAGTCGCACCACGAGCGCGGGCACAGCGACGCTTTGTAGCCCCGCGCCGATCCCGTCGAGTGCCTGCACCGGCCAGACGCCCCACGCGTTGATGAACATCGCGGCAACCAGGCCACGCACCGGCAATGCAAGAAACGTGATGAGCATTACGCTCCAGTAGCCCAGACGCACGATAAGCCGGCTCGCCAGACATGCTGCAGCGACCATCACGAGTTGCGCGACGACGATAGTCTGCGCCGTGAAAGCACTCGGATCGCCCTTGTGCGCGGCGACGACGGCAAGCCCGTAGAGTGGCAGCATCGCCGCATTGCCGAGGTGGAACATCGCGAGCGCCGCCGCGAGCAGGAGCAGTGGCCGGCACGTCAGCAGCACACGGAAGCCGCTCGCAGGCTCATGCCCGGCAAGCGACGCATCGCCGAGACCACGGGCGCTGTCGTGATCGATCGAATCGGCCCGGATCAGCAGCGTCGAGACGACCGTCATCACCCCGAACGCGCCGGCCAGCACGAATATCGCGCCGAATCCGTAGCGCCAGCCGAGCCAGCCCGACAACGCCGCGCCCGCCACGTTTCCCGCGTGATTGGCGACCTGATTGCGGCCGAACTGGCGATCGAAGCCCCGCGCGCGCACGATGCCGAGCGTCACGCCGGCCACTGCGGGCCCGAGCGCGGCGCCCGTCACCGCCGTGAGGATCTGCGATGCGGCGACCATCCAGACACTGTGCGACACCCACAGCACGAGTGAAGCCAGCGTTGTCAGCACGCCCGCGACCACGATAATGGCGCGCTTGTGACGGGTCGCATCGACGAGTGCGCCAGCCGGAGACGTCGCGAGCACGCCCGCGATACCGCCGATGGTCATCACGGTGCCGATCGCCTGGGGATGCCAGCCGCGCGCCAGCAGGAACACGCCAAGGAATGGCCCGATGCCCGCCTGCACATCGGCCATGAAGAAGTTCAACGCTTCGAGCGCAACGTGGCGGTTGCAGAGTGGCGTGTTCATGAGTTGCTCATCGTGCGGATCGTCCGGGCGGGTACGAGGAGAAACGGACTGTGTCAATCCATCGGTGCGTCGACGAGTTCTGCGATCTCATCCACTTCGATGGTCCGGCCATGACGGTTCTTGATGCCGTGTCCCCAGGCTTTGACATGCGCGCCAGGGCATAGCCATGACGCGAGTTCAATCGCCGCATGCGGCGGCATGCGCAGCGACGTGCCATCGTCGAGCAAAGCGCCTCGCAACTCGCCCTTCGGCCCGAACAGAGGCAGCACGACTTCACCCGCTGCCTCCATCGGCTTATGTTCGACAGGCGGCTTGTGATGCTTCTCAGCACCATGCTGCGGCCCTTCGTCGAGGATCACGGTGCCGCTCCGGGTGGTCAACGCGACGGCGGCAATCATGTCCGCGCCGCGTGGTTTCACGCCTCGCACCTTCACGGTGTCGCCGAGCGCGATATGGCGCGCAACGCGTCGGGACAGATGCGGCGGGAAATGCACCTGTCGCGAATCGAGGACAATGCCATCGAGTTCGCCGTGAGGGTTGAGCAGAAATCCTTTCACGATGCCGCGCGTTTCGGGAAGGCTGTCCGGGTCGATCCAATGCATGCTGATTCTCCTGAGTGAATGTGGGTTGAAGTCTGTTGAGCTGTCCGTTACGTCATGGGCCCGGAGGCATCCGGTCATAAAGTTGCGTCAGGTTGCCCGGCGCGCCGAACGCAGTTGCCTGCAACGCCGTGCCGTACTGGTTGCGCGTGCCGTAGCCTTGTGCCGACACGCTCGCGCCGGCCTGAAGCAGTGTCGGGAATTGCTGCGCGACGGCAGGCGTGAGCTTGATCACGGTTCCGTCCGTCAGGATGACGCCGTCCGGTTCGCCTCGTGGTGCGGTGGTCACGTGCGTGACTTTCCCCTCCGCGCGCAAAGGAGAAAGCCCTGCGCCGCGAAGCTCGCGCGGTAACGGCTGGGCGCCCGGCATGGGCGGTTGGTCGAGCAGTTGTTGCCCCGTTCTTGCGTTGACAATGCGTTGTGCCGTGAACGTGCGGCCGGCGTTGGGCCACCCGCTCAGCTGGACAGCATCGCCCCGGCGAACCAGCGAGGTGAGTTGCGTGCCGAGGTGCGGCGGGAAGTGCACGAGCAAGCCGTCGCTGGTCAGGAATCCATCGACATCGCCGTCCGGATTGACAAGAAACCGCGATACCGTGCCTTGCGCGACGGATGGACTGCCCGCAGCGGCGGAAGGCGCCGGGGCGCCTGGGTCTCCCGCGTCAACGGGCGGTGGTGGCGGTGGCGGCGCGCCGGTTGCGATGGAGGGCGCTGGCTGCACGGGCGTGGATTGAGTCTGCGCGGCGCATCCCGTGCTTGCCGCTACCAGCGTTGCAAGCGCCAGGGCGCTCGCCCGCCGTGCGATGTGTGGCCGCGCGTGGTTTGAAAAGGCAGGTTGCATGATCGACTCCTTCGTATGACGCGGAGTGATCTGCAAAGGCCGTACCATCGGCCCCAACCCCCATCTTTCAAGGGTCTTCGGCCCCGATGTGCATCGACACTGTCAAGGAAGCGGACAGGTGCTGTCGGTTTGCCCGACACCCGGGCTAACGCGTGGATAACGACACGTGTTCATCGATCCACGCGATGCCATCAGATATCGGCGTTCTACTTCGACGGCGGCGGATTGGCGCCATTGGCCGCACTCGCCGCCTTCTGCTTCTTCGACGCCTCATGATGTCCGATCGCGCATCCCGCGGCCGCACCGGCGACACCATGTTTCCCCGCAACGTGGCCTGCAACGCCGCCAACGACGGCCCCTTCCGTACAGCCCGCAGCTTGTGCCTCACCTGCGAGCAACGAACACATTGCAATGCCCGTCGCTACGACCACACGCATTTTTGTCATCCTGTTCTCCTGGGAAATTTTCAAAGCGTTCGCAACCGGCGTGCCTGCCATGCATATCGGCATTGGCGTATGGATACGGGCGAGCGGCGGACGAAGAGGAATAGCACTTGCGCAGTGCAAGGCATGCAAACCGGCAAGAGACTCTCGTGATGGCAACCGTTCTTCTCGTCGACGACGACTACGACACGCTCTGGCCGCTCCAACTGGCATTGGAGGCCATGGGTCATCACGTCGTGCTGGCGGAAAACGGACAGGTCGCCTTGTCCTGCACGACGCGCGTTCTGCCCGATCTGGTGGTCACCGACTGGAACATGCCCGTCATGGACGGGATCGAGCTTTCCGAGCGGTTGCGTTGTTTTCCTGCGTTCGCGCGCGTGCCGTTGCTACTCGTCTCAGGCGAAACGCCGCCGCCTTCTGCGCGCCGGCTCTATGACGCGATCCTGCAAAAACCTGTCGATCCATCCGAACTCGCACGCGCCGCGAACCTGTTTCTGTCGCGGCGCATCGGTGCGAACCGTATCTCGCAGTTGAATCCTCTGCCACCGACCGTGTCGCGCTGGCAAGCCATCGATCCGCGCAGTTGGCCGTGAGCCTTGCGCGTCCGATGCCGGTTGCCACACGTGGTTGCCACACGCATCAGGCGTCGACGCAAGCCATTGCGCTCGATGGAAACACGACGGTTGCGATGAGGCCGCTTTGATCGTCGCGACGGTTCTTCAGCGAAATCGATCCGCCATGCTTCGTGACGACTGACTTCACGATCGACAGGCCGAGTCCGCTGCCTTCGCCTGCTACCGTATTCAAGCGGAAGAAGCGGTCGAATACGCGGTCGATCATCTCATCCGGAATGCCTGGCCCCGTGTCGGTAACACGCACAACGACACCTGCCGCATCCTCGCACACGTCGATATCCACACGGCCACCAGAGGGCGTGTATCGCAACGCGTTCTCGACCAGATTGCGCACTGCCATGCGCAACTCACCTGCATTCGCATCGACGTGCGCAGTGTCGAAACGCTGCACACCCAGATCGATGGAGCGCGCGTAGGCAACGGGCAGCAGATCGGCTACCAGTGTCCGGACCATTTCCTGCACATCGAGCGTCTCGCCGGCCCTGCCAGGATCGCGTTGTGCATCAGCGCGCGCGAGTTCGAGCAGTTGCCGGATCATCGTCGCCGATCGAACGATCGCGTCGCGCAACTCTTTCAAACGCTCTCGGCGTGCGGCGGCATCGGGTGCATTCTCCAGGTTGTCGATCCGCAGTTGCAGCGCGGCGATTGGCGTACGCAGTTCATGTGCCGCATCGGCGATAAAGCGCTTCTCTCCGTCGATGCCCGTCTGCAAGCGCTCGATCATCCGATTGATCGAATCGGCGAATGGCCTGACCTCGTCGGGGACATGCGATATGTTCAGCGGCGTCAGCCGGCTCACGCCGACCCTTTCGGCATCGGCACTCGCGCGTTTCAGCGATGCGAATGCTGCATTGACGATCAGCGGAATGGCGATCCAGACGAGCGCTATCTGAAGAATCGTCGGCACGAGGCTCTTGAGCGCCGCGCGCCCCGCTGTCTGTTCACGAAACGACAAAGGCTGGCCGACCTGATAAGTCAGACCGTCCGTGTCGTTTCGAAGCGTATAGAGCCGGTAGCGGTGGCCCTTGATGCGCTCGTCCGAATAACCAGCTGGCGCGTCGCGGTTGAACAGCACTTTCGGATCGGTATTGTCGGTGGGCGTGGCGAGCCCCTGTTGCCATATTTGCCCGACGAATCCATCGATCGAATGCGGCGGTGGACCGTGCGTACCGAGCGTTCCCACCTTGCCGGCCGAGAGCCAGACGGCTGCGCCTTGCAGATGCTGATCGAGCAGTTCGTCGATTTGCCGCATTGAAAGCCAGTATGACGTGCAGGCATCGGCGACGCCGATGACAGCAAATAGCACGATCAATGTTCCGATGATTCGATTTTTGAGTGATCGCATGACGTGGCCTCCGATGTATGCCGGCTGACCCGACCTTTCCCCGTCCTGCGTCTCCGATGCCCGACAGGGAATGACGATCGGTGTGACAACCGGCAATGTCGGTTCGCCCTGCTTTTCCTTGTATTCGCCGCTTGCAGCACCTGATTTCGCCGCGGCGAAACGTGAAGGCGTGGAGATCCGCCGATATATCCCCAAGCGTACGTCGCGACAATTAGAGAAAAATTAGCCAGCACGAAACGTCAGCAACGTCGAACGCCGCGATGGCATCGGCCGGATATTGTCTATATTTCACATCAGAGGCCGCGCCTTGGCTTGCACCCGGGCGCAGCAGGACGTCTGAGGCCAACTGTTTCAGCGAACGGGAGAGAAGAGATGAAAACCGATACTGCACGTCAGGCGCTCATTGCCACAGCGCTTGCCGGTCTTGCTGCCGTGACGCCGCAGTTGGCGCACGCCGACAAGCAGGTTCAATGCTATGGGATCGCAAAAGCAGGACAGAACGATTGCGCCAGCAAGACGGGCGTCCATGGCTGCGCGGGCGAAGCCAAGGTCGACAACGACAAGGGTGACTTCAAGAATATGCCCGAAGGAACCTGCAAGAAGCTGGGGGGAACAGTTGACAGTTGAACGCGCTGCACGATGAGCGAGATGACAACGATTCACACCCTGCACGGCGTCGGCGTTGGGCTACGTCATGCGCACTATGCGGATTTTCTGGCATCGACACCAGCCGTCGACTGGATCGAAGTCCACAGCGAAAACTACTTCGGCGATGGCGGCTACGACCTGCATGTGCTGGAGACGATCCGCCGCGACTTGCCAGTCAGCCTGCATGGTGTGGGGCTTGGGTTGGGATCTGCTGCTCCGCTGGACACGATACATATCGGCAAACTGCGACGTCTCGCGGATCGTATCGGCCCGCAGATCGTGTCAGAACATCTGTCGTGGAACGCGACCTCTTCGGCCTGTCTCAACGATCTGTTGCCGCTGCCGCTCACCCATGAAGCGCTCGACTATCTTTGTCCACGCGTCAATGCGCTCCAGGACATACTACGGCGTCCGATTCTGCTGGAGAACGTGTCGACATATACGCGATTTCATGACGACCGGTACGGAGAGACCGTGTTTCTGGCGGAACTGGCCCGCCGCACCGGTTGCGGCGTGCTGCTGGATATCAACAATCTCTTCGTCAATCAATGCAACCACGGTGAAGATGCGATCGCTGCCATCGATGCGCTTCCGCCACAGATTGTGGGTGAAATCCATCTCGCTGGACATAGCGTGACCGACATCGGTGTGATCGACGATCACGGCTCTCGCGTGACACACGAAGTCTGGCGTCTGTACGAATATGCGCTGCAACGTTTCAGCCACTGCCCGACGCTGATCGAATGGGACACGAATCTGCCGCCGCTCGCAGAACTCGTCGATGAAGTGGAGAAAGCTCGTCGTGTGATGGAGCGAACGTGAAGACGTCACTTGCAGACATTCAGCAAGCCTTTTTCAACGCCGTGCGTCCCCCGCACGACGACGCTGCCTTATCCGATCGACTGTCGACATCTGGCGACATCGTCAGCGAGCGCTTGAACGTGTACCGCCGCAACGTTCAGTCAGCCTGGCTTGCGGCACTGAAGAACGCCTACCCGGTTCTACTCGCTCTGACGGGAGATCGCTATTTCGCAGGGCTTGCGCAGGCCTATGCAAAGGATCACCCGTCCGTAAGCGGCGATCTGAACCGCTTCGGTGCGCATCTGCCCGAGTTCATCGAAGCCTGGGAACAGAATGCGCACTACGACTACTTCGGTGACATCGCGCGGCTGGAATGGGCCGTTCACAACGCCTGGTATGCGGCCGCCCCACACGTCACGAGTGCGCAGCAGTGGCAGGAAGCTGGCAGCGAGCGTCTGCTGAATAGCAGGCTGACTGTTCATCCGGCATGTTCCACCATTCGATCACGTCATTCGATTGGCGCTATCTGGCGCGCACATCAACCGGGCGGCGGCGCTACGCGCGACATCGCGGCAGCAGCCTGCGTGCTTGTCGCGCGTCCGCAGTGGCGTCCTGTCGTCGTGGATCAAAGCCTCGCGGCACATGAGGCATTTCTGGCCCTTCAACAGGGTCAAACGCTGAACGAGGCGATTGACGTTGGGCTTGAGATCGATAGCTCGTTCGATATTGCCGCGCAGTTGCAGATGTGGATCTCGATAGCCGCCGTGACGGGCATCGCGGGAGCCTGAGCGACTCGTTTCGTTCAGGCTTACGCACGTCACTACGCCCGCATTTTTGCCTCCGCCCATTTCGACTCGCGCGCAGTCTTCACGAACGCAGCCAGATATTCGATGTCGTCATCGGCTTTACGCGTGCCGAGAAAGATCTGCTTTGCGATACCCTTCTTGCCGAGTTGCAGCGGCGTGAGCGGCATCCAGCCCGCGTACTCTTCCGCGAGCCAACGCGGCAGTGCCGCCACGCCCCGGCCGCTCGCCACCATCTGCAGCATGATGTCGGTCGTCTCGATCACCTTGTGACGCCTGGGCACCACGTTCGCGGGCGTCAGAAACTGCGTGTAGATGTCGAGCCGGTCGGTTTCGACGGGATACGTGATCAACACTTCCTTCGCCAGCTGCTCGGGCGTGACGTAGGCCTCACCCGCCAGCGCGTGCTCATCGGCGACGACCAGCACCTGCTCGTAGTCGAATACCGGGTGAAAGCGTAGTTCCGGCTTTTTGAGCGGGTCAGGCGTGACGAGCACATCGATCTCGTAACCGATAAGCGCACCAATGCCGCCGAACTGGAAGCGCTGCTTCACATCGACATCGACATCCGGCCAGCGCGCGAGGTACGGCGACACAACCTTCAGCAGCCACTGATAGCACGGATGGCATTCCATGCCGATCCGCAGCGTACCGCGCTCGCCTTGCGCGTATTGCTTCATGCGCTCTTCCGCAAGCTCGAACTGCGGCAGCATACGGTTGGCGAGACCCAGCAGATACTGACCCGCCTGCGTGAGCCGCATCGATCGTCCTTCGCGCGTCCAGACAGGCGTGCCCAGTTGCTGCTCCAGTTTCTTCACTGCATGGCTCAGCGCCGATTGCGTGAGATTGAGCGTATCAGCGGCCGCCGTCAGCGAGCCTTGCCGCTCGACTTCACGCACGACCAGAAGATGACTGCGCTCCAGCATGACCCACTCCATGAACAGAATTAATGGTTGTATGAAATAAATCCATTTTTATTCATACAAGGAAAATTCTATCATCGCCTCCAGCTACTTTCTTCTGGACGGCACACAAACATGGTCACCACGCACAACCTGGGTTTTCCGCGCATCGGCGCGAAGCGCGAACTGAAGTTCGCACTCGAAAAATACTGGAAGAACGAGTCGTCGCGCGACGAGTTGAAGACGGTCGGCGCACAGCTTCGCGAGCGGCACTGGAAAGACCAGGCGGCTCTGGACTTCGCACCCGTCGGCGATTTCGCGTTCTATGACCAGGTGCTCGACATGAGCTTCACGCTCGGCAATCTGCCGGAACGCGTGCGCGGCTTTCACGGCGATGCACTCGACAACTATTTCCGCGTCGCGCGTGGCCGCTCCGCTCAAGGTGAGGTCGATCACAGCGCCTGCTGCGGCGGTGTCGCAGCCGGTGAAATGACGAAGTGGTTCGATACGAACTATCACTACATCGTCCCCGAGTTCGATGCGAACACGAACTTCTCGCTCGATCCGTCGCGTCTGCTCGAACAGTTGAACCAGGCGCGCACGCTCGGCGTGAAGGCCAAGCCGGTGATCATTGGACCGGTTTCGTATCTGTGGCTCGGCAAGGCGAAGGACGATTCAGACAAGCTCGCGCTGCTGCCGCGCCTGCTGCCCGTGTACGCCGCATTGCTCGATTACTTCACGGCGCAGGGCATCGAGTGGGTGCAGATCGATGAGCCGGTGCTCGTGACTGAACTCGATGCAGCATGGCGCCAGGCATTCCGTACCGCGTACGAAGCGCTGTCCGAGCGTCGCGTGAAGCTGCTGCTCGCGACCTACTTCGGTCAGCTGCAAGACAATCTCGAACTCGCATGCAAGCTGCCCGTGGATGGTCTGCATATCGATGCGATCAACGCTCGCGATGAAATCGTCAAGGCCGTCGCGCAACTGCCGGCGACGACGGTGGTGTCGGTCGGCGCAATCAATGGCCGCAACATCTGGAAGACGGATCTGACCGCTGCGCTCGAATGGCTGGAACCGCTGCACCGCGCGCTCGGTGATCGTCTGTGGATCGCGCCGTCGTGCTCGCTGCTGCACACGCCCGTCGATCTGAACAGCGAACAGAAGCTCGATGCCGAGATCAGATCGTGGCTCGCCTTCGCGCTGCAAAAGCTCGACGAACTAAATGTGCTGGCACGTGCGCTGAACAATGGTCGTGAATCGGTTGCAGAAGCGCTCGCTGCCAACGCGAAGGCGATCGCGAGCCGCCGTGCATCGCCGCGTGTGAACAATCCGAAGGTAAAGACGGCGCTCGCCAAAATCGACGCATCGCTTGGCAAGCGTGCAAGCGCCTACGCACAGCGCGCGGAAAAGCAGTCGGCGATCCTCAAGCTGCCCGCGTTCCCGACCACCACCATCGGCTCGTTCCCGCAGACGCCTGAAATTCGCCACGCTCGCAGCCAGTTCAAGGCAGGCGAACTCGATCAGGCTGGCTACAAGGCTGCGATGGAGCAGGAAATCACGCGCGCTGTGAAGGAACAGGAAGCGCTGGGTCTCGATGTGCTCGTGCACGGCGAAGCGGAACGCAACGACATGGTCGAATACTTCGGCGAGCAACTCGATGGCTACGCGTTCAGCCAGTTCGGCTGGGTGCAGTCGTATGGTTCGCGCTGCGTGAAGCCGCCTATCCTGTTCGGCGACATCAGCCGTCCGAAGGCGATGACGGTCGAGTGGACCCAGTACGCGCAATCGCAAACGACGAAGCCGATGAAGGGCATGCTGACGGGGCCCGTCACGATCCTGAACTGGTCGTTCGTGCGTGATGACCAGCCGCGTTCGGTATCGTGCTATCAGCTTGCGCTCGCCATCCGCGAAGAAGTGCTGGACCTCGAAAAAGCCGGCGTGCGCGTGATCCAGATCGACGAAGCGGCGCTGCGTGAAGGTCTGCCGCTGCGACGGGCACAATGGGCCGAGTATCTGCGCTGGGCAGTGGAATCGTTCCGCATCACCGCCAACGGCGTGCAGGACGACACGCAGATCCACACGCATATGTGCTATTCGGAGTTCAACGACATCATCGCGTCGATCGCCGATATGGATGCCGACGTGATCACGATCGAGACTTCGCGTTCCGATATGGAATTGCTCGACGCCTTCGATCACTTCAACTATCCGAATGAAATCGGGCCGGGCGTGTACGACATTCACTCGCCGAATATTCCGAGCCAGGAACACATCGTGAACCTGATGAAGAAGGCGGCTGAGCGTATTCCGGCGGAACGTCTGTGGGTGAATCCGGATTGCGGTCTGAAGACGCGTCAATGGGCGGAAGTGCTGCCCGCGTTGAACAACATGGTGGCGGCTGCCAAGACGCTGCGCGCGTCGGTCTGATCGCTGCGATTCATGCTGCGTTGAGTTTTACGGTCGGCGCGACGTGACCGTGAGCGGGATAGTTGTGGAGAATCCCGCTCAACGGCCGCCCGGGTTTTAGAACGCGCTCTTGATGACACCCCCATCGGCTCGCAACGCAGCGCCCGTCGTAGCCGACGAAAGCGGACTGGCGATATAGGCCACCAGCGACGCAACTTCCTGCGGCGAACCAAATCGCTTGATGAGCGAGGTGGGACGGACCTTCTCGAAGAACTCCTGCTCGAACGCTTCAAACGTTTTGCCGTCGGCGCTGGCAAGTGCTTCCACGAACTCGCCTACGCCACGCGATTTCGTCGGACCCGGCAACACGCTATTCACCGTAATGCCCGTGCCGGCAACCGCTTCGGCGAGCCCGCGCGACACGGCAATCTGCGCGGCTTTCGTCATGCCGTAGTGGATCATTTCGGCGGGGATCTGCACGCCGCTTTCGCTCGAAATGAAAATCACGCGGCCCCAGTTCGCACGCTTCATTGCAGGCAGAAACAGGCGGGCGAGGCGTACACCGCTCAACACGTTGACGTCGAAGAAACGCGACCAGTCGGCGTCGGGAATGTCCTCGAACGGCTTGGGCTCGAAAATGCCCAGGTTGTTGACGAGAATTTCCACGTCCGGATAGCGCGCGGCCAGTTCATCGGCCGCTGCGGCGGTGCCGAGATCGCCCGCAAATCCCAATACATCGCTACCCGTCTCGGCTTTCAGTTGCGCGACCACGTCATCCACGGATGATTGCGAGCGGCCATTCACGATCACGCGCGCGCCCTCTTGCGCCAGCGTACGGGCGATAGCGAAGCCAATGCCGGCGGTGCTGCCGCTGACCAATGCGAGTTTGCCTTCCAGATTCAGGTTCATGAGTCATTCCTTTGTATAAGTGGGATAAAGCTGGCGGCATCGACATGTGTGTGTGCGCCGGATGCCGCCGTCAAAAGATCAAGTGCGGGTAATGGACGCGCCACCATCGACGAGTGATGCCGTCCCCGTCACGAACGACGAATCGTCCGACGCGAGATACAGCACCGAGCGGGCAAGTTCTTCCGGCTTTGCAACGCGCTTGAGCGCATGCAGGCCCGTGACGAACGCCTGCGATTCATCGCTGTCGTTCATGCCGCGATACATGTCGGTGTCGACGGCGCCAGGCAGCACTGCGTTCACGCGCACGCCTTGTGCGCCATATTCGGCTGCCAGTGCCTGCGTCAAACCGATCAGGCCCGCCTTGCTCGCCGCGTAGGCCGCGGTGCCGGGGAACGCGAACGAGTAACCGACGAACGTCGACGTGAAGATGATCGAGCCGCCGCCGTGCTTCACCATTTCAGGAATCTGGTGTTTCGCGCCGAGGAAGGCGCTCGTCAGATTCGTCGATAGCGCGGCGTTCCAGCCTGCTTCAGAAATACCCGTGCTCGGACCCATCTCGCCGAGTGTGCCGGCGTTGTTGTAGGCGATATCCAGGCGGCCAAAGCGGCTCACCGCGAGTTCGACCAGCGCCTTCGCGAAGTCTTCCGATTGCACGTCACCCGCGAGCCAGGCGGCTTCGCCGCCCTCGCCGACGATCTCGGCAGCGAGCGTTTCCAGTTCTGCCGCGCGCCGCGCTGCGATGACTACCTTGGCGCCTTCCTTCGCGAACAGCTTTGCAGTGGCACGGCCGATTCCAGCGCTGGCACCCGTGACGATGGCGACTTTCCCTGTCAAGCGTTGCATGTTCATTCTCCTGAGGTCCTTCGTTGGCCACCGCCCTATGCGTCGGCCTGTTGACAGCAATATAGGCTTCAGCTTCGCTTGCAGAAAGACCAAAAAAATGCTTCCATCATTCAGTTTTTGTGAATGAATCGAGGTATCGATGGATCGCCTTCGCGCTTTCGAGGTTTTCGTGACGGTGGTAAGCCGGGGTGGCTTCGCGCGCGCTGCGGACGCGCTCGGCACCTCGCCCGCCAATGTCACGCGCTATGTGAATGAACTGGAAACGCATCTCGGCACGCGGCTGCTGAATCGCTCGTCGCGCATGCTGTCTCTCACCGAGGGCGGCGAGACGCTTTACGGCCGTTGCAAGTCGATCCTCGACGACGTCGCCGAGACGGAGGGACTGGTGTCATCGGCATCGGTCGAACCGCGCGGACGGCTGCGGATCAATGCGCCCGTGAGCTTCGGCGTTTTGCATCTGGCGCCGCTGTGGCCTGAGTTCATGCGGAAGTATCCGGGCATCGAGCTCGACGTGGGACTGATCGACCGCGTCGTCGATATCGTGGATGAAGGCTACGATCTCGCCATTCGCATCTCACGCGCCGGTTCGACCAGTCATGCGGCCCGCAAACTGGCGACATCGCAAAACATTCTGTGTGCGTCGCCGGACTATCTGGCGCGTTTCGGCGTTCCGATGGCGCCAGCCGACCTGATCGGGCATCAATGCATTGGCTACACGTATGCGGCCACCGGCGACGAGTGGCAACTGATCGATGCGCGCGGCAAGCTTCAGCCGGTGAAGGTCGACTGTCACATGCATACCAACAACGGCGATACGGCGCGCGCAGCTGCACTCGCCGGACAAGGCGTAATCTGGCAACCCACTTTTCTGATCGGCAACGATCTCCGCGAGGGGCGGCTCGTTCGCGTGCTGCCTGAGTATCGGCTGCCGGATATCGACATCCTGGCAATGTACCCGAGCCGTCGGCATCTGAGCGCCAGAGTGCGCGTGATGATCGATTTTCTCGTCGAGGCGTTCGGTGGCGTGGCGCCCTGGGATCGGGCTAGCGGCAATTGAGCCGATGGTACGTCGATGACGGACTGAGCGGACGTTCATAACGTGCGTCCGCTACGTGCACATGTTGCGTGCACTGCGTTGAGAGGCGCGCGGCGGGCAGCGAACCGCCGCAGCCAACCAGTGGCCACAGGCGGTTCGTGACGCTTCCTCATTCCTTGCCCGACTGCGCGGCGGCTTGCTCGATCAACTTCGCGACCTCAGCGGGATGCGACATGTAGGCGACGTGGCTCGAGTTGATCTCGACCGTCTTGCTGCCTGCACGCTGGGTCATGAAGCGTTCAAGCTCAGGATTGATTGCGCGGTCCGCAGTAGCGACAACCGCCCAGCTCGGCTTCGTTCTCCACGCCGCATGCGTGATCGGAACGCCGAACGATTGGGCCGCGGGCGTGACCTGAGAAATCGCCATGAAGCGGGTTTCGTTGACGGGCAGGTCAGCGGCGAAATCGGCATGGAAATTTGCCGGATCGATGTAGAGATGTCCGTCGGCAGTGGCCTTGATCGCCTTGGTTGCCGGCGGCGTCTTCTTGGTCAGATCGAGCGGAGATTCGCCCGTGTCCGGCTGGAACGCGGCCACGTACACGAGGCCCGCCACCTTGTCGTCATTCCCGGCCTCGGTCACGACCGCGCCGCCGTAGCTGTGGCCGACGAGGATGCTCGGGCCGTCCTGTGCATCGACAACGCGGGTGGTCGCCTTCACATCGTCTTCAAATGAGGTTTCCGGCTCCTGCACCACGGACACCTTGTAGCCGTCTCGGGTGAGGATTTTCGACACTGCCTGCCAGCCCGAACCATCGGCGAAATAGCCGTGCACAAGGACGATGTTCCTGACCGGCGCAGCCGTGGCAGCCGTGGCGGCCTGTGAACCGATAGCGGCGGCGGAAAGGGCAACAGCGGCTGCGATGCGGGTTACGTATGAGGAAAGTTTCATTTTGATGCTCCAGATGAAGGGTTGACTGAGAACTCGACAGCACATCGCCTGTTCGATGTAGCCATCCTACTAGTAGGATGAATGTGATTCAACACAGTTTTTGAAACTGGCAATTGCTGGCCATCTCGCATAAGCTAGTGGACATTCATCCGACTAGATGGTAGGCAAAATGACAACCAGTGGAGAGCTCACCGCCGACAGGATCATCGCGGCTGGACGGCAGCTCATCATGCGGCGTGGCTACAACGGCTTTAGCTACGCCGACATCGCCGATGCAATCGACATTCGCAAGGCAAGCATTCATCACCATTTCCCCGCCAAGACAGATCTCGTGATCGCCGTGTTGAACGAATGGCGGGAAGCATTTGAAGCCGATGTGACGTCACTGGAGGCGAACGGCGCCGACGCCATCGAGAAGTTGCGTGCATACGTTGGCCATTGGGAGCGCTGCATCGCCGATGACACGGCTCCGTTTTGCGTAGCAGGCATGCTCGGAGCCGAGCTACCTTCGCTGCCGGAAGAAGTGGCGCAGGGCGTCAAAGCGTTCTTCGACAGCGTGACTTCGTGGCTGGAGCAGGTGCTCGAGTCGGGCGTGAAGGACGGCCTGATCAAACTGGATTCGTCGGTTCATGCTGCGGCGGCGACGCTCGTGTCGGTGGTCTACGGCGCCATGCTTGCTGCGCGGGCCTATGCCGACGTCGCGTTATTCAAGGAAGTCACCGAGGCAGCAGTGGAAAGACTGGTGAAGCCGCGCAAGCGCTTACGGTCGGCCTGACTGAAAAGGCACGGGCATCACCAGCACCGGGATCGTGGCGCCTTTGAGGTCTTCGGCGAAATCCGTCTGCGAGAACGCCACGAGTGATGTGCTGGAAATCAATCGGTGTTGCGCCTGCTGGTCGCCTCGACTTTCGCGGAGCGATCGGGTCCATCAGCGTAGGAACAGACCGGTGGCAAATTGACGACAAGGTTGAACACGCGGCTCGCTGGCGGCGTCGTCGAACGTGTCGTTTAACACGCGCAAGACTAACGATTGCGGCTGAATGCGACGAGACCGTAAAGCGTTCGCGTCAACGCCTGATCTTGAAGTCGAGTTGAACCGTGGAGTGCTTCAGGAGAGGACAGTCACACGCGTTGCGTGCCGCCCGGGAGACAGCCCCCACCCCGACTGGCAGTCAGGTGGGGACTCGAAGGAATCAATGCAGGGTACAGAGGCTGCTGACCGCCTCACCGTCTTCGTCTTCGGACGCGGCCTGTTCGAGGATCGCGCAGCGGAAATCCAGTTTGACGCGCAGGATAGCCGACTCGATCCGCGCATCCCCGCGATACCCACTCAGACGGGTATTGATCGCCTCCTCGACGGCGAGAATAGCCTGCTCCACGCTTTCCGGATCATCGCAATCGAACCCGACTTCGACCTCGATACTCTCCAGCAGATTCAACGCTGCTGCGATGTCTTCAGAGGCCACGAATAGCGTCTCGGTGTCTTCTCTCATCTACCCTCCCCGATGCGTTTTCCAGAGTGTTCAGACAGGTGCAAGCTGCGTGTCCATCGTTGCACATCCGGCGCAACTCTGCTCGTCGCAAAAACGGATGTTGGGTTCGATACAACGGAACGCTTGCGGTACGTTAGAAAGCGAATAGAATCGAATGTTCCAGCATCGTCTGGAGAATCAAAGGGTCGCGGCCACCTGCATCGTCAGTTCACCCCGAATGGCGATATCGTCATCGCCTTCGCGGCACTCGCGCCCGCTCCACCCGACACAGACGGCGTCCAGCGATACAACACAATGCTCGCATCGTTGTAGTTGTCTTTCGTGATTTCGTACTCGCCGTTCGAACGCCGGTACGCCCGCAGTCCATACATCGAATCCACATCGTTGCCCACATCGACGGCGTTCGGATTGCTGTTGGCGAACGTGATATCCAGCTTCCCTGTTGTGAGATTGAACGCGTCGATATTCGGCACGGTGTGCACGTAGCCGACAAAAAGATAATTCCCTGCGGCCGCAACCGATTTGGGATTGACGCTGGTGAGGTTGATCACCGGGTTCGGCGTGGACCGGTTCCCCGCCAGCCAACCGTGATAGACCTCCACACGCGATCCGACTGCCGTCCAGTCGGTGCTGCCCGTGATCCCCGTGAGGATCATCGTGTCGCTCTCGGGCAGGTACAGGATGCGCGTGAGTTGTGCGATCGTCGACGGAATCGGCGACGTGACGGGCGCGCCCCACGACGGCTTGCTGTTCGCATCGAAACCGATCAGCGGATAGTGCGAAATCACGCCGGTCTTGTCGAGGCCCGCCCAGATGTCACCCTTGCTGTCGAGGCAAAAGCCGTTGCGGACTTTTGCGACCGTACCGAACGACGTTCCCGGCAGCGTGCTATCGGGAATGGCAATGTATCCGCTCGTCCGATTGAAGTGGAAAAAGTAGAAGGTGTCGGGATTCTGGCTCGCCGCGACGAGAATCCGGTGTCCGTTGACGCTCGCGACCTGGGCGAAATGTTCGCCACGTTCGTGGTCGGCGAGGTTGATGCGCGGATCGGCGGGATAGGTGAAGGGATCGATTGTGTTGGCTACGTAGGCGCCTCCCAGGGTGCCCGCATAGATGTTCATGCCGCCGTAGAAGATCGCCCCGTCGGTGGCCGGATCCGGCGCGGCGTTGCCTTCGAAGTTCACCGACTGCAACACCCAGCGCAGCACGCCTGAGCCATCGTAGGCGTGAATATCGGTGCCGCCGTTACGGCCGAGATCCCACGATCCGCCCCACGGGTTGTTCAGCACGTAGAGGTTGCGCGCGGAGTCCCTGCCGATGCCCGTCACGCGCGTGAATCGTCTGTCGCCTGCCTGTCCCTTCGTGCCAGTTACGGTATTGAGGTATCCGCCCTGAACACCGAACGTCCCGGCGGCATACGGTGCACCAGAGATGTCATAGATCTTGATGTTCATGTCCGGCCCCTGGTCGCCGATCCATAGCTGTCCGGTGATCGCGTCAAAGTACAGTGACGAGGGTTGCGCCTTTGCGGCCAGCTGGATGGTCTTTCCGGGTGTGCCGTTCGGGCTGAACTGGAGCACCGTGCCCGCGCCCTGTTGCGCGACCCAGATGTTGCCGCCCGCATCGACTGCGAGCGCGCCTGGTCCGTTCACGGTGATGTCGCGCACCCAGACACCCGAGGTCGTAAACACGCGCACGCGATTGCCGGGGAAATCGCTCGCGTAGAGCAGCGAACCGGACGTCGCAAGTCCCGTCACGACGTCCGCGAGCCGCTCGGTGGTCGTGTCGCTTACCGTGATCATCAGGTCCTGCGTCCGGCTTGCCCGGTTGTAGCGGCCAACCTTGCCGCTTCCATACGTGGCGTTGAACTGCAGCGCGGCAAACAGCGAGGTCGCATTGCCCGTGATCGCGCCGCCCTGGAACTCGCCATGCCCGCCGATCGAGCCGAAGTTCCTGCCGTTCTGATAGATCGCGATGCCACCCTCGTCCTCGTCCCACATCGATGCCGTATAGATCACGCCTTCCGATGCGACCCACATCGAGCGAGCCACGTTGCCCACGCGAGTCGTCGCCGTGCCATGCGTGTTGGCGATCCAGCCGGTCGAGTACTGCGCTTCGCACACAGATGCGGCGCCTACGTTCAGCATTGCCGCGACGAGCGCGGCACAGAGTCGTTTGAAAACCATGAGAGATGCCTGTTCGATTGCACGCGGGATATCGTCCGGGTTAACGGCGAGGCGTGGCGCGAGTTGAGGCAATCGTCGATCGGCTTCGATCTTCAGCGAGGGAGGCGCCGCCCGCGGCAGCATGTCGTTGGAGGAAATGAAAGGCGCCCGTCTTCGTTTGAAAAGAACAGCGATCAGCGCTTTATGCAAGAAGCGTTCATTTTTTCCGGCTACACTGCCTGTGCAAAATCGAGGGGGTCGCGCTAACGCGTATCGCTTGTCAACAACCTGCGATTCCG
Organism: Paraburkholderia sp. C35; assembly: GCF_003121405.1. Lineage (GTDB taxonomy): Bacteria > Pseudomonadota > Gammaproteobacteria > Burkholderiales > Burkholderiaceae > Paraburkholderia. Next base: position 187,870 of record NZ_QBUY01000002.1, on the reverse strand, counting down.
GTCTGGCCTGCTCAATGGGAGACGTTCTCATGGCAACACAACGCGATGTGCCGGGAATCAGGCGCTACGACAGTCCCGCCGGAGGTTGGGGTGCGCTGAGCGCGACGACCAAGGCAATACGCGAGCAAATGGATGCAGTCGTCGCACCCATCACTTTGCTCCGCACCAATCAGCCCGACGGATTCGACTGCCCCGGATGTGCGTGGCCAGACAAGGAACACCGTTCGACATTTCAGTTCTGTGAAAACGGTGCCAAAGCTGTCACGTGGGAAGCGACGAAGAAGCGCGTGCCGCCCGAATTTTTCGCTGCACACACCGTCGAATCCCTGCTTCAGTGGACCGACTACGAGCTCGAGAACGAAGGCCGGCTTACGCATCCGATGGTGTACGACAGGCCGAGCGATACCTATGTGCCGATCGAATGGGACGCGGCCTTTGCGAGAATCGGCGAGATACTAAGAGCGCTGCCGGACCCGAACATGGCCGAGTTTTACACCTCGGGTCGCGCTTCGAACGAAGCGGCATTCATCTATCAACTGTTCGCTCGGGCGCTGGGCACCAACAACTTTCCCGATTGCTCGAACATGTGTCATGAGGCGACGAGTGTCGGCCTGCCGCTTTCCATAGGTATCGGAAAAGGTACGGTCTCACTCGAAGATTTCGAGCAGTGCGAGCTGCTCATCGCCATGGGTCACAACCCCGGCACGAACCACCCACGCATGATGGGCACGCTCCATGAAATGGCGCGCCGTGGCGTGCCGATCATCGTCTTCAATCCGCTTCGCGAGCGCGCGCTCGAACGCTTTGCCGATCCGCAAAGCGCCATGGAAATGGTGACCTTCAGTTCGACCGATATTGCCACTTCGTACTATCAGGTCAGAGCCGGCGGCGACGCGGCAGCGCTGAAAGGCATCATGAAGGCCGTCCTCGCTCTGGACAAGTTTGCCAGCGCCGACGGCACGGTGATCGACCATGCCTTCATCAACGCGCACACCAACGGTTACGACGCCTTCGTTGCGGACCTGCAGGCGACAGACTGGAGCGACATCGAAGCGGCATCGGGACTCAGCCGCACCGCGCTGGAGTCGATCGCGCGAGCGTATGTCAAATCGAATGCAACGATCGTTACCTACGGCATGGGCATCACGCAGCACAACAAGGGCACGGAAAACGTGCAGCAGATTGCTAATCTGCTATTGCTAAAGGGAAACTTCGGCAAGCCAGGCGCAGGCATCTGCCCGTTGCGTGGACATTCCAACGTACAGGGAAACCGGACGGTTGGCATCACCGAGAAGCCTTCCGCCGGCATGCTGGAGCGTATCGAACGCACTTACGGCTTCGTGCCGCCCCAGCATCACGGACACGATGCCGTGCGCGCGATGCAGTCCATCATCGCTGGCGATTCGAAAGCACTGTTCTGTCTCGGTGGCAATTTCGCGGTTGCGCTGCCGGACCCGGAACAATGCTTCCCGGCGATGCAGCAGCTCGACCTCACCGTCTACATCAATACCAAACTGAACCGCACCCAGCTATTGACGGGTAAGGAATCGTTTATCTTTCCCTGCCTCGGGCGCACCGAGACGGATGTGCAGGCGAGCGGCCCGCAATCCATCACGGTCGAAGATTCGATGTCGATGGTTCACGCATCGCGCGGCAAGCTCCAGCCTGCTTCCGATCAATTGCGTTCCGAACCCGCAATCGTTGCCGGCATGGCACACGCAACCCTCGTCGACAGCATGGTTCCATGGCTGGACATGATCGGCGACTACGACCTGATACGCGATGGTATCGAGGCCGTGTTTCCCGATTTTGCCCAGTTCAATGCGCGCATCCGCACGCCGGGCGGATTCCGTCTGCCGCTTCCGCCCACGGAACGCATCTGGACCACTGCATCTGGCAAGGCGGAATTCTTCCCCTTTACGGGGCTGCGCGAAGATCCCAGGTTCGCCGCGAAAGATGTGCTGATGCTCGCTACATTACGCAGCCACGACCAGTACAACACGACTGTGTATGGGCTGGACGACCGTTATCGCGGCGTGTTCGGCCGGCGCGATGTCGTCTTCATGAATGAAGAAGACATGGCAGACCGGCAGATCGAACACGGCGATCTCGTCGATCTGGAAACCGTGCTGCCGACCACCAAGACGCTGAGCCTTGCGCGCTTCACGGTGGTCGCCTACAAGATCGCACGCGGCTCCGTCGGGGCGTATTACCCTGAAGCGAATGTGCTCGTCCCGCTGGACTACATGGATAAGGTCAGCGGCACGCCTTCGTACAAGTCAGTTCCCGTACGGGTTGTGCGTAGCGCCGCATGAAAGCAAAACGCGGCGTGACCGGAAATCCGCTCACGCCGCGCGCATGCAATCGAATCAGATGGGTGAAACCTGCGCTAGATCCGCGCCAGGAAATCGCGAATCAGCGGAACCATCTCGTCGGCCTTATCTTCGAGCGCAAAATGCCCGGTGTCGAACAGATGGAACTCGACATCCGGCAGATCACGCTTATAGGGATGGGCGCCGTCTGCCGGAAAGATGACATCGTTCTTCCCCCACACGATCAGCATCGGCGGTCGATGCTCCCTGAAGTAAGCCTGAACCGTCGGATACAGAGGGAGATTGGTTCGATAGTCGAAGAACAGATCCAGTTGAACGTCGTTGTTACCCGGCCGGTCGAGCAACGCCTGGTCGTGCACCCAGTTGTCGGGCGCGATACGTGTGCGGTCGCTTACGCCGTCGGTGTACTGGAAAATTGTCGTATCGAGCGTAAGTAGCGGTAGCAAAGCCTGACGGCTCGCATCGGATTCGTCGTTCCAGTATTGCTTGATCGGATCCCAGAATGCCTTCAAACCTTCATCATAGGCATTGCCGTTCTGCACGATAAAGCCCGCGACACGTTCAGGATGTTTCAATGCAATGCGCCATCCGACGGGCGCACCGTAGTCCATCACGTACAACGCATATCGGGTGGCGCCCAATTGCTCAAGAAGACCGTCCACCAGCGACGCAATGCGGTCGAATGTATAGGCAAAGCCGGACCGGGAAGGCATATCGCTTTGCCCGAACCCCGGGTAGTCCGGCGCGATCACACGATAGCGGTCTGCGAGTGCAGGAATGAGGTTGCGGAACATATGTGAAGAAGTCGGAAAGCCGTGTAGCAACACGACGGTATCGCCGTCGGCTGGACCCGCTTCACGATAGAAAAGTTTGATGTCGTCGACAACTGCGTACCTGTGATGTGTGACGGGAATAGCGACATTCGATATCGGACTAGTCATTCCAGTTCTCCTGTGACAAGGCATTCCGTACAGAAACCGATCTATCAGGCTAGTCCGCGGAAAGCACCGGCCGTACGTCGCCATTACTGGGGCGCCGCTTGCCCGCTGCATAGACGGGAAAGCGCGAGCACACGCGCGCTACCTTGTCCCGGACTGATTCCACGACGGCAGGGTTTTCAATGTCGTCCAGCACGTCGCACATCCAGCTAGCCAGTTCTCCAGATTCGAGTTCGGTGAACCCTCGCGTTGTAATCGCCGACGTGCCGATCCGGATTCCGCTAGTCACGAATGGGGATTGTGGATCGTCAGGAACCGCATTCTTGTTCACCGTAATGTGCGCTGCGCCTAGCGCTGCGTCCGCGGCCTTTCCCGTTAGTCCTTTTGCAATCAGGCTGACGAGAAACAGATGGTTATCTGTTCCGCCCGAGACCACCTGGTACCCTCTTCTTTCGAAGACCAGCGCCATCGCGCGTGCGTTTCTCAGCACTTGTGTCTGATATTCGGCGAATTGCGGTTGCAGTGCTTCAAGAAGCGCTACCGCCTTGGCGGCGATCACGTGCATCAGTGGACCGCCCTGCGTGCCGGGGAAAACAGCCGAGGCGATTTTCTTCTCGATGTCCGGATTGGCGCGACCCATGATGATGCCGCCGCGCGGGCCGCGCAGTGTTTTGTGTGTCGTCGTCGTGACAACGTCGGCAAACGCGATGGGGTTCGGATAGTGCCCTGTCGCGACCAGACCCGCGACATGTGCCATATCGACCAACAGATATGCCCCCACCTTGTCCGCGATCTCCCTGAACCGCTTGAAATCGAGAAACCGGGAATAGGCAGAGAATCCGGCTACCACTACCTTGGGTTTGTGATCCAGCGCCAGCCGTTCCACGCTGTCATAGTCGATCAGTCCTTCCGGGTCGACGCCGTACTGGACGGCCGAATAGAGTTTGCCGGAAGAACTGACCTTCGCGCCGTGCGTCAGATGGCCGCCATCCTTGAGACTCATACCCAGGATCGGATCACCTGGCTCAAGCAGCGCGAGGTACACCGCTTCATTCGCTTGCGATCCGGAATGTGGCTGAACATTCGCCCAATCTGCGCCAAACAGGCGCTTTGTCCGGTCGATTGCCAGTTGCTCGATCAGGTCGGCATTCTCGCAGCCGCCGTAATAACGCTTGCCCGGATAGCCCTCGGCATACTTGTTGGTTAGCACTGACGCGTGTGCTTCCATGACTCTGGGACTCGCGTAGTTTTCGGAAGCGATCAGTTCGATGTGATCTTCCTGGCGTCTCTGCTCGGCCTTGATAGCGGCAAAGAGTTCCTGATCGAAGCCTTCAATCTGCATGTCGGTTGTGAACACCTCAGTTGCCTCCGTAACGGCACATCACTGAAAGCCAAACGCAATGCAAACCACAGGCTGACGATAAGCATTCGTCGGTCGAGTGTCTTTCCAAATCGCACGGAAAAAATTGGAGGACCACGCCTCACGGCCGCCCTGATTCGGCATGTGCTTAGATTCAAATATGACGTCGGGACTATCCGATGCACCTCATTTTTCCCTCTGAATCTGGACGTGCCATGCACCTTCTTTCTCCGCCGATAGAAACAATCGATCGAATCCAGGGCAACCCTTACGCGGCCGTGACGCTCGTCGAATATGGCGATTTTCAATGTCCGTATTGCGGCACGATGTACGGAATCATCAAAGAGGTTCAAAAAGCGCTGCAGGCAGACCTGCGCTTCGCGTTCCGTCAATTCCCATTGACGAATCTGCATGCACACGCGCTTCATGCCGCCGAGTTCGCAGAGGCGGCCGATAGCGCGGGGAAGTTCTGGGAAGCGCACGACACGCTGTTCGAAAACCAGACCTCACTGGATGGCAGTGCACTGGCGAAATACGCGTCGCAACTCGATATTCCGCTTCAACGTGTGCACGCAGCGTTCGATGGCGATTACGATGAGCGCATCAAGCGTGACTTCAGCAGTGGCCTCGAGAGTGGTGTGCAGGGCACGCCCACGCTTTTCATCAATGGTCAGCGCTATGACGGAGAGCACGATACGGAAAATCTCCTGGCGGCATTGCTCGTTGCCGCCCGGCGCGTGTAGATACCAAACTGTGCAGACCGCTACTTCTCGTGCAACGTGCCTGCGCCGTAGCGCGCAGCCTTCCACTCCTGATACCGATGTTTCGTCTGCGGTTTGACGAACAGGATAACCACTTCCGGGTGCGCCGCACGAATACGCGACTCGATCTCCACGACACATCGCTCGAGTTGCGGCGTGCGCATCTCGTCGTCGAACTCGACGCTTAGCGCGACGAGCACCTGATCAGGGGAAAGGTGCACGGTGAACACCCCGTTCGCACTTACGACGCCCGGTTCCTTGACGGTCAGGTCCAGTATCGACGTCACCAGCACGGGCGACGCACCCTCGCCGATCAACAGGCTCTTGCTCTCGTTTGCAATGATCGCCGCCACGGCGGCAAGCACCAATCCGATCACGATGGATGCCACCCCATCCATTACATAGATATGGTAGGTATGCGACAGGAAAATGCCCGTCACGGCCACGACGATACTGATCAGCGCGGCGCTGTCTTCTAAAAGCACCATGAACGACGGCGGATCTTTGCTCTTGTGAATCGCCTCCCAGTAGCCGTGTCTGCCACGCGTGTCTCTCAAGCGACGAAACGCCGTGAACCACGATACGCCTTCGAACACGAACGAAAACGCCAGCACGATATAGCTGACGAATGCGTATTCGATAGGCTGCGGCGACAGCAGGTGCTGCGTGCCCTGATAAAGCGAAACGCCGGCGCCAAAGCCGAACAGCATGAGCGAAACAATGAAGCTCCAGAAGTAGAGCTCGCGCCCGTAGCCGAGTGGGTGAACCGTATCAGGCCGACGTTCGGACTCGCTATAACCGTAGAGCAGCAGCGCTTCGTTGGCGGAGTCGACAATCGAGTGCACGGCTTCGCTCAACATGGCGGCGCTACCCGTCACGATTGCCGCTGCGATCTTCGTGCAGACGATCAGAATGTCGCCGATCAGCGCAATGTAGACGACTTTCTTCGAACTGGAGCGGGGCGTCGCCATGAGAGTGAATGACCTGAAGTGTTGATTCCGCCAGTAGACTCCATTTGATTGTAAGTGGTCTTTTAAGACGAAGCGCGGGAGGTCCGCATTTGCCACAGCCTTCAGGTGCGAAGGAACTCCAGCAGATCCGCATTGACCTTATCCGCCGCCGTTGTGCACATGCCGTGTGGCGCGCCCGGATAGACCTTGAGTGTCGCGTTCCTGATGATCTTCGCCGACATCTTCCCCGAAATATCGACAGGTACGAGTTGATCATCGTCGCCATGAAGAATCAGCGTTGGGACCGTGATCTTCTTCAGGTCTTCGGTGTAGTCGACTTCGAACTGCTTCACGCATTGATACTGCGCGAGAATCGAACCGGCCATGCCCTCGCGCCAGAACTCTTCTATGACGCCTTGTTCGACCTTCGCATTCGGACGATTGAACCCATAGAACGCCATGGCGAGATTCTTGTAAAACACGGAGCGGTTGCTCGTGAGATTCGAGCGAATCCCATCGAATGCAGATTCGGGCAGACCGTCTGGATTATTTGCGGTCTTGAGCATCAGCGGCACAACGGCACTGATCAGCACGGCTTTGGACACGCGAGACGACCCGTGCCGGCCGATATAGCGGGCAACTTCTCCGCCACCCATTGAATGGCCCACGAGTGTCGCGTCCTTGAGATCGAGTGCGTTGATCACGGCGGCGAGGTCGTCTGCGTAGGTATCGACGTCGTTACCCGACGACGACTGACCGGAACGGCCATGACCCCGGCGATCATGCGCAATCACGCGATAGCCATTCTGCACGAGAAATAGCATCTGCGAGTCCCATGCGTCTGCATCGAGCGGCCAACCATGTGAAAGGACCACCGGCTTGCCGCTACCCCAGTCCTTGAAAAAGATCCGCGTTCCGTCTTTTGCAATAACCGAGTCTGCTGTAAAGCGTTCGCCGGACGTACTGTGGGAAGTCGACGCCATGCGCTTTCGCCCCGCGCCAACAGTCGCTTCCGCCATCGCGACAGCAGGTGCCGCAATCGCGGCCACTGCGGCACCCGTGCCGACTGCAAGCACATATCGACGATTCGATGGACGGTTTCCAGAAAGAGTAGTCACGATATCCCCTTGTTTTCCTCGTTAAAGTAGGGGACATGCTAGCGTGAACAACTCGTCGATTCTTTCTCCAACGCACGGGTTTTAGTCGGCGTATAGCGCTCTCTTATCACTAACGAATGAGCCTGCCGTTTTGAACCAACTTAGGCCTCGATCGTGTTGCCAAAACTATCGAGCAACACGCGCGCGGCTCGCAAATCAGGCGTATCGAAGCCTTCAGTGAACCTGTCATAGACAGACGCGAGTAATGCACGGGCACGATCCATTTGTCGAGCTTCGGCGAGACAACGTGCAAGACTCGTTGCCGCACGCAACTCCCACGATAATGCGTTCTGCTCACGCGCCATCTCCATTGCGCGGCGATAGTACGATTCGGACGGCTCCGGCTCTCCACGTACATCCATTGCCTGCACAATGTCGCCCTTGATCCGCAACAGTTCCGGCATGCACCAGCGCTCATCGTGCGCATCCGACCACACCAGCGCTTCATCGATTGCCGCACGGGCTTCTGCATGTCGGTCAAACGAAAGCAGCCCTTGAGCAAACATGCCCATGTACATCGGATAACGAATGATGAAATGCTCTCTTCTGTGCTGATCCAGCGCGTCGGACATGATCAGCAAACCGGATGGATCTTTACGCTGAATCAGCAGCGCACCTTGCAGACAGCGCGCCATCGGGTCGTAAATGACGAGGCCGCGCCGCGCCAGATGTGCCTGCAACACTTCGAGCGCTTCCTCGGCAGCGTGCAGATCGCCCAGATAGAACGCCAGCGGAACCGATGCAAGCACCAGCACATAGCCCAAGGTCAAACCATGACCAATGGCCTGCGCGTCTTCTCTTGCACTTTGTGCTGTTTTTAAAGCCTGTTCCGGAAATCCCTGAAGCCAAAGCACGTTGGTCAGAATCGTGCGCGCGGCGTTTCGCCAGTCGACATGGAAATGGGAAAGCTGCGAACGCTGACGGGCCGCCACGTCCCTCGCGAGCATGCGTTCGAGGCACTGCCTGGCCTCCACCTGCTTGCCGATACGATGCAGCGTATAAGCAGTCAGCCGGTCGCCATCGGAAATGGCGACGGCATTGCCAATTGAACTGGCCACCAGACGGAACTTCTGCAAAAACTCATCGATAACGGGCAGTTCTCCCGCATACACCAAACCGCAGCATGCGACGAACAGCGCGCGCAGATAGTACTCTTTGTCGCCGAGTGCTTCGGCAATATCGAGCGCGCTTTTCCAGGCGCTCTCGACGGTGGGCACCATGCCGCACGTATAGAGCGTCGATGCCGCCAGCGCCTCGTAGAGCTTCATGCGATCACGGTCTTGCGCGGGAGAACTGGCGTCGGTTCTGCTGAGCGCCTGCTCGACGCGATTCCTGCATTCCTCCAGCGACGACAGATGAAGCCACGCAGGAATGGCGGACACGGTCAACCTGACGGCAAGCGCAGCCTCTCCCTCTGCCGAGAAAGCCCAGTTCAATGCGATTCGCACATCGTCGATTGCACGAACGTGATTCTCCAGCCACGCGGCATCGGGCGGCTCGTTCCATTGATCCTCTGCCTGCGTGTACATGCCACAAAAATGCGCGGCATGGCGATGCGCCAGCAGAGCGGCTTCGTCCGCATCAGCAAGCTTGCGACGCGCGTAGTCGCGAGTCGTATCGAGCAGGCGATAGCGCGTGATCGCACCAACGGCTTCGGCAGAAACCATCGACTTCGCGACCAGCGTCTTCATCGCTTCGACCACGCCGGCTGTCTGCATTTCCTCGTCGGCCACGATCGCGACGACTGCATCGAGTACGAACACACCAGCGAATATGCCAAGACGGCGTAGCACGATACGCTCGACCTCCGTCAGCAACTGGTGGCTCCAGTCCAGCAACACCGACATCGTCCGGTGATGACTCCGTGTGCCACGGCGATCCGAATTCAGCGGACGCATCCGATCATCGAGCAGGCGTTGCAAGTCATGAACACCGCACGTACCAACGTGCGTCGCAACAAGTTCAATCGCGAGCGCAATGCCGCCCACACGTTGGCAGATGTCCGCTATCACGGGGGCGCTTTCGTCAGTAAGCTGAAAGTTTTTGCGGGTCGCGCTGGCTCGTTCGACGAACAGCTTGATGGCGGGATACTGCAGCGCCTGTTGCGCCGTCAGGTTGGCCGATTTCACCGCACTGTCGAGCGGCTGCAGTCGATACAGATGCTCGCCGGCGTTTTGCAAGGGCTTGCGATTGGTCGCCAGCACCTGCATGCGTGGGCTCATCGCAAGCAGGCGTTGCGCTGTCGCGGCGGCTCCTTTGCTGACATGGTCGCAGTTATCCAGTACGACCAGTTGCGGGCGATTCCTGAAGCGAAAGTAAGTCGCCAGTGCCGAAGTGATGTGGTGCTGCGCGGCGAGTCCGACTGCATTGGCCACCGCTTGAGGAACGACATCTGCATTGGAAAGCGTGGACAGATCGACGAACCAGACGTCGTGCCTTGCCGCTTCCACCATCGCGCGAGCCACATCCAGTGCAACGGTCGTCTTGCCGATGCCGCCGGGGCCTGTCACCGTCAATAGTCGAACCCGCGCCATCTGCTCCGTCAGCGCGCGCGTGGTGGCCGACCGCCCGATAGGACGCGCCAGTGCCGCGGGAATGTTATGCGCAACATGTACCGAATGCTCTGCCGACGTCTCCTCTATCGGAAGCGCCCTGCGTTCCAGCGGCGCCACGAACTGATAGCCCTTTTCGCCGATGGTGGCGATATAGCGCTGACCGTCCTCGCCTTCATCAAGCACCCTGCGTAGCGTCGCCATCTGCACTTTCAGGTTGGCCTCATCAACGGGCGTTTCGGGCCACGCGCGGCTCATCAGAGCCTGCCACGTCAGTGGCTCGCCCGCGTGTTCGACCAGCGCTATCAATATCTCGAAGGTGCGGCTGTCCAACGGCACGCGTACATCGCCGTTGAGCAGCAGATGCTGCGCCGGCACGAGGCGAAATGGACCAAACAGGAAAACCGCGTACGAGGTATCCGTCCGATGGGTCACGTCAATTTACCGAGGGGGTTCTCAATACGTTACAGAGTAAATCGCCGTAAATGTCGCGCCGATGGAGATTCAGCACATTCAGGATCGACTCGCGCCCGTTTCTTTTCGACCTGACTGGTCGCTTTCGTGGCGGGCACGCACTGCCTGTCTGCCCCCGAGGCGCGCGCATGGAAATGTTCTTGAGTAAAGACTAACAAACACACCGAAAAGAGTCGCGTTAATTGCAGATGCGCCCGGAGCGACGCGTCTGCACCGAAACATTAACGACGATTTACTTGACCGGTTCGACTGTGTCTGGCGTGCGCGGTATGCGCGGTGCACTATTCGGAGGCGAGCGACGCGACAGGCGCTTCATCGACGAGCCGCCGTCCTGCTGCGAAACCGTTCAGGATCGCTTCAGCAAGCGTTTCAAACCGTCGACCGTCGTTTTCGCTCAGGCAAAGCGGGGGAAAGATGGGGATGTTGGCGCCAGGACGAAAGACTTTCACCTCGCTGACGAAACCGATGTCGTCCAACACCGTGCCGAGAACGACAGGTTCGGTGCTCGCTTCGATGCAAACCTTGATGTAGTAACCTTTGTAGGGATAGGCGCGTTCCATGTCAGCTTCTCCAGCCTGGCGTTTCACGCATGCTGAAGCGCATCGCGTATCGGCTTTGCGCCACCCGCAAATCCGATTATCCGGTTTGTCAGTTTTGCCTTGAGCGCCTCGAGCACGACAAGGGCGACATCTTCCCGCGTCACGGGAGCGAGCGATCCTCCCGCATGTGAAACGATCTCGATCGTTCCCGCCGCTGGGTCCGATGTCAGTCTGCCGGGGCGCAAGATGAGGTAATCGATACCGCTTGCCACCACGTAATCATCGGATTCGCGTTTCATCTCCGAGTAATGGCGCAGTGCTTGCGGCGAATGCTCCGGGTCGTAAGCGAGCAACGCGCTGACCACCACGAACAGCCGCGCGCCATGCTGCTTTGCATAGTCCGCGGACTTCATCACCGCATCACGGTCGATCAGGCGTTCCTGCTCCGCGCCTTCCGTCTCCGCAGAACCGGCCGCGTAGATCACCGTGTCCGCGTTGCCGAACGCATGCGAAAAATCTGCCGCCAGGTCCGCCACCACCGTTTGAGCACCCAGCCGCTCAAATTCAGCATGTTTCGCCGCGTTGCGGATCATCGCGCGAAACGGCAGACCTGCATCGTGTAATTTTTCCGCGACCAGCCGGCCCGTGCGCCCCGTTGCTCCGATCAATAACGTACTCACGAATCTGACTCCCTGGCTTGGCTTGCGCGATGCCGATTACCATAGCGCTGCGATCGCGGCCTCGGCAACTTCTATGTCCTGTTCAACCGTCCCTGCGCTGGCACCCACAGCGCCGACGATCGTCCCCCCGTGGAAGACGGGAATGCCGCCGCCGAAGATCACCACGGTGCCGTCATTGCTCTGCTGAATACCGTATAGCGGCTTGCCTGACTGCGCGAGCGCTGCCAGATCGGAAGTCGGCTTGTCGAAAATCCTCGCGGTGATGGCTTTGTCGATGGCGAGATCGATACTGCCGATCAGCGCGCCATCCTGGCGCGCGAAAGCGATCAACCGCGCACCCGAATCGACCACGGCGATGTTGTAGGCGATTCCCAGACTGCGCGCCTTTGCTTCTGCCGCCGACAACATCAGCTTTGCATCCTCCAGCGTCAGGCTTTCACAGGATCGTGGCATCTCGTCCTCTACGTGCATGTGGATCGGGTTTGACTATCTGCGGAAAGACAGCCGTCGATGGGTAGGCCGGTAAAGATGCATCGAAGCAGCGCTGCCGCGCGCCGTTCACGACCGTTCCCGTAGCGCAAAGCTAATTCAATTCCCACGACGTTGCGGGCATCGCGTGCTTCTACGCAAGACGTCCGATCTGGCAACGGGTGTACCGATTGCCAAAGCAACCGCTCGACATCGCGTTTGGACTATCTCCGCTACACTGTGTCTTCCCTCACCTGCGTATCTGTGCACCGTCATGACGTCGGTCGTCAGCATCGTGTTGTGGTCCATGCGTCACCGGATTAGCGTGATGGCGCTTTCACTCGTCCTCTCGGTCCTGAGCGGCTATTACGTCGTCCATCACTTCAAGATCAACACGGATACCGACCGTCTGCTGACCGTCGATAAACGATGGCGCGCATTGTCGACTTCGATGGATCGTGCCTTTCCGCAACGAGGCGGATCCATTCTGGTGGTCGTCGAAGCAAACGCGCCTGAATTCGCCGATGCCGCCGCCACGGATCTTGCAGACGCGCTCAGAAAAGACACCCGCCAGTTCGTCTCCGTCACACTGCCGACGGGCGGATCGTTCTTCGAACACAACGGCCTGCTGTTTCTTCCCGTACACGACGTTCAATCGACGACTGCGCAACTGGTTCAGGCACGTCCGCTACTCAACGCGCTGGCTCACGATCCGAGCCTGACCGGTCTCGCCAATCTGCTCACCACCACGCTGTTGCTTCCGCTGCAACTGGGACAGGTCAAGCTGAGCGAGATGGCGCCGTTGCTCGAACGCAGCGCCAGCGTACTGGATCGCGTGGAGGCCGGGCATCCTGCTGTATTTTCATGGCGTGCAGTGGCGGATCCACATCTGAAGCTGCCCGCCCGCGCCTTCGTACTCGTGCAGCCGGTGCTGGATTACGCGTCACTCAGAGCGGGCGGCAGTGCGACGGAAGTGATACGCGCAACGGCGGCGTCGTTGAATCTGAGTGGCAAGTTCGACGCGCGCGTTCGGCTCACGGGCGAACAACCCCTCGCCGACGATGAATTCGCTTCGGTTCAGGATGGCGCCGCATTCAATGGCATCGTGACGTTTCTCGTCGTGCTGTGCATTCTCTGGGGTGCGCTCAGATCATTCAAGCTCGTGCTTGCCGTGTTCATTACGCTGATTGTCGGCCTGCTCGTGACGGCCGCAATCGGCCTGATGATGGTGGGCGCGTTTAATATGATCTCCGTCGCCTTCATGGTTCTCTTCGTTGGTCTGGGTGTCGATTTCGGCGTTCAGTTCACTGTCAGGTATCGGGAGCAGCGATTCAGGGATCCGCGCCTGCTGACGGCGCTGGTCAACACGGCACACACATTGGGTGCGCGCTTGCGCCTCGCTGCGATTGCCGTGGCCGTGAGTTTCTTTTCGTTCATCCCCACGGCTTATCGTGGCGGTTCGGAACTGGGCAAGATTGCGGGCGTCGGTATGGTTGTCGCGTAGCTGACGAGCGTCACGCTGCTGCCCGCGTTGATCCGAGTGTTCCGCCCACATGAAGAGAAGGTCTCGCCCGGCTTTCCGCAACTTGCGAAAGTGGACGATTTCCTCGACCGAAATCGCAAACCTATGTTGATCGTGGCAGCGTGCGTCATCATTGGTGCATTGCCGCTGTTGTTCCATTTGCGCTTCGATTTCAATCCGTTGCACCTGAAGGACCCGCATACGGAATCGATGGCGACGCTGCTCGCGCTGCGCGACTCTCCAGAAATGGGCGTCAACAATGTTCGCGTGATGGCGGATTCACTGAAAGACGCAGATTCGATCGCCGCCCGGCTCTCGAAACTTCCTGAAGTGGGCAGAACGGTCACGCTGACAACGTTCATTCCGACCGATCAACCCGAGAAACTCAAGCTGATCGCCAGTGCAGCTCAGGTCTTGCAGCCGATCCTCTCGCAATCGCCCTCTCCCGCTGTAAGCGATGCCATACGGGTAGACGCGCTGAAGCGCGCCGCCAGTCAACTTTCGTTAGCCGCCGACGATCATCCTGGACCCGGCGCCGCCGAAGCAAAACATCTTGCACAAACGCTGACCAAACTCGCCAACGCTCCGAGTGCCATGCGGGACGGCGCTGACTATGCGATGACTGCGCCTTTGAAAATCGCACTCCAGCAACTGGCGATGTTGCTGGCGCCCGCGGAAATTACCAGCACCAATTTGCCGCCCAGCATCGCAAAAGACTGGATCGCCGCCGATGGCAAGAGCATTGTCGAGATTTCGCCCAAAGTACTGCCGGGCACCGATCCAAACGACGACGCGATGCTGCGACGATTCGCCAAGGCCGTGCGAGTCGCCGAACCCAATGCAATTGGCGGCCCCATATCGATTCTGTACTCCGCCGATCTGGTCATCAAAGCCTTTCTTCAGGCAAGCGGATATGCATTGGTATCGATCGTTATCATTCTGTGGTTTGCACTGCGCCGGGTCGACGACATCCTTCGGACTATCGTTCCCTTACTGGTCTCCGCACTGCTGACGCTTGAGTTATCCGTTGCATTGGGACTCGAACTGAATTTCGCCAACATCATTGCGTTGCCGCTCATGCTAGGCGTTGGCGTCGCATTCAAGATCTATTACGTGATCGCATGGCGCGGCGGCGAAACGCGTCTGCTTGAATCCAGTCTGACCTATGCGGTGGTGTTCAGCGCAGGCACGACGGGCGCCGCATTCGGCAGCCTGTGGTTCTCGCATCATCCTGGGACATCGAGCCTCGGCGCCCTGCTGGCGTTATCGCTGATATCGACGTTGGTTGGTGCAGTGATCTTTCAGCCCGTGCTGATGGGACGGCCGCGCGTAACGCAGCTGAAATCGACAGCGCAAGCGGGCTGAAACCGTATCGCTCGAATCGTATCTGCGATGCACTCAAGCCGCTTTCAGCGTGAAGCTGAACGTGGAGCCGCCTTCAGTATTATTCACTGCCCATAAGCGCCCGCCATGCGCCTCGACAATCGACGCAGCAATGGCGAGACCCATTCCCATGCCGTCCGTCCGTGTAGTGAAGAAAGCATCGAACAGATGTGGTAAATGTTCTTCGCTAATACCAGGACCGTTGTCCCGCACTGAGAGAATCACGCGTGCAGACTCACCGGGTCTTGCTTCAAGAACCAGATGGTGTTTCGCCGATACCTGGGCCATCGCTTGTAGCGCATTCGTGGTGAGATTGACGAGCACCTGTTGCAACTGAATCCGGTCGCCAGCCACGGCAGAAGCATCACGTGCGATGTCCGTCAATACACTGCATCCGTGCATTTCGAGTTCCGGCCGTAGAAATGTCAGTACTTCCTGGAATAAACCTTTGACGTCGATCGATACGGGATCAGGCGGCGTGCCTTTCACCAATCGTCTGACTCTGCGCACAATATCCGCGGCACGGGTGGCGTCCTCCCGCATTCGCACGACAAGCCGTTCCACCTCGCCGACATTCAACGGCGCCCGTTGCAACCATCCCAGGCATACATCGCCATTGACCACCACGGCTGTCAGCGGCTGCCCGACTTCATGCGCGATCGAAGCGCTCAACTCGGCAAGCACGGTGATTCGACTCGTCCTCGCGAGATCGCTTTCCAGTCGACGCAACCTCATGTCGGCCTGTCGCGCCTCGGTGATGTCCATCACCGCTCCGACGAATTGCCGGCGCGCGTCATGCATCTCAACGGCATGACCAATGATCCGGAGATACTTGATACGACTTTCCGGGAAACGCAACCGGTACTCGACATCGAGACTGCTGTCGCCCGCTTCGATCCGCGCAACCATCGTGTCGAAGACAGGCAGATCGTCGGGATGAACGCGTTCGCGCATGATCCCGATGGTTGGCGCAACAGACATGTCCTGCTCGAAGATCCGGTACGCTTGCGCCGACCAGAAGACTTCGCCCGCTTCAATCGTCCAGCCGAGGCTGCCTGTGCGACTCAGTCGTTGAACCTCTTCGAGAAACTGCGCCTGGCTTTTCCTGATTGTTTCCTCGGCGCGCTTGCGGTCGGTGATGTCGTTGGCGGTCTCCAGTATCGTGCGCGGCTGTCCTTGATCGTCGCGCTGCAAGGTCCCTCGGCTGCTGACGACGACTTGCGTTCCGTCGCGTCTGGTATGAACCAGTTCGCCATTCCAGTGGCCATTCTCGAACAACGCCTGTTGCAGCCGGTCCCGCGCCATCGGGTAGACGATCTTCAGCAAGGTGTCGGCGGATTTACCGACTGCCTCGTCACGCCGCCATCCGTACAGATCTTCCGCAGACTGATTCCAGTAGCGGATGACGCCGTCGATGTCTCGCACGAACACGGCATCGTGCGTCTGATTCAGCAAGCGGGCCTGCTCCCGCTGAATCTGCTCGGCGCGCCTGATTTCCCTGACCAGCGATGTAACCGCAATCGAAGTAACGAGAAAGGTGAGAAGCGGCAGCAGATCTGCCGTCTTTGCAATTGCAAAGCTGAAGATAGGAGGCGTAAAGCAGACATTGAGCAAAAGCGCGCCCGCAACCGAGAAGATCGCCGAAGAGATGAAGCTATCCAGCAGGGACAGCAACACGATCGCTATCAGCATGCAGAAACCGGCCGTCGCGAGCTGTAGCTGAAGACGCAGGCATATCCATGCGATCAGCCCGACGATCGCACACCCGCCAATCCAGAGTGCGATCAGATAGAACCATCGACTCCTCGCTTCGGACGACCCAAGGGTTCCCACACTTATCTCCGGGACCACGCTCTTCGCAAGCACGGAACGATAATGCCACGAGTGCCTGAATAAAGAATACTGGGTCCCGTTTGCCGCCCAGTTCAAGTCTGTATCGGATCACTCACGCGAAGCGTGTTCACTCTTGTGATCCGCACGCTGTTCCATCTTCCCCGGGACGGCATAAGCCTAACGCTTCGAAACATCGCTGGAGTGTGCCTTCGCGCTTCCATTGAAGGTAACGTCCATAGCAGGTCTGCATGGGCGGAAAGCTCGACGGCAGGCGCTTCCAGCTTTCGTCGTTCAATTCGACCCATAGAATGGCGTCCAGAATCGCTCTTGGGTTTCGCTTGCGGCTGCCCGTCCCTGCCTTTGCTTCATCGGCGAAGATGGGCGCTACGCGCGCCCATTCCGCATCTGTCAGCGGTATTGCCAAGGACTTTCGCCTTCCTGTCATTGTCTCCCCGATTCAACCCGCACTGGCCTTAGTCGTTGCTCACGACTAGCGCTTTTCATTTCCCCCGTTTTTCGTTTTCAAACGACGCGCGGCCGAGTCAAAACGCATGCAAACGTTACTGCAAAGTATCCGCACAGGTTAGTTAATCCAGGTTAATCGTGGTGAATTGCCTGAATGCCCTGCGTAAGGGATCAGGTCCGTCCATCCTGCGTTACAGAGCCGTATTTGATGGTTGTCGGGGGAAGACAGATCGACAGACGGTTAGTTGCATACGCAGGTATTCGCGGCGTTCAGCGCATCCGATGCATGTGTGCTTGCGTTGTTCGTTTTCACTTTGCATGTTTATCGAATGCGCACTGCAAACGGCATCTTTCGAGTACTTCAATTAGCTTCATCGCAACAGGATCGCGCGCGGATCCACAGCGGACGGCGGTGCTTTCACACCGCTACCCATGTTTCAACCCGTCAGCGGGAACAGCCATGGATGACAGACCGGGTTCCAATCCATCCACCGCCAGGTCGATCGTCCTGATCGCAATCGTGATGATCGTGGCAGTCGCGGCCTTTATCTACACATCGGGATGGTTCTCGCGTGCACGGATAAGCCCCTCGCAACTCGTCGACAGTCTCGCGCCGCCTGGCGGCCCTGCTTTGGGCTTCCGGCGCAATCACGCGAAAGGCATCTGCTTCACCGGCACCTTCCAGTCCAACGGCAATGGCGCAGCGCTTTCAAGCGCACCGATGTTTGCCGCCGGCGCTTATCCCGTTACAGGCCGCTTCAACCTCGGCACGGCGGACGCCAAAGCGGCCGACGGCGCCGTCCCAGTACGCGGCATGGGATTGCGTGTCGTCACGCCGGATGGCAGCGAATGGCGTTCGGCAATGATCGACGCCCCGTTTTTTGCTGTCGCCACACCGGAAGCGTTTTACGCGCTCATGCAGGCACTTGCAAACAAGAGCGATCCAAATGCGATGAAACAGTTCATTGCGGCGCACCCTGAATTTCCCGCCTTCTATTCATGGCTCACTACGACACCCAAAACGGCCTCCTATGCTCAGGAGCGCTTCAACAGCCTGAATAGCTTCGTCTTTTCCAACGCGGCAGGACAGAACAGCGTCGTTCGATGGTCTTTCGTACCGGAAGCAACGCCGCAAACCTTGTCCGCCGATGAACTGAAACAGCGCGCACCTGATTTTCTCGACACTGACATCACGCAACGAGTCACTAACGCGCCGCAGCGATGGACAATGATCGTCACCGTGGCCAATCCCGGCGATCCCACTGCCGACCCGAGCAAGGCGTGGCCGGACGATCGTCGCAAGGTGACGGCGGGCACACTGGTGGTGAGTGCAATCGAGCCCGAGGCTGATGGACCGTGCAGAGATCTCAACTTCGATCCGACGGTTCTTCCGTCGGGCATGCATGTGTCGGATGATCCATTTCCCGCTGCGCGTTCAGCCGCGTATTCCGTGTCGTTCAACCGCAGAACGGCTGAAGACAAGTTCTATCCGCACACTGCCGCGCGAGGATCTGCACAATGAGCGCTTCCGATACCCGCTTTACGCCGCTACAACGCGCACTCCATTGGATCATGGCGATCTGCATTCTCGCGATGCTTTTTATAGGTGTCGGCATGGTGTCGAGTATCCGGCCCGACTATCTAACGCTGGTGTCCGTCCATAAGCCACTTGGCGTGGTGATTTTGCTGCTTGCGCTGGTACGTCTGGCCGTGCGGCTGGTGCGCGGTGCGCCGCCATTGCCGGAATCGATGCCGCAGCCGATGAAACTCGCCGCACATCTGTCGCATCTCGCCTTCTATGTGCTGATGATCGCGCTTCCTCTTCTTGGCTGGGGAATGTTGTCCGCCGCGGATTATCCCGTGGTCGTGGCCGGCATACAGTTACCGCACATCATGCCGCATAGCAATGCGCTTCATACCTTGCTCTGGAATGCCCACAGATTCCTCGCGCTCTGCTTCTTCGCGCTGATCGTGATTCATGCGGCTGCCGCGCTCTTTCATGCCTTGATCAGGCGAGACGGCGTGTTCGAATCGATGGCACCCTGGAACGCAGATCAACCGCCGCTTCCCATTGGCAAGCAGGCAGCCTTATCGCAGGAAAACAGCATCCGGCAAGGGTGAGCCGGCGTTTGCAACCTAGAACTTATGCATCAATCCGATCCGCAACACAAGTTGAGTGTTAGCGCCAACGCCTGAGTTTCCGATGAATGTGGAGTTGGCGCCTATCTCCGCCTGAACAGGCACTTCCTGCCCGTCGATCTCATTACTGCCCGCCGCTTTCTGATAGATCGCGAGTGCATAGATCTCCGTCGTTTTGCTGAACTTGTAATCGATGAAACTATTGATCTGATGCCACTTGCCGCTCCAAAGCCCCGACAGCGCTGAAAAGGTGTATCCCAGCCCGCTCGCAACGGCAGTCGAGAACGCGTACTTTCCGCCGATTTCGAAGTTGTTCAGCGTAGAGCTTTCTCCGTCTATTGCAACGATTTGCGTATGCGTCCAGTTGCCCCACACCGCGCCGATGTCCGCGACACAACGGCTGCCTAGTCCAAGCGTTTTGATGTTGCGAAGCGGACCCGTATCGACATTCGCGATGGTCTCCGAGAATGCCGGCGTCGCGCTCGCGGGGAACCGGATGTTCGTATAGGCAATGCCAAATCCAAACGACTTGTTATCGTAATTCGCGCCAACGCTATAAGTTCGGGACGAGCCCTCGCCACCCTGCGTACCCGCCGGACTCGACGCCGAACCGGCAAACGCACCAGTTTCGTTGGAGAAGCCGTACATGATGCCAAACCGGAAACCCGAAAAGTCTGCGCTGGTGAATCTCACTGCGTTGTTGATACGACTCGTTACCAGTTGATCGAGATCGTTGATGTGATACGCGTAGTTCCCCGCCGGACTTTCGTGGGCGATCGTGTAGTTGTGAATGAAGTCCCGCGAGAGGGTATATTGCCGACCAAACGTAACCGAGCCAATCGATTTTTCTTCCAGCCCGACCCAAGCCTCCCGCCCGAATAGCGCGCCGCCCTGCAAGCTCGCTCCGTTGCCGACGGCAAAGCCGCTCTCTAGCGTAAAGATTGCACGCAATCCGTCGCCAAGATCTTCGACACCACGAATACCCCAGCGGTTTCCCTGCGCGACACCATCGCCGAATTTCACCAGAGAACCATGCCCCGTCGGCGTCGCGACATGATTGGCATACGTCGCACCCGCGTCGATGAGACCGTAGAGCGTCACGCTGCTTTGCGCGTGCGCGGCAGTGCTCAACAGGTATAGCAAAGCGATCCCCAGGCTCCATCTCGTCGTATCACGTGGCATGGTCGGGCGGGTGACCGTTGGATCACGCGGCGACCGTCTGCTGCGCTTTCTGTGATGTGACGATAAAAATGACGAGGCCCGCCAGCGTGAGCGCAAAGCCGGCCCATACGGCCGAAAGCAATCCCCATCCGGCGGCAACAGTGAGCCCGCCTGCCGCTGCACCGATTGCGTTCCCGACATTCAGCGATGCAAGATTCATCGCGCCCATCAAGGTCGGCGCCTCCGGCGCAAATCGTGTGAGACGGACCTGAAGGGTGGGAATCGCCGCCATCATCGTCGCGCCGACGCCGAATAGCATCAGCATGAGCACCCACTCGTGCGCGCCGAAAATCGCGAGCAGCGCGAGCACGACGAGTGCGCAACCAAATCCAAGCATCAATCCCAGCGCATCGTGCATGTCTGCGAGGCGCCCTCCTGCCAGATTGCCGACAGTCATGCCGACACCGAAGAGCGCAAGCGCAACAGGAATCGTCGATGGTTTCAGTCCCGCGACGTCAGTGACGAACGGGCCGATAAACGTATAGACCGAGAAGATGCTCGCTACGCCAACTGCGGCAACGATCATCGTTGCCCACACGCGAGGTTTTCTCAACGCGCCCAACTCTTGCCGCAACGGTCCGCCATTGAGTGCGTCGCTGCGAGGGAGCCACGCCCACAGTGCAGCGAACGCGAGCGCTGCCAGGATGGCAACGGTCACATATGTTTCGCGCCAGCCTAGTTGCTGGCCAAGAAATGTCGCGAGTGGCGAACCGACGATCGTCGCGATCGTGAGTCCCAGCATCACCATCGCGAAGGCTTTCCCGGAGCTGCCCTCGCCCACGACGTACGATGCCACGACGGCTCCCGCTCCGAAGTACGCGCCTTGTGGCATGCCGCTGATAAAGCGCGCGACCGCGAACATGCCCAGATTGACAGCAGCCGCGGACAGCAGATTGCCAGCAATGAAGAGCGCGATCAGACACAGCAGCAAGGTTCGTCTGTTCAGGCGGCTTGCCAGCAACGTCACCAGCGGCGCGCCGATCACGACACCGAACGCATAAGCCGTGATGGCATTGGTCGCTTCGGAGATGCTGAGATCGAGACTCGACGCGAAGAGCTGGATAATGCCCATGCTCGCGAAGTCCGATGTCCCGATACAGAAGCTTCCAAGCGACAACGCGAATAACGTCAAACCGCGCCGTCTCGACTCCGACTCTTGCGTGCAGTGGACCTTGACCGTTTGACACTGCGCTTCATAGGCTTTCTCGTGCACGATAGCCTTCCACTTCTCGCTGAAGAATTTCCAATGTAGCGAACCTGAATCGATACGGCCGATTGCAGCGCTAACTCAACAAATGCGGTTGATCCAAACAATTCTTCTGTTTTCGCCTCCGTGCCAATTGCACGCGAAAACTCCGCGCCGATTCGAAAGGCAAGTTCGTTCATATCGGTAATCGATCATTCCGTCGGGAAAGATCACTGCTCACCGCATGCGCATACTGCGAAAACGCATTACCCGATGTGCGGGTCAAAGGTGAACGACATGCAATTGGAAGAACACGCCGGTCAATGGGCACACTGTCCCATTTCGTTTGAACAGTCTGAAGAAGATAAACACGCGTCAGCCGAACACCTGTTCCATCTCAACATCATGAGCCGCGTGATGATCTGCGTTGTATGGTCGTGGTCGTTAATCGAAACGTTCTGGGAACTCAGCTACGAAACAAACTCCCTTCATATAGGGATAATCGTGCTCGCCAAGCTGGTGCTTTCTGCGTTTGCGCTCGGCGCACTGTTTAGTTCGTCGGCTGCGCTGATTGCGCTGGCATTCAGCTGTGTGGTCAGTATCGTGGTGATTAGCGTGACGCTGCCCGATATGTTTTCGATCTCGCGATCATTCTTTTATTTATCGTTGATCGAGGTCGCTGCCAAAGTGACGCTGGTCGTCTCGATTGTCTGTCACTATGTAGCGGATCAATTCGAAGACAGTCAACCTCAGATATGGCCCGTCCGATAGCCGCTGTGTCACCACGTGGCGCAGCAGCCTCTCACTGACATGGCTTAGCTACGCTACAGAAGACAGATGTCCCGATAGTCGACTGTACGTCTGTAGATATTCTTATCGAGCCACCAGACGTAGGTGTATTCCACATACGCGTTGCTGCAGACAATGATCCAGTTGTGAAGTGTACGAGGCATGACGGTACTCCCATGGCAAAAGCGGCGTGCGCATGAGGTACGGGGAACATCCAGCAGCCTTGCACTCGCACTGTCTTTAGCATAGTGACCGTCGTGAGCGGCTTCTACTCTACCGTGGCATACGGGTGGATTCCGCCGACATAGCGGGGCTATACCACCGTATAGCCCGCAACTTCAGGATTACCCGCGATATGCATGTTGGACTGGCATGCGGGCAGTTCAGCAAGGCTAGGCGATCGAATCGACGATACCGCCGTCCACACGCAGCGCGGCGCCCGTCGTCGCAGACGCTTGCATCGAGCACGCGTACACCACCATGTTCGCCACTTCTTCCGTGCTCGCCGCGCGACGGATGATCGACGATGCACGCGTTGCGAGCACAAACTCATTTAGCTTCTGCTCCGGTGTCTTGCCTTCCTGCCTTGCGGCATCGGCGACCATGTCGAGTGCACCGTCCGACAAGGTTGGCCCCGGAAGGACCGAATTAACCGTCACGCCCGTGCCAGCAGCGAATTTCGCAATCCCGCGCGCGATGCTGAGTTGCGCCGTCTTCGAGAACCCATACGCGAGCATATCCGGCGGAATAGCGAGGCCCGATTCGGAAGACAGAAACACCACGCGGCCCCATTTGCGATCCATCATGCCCTGCAGATACGCGCGAGTCAGTCTCACGCCAGACATGACGTTGATCTGAAAGTAGCGTTCCCAATCTTCATCGGTCGAACTGAACAGATCGCCCGGACCGAACACGCCGAGATTGTTCACGAGAATATCGGTACTCGGCAAAGTCTTCACGAATTGATCGACGCCCGCGCGCGTTCCAAGATCACCCGCTATACCTTGAAGTTTGGCGTTCGGTACAGCTTCGCGAATTTTTCCAATCGCACGATCGACTGCCTCTTTGCTGCGTCCATTCACGATAGTGTCCGCACCCGTCGCCGCGAGACCCGTCGCGATAGCGAGACCAATGCCCGCACTCGATGCACTAACCAGTGCCGTTTTTCCAGAAAGATCGATATTCACAGTGTCGACTCCATTGAATTGAGGTGTAGTCGCGTCCGTCCAGCGGCCCGAAGAAAAGGGCCATTGATTCTATGTCGCAAGCCTTCTGTTTGTCAGAGTGCCCGTGGGAGCGATCCGCAGCTATTGCGATTGAACTCAATCATTGAACTCAGCGAGTGAAGCGCTGCACGCAAATGGCGAACATCAGCAGACCCGCTGCCGTCAGTGCGAAACCAGTCCATACAGGCGAAAAGAGACCAAAGCCCGCACCGATGGTGATTCCACCGGCCCATGCGCCAATCGCATTGGCCACATTCAGCGCAGCCATGTTCATCGCGCCCATCAAGGTAGGCGCTTCGGGCGACATGCGCGTCAAACGCACCTGTATCGTCGGAATGGCGATCAATGTGGTCATGCCGACGCCGAACAATGCGGGCAACAGGAGCCAGGCATGCCCACCGAACGCAGCGAGCGCCGCAAGAACGAATAGCGCCGAGCCGAAGCCGATGGCGAATCCACGCGCGGGGAACGCATCTGCGAGCCGTCCGCCGACCAGGTTGCCAGCCGTCATGCCAAGCCCGAATAGCGCAAGCGCGAGCGGCACCATGGACGGATGCAAGCTCGCGCCATCGGTGACGAACGGGCCAATGAACGTGTACACCGCGAAGACGCTCGACACAGCCAGCGCGGTCACGAACATCATCATCCAGACGTTGCGCTTGCGCAGCGCGCCCAGTTCCTGCGCAATCGGACCGCCGTTCAATGACGTGGAACGCGGTGTCCAGCGCCATAGCGCAACCAGCGCCAGCGCCGCGATGCCCGTAACGGCCAGATAGGTGTCACGCCATCCGAGGTGCTGGCCGAGAAACGTCGCGAGCGGCGAACCGACGATAGTTGCAACCGTCAGCCCCAGCATCACGAGAGAAAAAGCTTTGCCTGCCTGATCCTTGCCCGCGATGCTCGATGCCACCACAGCACCCGCACCAAAGTACGCACCCTGCGGCAAACCGGCGATAAAGCGCGCCACGCTGAGCAAGGCAAGATTAGGCGCAATCGCCGAAAGCAGGTTGCCGCCGACGAACAGCGCCATCAGCGCGATCAGCAGCGTTCTCCGGTTCATGCGCGCGGCAGCGAGTGTCACGAGTGGAGCACCGATCACGACGCCGAGCGCGTACGCGGTAATCGCGTGGCTCGCCATCGCAATGTCGACATTCAGTCCCTTCGCGAACAATTGAAGAATGCCCATGCTCGCGAATTCGGACGTGCCGATTGCAAAGCTGCCTAACGCGAGCGCGAGAAATGTCAGACGCTGGGAGCGAGCGACGCGCGCTGTTTCAGTCCGTGCAGCGGGCAATACGACTTCTGTGATTTCGGTTTCCATCAAATGAACTCGAGTGTGTGGCGTAAGCGTCGAGCGCGGGCGGCGCTACTCAAAGCGGCACCCGCGCCCGACATCCGACACCATGAATCAGGCGAGGCCCGATCAGGCAAACGACGCCGCCAGCGTCTTCAAGCCTTCACGGTAGATCCCAGCAAAGAGCGTCGAGGCATCTGCATCGCTCACGCCAACCGGCGTGAACTCGCCAAACCATTCGACCTGCGTCGCACCGTTTTCGACTTCCTGCACGCGCAGCGTGGCACGATAACCTGTAACAGGAAACGGCGCCTGCAAAATCGAATACGTGTAGCTGCGCGCGGCGTTGTCGAACGCTTCGAGCCGCTCGACGATGACGTCTCCGTCGAGATTCGACAGGCGACGCACGCGCCCGCCTTCGCTCAGTTCGCTGCCCGGTATGTACGGGAGCCAGTCCGGCAGCGAATTGAAGCCGCCGATCAGTTGCCAGACGGCATCGGGCGATGCCTGCATTCTCGTAGATGCGTAAGCGCGTGCCATGATCGACTTCTTATGCGTTGTCGATGGGAAGCGGCGCGTTCGCGGCCACCAGATTCTGTTGACGCATCTCTTGCCAGAACTCGGCGGGGATCACTTCCTTCACCGCGGCCTGATCTTCTGCGATGCGCTCGGGACGGCTCGCACCCGGAATCACAGCGGCAACGGCAGGATTAGCCAGCACGAACTGCAATGCCGCCGCCTTCACGCTGACGTTGTGGCGCCGTGCGATCTCCTTGATGCGCTCGACCTTCGCGACGATCTCAGGCGATGCCTTCTGGTACTCGAAGTTCGGACCGCCTGCGAGAACGCCCGAGCTATACGGACCACCCGCGACGATTTCAACCTTGCGCGCTGCCGCTGCCGGCATCAGACGCTGCAACGCACGCTCGTGATCGAGCAGCGAATAGCGGCCCGCCAGCAGGAAGCCATCCGGCTGCGCTTCAGCGAGATCGAGCGTCAGTTCGCACGGCTCGACGCGATTGACACCGAGGCCCCACGCCTTGATCACGCCCTCTTCACGCAGACGCGTCAACGCACGGAACGCACCCTTGCGCGCGGTTTCGAACACCGACAACCATTCGTCGCCGTAAAAGTCTTGCGCAACGTCGTGCACCCAGACAATCTCGATGCGATCGGTCTTCAGGCGCTTGAGGCTGTCTTCAACCGAACGCAGCGTGGCATCGGCGGAGTAGTCGTTGACGATCTTGTTCGGCAGACCCGAGGCGAACACGCCGCCCTTTTCGCCGAGATCGCGGGCACTCACATCTTCGACCTCGTCGAGAATCACACGGCCGACTTTCGTGCTCAGTACGTAGTCGTCGCGCTTGTATTTCGCAAGTGCTTCACCCAGACGCAGTTCCGACAGGCCCGCGCCGTAGAACGGGGCTGTGTCGAAATACCGCACCCCGTTTTCCCACGCGGCTTCGACGGTCGCGAAGGCTTCTTGGTCGGGGATATTGCGGAACATGTTGCCCAGCGGGGCGGCGCCGAAGCCCAGCAGCGTACCGGCGGGCAGTTTGTCCTTGATGCTCATGGTCTTGCTCCTGTGATTGAGTCAGTGGAAGCAAGTCTACGGTGGCGAGTTAAGTCTGTCTAAGACATAATATGAAACATCTGAGTCCCAGGAGGTCTTAAATGCTGGACATCCGCCAGTAGCACTATTTCGTGGCAGTCGCCGAAGACGAGCACGTGGGACGCGCCGCCGAACGCCTGCACATTTCACAATCGCCCCTCAGCCGCCAGATCGCGCAACTCGAAGAGAAACTCGGCTTGACGCTCTTCGAGCGCTCGCAGCAGCGCATTCGCCTGACCACCGACGGCCGTACCTTCCTCGAAGAGACGAAGGCCTTCCTGACGCACGCAAAGCGTCTGGAATCGCTCGCGCGGCGTCTGGGACAAGGCGATGAAGGTGGCCTGTGTATCGGCTACATGGAAAACGCCATGCACTCGGGCGTGCTGCCTACTGCGCTGAGAAAGCTGCAGGAAGACCGGCCCGATGTGCATATCGCGCTGTACAACTATCAATCGTCCGAGCAGCTCACGGGCTTGCGCCAGCGCAGTCTCGACATCGCGCTGGTGTGCGAACCGCCCGCCGCCGACGACCCCGAACTCGAAGCCGCACAGGTACTCAACGATCCCATGTTGCTGGCGATGCCCGAGAGCCATCCTCTCGTCAAAAGCAAGCGCCTGACGCCGGAAGATCTCGCCGCGCAGAAGTGGATCGGCGTGATGCACAAGGCAGGCGAAGCGCGCCACGACAACTTCATCGCGGCCTGCGCGAACGCGGGATTCGCGCCCAACATCGCTCTCGAAGCAACCGAACCGCTCGCAGCCTTGGGCCTCGTCGCGGCTGGACTCGGCATGACCATGGTGCAGCAGAGCCTCAAGCATCAGGCGCCTGATGGCGTCATGCTGCGCGAGGTTTCATGGTTCAGCTATCGCAGTGCGCTGTGGGCCGCGTGGCATCGCGTGAATCTGCGGCCTCTGGTCGAACACTTCCGCAAGACCCTGGTCAGTTCGAGCGTCATGCTGACGAAAGCGCCTGGTCAGGCGCTACGTGCAAAGGGTACGGCGCACGTCTAAGTGCAGCACCGGGAACGCAACGTTCCCGGTGATTAAAGTGCCATTCGCGCAGGCTGCTTCGTTCGCGTGTCACCGCGGCGAATTTCTCCAACGCCCAGGGCGAAATGACAAATTCCCTCTGATCGGGAAAGCCGCTCCACGGCAAATACGTCAAGATCGGTTCACATGGCCCTGCATCGGAGGTCGATATGAAGCTGATCCACGCTGTCTGTCTCACCTGCGCACTCGTGCCGCTGGCAGCTTACGCGCAGTCGCAACCGCAACCGGCTGACGCGACTGCCGCTCAGGCACAGAGCGATCAGGCGCAACAAAGCGCCACACATCGCTTCCTGCGCGACATCAAACCGGCCCGCGCAAAAGATACCTGCGTTGGTCCTGTCAGCTATTGCACGATATTCTTTGGTAGCTGACACGCTGGTGTTCGCGGCCTTCATATGCCGCCGTGTCGTGCGTCGACACCTGGGATGGTTGAGCATTTCAAGGAGGCTATCGTGGCAAAACCTGCGCTCTTCACACCTATCAAACTGGGCAAGCTCGAACTGGCAAACCGGATCATCATTGCGCCAATGTGCCAGTACTCGGCGATAGACGGCTGCATGAATGACTGGCATCGGATGCATCTCGGACATCTCGCGATTTCCGGTGCGGCCTTGCTGACCATCGAAGCCACGGGCGTGCTACCCGAAGGCCGCATCACTTACGCCGATGTCGGCCTGTACGACGATGCGACGGAGGCAGCGATGCGCAGTACGCTGGATGCCGTTCGCTACTACTCCGACGTACCCATCGCGATCCAGTTGAATCACGCCGGCCGCAAGGCATCCACCGAAGTCCCGTGGAAAAAGAGCACCCAGTTTGCGCCGGGCTCCGAGTTGGGCTGGCAAACGGAAGCGCCATCGGCAGTGCCATTTTCTGCCGAGCATCTTGCGCCCACCGCACTCGACCGCGACGGCCTGAAGCGGATCCGCGACGCCTTCGTCGCCGCGGCACGCCGTGCGCACAGAATCGGCATCGACGCCATTCAGGTGCACGTGGGCCACGGATATCTGCTGCATCAGTTTATTTCGCCTCTATCGAACCATCGCGACGACGAATACGGTGGATCGCTGGAGAACCGCATCCGCTACCCGCTCGAAGTCTTTACCGCGATACGCGACGCGTTCCCCGCCGACAAAACGGTGACGATCCGGATCTCCGGGACCGACTGGGTTGAAGGCGGCTGGGATATCGAACAGACCATCGCATTTGCGCAGGCCGCCGAGAAGCTCGGTTGCGATGCGATCCATATCACCAGCGGCGGTCTGCATCCCGCCCAGCAGATTCCCGTCGGGCCGAACTACCAGGTTCCACTCGCTCGCGCCGTCAAACAGGCTGTGAAAATGCCCGTAGTCGCGGTCGGACTTATCACGGGATTCGAGCAGGCAGAGGCCATTGTCGGAACAGGCGACGCCGATCTGATCGCGCTTGCACGGACCATTCTGTACGACCCGCGCTGGCCGTGGCATGCCGCTGCGGAACTCGGCGCGAAGGTGCGCGCGCCGAATCCCTATCTTCGTTCTCAACCGAGGCGGTTCAAAGACCTGTTCGAGAGCGAATAGCGTTCACGCGTGCGCGGTCATTCCAGTTCTTCGGCCTTCGTTGCCAGATCGAACTGGAATACCGCGCCACGTGGCGTATTCGCGAAGACGTGCAGCGTGCTGCCGTGGGCTTCGACGATCGTGCGGCAGATTGACAGTCCCATGCCCATGCCCGTCTCCTTGGTGGTGTAGAACGGCTCGAAGAGCCGCTCGGCGTCCAGTTCGAGCGCAGCGATGCCTGGCCCCGTATCGCTGACCGTGACGCGCACATGGCTCTCATCGCGAGCGCAGGTCGCGATGGTCAACTCACGCATTCCGTCTTCGCAATCGCTCATGGCTTCGACTGCGTTGATGGTCAGGTTCATGATGACCTGCTGCAACTGAACGCGATCGCCTTCTATGGTGGGCAGATCGCGTTCGAGGTCGGCATAGATCGACACGCGATGCTTCGCCGCCTCGCCGCGCGTCAGTCCGATCACCTCGCGGATCGCGTCGTTGATCACAAGCTGCTCGCGATGCGCAGGGGTCTTCTTGACCAGATCGCGGATACGCCGGATCACGTCGTTGGCCCGCGTGCCGTTGTTGACCACGCGCGCGAGCGCTGCGCGCACTTCGACGAGGTTGGGCGGTTGTGCGTCGAGCCAGTGTGTCGCTGCCTGCGCATTGATGACGGCAGACGCGACTGGTTGCCGTATTTCGTGGCTGATGGACGCGGTCAACTGTCCCAGCGTCGAGATGCGGTTCGCGTGTGCGAGTTCGATTTCGATCTCGTGAAAGCGTCGCTCGCTTTCCCTTGCAAACGCTTCCGCCCGCTTGCGCTCCGTGAGATCGACGACGAACGCCACCACCTGCTCGGGTGCGCTCGCGAACATCGCGGCGCCGAGCAGCACCGCAACCCGGCTGCCATCCGCGCGGATGTATTCCTTTTCTACGGGTGCGAGCGCACCCGTCTTGCGCAACTCCGCGATAGCCAGCATGTCCTGGTTGTGCCATTCGTGCGGCGTGATGGCGAGGCAACTGATGCGCCCCGCTGTCAGATCGTCCCGGCTATAGCCGATGATGCGCAGAAACGCGTCATTCGCCTCGTAGATCGGGCTGTGCAGATCCCAGATGAATACACCGATGATGTTGGCATCCACCAGGCTGCGAATCCGCGCCTCGCGCTCAGCGAGATCGCGATACAGCCGCGAGTTTTCAAGCGATATGGCGGCCTGCGACGCCAGCAGTTTGAGCGCCGCCACGCGGCTCGTGGTGAAGACGTGCGACGTGATGCTGTTCTCGAGATACAGCAAAGCGATCAGCTTGCCCTGATACACGAGCGGCATGCACGCAACCGACATCGTGCGATGCTCGCGCAGATACCGGTCCGACAGAAATTCGTGCTGGCGGGACACGTCGTTCAGGATGACGTTCTCGCTTGTCCTGAGCGCATAGTGAATGATCGAAATGGGTAACGCATCCGATTGCAGTGGACGCCGGTCGAGACTGACGGTAATCGCATCGCCGACCGTCTCTGCCATGGCTTCGACGCGCATTTGCGAGCCGCTGCCGACGATCAGCAGGCCGCGTTCCGCACCGGCGTGCGCAATGGCCGTACGCATCACCGTTTGAACCAGATTGTCGAGCACGATTTCACCCGACACCGCTTGCGAGAGCTTGAGTACCGTCGTCAGATCCAGATGTTCGACGGGCGCTTCAATGCCGCTCGCGGAAGCGTGCCGGTCGTCGTGCTGCGCGAGTTCCGGGTATAGATCGTCCAGTTGCCTGACTTTGCCTTTCGCACCCCATTGCACGAACGCATGGCGCGCATTGCGCAGATACATGTCGGCGATTTGCGCAAGACCGCGTGCCTCGTAAAAACGCGATGCGGCCTGGCAGGCAATCGCTTCATTGTGGACAAAGCCGTTTGCGCGTGCCGAGCGGATCGCCAGATCGTAGAGCTTTTCGGCTTCGTCGATATGGCCTGCGATACGCGCCATTTCCGCACCCACCAGCGCCGCGCGATTCTCGAAATTTTCGGGGCAATGGAGCGCCCAGGTTTCCAGTTGCTTGCGGTGCCGGGCCATTGCATCCAGATGCGCGTGGCGCGTGGCTGTATCGGCATCGTTCCAGCAGGCGCCGTGACTCAGCGCACCGTAGAAATGGAACTCCGCTGTCTCGAACTGGGACGTTGCCACCCACAATACGCGCTCGGCTCGGGTCTTGGCATCCAGTGCTTCAGTGAAATCGTCGGCGAGGTATCTCGCCTGTAGTTTGCGCGCCCAATAGTCGAATTCCGGCAAGGCGAGCGTCGTCGAGCCGGACAGATGCGCTTCGAATTCGGCTTCGTCGAACTGCGTATCGTCGAAGCAACCGAAGCGGTCAGTCGATCCGCGCAGTGTTCGCACGAGTCCGCGATACGTCACCAGCATGTCGTTGACGAGGCCGAAGCGTATCTGGTCCGAAATGGCCAGCGCCTTGTCGACCTCCGCTTCGACTTCGCCCAGTGGATCGCCCACGGAGACGAGGTTCTGTATCAGATCGCAACAGGTGTATAGCGTGTAGGTCAGATCGCCGCTTTCGCTCGCGATATCGAAGGCGCGCCGTATGGGTTCGCGTCCTTCACGAACATGTCGCGCCCACGGCACGGCGATATTGCCGAACGACGTGGACGTGCGTGCCTTGAAACGCGTCAGGCCGCGATGTTCGACGAGATCATAACCAAGCCGCCCGAAACGGTAGCCCATTTCGTACTGATCGAAGAACGGCCCGGCGTATGTCGACAGCCATACGTACGCGTAGCAGGATGCATCGGAATTGCCGTATTCGAGGCTCAGATTGACCATGCGGCACAGGACCAGCGCGCACAGGTTCTGGTCAGTGAAGAACGCCGGCGTCACGATCTCGGTGAGAACGTCGAGCGTGTCCTTGACGTCCGCGTTGCTCAACAGAGGCAGGTCGATCAGCTGTTCGATCTGCCGGCCGTCGAGCACGGTCAGGATCCGTTCGTACTCGATCTGCGCAGTCTTGATGTGAGGATGCGGCGACCAGTCCGTCCCGCCGCGATGCAGATATTCGAGGCAGATCTCGACGCTGCGTTCGCTTTGATCGAGCGTCGTGTACAGCGTGATCCGCAAACGTGTCACGAGCGCGACATGATGGTTCGTCCTCGCGCGTTCATCGAGTTCCGACAGGCGCACCTCTGCGGGGCGCATCTTTCCCGTCAGCATCTCGCATTCGGCAAGCAGATACTCAATGCAGAAACTGAGTTCGTAATGCGTGTTCCAGTCGTCGTCGATCAATAGTGAGCGGCCCGCCGACAGAAACGTCAATGCGGAAGCGTAAGCCGTCGATGCCTTGGCGCGCCGCGCGGCCATCAGATTGAGCGCCGCCACCCGCTCGCGCTCGGCGCGATTCGTGATGAGATGGACAGCGCGATTGAACTGACTCACGATGTCGAAGACGTTTTCTTCCAGTTGCTCAGGCGGCGTACGCAACAACAGCAGCCTTGCAATCCGAAGATGCTTCTCCGTGCGTGCCTCTTCGGAGATGAGCGCGTAGGCGGCTTCCTGGACACGATCGTGAAGGAAACGATAACCGTCGCCCGCACTCAACACGAGGCCCGCGCGCACTGCATGCAGTAGCGCGTCGGCAAGCGCTTCGGACGGCAGCTCGCAGATCGTTTCGAGAACGGAAAGCTTCGACCCATTCCCGACGCACGCAAACTTTTGCAGCACGACCTGGGTTCGCACGGGCAATCGCGTCAGCTTGCCGACCATCAGTTCGACGACGTTGTCCGTGTACCCTTTTGCATGGATGCGGCTGATGTCCCACGTCCAGCGCACAGCGACGTGATCGAAAGTCAGCAGCCCTTCATCGACAAGCGAAGATAGAAATTGCAGCGCGAAAACCGGATTGCCGACCGTCTTCTGTGAAATCACGCGAGCCAGCGGCAACGCCTTGGTGGACGAGCAGCGCAGTGCGTCCTTGACCAGTTGCTCCAGATGCTCCGAGGCGAGCGGCGGGAGCACGGTCTCCTGCACGGGAACGCCCGATGCGCGAATGTTCTCGAGCGTGCGCGTAAGTGGATGGCCTTGCGTCACCTCGTTGCTACGGTACGCGCCCACCAGCAGCAAATGGCGCAGATCTCTCTGGATCAGCGCATCTTCGAGAAAATCCAGCGTTGCCGCGTCGAGCCACTGCAGATCATCGAGAAACAGTGTGAGCGGGTGCTCGCTACGCGCGAACACCGCAATGAAGCGTCGAAACACGAGATGAAAGCGTCGCTTTGCATCTTGTGGCGACAACACTGAAACGGGCGGCTGTTCGCCAATCACGATTGCCAGATCGGGCACCAGATCGGTAATCAGGCGTCCATTCGGACCGAGCGCCTCGCGAAACGCATCGCGCCACACAGCAAGCTCGCTTTCGCCCTTGCTCAGCAGTACGCGCACACCTGCCTGAAACGCCATCGCGAGCGTGGCATAAGGAATGTCACGTTTGTACTGATCGAACTTGCCAACCAGAAACAGGCCGCCGCGCGGTACGAGCACTTTATGCAACTCGTTCACCACAGCGGACTTACCGACGCCGGAATAGCCCGTGACGAGTACCAGCCCGCCCGGTTCGCCCTTGGCGACGCGATTGAACGTCGCCAGCAGCGTGTTCACTTCGGCTTCGCGTCCGTAAAGCTTTTCGGGTATTAGCAGGCGGTCATAGGTGTCGTACTCGCCAAGCTGGAAATCGGCAATCTTTCCATGCGTGTCCCAATCGGCGCGACATCGGCGCAAATCGTGCGCCACGCCGCCCGCTGTCTGATAGCGAGCTTCGGCCGTCTTGGCGAGCAGTTTCATCACGATCGCCGACATCACGGGCGGCAATGTCGGCACCAGTTCTACAGGCGCAGGCGCCTGCCGCGCGATATGACAGTGCACCAGTTCCATCGGATCCGTCGTGCTGAAGGGCAAGCGGCCCGTGAGCATCCGATAGAAAACGACGCCGAGCGAATACAGGTCGCTGCGCAAATCGACGGAGCGGTTCATCCGGCCAGTCTGTTCTGGCGCCATGTATGCGAGCGTTCCCGCGATAAATTCAGGCGGGTCCGGCGATTGCCGCTCCTGGCGCAACGCCGACGTGATACCGAGTCCCGTCAGGCGAGTCACGCCGCTCGCTCGCTCCACCAGAATATGTGTCGGGTTGATGTCACGGTGCACGAGGCCGCGTGCGTGAAGCTTGCCGACTGCTGAGGCGATATTGATGGCAAAGCGCAGGAAGCTGACGGGATCGAATGGCGCAGGAAGTCTTTCGAGCGGTTCGCCTACCCAATCTTCGAGAAGCAGAGTGGTTTTGCCCTGTTCCCGCAGCAGTTGCAGCGGGCACAACGCAAAGGACGCATCCAGCTTGTCGGCGAGCGCGAATTCGTGCGCAAGTCGATCGATGACTTCAGCGGCGGGATGCGCGCGTGCAGGACGCACGACGCGGACAGCTTCGAGCCTGCCGTCATCCGTTCGACGTCGTCCCCGACAGACGACGTATTCGCCGTCTTCCCATGAATCGGCAAGAAGTTCGACGGCGGCGGCATCGGCGGGAGAGACTAGAAGATTCAACAAACGCTCCCTGAGTGCAGCCGCGCGCGATGGCATCCGGTGCGGTGGCCGTTGAAATGTTGACTGCCGTCCCGCGCGCTATGACTCGCCATGACAGTACGCACGCGGCTCGTTCGCTGATCAGTATGACGGCGCATCAGCAATAATGAATCGTCGAGCCAGCAGTCATTGTCGTAAGCGCCGACAACGAAAATAACGTCGGGTCTACTCTACGCGCAATTCAGATCAGATGCCTGGTTGGGGCAGGCATCGTATCGAATCCATATTCAGCTTTGCGCTGTTATCCGACTCTCCATCATTTTCCTTCGACAAGCGCGGCGCGGCGGGTGTCGGTTGCGTCATTCAGGTAAAGCGGCGGGCCGGAATCGAGGTTGTCCATCAGTGCCGGCAGCGGAATATCCTCGATAGCATTCAAGAGCTTCTTTGCCTTGCGTTGCGCATTCGGCGGCACGGCCACGAGTTCATGCACGAGGCTGTCCGTGAGCATTTCCAGATCACTGTCGACCACGAATTCCGTTGCGATGCCCCATTCGTACGCCTGCGCTCCGCGAATATGTCTGGAGCGCATGACGATATCCTTCGCGCGCCCAGCACCCACCAGTTTCTGAAGGCGCGCCGACGCGTCGACGCCAGGCACCTGCCCTGCGTTTTGCGCGGATAGCGCGTAGATCGTCGTTTCCGTCACGATGCGAAAGTCGCATGCCAGCGAAAGCTCGAAGCCTGCGCCGAAGCAATATCCGCGGTTCGCCGCAATCACGGGCTTGCTGCAACGTGCAGGCGCTTCCATATTCCACGCGAATCGGGAAAGGTACTCGGGTGATGCATCCGTCGTTTCGTCGATCTCGCTTCCAATCGAAAAATGTTCGCCTTGCGCCCGCACGACAATGACGCGGACTCGCGGATCGTCGTCGAGTACTTCGAAGGCTGCACGCAACTGCTCCCATTGCATGCCGGATACGAGATTGAATGGGGGGCGGTCGAGGATGATGTCTGCACGCAACGCGTTCTGATTGATGTCGATGCGAAAACCGTCTAGCTCCGGCGAGATTCTCTGCACCTGATGAACAAGCTTGATCATGAAGGGTCCTTTTTGTACGTCTGTCGAAAAGTCAACGAAACGTATGATGAAAGGCGCGATCCTGTGACTTGCACCGCGATGTGTCTTTCGAACGGCCGGTCGTTGTGTCATGAGGAGGGGCGTATTCCGGTTAATCCGTGTGTACTCGGACGAGACGCGCCATGCTCCGTAGCTATACTTTGGCATGGACGGTGGCTAGCCGCCGCTTAAGCGTGGTTAATCGTGGTAAAGGCTGTTCAGACGGACAGGCGCATAGCGAAGCAGGCGAGGCTGGTCGCCCCGCCCGTGCGGGCCCGGAAGATGGGTAGAGAGTCTTCGCGTCCGGTCAGGGCGCGTGGGTGGCTTTCCTCAGCTTCGCAACCTCACTGGCGGTGACTGCCGGTGCACCGTTATTCCAGCCGGCGCGAATGAAGGTCAGCACGTCGGCGATCTGCTGATCATTCAGAACGGGTGCATATTTGGGCATGGGATACGGCGCCGGAATGCCGCCGATCACGAGATCTTCCGTGCCGTTCAAGGTCACGTTGATCAGCGACAGCGTCTTCGTCTCCAGCACGTTCGGGTTGCCCGCGAGCGGCGCAAGCAGCGGCGCGAACCCGCGTCCATCGACGCCGTGGCAATGCATGCAGAAGGCCGTATAGACGCGCCCGCCCGCATCGTTCGCCGGACGGTTCAACGACACTTTCGTCGCTTTTGCATCGTAGGCATACGCGGTCGCGCCGGAATCGTTGACTGCAGGCAGCGACTTCAGGTAACCCGCAATCGCGGCAAGGTCGCTGTCGGACATGGCCTGCATGCTGTTATTGATGACGCTCGTCATCGAGCCGAACGCGGATGCGTGCTGGTTCGCGCCCGTCTTCAGAAACTGCGCGATGTCGGCTGAAGACCAGCGTCCCAGCCCCGCGTTATGCGCGCCTGTCAGATTCGACGCGAACCAGTTGTCGACCGGACCGCCCGACAGATACGCGCTGCCGCTTTCATCGAGAGCTTTCTCCTGAAACGCGATGCCGCGCGGCGTATGGCATGAGCCGCAATGTCCGAGGCCCTGTATCAGGTACGCGCCGCGATTCCATGCCACGTCTTTGCCCGGCTTGTCCTGATAGACGCCCTTGTCGAGAAAGACCATGTTCCAGAACTTCAGCGGCCAGCGCATGTTGAGCGGCCATTTGATATCCGGCTCGCGATTCGGCTGACGGATCGGCGCGACACCATTCATGAAATACGTATAGAGCGCGTGTACGTCGTCATTGCTGACTTTGGCGTACGACGGATACGGCATCGCGGGATAGAGGTTGTGGCCGTCTTTGGCGACACCGTCGCGCAACGCGCGTCCGAATTCTTCCTCGCTATAGTGTCCGATGCCCGTGTCCGGATCGGGTGTGATATTGGTCGAATAGATCGCGCCCATCGGCGTCAACATCTGCAGTCCACCGGCAAAGGGTTTGCCGTGCGGCGCCGAATGGCACGCAATGCAGTCGCCGGCTTTCGCGAGATATTCGCCGCGTTTGACCAGCGCATCGTCGGCACCGGCCGCGTGCGCACAGACCGCGACGATCGATTGCACGGCGGCGGCACAGGCGGCCGTCTTGAATGTGATTTTCATCGTCGGCCTCCGCTTACGCGCTCACAAGCTGGTTGCCCACGGGCAACTGACGCAAGCGCTTGCCCGTGGCCGCGTAGATCGCGTTGGCAATGGCCGGTTGCGCCGCTGCTGTCCCCGGCTCGCCGATACCGCCCGGCGCTTCGCTGCTCTTGACGATATGCACGTCGATCATCGGCGATTCGTGGATGCGCAGAATGCGATAGTCGGTGAAATTGTTCTGCTGCACGCGGCCCCGTTCGATCGTGACCTCGCTGTAAAGCGCCGCCGTAATGGCAAAGATGATGCCGCCCTGGATCTGCGCTTCGACAGTGTTGGGATTGACCACCATGCCGCAATCGACCGCACACACCACGCGGTTCACCCTGACCTCGCCCTGATCGACGGTGACATCGGCGACCATCGAAAAGAAGCTGCCGAACGCATGCATCACCGATACGCCGCGCCCCTGGCCTTTAGGCATCGCCTTGCCCCAGCCGGCCGCCTGCGTCGCGACGTTTAGTACATTCAGTGCACGCGGTGTCTTGCCGAGCAGATCGCGCCGATACTTGACGGGATCGATCTTCGCCTGCGCCGCCAGTTCGTCGATAAAGCTCTCGACCACAAAGGTGCCGCGCGTCGGCCCCACGCCGCGCCAGAAGGCCGTCGGTATCGCGCGCGGCTCTTGCCGCACGTAGTCGATCAACTGGTTCGGGACATCGTAGGGCAGATCGGCTGCGACCTCGACGGCGTCCGGGTCCACGCCATTCTTCATCGCGCCCGGCGCAAAGCGCGCAAATATCGACGATCCAACAATGCGATGCTGCCACGCAACCGGCTTGCCGTTTGCATCGAGGCCCGCCGAGATCTTGTCGTAGTAGTACGGCCGGTACATGTCGTGCTGAATGTCTTCCTCGCGCGTCCACATGACCTTGACAGGTACGTTCAACTGCTTCGCCACCTTCACGGCCTGCATGACGCCATCCACTTCGAGCCTGCGGCCAAAGCCGCCACCGAGCAGAAAGTTGTGCACGATGACTTTGTCTGGCGCCAGCCCCGTTACCTGCGCACCGACATCGACCGCGCGCGTCGGCACCTGCGTGCCGACCCAGATATCGCAACTGTCGGGCTTCACATGCACCGTGCAGTTGATCGGCTCCATCGTTGCGTGCGCAAGGAACGGCTGCTGATAGACGGCATCGACGCGCGTGCTCGCTTTCGGGAACGCGTCGTTCACATCGCCGTCCTTGCGCGCGACGGCACCATTGCGTTCCGATGCCATGGCCAGATCGTCGACGATCGTTTTCGTCGACACCGTCGCGCCCGCGCCTTCGTTCCACGTGACCTTCAATGCCGCCGCGCCGCGTTTCGCGGCCCAGGTGTGATCGCCGATGACGGCCACGCCGTTGTCGATTTTCACGATCTGGCGCACGCCCGGAATCTTCTTCGCTGCGCTATCGTCGACGCTCGCCAGCGTCCCGCCGAACACCGGACAGTTGACGATGGCCGCGTACACCATGTCGGGCAAACGAACGTCGAGGCCGAAGATCGCGCTGCCGTCCACCTTCTCCGGCGAATCGAGACGTTTTGCCTGCGTACCGATCAACTTGAAGTCTTGCGGTTTTTTCAGCGGCACGTCTTGCGGCACGGACAGCTTCGCCGCTGCATCGACCAGTTGGCCGTACGCGATGTTTCGCTTCGTATCGGCATGAATCACCTGACCGTTCTCTGCGTGGCACGTCGCAGGATCGACCTGCCATTGCTGCGCGGCCGCGTTGATCAGCAACATGCGCGCGGCTGCGCCCGCACGCCGCATCGGTTCCCACGCGTAACGGATCGACGTGGAGCCGCCCGTCAGCTGGCCGCCGAGCAGCGGGTCCATGAAACGCTTTTCGTCGGGTGGCGCGTGATCCACCGTGATGTTGTCCAGCGGCACTTCGAGTTCTTCGGCGATCAACATCGGTATCGATGTGTACACGCCTTGCCCCATTTCGACTTTCGGCACGATAAGCGTGACCTTGCCCGCCCTGTCGATCTGTACGAATGCATTGGGAGCGAATACGCCGTCTTGCGGCGTCTCCACACCATCGCCGCCGATGACCGACTTGCGCGCGTCGCCCTGGCCGCGTGCGGGCATCGTAAAGGCCAATAGCAGGCCGCCGCCCGAGATCGCCGCGACGCTTGCGCTGAACTTCAGAAACGCGCGGCGCGTGACGAGCGCTGACGCACGGTCGACTGCCTTGCCATTTTGTGCTTCGAGTAATCCTTGCGACATGTCACGCCTCCCTGGCAGCCTGCTTCACGGCTGCCCGGATGCGTTGATAAGTACCGCAGCGGCAGATATTGCCCGCCATGCCGGCGTCGATGTCGGCGTCGCCCGGGTTTGGAATCTGTGCGAGCAGCGAGGCCGCCTGCATCACCTGTCCGGACTGACAGTAGCCGCACTGAACCACGTCGAGTTCGCGCCACGCCACTTGAACGCGCGTGCCGATGGGTGTTTCGCCGATGGCTTCGATCGTCGTGATCTTTCTGTCGCCGACAGCCGCAATGGGCAGCACACACGAGCGCACCGCCACGCCGTCCAGATGAACCGTGCACGCGCCGCATTGCGCAATCCCACATCCGAACTTGGTTCCCGTCAGCCCGATGATGTCGCGCAACACCCA
Source organism: Paraburkholderia sp. C35 (assembly GCF_003121405.1). GTDB lineage: Bacteria > Pseudomonadota > Gammaproteobacteria > Burkholderiales > Burkholderiaceae > Paraburkholderia. The sequence goes on along the minus strand of NZ_QBUY01000002.1, from coordinate 147,493 downwards.
GAGAACGGGCATGTCGCGCGGCGCATCGATATCGTGCGGCTGACCATTGACATTGAGTTTGGCCATCTGATTGCTCCGATGCGTGTTACCTGATCGTTCCGCCAGCTACACCGGGACTCGACGACTCGAAAGCATTTCGCGTGTGTAGTGGGCTGATGCGTCGTTCTGATCTGTTGATATCCCCGGCTCGCGCGAACCTGGATGAACATTTCCAGGTCCGCGCGAGGCGTGCCTCACAACTGCCGCATCACCATCAGGCGCAATTCCGTCATGTCCTCGATGGCGTAGCGCACGCCTTCCCGCCCGATCCCGGAGTCCTTGACGCCGCCATACGGCATGTTGTCGACACGGAACGACGACACGTCGTTGATCACCACGCCGCCTACGTCCAGTTCGTCCCACGCAAAATGCGTGTGCGCGAGCGAATCCGTGAAGACGCCTGCCTGCAAGCCGAAATCGCTGTCGTTGACCGTTTTGACAGCCTGTTCGAAATCGTCGAATTTTTCGAGGATCGCGATAGGGCCGAAGGCTTCCTTGCGATATAGATCGGTGTCGTGCCCCACGTTCTCGAGCAGCGTCGCTTCGAACATCGCACCATCCACCTTACCGCCCGCGATGATCTTCGCACCCGCTCCGACCGCGCTTTCCATCCAGCCCGCGAGCCGCTTCGACTCCGACAGCGAGATCATTGGCCCGACGAACGTGTCTTCGTTCTTGGGATCGCCCATCTTCAGCGACTTGGTCTTCGCGATCAGTTTCTCGCGCAGCGCATCGTAGACCGACGCGTGCACGAGAATGCGTTGCACGCCGATACAGCTTTGGCCCGACTGATAGTACGCACCGAACGCAAGCCGGTCGACGACATAGTCGAGCTTGTCGCCCTGGTCGCCATCGACGATAACGGCTGCATTGCCGCCCAGTTCCAGCACGACTTTCTTCTTGCCCGCCCGCGCCTTCAGATCCCAACCGACAACGGGCGAGCCCGTAAATGACATGAGCTTGAAGCGCTCGTCGGTGGTGAAAAGATCCGCGCCGTCGCGATGGGCCGGGAGAATCGAGAAGCCGCCCTTGGGGAGATCCGTCTCGGCCAGCACGTCACCGATGATCAACGCACCGACGGGCGTGCGGCTCGCCGGCTTGAGCACGAACGGCACGCCTGCTGCGAGCGCCGGTGCGACCTTGTGCGCCGCGAGATTGAGCGGGAAGTTGAAGGGCGAGATGAATGAACACGGACCGATCGGCACGCGCTTGATATAGGCGTGATAACCCATCGCCCGTTGAGAGATCTCCAGATTCATGATCTCGCCGCCAATACGCACCGATTCTTCCGCCGCAACCTTGAAGGTGTCGATGAGCCGCGAGACTTCACCGCGTGCGTCCTTGATGGGTTTGCCCGCTTCGATGCATAGCGCGATTGCCATTTCGTCGAAGCGCTCGCGAAAGCGCGTCACGCAATGTTCGAGCACGGCCTGACGTTTGAACGGCGGGAAGGCACGCATTTCCGGCATCGCGTCGACGGCGAACCCGATCGCCTTGTCGATCGCTTTGGCGTCGGCCAGCGCAACACGTGTGGCGACTTCGCCGCTGAACTTGTCGGTGACTTCGAGATCGGTATTCGCCGCGACGGCTTCGTTGGCGAGGTAATACGGATAGCTCTTCTGCAGCATGACTCGCTCTCCTTCTGTCGACATGATCACGCACCGAGAGTAATCAGCGCGTGCATGGGTGTCTTTCCAGAAAAGCGTGCGGATATTCAGTATCCACGGATCGTGGCCAACGAGCTTGCTGTGCTTATGCGTTCATCGTCTGGCGCTGAGGGTGATGGTGCAGGTCATGCCCATCGCGAGATGAATGCCCGCCGGCACGCTGTCCAGATGAATGCGCACGGGTACGCGCTGCGCGAGGCGCACCCATGTGAAGATCGGGTCGACATTGGCGAGCAATTCGCCAGATCCCGTCGGATTGTCCCGATCCACGATGCCGCTCGCGATACTGTCTACATGCCCGCCAATATCGACATTGCCGCCGAGCAGGCGCACAACGGCGTGATCGCCCACATGCACGCCCTGGATCTTGGTCTCCTCGAAATAGCCGTACACCCAGAATGAGTTCGAGTCGAGCATCGCCATGCGCGCGACGCCCGCGCTGGCATAGTCGCCGGGAAACAGATTGAGGTTGACGATATAGCCGTCAGTCGGGGCGCGGACTTCGCTGCGCACCAGATCGAGATGCGCCGTTTCCTTGCGCGCCAGCGCGGCCTTGAGTGCGGCTTGCGCTGCGCTATAGGCGGCCCGCGCAGCTTCCAGCGACGACTGCGATTGCCGCGACTGCAGCGCATAGTCAGAACGTATTTCTTCCGATACGACATCGCCCGAGAGCTTTTCCCGCCGCGACGCCTGGTCCTTGCGCATTTTCGATTCGTACAGGCTCGCATCCATTTGCGACTGCGCCTGTTGCAACTGGGCGTTGGCGCGTGCCACGTCGGCATCGGCCTGATCGACGGCATATCTGAAACGGTCGGGATCGAGCACGTAAAGCACGTCGCCCTTGCGCACCCACTGGTTGTCCTTGACGCGCACTTCCTTGACGAGTCCCGAGACGTCGGTGGACAGGTTGATGACGTTTGCGCGCACACGCCCGTCGCGTGTCCACGGCGAGTACATATAGCGCAGCCATATCGCGTGCATCAGCCAGACAGCGATCACTACGGTAATCAGCGTCATGGCGATTCGAATGAGATACTGCTTGTTCATCTTCCGCCCCGTTGGCTGTCGAGAGCTTCGCTTGCGCGATGCTCCGTCACGTTCTCTGGACCAGTAGCGCGACGCCGCAGAACAGCACGGCAAACAACGCAACCCTGAAAAGGCCCGGGTGCCACGCGAGCCGATAAACACCCAACCTCGCAAGCAGCAGGTCCAATGCGATAAAAACAAACACGCAGGCAACCAGCACGATCAGCAGGACAGGCGCGAAGAATCCGAACAGTTCAATTTCGACGGGTATCATCCTTACCTCGCTCGATATTGGCTGGCGTGGGATCGACATCAGCACCACCGCCAAGCGCCTTCATCAGCAACACCCACGCATCGACCCGCTGCGCACGGATCAGCGCGAGATCACGCTGTTGCTGAAGCATCACCTTCTGCGCGACAAGCACGTCCAGATACTCCGTAATGCCGCCGCGATAGCCACGGTTCGCAAGATCGTAAGAACGCATCGAGGATTTCAGCGCGGTATCGGCAGACGTTTCCTGATCTTTGAGCGACCGCAATAACGTCACCTGTTGAGCGACGTTTTGCATGGCCGACAGCACGGTATCGTTGTACTTCAGCACTGCATCGTCGTATTCGGCTGTGGCGACGCCAAAGCGGCCCCGGCGTCGCCCTGCGTCGAAGATCGGCAACGATCCCGCCAATCCCACGCTGTGACCTACAGCGTCGCTGTTGATGAAATTGAAGAAGCCGCCGAACGGTGCGACGGAAGCCAGCGACGCACTGGCGACGAGATTGATGTTGGGATAGAAATCCGCATGGGCGGCCTCCACCTTCTTCGCAGCTTCCGCAGCACGCCAGCGCTGTGCAACGACGTCGGCGCGGTGCCCGATGATTTCCGCCGGCAGCGAAGTGGGAAGCGCGATGCCGACATCGGGCGGCAAAACAGGACGCGTCAGCGTATCGCCGAAACCCGGCCCTGCGCCGACGAGATAGGCGATCTGCAGCCTCGCGATGGCGATATCGTCCCTGGCCCGCAGAATATCGGTCATGCCCGCCTGGTACTGTGTCCTCGCCTGACGCTCATCGATCTCGCCGACAATGCCCGCCTGACGGCGCCGCGTGGCGATATCCAGATTGCGCCGTTCCTCTTCGTTGATCGACTGGTAGATGTCGAGCAGCGCGTGCTGAAGCGCGAGCTGCGTGTAGGTGCGCGCGACCGCTACCTGCAGTTCGACTTTCGCGAATTGGGCATCGGCAGCCGTTGCTTGCACTGCGTCGAGTGCGCCCTTCTCGAGCGAACGGTTTTTTCCCCACAGATCGAGATCATAGGAAAGCGTGACGGCGGCCGAGTTGTCCCAGACCGTTGTTCCGCCCGGCGGAGATGGCGTTGCGTAACGCGGGAAACGGGTTCGTGCGAGCGCGGCGTCACCCTCGACATCCGGCAGTTCATCGGCACGCAGCGCGCGCGCCTGCCAGACGGCCGCCGTCACGCGCGATCTGACGATCGCCAGCGTCGGGCTTCCGGCTACGGCCCGCGTCATCAGTTGGTCGAGTTGCGGATCGCGCCATGCACGCCACCATTCGCTCGTGGGCCAGTTCGCGTCGCTTTGCGTCTCGCGCAACGCATTACCGGGATCGATCGACGCTGGATCGATGAAGGACGCTTCCGGTTTGATCCCAGCACCGCTGATGCAACTCATCAGAACAGGCAATACGAGGCCCAAAACGAGCGTGAGGCGCGACCAGCTGGATCGCTGTCGACCCGGCGCGTTCATGACGCGACAGCGGGCGCGCTGGGTACGCCCGGCAACTGGTCGATCAAGGCCGCTCGCGTCGAATACAGTCCGGCGCGCACTTCGAACAGCGCCCGGCTGCTTCCGGGCGAAGACGGGCTCGCGTGCTCTCGCAGCATATCGAGCACGCGCTCGGTTTGCGCGAGCGCTGTTGCAACGGCGCCGCTTGTGGCCTTGTCTGCCACGTCTTCCATCGCACTGAGCCACTCGCGTTGCGCCGCTTCCCATGCGGGTGGCAATGCGTTCGCCTGCGAATCGGCCCATCCCCTCACATGGATCAACGCGTTGGCGATCCAGAGCTGTCCGAAGGCCCACTTCGTGATGTTCTCGCGATACGCTTGCGACACGCCCGGTACCGTTACGATACGCACGATGAGATCGCGCATCGACATACCCAATTGCGCCGAGGTCTCGACGTCGATCAGATCGGTGGCGGCATGCGACAACACGTCCTCGATGCGGCGGGCGTACCGTTTTGCGAGCCACTCACCCTCTTTCGGCGCGACGAGTGAAAATGCACTTGCCGCCACGCCGATTCCAATCAGCAGGCCAAAACCGCGATCGAGCAGATAGGGCGGGTCATAGACAGCCACGTTCGTTGGCGTCAGGAGATAGCACAGGTAGATGCTGAAGCCCGCGCCCATGGCGATGAAGCGTGGGAACGTGGAGGCGTAGCTGCTGAAGAAGATCAGAATGCCAAAACACAGCGCCAGTAGCGAAACGTCGCCAAAGCCCGGCATCAACATGAAGTTGACGAAGAAGCCCACCACGCACGCAATCGCACAGCCCACGAAGGCATCCCAGCTTGCAGCGGCAGGGGTTGGACTCAGCGAAAAGAATCCGCTCGTGATCCCGGCAGATACGACGGCAATATACCCATTGGTCCATCCTGAAGCGACCCACGCGGCCCCGACGACGCCCGTCGCAATCGCTGCACGTAGTCCCGATAGCAACGCGGACAAACCACTCGAACGGATCGGCGCATTGCGCATGAACGCAATCGCCTGAATGATCGGCAAGGACAGCTGGATCTTCGGTGGATTCAGCACGATGCTGCATGCACCGCAGAACTCGCGAAGCGAAGTCGTCGCCGTATAGACTTCGGCACCGACCATTTCTATCGCGCGATAATTGTCGTCGTTGGGGCTTACCTTCGACAGTTGTACCGCCACACGCTCGGGCAACGTATCTCTTATCGAGGAAAGCTGCGTTTCCAGTGCCTGCAGGCGGTTCGCGGTTTCCTGTGTTCCCGTATCGTCGGTTGCAGCGGCTTTCGCGAGGAGATCGAAAGTCGCATCGATTTCGGCCTGCACCTCGGCACCCACATGCTGGGTCATGTGTCTTGCGCGGTCCAATGCGTAGAGACGCGTGACCGTGTCAAGGAACGTGCGATCGAGCATCGTCAAGGCATCGTTGCGCAAACGCATTTCAGGATCCTCGAACACAGCCGCCGTGCGCAATTCTTCTATCGACACGCTCTCGCGTATGAGTTTCATGTAGCTGTCGATCGGATCGTCCTTGCTATTTCCCAATGCTGCTGCGCGCAGTGCGGGCAACAGCTTCCCCAACGCGGATTCCCGCCATGTGATCAATGCAGGAACCACTTTCTGCGGAAACACGAGTGCACTCACAAGACTGCCCATCGCGACACCGATCATCACCTCGCTGACGATGTAAATCAGGTTGATCACGACATCGTAGGGAACGGGCCATTCGGGAACGGTCGTAATGCAAGCGGCGTAGCCCGACAGCACGAAACCATACGACTGGTAATTCTTGTAGTACGACGAACCCGCAACGAACAGCCCCACCCATATCGACAAACCGGCGATAAATAGCGGCGGCTGCTGTGCAAACAGACTGATCAGCGTCAGCCCGGCGAGACTTCCGCACGCAATGCCCAGCGTGCGGTAAAAGGCACGTGCGATCACCATTCCGCTTCGCTGCGCGAGCATCACGATCACCGCCGATACCATCGACGTGCCGGGCGCGCGCAGTTCCAGCCGCATGCAGATCAGCATGCTCAGGATGACAGCCAGCGCCGCCTTGAACGCGTGCAGGAAGCGCGGCAAATCGTCGTTTCGATAGACAACGGCCTCTTTCAAAAGACCACGGAGAGTCGCAATCATGTCCGTTCGACCTTGTCGCATCGAATTTTTGTGGGATGCCGTCGCCTTTACTGCCGCTAAGCCTGGCGCCGCGCGCGGTTCATATTAACGCCGCAGACAAGGCCATTCTTTCGGCTCCGCACGGGAAATTTCCACTGCGAATCAGGATTCGATGTGGCTTTGATGTGAATGCTATGGTCGGTTCATGAATACGCGTCATTCCACGAACGGCTTCAGCACAGTTCGCCCGTTGAGTCCGCTACGATCTACGGGGCTGTTTGCAATCGCGCTGATGTTTCCCGTGTCAGTGCTTGCACAGAGCGACAACGGCCCACTGACTCGCGCGCAGGTTCTTCAGCATCTTTCGGATCTGGAAGGCGTTGGCTATCGGCCTGCAGAAGCGTCGCGTTTGCGATTTCCCTACGATATCGAGTCGGCTGAAGCACGCCTTGCCGAGAAAAAGCGTCAACAGAGCGCGGGCACTCAGCCACTCACCGATGTTCAGTCCAATACAGATACAGCCCCACCACCCGACGGCAATCCGTAAGCCATCGTGAGCGCTCGCAAATAACGTGTTTTCAGAAAAGACTTCGCGATGCCATGACCTGAACAATGCTTTCAACGGACGATATTGCGGCGCGAGAAACACGCTGCATCGACTATCCGTTATCAACTCGACACGAGGGAGAATCGCTATGTCTGCAGGCAAACATCTGATCGCTTTTGCGATCACCGCAATCGCCATTGCCGGAGTGGCACCCGCTTATGCACAGACCGACGCGGCTGCCAGTGCAGCCGCGGCACCGCCGACCAAAAAGGCCGTCCGGATGCAGAACCATCAACTCGAGATAAAAGTCCGGCACGCACTGACCGCGACGAAACATCTCGACTCGTCGGGCATCGTCATTCTGGCGCGCGGCGGCGAAGTCACGTTGCTGGGCGAGGCCCCGGATGCGTCGCAGCTAACCGTAGCGCAAAACGTTGCGAGCAAGGTTGCCGGCGTGACGGGCGTGACGAACAACATGCACGTTTCCGAGCCTGGCAACTGACGCAACGCACTTGATGAAATAGTCGTATGTGGGACCACTATTCGCTGGTCCCAGACTGCATTTCCGGAGTCAATCATGAAACGAGCATTGTTCGCGGGACTCTTTCTCGCTGCCGCATCAGCCTCTGTCTCGCCTTCTGCGTTCGCAAGCGGATATGGACCAGCGCCGTTCTATCGGCCCTATGTGGGCGCACCGGCATCGCAGCGCGGCGAAAGCTCACAGACACTGTCGAGTGAACGTATGAACGAAAGAACCCGCTATTCAGACGATGTCGGCGGTGTCGCCGCATCGACATCGGAGATGGGCGAAAGCGCGCCGCCGTCGAGTCATACCTGGACTTACCGGCATCACTGATTAGCGTTTTTAATCTTTATTGTTAGATCGGGCGCTGATCGCTTCTTCTTCCTGGGAGAGACTCCGCCCGACGCTCTGTTTGATGAATTCGACGAACGTCCTGATCTTCGCTTCCAGATACTGTCGTGAAGGATAAATCGCGTAGACGAAGCGTGGATGCGTGGAAAGATCCGGCAGAACGCGCACCAGATTACCGAGTCGCAAGTCATCCATTACCGAGTACGCGGATAGCAAGCCGACGCCGGCGCCCGCCCTGAGCGCGACCGACATGGCTTCATGATCGTTGACCGAGAAGTACGAATCCGATGGCGTAAAGACGAATTCCTCGGAAGTGCTGCACAGGATCCAGTCGTCCGATGGATACGGCGGAGTGTGGATGCGCACGCAGGTGTGCCGGGAAAGGTCGTCGAGTGTTTCAGGCGCGCCGTTGCCGGCAATATAGTCCGGCGATGCAACCAGAATCGAACGACTCGATCCGATGATCTGTGCGACATTGGCCGAATCGGGCAAGGCTGTCGCGGAGAATATCGACACATCGATCGCATCGCTTAAAAGATCGGGCATCTCTTGTGTGAGTGTCAGTTCTACGCACACGGATGGATGCTCCTTGCGGTACGCAATGATCGCCGCTGTCACGTGCTTTTGACCCAGACCGGGAATGGCGTGCACCCTCAATATGCCACGCGGCTCGCTTATCGCCTCGCGCGCTTCCGCGTCGGCGTAGTCGATCTCTTCGAGTATCTTCTTGCACCGCGAGTAGTAGCGTTGCCCGGATTCCGTCACTGCAAGACGTCGTGTCGTGCGCTGTATGAGTCGCGTGGAGAGATCCTGTTCGAGTTCAGTGACGGCTCTCGATACATTGCCTGTCGTGCTGTTCAACTGTCTGGCCACGTTCGTGAAGCTGCCCATTTCGACCACGCGTGCAAATACGCGCATGTTCCGAAGCTTGTCCATATGCACCTCTTCCGATGGGTGACGCCATCTGAACGAACGTCATGCGCGTTTATTTTTTCCTTCGCGGCAGCGACGATCGGTAACAGGAAGATTGCCACCGTTCCTGATAAAAATCGACCGGATAAGGAACGTGGATTTTTCAATGCGCACGGGTATGTGCGTGTTCGATGAACCTTTATGTGCAGCGAAATAACTAATGTCTGGAGCGATGGAGGCGACCGCTTCGCATCTAACGTGGGTTCAACAACACATCGGAAACAACGGACTGATCAGGCGATCTATACTCATCAAATGATTCGCAACATCGCGGGCAGTCAGGGTGAAACAGTCAGTGGACAGTGCATGCAACGTGACTGATTTTTCTGAATCGGGAGAGCGCGACATGTCGAGCGATCGTGAAGAAAACACGGAAGCGCCCGCTACGATTCCGGCTGTCCGGCTCGATGAAGTTGCACTGAAACGCGTGATGGAAACCATCATGCGCATGATGCTGGTCAGCACGGGCGCAACCGTATGCCAGCTGATGTTCCGCGCAGAAAGCGGCCTCTGTGTGCGTGCGCGCGCAACGCAGCAGCAAGACATCGTGGTCGAATTCGGATCAGCAATCACACCTGAATCGCTGAGCCTCTTCATTGGACGGTCAGTGCTGCGCACCGGATTGCCATTGCTCGCGGACACAAAAGTCCGATGCATCGAATCAGCCGGCCGCGGAATCGCTGATGATTCTGCGTCGCTTACCGGATTCGGCATTCCGCTATTCAGTCATCGCGATCTCATTGCCGTGCTGTACTTGCAAAGCAGCCAACCCGATTCCGCTTTTTCCCCTGATAAGCGCGCCTTGATAGAACGCATGGCATCGCAGATCGGACCTTCTCTCGCACAGGCAATGGCGCAGCCCTCACACGACGATGAGAAACGCCCTTGCGACGACACAGAGCGTCAATTGCATCATGCGCGCAATGCACTGTTCGAAGCGTCCTGCGCCACCAATACGGATGAGCTGCTCGCCTCGATCATTCACGAGCTGAGCCAGCCGCTCAGCGCGATCGACGCATCGACGGGCGCCGGGCTTCGTTGGCTGGAGCGCGATGTGCCCAGCCTCGATGAAGTCAAACTCAGTCTCGACAAGGTTCGAAGCTGCGCAGCAAGGGCGAAACGTTCGATCGACGGGCTTCGCACGCTGATCAGGCAGCCTGAACAGGCGTTCCGCCGATTCGACATTCATGCTGCCATACGCGAAGTCGTCCTGCTCTCGAGCAAGCGCATCGACGATCATCGCGCGGAGGTCAGGCTGGTGGGCATCGATAACATGCGGCCAGTGCTCGGCAATCGCATGCAGATCCAGCAGGTCATCCAGCACCTGCTTCTCAATGCGCTCGATGCAATCTCTCACGTCACCGATCGCGCGCGCATCATCAGGATTTCGTCGGAAATTGGGCGCGGAGAGACTATCGTCATCAACGTTTTCGACTCGGGCCCCGGCATCGCACAGGAAAGCAGAGACGCGCTGTTTCTTCCGTTCGTCACCACGAAAACGGGTGGCATGGGGCGTGGGCTGTCCGTCTGCAAGCGAATCATCGAAGCACACGGTGGAGAGCTATGGCACGACAACGCCGAGCCGCACGGAACGCAGTTTTCATTCACGCTGGATCGCGCACACGACGGCTGCGATAAAGGCGTCGTGTTTCACTTGCGTCCCGAGCTTTAGCGGCCACCGCTTTCCAGATATGCGGATTCGGACGGCGAAACCGCGAGTCCCAGCAATTTTGCTTTCTGGATGAACTCGCCGAGCGTCTTCACACCCAGACGCTTCATCCCTTCTCCGCGGTAAATCTTGACGGTGATCTCGCTGACACCGAGTTCACTTGCGATCTGGCCGGTCAGCATGCCGCGCGCGATCCGATGCATCACCTGCTTTTGCCGCGGCGTCAGTTCGATCCAGCGGTCCTGCAGGTCTTGCAAGGCCGATGCATCGGCCAGCCTCAAGCGGTCCAGGCTGATCGCTTCGGCAATTGCGTCGAGCAGATCCTGGTCGCGCAACGGCTTCGTGAGGAAATCCACCGCACCCGCTTTCATGGCCTTGACGGTCATGACAATGTCACCGTGACCGGTCAAGAAAATGACGGGATGTGAGACGCCGCGCCGCGCCAGTTCCTGCTGAACCATCAAACCGCTTTGGCCCTTGAGGCGAACATCGAGCACGATACACGCGGGTGCGTCATTCAACGGGCCGTCTTTCAATGCCTCGATCAGCGCTTCTCCGTTGGAGAAGACGCTGGCCTTGGTACCCACCGATCTCAACAGTTGCTGCAACGCGTCGCGCACGTCTTCATCATCGTCGACGATGAACACGGTCGGGTTTTCAGTTGCGTGCTGACTGGCCAGATTGCCGTTCACTGTCTTGTCCCGTGAAACGATCCCAATCTAATACTACTCATCGCCGCGCAACAGAGCCACGTTAATTTCCGGATTATGCGTCTGGAGACAGTTAAAAAGCGGAAAACGCCATTGATTACCTACACGGATCGCGCATCTTTACTGCAGCAGATGAATTCACAAAAGTTCGCGTCTGGCCCTGTTGCATCACCGGGAAGGAAAGCTGCCTATCCGACGGCGTCCAGTGCGGGTTCTTCTGCGAAGCGGCGCACGTCTTCAGCGGAACACGGCGCGCAGCGCTGCTCCAGCAACGGCGGCAGCGACGCGGTGCAAGCTTCCACCGCGGACGCGAGCACCATTGCCGTGACGTTGCGCGGCGCTGGGCGCGCCGGGCGCGGGCGGAAGATGTCGTCACCCGGCTCGATCGCCGCGCCCGTCATGGCGCAGCGGCCCGACACACGCGCACGCGCGGAGACCCACAACTGCTCGCGATAGCAGCACTTGGTCGGATCGCGCCAGTCGAGCACGACAGTCAAGGCACTTGGCCGGTCGATCACCGTCACGCACGGCTCCCAAGCCGAAGCGTTGCTCTCGGTGGCCGCCCTGCGCCGCAAAGGTTGATCGATGGACTCTTCAATCGTGCACGATGGCCCCGAACGCAACGACAGAAGATTGATTGTCCGGGTCCACGGATCGACGAGGTTTGCTTCTAGCAGCATCTGCGCCTCCATTCGACACTTGCATTGCCGTGCAGCGGACTCACGAAGCGTGAGCCGCTGACACAGACTCCATTCAAACGAGGCCGCGCGTTGTCGCGAAGATGGTCCGCTAACGTCGTGAGCGACGGATCATGGGCGATTCCGGCTTCGTGGGTGCCTTGCAAGCGCACCACCCGAAGCACACGCGGCCCATTCAAGATATGCCTGCATGGCGGGCGATGCCAGACCTACAAAGGGTTTTGGCGCGTGAGGAAAATGACGGGACCTTATACTTTTGGTTAGTGTGCCGTGGCGGCACGCATCGTCAAACCATCACATCAGGAGCGGCGCGCCCGTGGATTGACGCCCAACACCTGCGCGTGGCGAACCAGTTCGACGACCGACCGCACGCCCATCTTTCGCATCACCTGCCCGCGATGCAGCTTGATGGTGATTTCGCTGAGGTGCATTTCATCGGCGATCTGCTTGTTGAGCAAGCCAGCAAGCACGAATTCGAGCACATCGCGTTCCTTGGGCGTCAACGATTGATACCGGCCGCGTAGCTCGGCAATGGAAGACTCGAAGGCGAGTCGTTCCGCATCGCGCTGCAGCGCCTGCGTGACGGCGTCGAGCATGTCCTGCTCGCGGAAAGGCTTGGAGAAGAACTCCATCGCCCCGGCTTTCATCGCCTTGACGGACATCTCGACGTCCGGAAAACCTGTGATGAAAAGGATTGGAATGTGGGGCGCGAGACTGGCAATCGACTGCTGAAAAGCGAGGCCGCTTTCGCTGCGCAGCCGCACGTCGAGAATGAGGCAGCTTGGAATGCTCTCGCGGCGAAACGCGATGAATTCGACGGGTGAACCGAATGCTTCGACGCGATGCCCCACCGAGCGCAACAGGCTGCCTAGCGACTCCCTCACGTCCTCATCGTCGTCGATGATGTAGACGATCGACGGTGCCAGCGAGCCGTCGCTGTCACCCGAAGCCGATTTCCCGGTGGTCGTCATTACGCATCCCCTCTCACGCGATGTGCTGTTCAATTATCCGCTCGATGCGAGCGTTGCGCCGTGCGGCCCCGTTTGCGACCCTTTCAATGTCAAGAACCGGTTTCGTCGACGGTCCCTGCTGTGGCAATACACAGCCGATCGCTTGCCCGCGATACGGATTACATTCAGGCCTCCGGGCCTTACATAGACCAGACGTATTTTTATACCAACGTATGGTTACTGCAGCGTAGCGGACCCATTATTCTAGAAAGATAACAGTTCACAATCCACAGGGTCGTCGCGCGTTCCGCCTGTGGAACCCGTCCGAGGGGATCCCGTGACGCCTGCCGCTATTGTTTCGATAGTAGAAGATGACGAATCGGTTCGGGAGGCGATCGAGAATCTCATACGCTCGCTAGGATGGGATGTTGCTTCGTTCGATTGCGCCGATGCATTCCTTCGCTCAGGCATCGTGCAGCAAACGCGATTGCTGATCTCGGACGTCACGATGCCGGGCATGTCAGGCATCGAGATGCATGCACAACTGGCTTCGGGTGGCATCGCACCGCCGACCATTTTCATCACGGGATATCCCAATGTGCAGGACGAAGCCGTTGCACTCGCCAATGGCGCAATAGCGTACCTTGAAAAGCCTCTCGATTCGGACGTGATACTCGCAAGAATCCAGCAGGCAGTCGGTAATCCCTAGCGTTCATCGACGAGTCCGTGAAGTCGCTTGCATGCAGTTCTATACGACGGTATAGGGTTTCGATGCCGCCCTTAAGGCGCCGTCATACCGCAGTACTATTTGCCCGCGCAGCCCTATCGCGCTAGTGTGTTGTCATCGAGAGCAATCGGATCTGGGCAGACGATACGCCTCATCCTCTCGAACGACCTTCGACCCCGGCGGCCCCAAGGCGGAACGTCGATCTTTGAAAACTGGCGGCATAAACCCTTGAGCGACGCCGTACTTCCTGGCGGTGCCCACGCGCTCCTTCCTGCGAAACGCGCGTGTGACGTCCCGAAGTGCCGGTGCGCCTGGTGAAAGGTGATTTCGATGGATGCCAATGCGCTCGATCTGTCACGGCTTCAGTTCGCGTTCACAGTCTCGTTCCACATCATGTTCCCGGCGCTCAGCATCGGGCTGGCGAGCTTTCTTGCTGTCCTCGAAGGCTGCTACCTGAAAACGGGCAAGCCGCATTACAAGGAACTGTGCATTTACTGGTCGAAGATCTTCGCCGTGGGTTTCGGCATGGGTGTCGTGTCGGGTGTGGTGATGGCCTACGAGTTTGGGACCAACTGGTCCGGCTTCTCCAGCTTCGCTGGGCCCATCACCGGTCCGTTGTTGACCTACGAGGTGATGACCGCCTTTTTCCTCGAAGCCGGGTTTCTCGGCATCATGTTGTTCGGCTGGCAAAAGGTGGGACCGAAGGCTCATTTCGCTGCCACATTGCTCGTGGCGATCGGCACGCTGATCTCGACCTTCTGGATCTTGTCCTCGAATAGCTGGATGCAAACGCCGCAAGGGTTTTCCGTCGAGAATGGACATGTGGTCCCGGTCGACTGGTTTGCCGTCATTTTCAATCCATCCTTTCCGTACCGGCTGGCGCATATGACGATGGCCGCGTTTATCGTCGCCGCGCTGATCGTCGCCGCGACGGGAGGCTGGCATCTGCTGCACGGACGCCGCGATCCCGAAGTCAAGACGATGTATTCGATGGCCCTCTGGCTACTGCTGTTTCTGGCACCTATCCAGGCTTTCGTAGGCGATCAGCACGGGCTGAATACGCGCAAGTATCAGCCTGCGAAGATCGCCGCCATCGAAGGCTTGTGGGAGACCGAGAAAGGCGGCACTGCGCTGAATCTCATCGGCTTTCCCGATATGCAGGCCGAGGAAACACGCTACGCGATCCAGATACCGCATCTCGGCAGCCTGATTCTCACGCACAGCTGGGACGGCGAAATTCGTGGGCTGAAGGAGTTCCCCAAGGAAGACCGGCCGAATTCGTCGCTGATCTTCTGGACCTTCCGCATCATGGCCGGGCTTGGCGTATTGATGATCCTGACGGCGATCGTCGGCCTCATCCTGCGCAGAAGCGGCAAGCTCTTCGAATTCCGTCCTTATCAATGGCTCACTGTGCTGATGGGACCGACAGGGATCATCTCGCTGATTGCTGGCTGGATCACAACTGAAGCGGGTCGCCAACCGTGGGTTGTCTACGGCGTGCTTCGCACGAAAGATGCCGTCTCGCCCGTGACGGCTCAAAGCGCCGGCGTGTCTCTGCTCATCTTCGTGATGGTCTACTTTCTCGTGTTCGGCACGGGCATCTACTACATCATGAAGCTCATTCAAGCCGGGCCAGGACGCTCGGAAGACGGCACGCCGACGCCCGAACCCGTAGACCCTGCCGAAGCCACCGGGCGGCGCCCGCTTGCCGCCGCAACGGAATAACTCGCCGCACACATACCTCCTTCAGACATTCCGGAGCATGGCATGGACGTCACCGTGATATGGGCCGCCATCATCGCACTCGGCCTTTTTATGTACATCGCTCTCGACGGATTCGATCTGGGCATCGGCATGATCTTTCCGTTCTTCCCGCTCGACAGCGAGAGAGACATGATGATGCATAGCATCGCGCCAGTCTGGGACGGCAATGAAACGTGGCTGGTACTGGGCGGCGCCGCGCTGTTTGCGGCCTTTCCGATGGTCTATTCGGTCGCGCTGTCGGGGCTTTATCTGCCCATCATATTCATGCTGGTCTGCCTGATTTTCCGCGGCGTATCGTTCGAAGTGCGTGGCAAGGCCAATCGCACGAAGAACATGTGGAGTCTGGCTTTCATCTGTGGCTCGGCAGGCGCGGCGTTCTTTCAAGGCGTGATTCTGGGTGCCTATCTTCACGGCATTCCCGTCAAGAACGGCGTCTTTTCCGGCGATCCATTCTTTTGGGTCACGCCGTTCAGCTTCTTGACGGGCATGGGCTTGATGTTCACCTACGCGTTGCAGGGTGCGACCTATCTCGTGCTCAAGACGGAGGGTGAGTTCCAGGAGCGTCTGCGTGCGCTGGTATGGCCGCTGACGCTCGTGTTGCTTGGCTTCATTCTCGTCGTCAGCATCTGGACACCTTTGACAGATGCGCAGGTTGCCGCACGCTGGTTCCATTCATCGTTCCGCTACAGGCTGTACTCGGTGCCTTTCCTCGTGGCGATCACTACCGTGCTGATGTACGCCGCAGTGAAACGCCGCATGGATCTCGCGCCGTTCGTGCTGTGCCTCGTGCTGATCCTGCTGGGCTACATCGGCTTGCTGATCAGCATATGGCCTTACGCGATACCCAATAGCGTCACGCTTTGGGACGCTGCATCGCCCCGGCCGAGCCAGCTTTTCGCCCTCGTAGGTGCGGTGATCATCATCCCGATCATCATCGTGTACACCACTGCGGGTTATTGGGTCTTTCGCGGCAAGCTGCAAGCGGGAAGCCAATACCATTGAAGGGGATCAGTCATGTCCAATCCAGCTTCCGATTCCGAATCGACAACGCTCGGCAAACGCATGATGTGGTTTGTCATTCTGTGGCTGGTGGGCTTTGTCGGCACCATGCTGCTCGCCATGCCGTTTCACTTTCTCGTTGCAGCGGCGATGCATCATTGATGGCGTCGCGGCCTTGCGCGAGTGAAGAGAGAAATAGCAAACGCCGGCGGCTCGCGCCGCCGGCGTTCGGTCGGTCACAGTACTTCAAATGCCTCGCGCTACGACGCTTTCGGAGCGGCCATGTTTCGCCCGCCACCGATGCGGTGTGTCATCGACGTGACGCCGAAACACCGTGGTGAAATGCGCCTGGGTGCGAAATCCGACGCTGAACGCAATATCGGCGACGGTCGATCTCGTGGTGGCAAGCAGCGTCTTCGCGTGCTCGACCCGCCTGCGCAAGATGAACGTATGAGGCGAAGTCCCCGTCGCGGCCCTGAAACGCGCGGCGAAGTGCATCGGCGACAGCCCGACCGCTCCGCCCAACTCTGCCAGCGTCAGACTGCCGTCAATCCGCTGATCGATGAAATCGACGGCGATCTTGACCCGCCACGCTTCGAGCGGCGACACGGACGACGCCCGCGCCGGCTTGATCGATGCACGTGCAACGATGTTCTCCAGCAGCCTGGCCAGGATAGATAGCGTAATTCCGTCTGCGTAAAGCGAACTGGTTGCCGCCCGTCCATGTACTGCCCGCAATAGCGTGCCAGTGAGTTTGATCACGACGGAATCCCGCACATGCAACGGCGCTGCAGCGAACAGCGAGGTGATGTTCGGCGCCTCGCCGTCGTCGAGCCACTCCGTGAGCCAGTGCGCAGGCACGTACACGTGCAGGAAGTCGGCGGGCGTGTGAAACGTGCCACTGACCTCCACGCCGGACGGCAACACGAGCGCGGCACCGCGATCGAGCACGCCGTCGTAGAACGGCTCGCCGTTCGACACGACCGTGACTACCGCTTGACGCAAACACAGTGCGACGAGCATGTGCTGAGCGTCGACGGTGGTGTTCCAGATTCGCGGTGCTTCGCTTGTCCACCGCGAGGCGACGAACGAATTCGTCTTGTGAAGCGACTGACGGTCGATCTGCAATCCAGCGCTCAGGATGGTGTCGTGCCGGTCCTCATCCGGTTCGATGCCCGCATTCCGCGCGACAAGTCCGGATGAATGAGGAACGACTTTTGTAGGCTCGGTGTATAGACCGATGGCAAGTGATTCGTGCATGGATCTTCCCTCTGTTTCCGCTCAGAAGTAGCGCCAGGACACTCTGCGCCGAATGACGCAGAGCTGTTCGCGTACCCACCCGGAACCCTTACCAGCAAAGCCCGGGAGGCACGTGTCAAAGATAGCGTCGCCAGAGGAAGGCGGGTAGTCTACGGCGGTATGGAACTGCCCAGGGTATCCCTCCAGACCCTAAACGAAAGTATGGGTGGAGGGATTTCGTAGGTCTGGGAGTCAGTGAGCGGAAGAGCGTGATGCGTGCTTTGAAGGCCACGGCGCGAGGATCGAATCCGGCAATACCCAGCGCGGCCAGACTTCACGAGGCAGATTGCGTGAACGGCTGAAAGTCCGTGTAGCCTTCTGCGCCGCCGCCATAGTAGGTTTCGACGGGTGCTTTCGTTAGCGGCAAATCGTGACGCAGCCTGTCCACCAGATCGGGATTTCCGATAAATGGTCTGCCGAAAGCGATCATGTCGGCATAGCCGGAGTCCACCGCTTCAATGGCCCGTTCGCGATCGTAGCTGTTGTTTGCAATGTATTTGCTGCCGAAGGATTCGTGCAGTGCCTTGAAATCAAACTCTCCTGCTGCGTTCTTGCCTTGCGTTTGCCCTTCCACGCAATGCAGCCACGCGAGACCGAGCTTGCCAACACGCTCTGCGAGAAATCCATAGGTTGCCTGCGGATTGCTGTCCAGGGGCGTATCGCCGACAGCGCGCGTAATCGGCGAGAGGCGAACGCCAACGCGATCGGCGCCCCACACATCGGCGACGGCTTCGATGACTTCGATGGCGAGACGCGTGCGATTTTCGATCGAACCGCCATAACGGTCGGTCCGCTTGTTGGTGCTGTCGCGAATGAACTGTTCCAGCAGATAGCAATTCGCGGCATGCACTTCGACGCCGTCGAATCCTGCTGACTTCGCGTTGCTCGCAGCGTGCCGATAGTCTTCGATGATGGCGGGTATTTCGTCCAGTTCGAGGGCCCGAGGCATCGACGGTCGCGCCGGGCCATCGACTGTAAAGACTTCATCGTCAGCCTGAATGGCCGATGGCGCGACAGGCGCGGCCCCATCTTTTTGCAGGCTGACGTGCGACATGCGACCGACGTGCCACAACTGGAGCACGATACGGCCGCCCGCCTCGTGCACGGCCTGGGTGACGGCCGACCACGCGGCTACCTGTGCTTCCGTGTAAATGCTCGGCGTGTATGCGTAGCCCCGCGCCTGCTGCGAAATGTTCGTGGCCTCGCTGACAATGAGTCCCGCCGACGCCCGTTGCCGGTAGTACTCGACGGCAAGCGCCGACTGCACCCCGTCCATCCCGGCGCGCGAGCGCGTCAATGGCGCCATCGCAATGCGATTCGCGACGGGAATCGCACCAATCGATGTCGGTGAGAAAAGGCCACGCTGATCCATATCGACACTCCTTCGGTTCCGTACGGGGTTGAGGAAATTTATATCACTCGCCTTTCACCCGGCACATGCACCGGTTCAGATAGACAAAACTCACGTTGAAGTGACAACGCACGCAGTGGGACAGGATCGTGCATCTCCGTCTGAGCGGAAAGGCCATGCTTTTCGAAAGATCGTGCGTTCCCGGAATACACGTCAGCGGATATCGAAGACGATGAACGAGAACGCGAGAGTGTCCCCAACAACGCCGCGCGACACCGGTTTAGGAAACATCCATGGATAGCCTGACACGACGGCAGTTCCTGAAGATCTCGGCTGCGACACTCGCCAGTTCGAGCGTCGCGCTGTTGGGTTTTTCTCCGGGCGCCGCGATAGCAGAAGTTCGTCAATACAAGCTCAGTCGCGCCACTGAAGTACGAAACACCTGCACGTATTGCTCGGTGGGGTGCGGCATTCTGATGTATGCACTGGGTGACAACGCGAAGAACGCGAAAGGCAGCATCATCCACATCGAGGGCGATCCCGATCACCCCGTCAATCGAGGCACCTTGTGTCCGAAAGGTGCCAGTCTTCTCGACATCATTCACAGCGAATCGCGTCTCACGATTCCCGAATATCGCGCTCCCGGCTCGGATAAATGGACACCGATTTCCTGGGACGACGCCTTCGATCGCATCGCGAAGCTGCTCAAGGCAGATCGGGACGCGAACTTCGTCGAAAAAACGCCCGACGGAAAGACGGTCAACCGTTGGGTGACGACGGGCTTTCTTGCCGCATCTGCCGCGAGTAACGAAGCCGGTTATTTGACGCACAAGGTAGTCCGCAGTCTGGGGATGCTCGCATTCGATAACCAGGCGCGTGTCTGACACGGCCCGACGGTGGCAGGTCTTGCCCCGACATTTGGCCGCGGTTCGATGACAAACCATTGGGTCGATATCCGGAATGCAGATGTGATTCTCGTGATGGGCGGCAATGCAGCCGAGGCACATCCTTGCGGCTTCAAATGGGTCGTCGAAGCGAAAGCGCATCGCGGCGCGCGGCTGATCGTGGTCGATCCGCGCTTTACACGCACTGCGTCGGTCGCGGACTACTATGCGCCGATTCGTACGGGCACGGACATCGCGTTCCTGGGCGGCGTCATCAACTATCTGCTGACCACCGGGAAGATCCAGCACGAATACGTGCGCAATTACACGGACTTCAGCTTCATTGTCCGCGGTGACTTCGAGTTCAAGGATGGTCTGTACTCCGGCTACAACGCGGAGAAGCGCGCCTACGACAAAAGCAGCTGGGATTACGAATACGGCGAAGACGGGTTCGTAAAAACTGACGCAACGCTTTCCGATCCGCGTTGCGTTTATCAACTGATGAAGGCCCACTTCTCCCGATACACGCCTGAAATGGTCGAGAAGATCTGTGGCACGCCCAAAGAAAAGTTTTTGCACGTCTGCGAGGTGCTAGGCAGTACGGCCACGCCCAATCGCGCGGGAACGTTGCTGTACGCGCTTGGATGGACACATCATTCGATCGGTGCACAGATTATCCGCACGGGTGCCATGGTGCAGTTGCTGCTGGGAAACATCGGGATTGCAGGGGGTGGCGTCAATGCACTGCGCGGACACTCGAACATCCAGGGTCTGACAGACCTTGGGCTGTTGAGCGAAATGCTCCCCGGATACATGGTGCTTCCATCCGAAGACGATCAGGGCTATCACGCCTATCTTCGCAAGCACACGCTCAAGCCCCTTCGTCCTAACCAGCTCAGCTTCTATCAGAACTATCCGGCGTTCTTCGTCAGCATGATGAAGTCCTGGTGGGGCGACGCGGCCACGAAGGAAAACAACTGGGCGTACGACTATCTGCCGAAGCCGGACAAGACCTATGACGTCATCCAGAACGTCGAGTTGATGGTACAGGGCAAGATGACCGGTTACGTTTGCCAGGGCTTCAACATGATCGCTTCCGCGCCGAACAAGGCGAAAGTGTTCGAAGGGCTGAGCAAGCTCAAATGGCTGTTGATCATGGATCCGCTGGCGACGGAGACATCGGAGTTCTGGAAGAACTTTGGCGAGTTCAACAACGCCGATTCGTCGAAGATACAGACGGAAGTGTTCCGGCTTCCTACTACTTGCTTCGCGGAAGAAAATGGCTCGGTGGTGAGTTCATCGCGGGTGCTGCAATGGCACTGGAAAGGGGCCGAGCCGCCGGGTGAAGCACTCAGTGACGCCGAGATCATGTCGAACCTCTTCACGAGGATGCGAGAGATGTACCGCACGCAGGGTGGCGCGTATCCGGACCCGATACTCAAGCTCAACTGGCCGTACTTCGACCCGGAAAGCCCTACGCCGGAAGAACTGGCGAAGGAGTACAACGGCTCGGCGGTGAGCGACATCGTCGATTCGAACAGGCGTGTACTGAAAGCGGGACAACAGCTCTCTGGTTTTTCGCAACTTCGCGACGACGGCAGCACGGCGAGCGGTTGCTGGATCTTCTGCGGTGCGTGGACGGAAGAAGGCAACATGATGGGCCGCCGCGACAACAGCGATCCGACGGGTATCGGCCAGAGTCTGGGTGGGGCGTGGGCGTGGCCTGACAATCGCCGCATCCTGTACAACCGCGCCTCATGCGACATCAACGGACAGCCTTTCGATCCATCACGGAAGATTATCCGCTGGGACGGCAAGAAATGGGATGGCGCCGATATTCCAGACTATAAGGATGACGAATCACCTTCGCTCGGCATGGGTCCGTTCATCATGAACCCGGAGGGCGTGGCTCGTTTCTTCGCCAGAGCACAGATGAACGAAGGGCCATTTCCCGAGCACTATGAACCCTTTGAAACACCGCTTGGATTCAATCCCTTGCATCCGGACAAACCGGGTGTGACGAGCAATCCGGCTGCGAGAGTCTTTCCCAATGATCGGGCCAATTTCGGCTCGGCGCGTGAGTTTCCCCATACGGCAACGACTTATCGCCTCACCGAGCATTTTCACTTCTGGACCAAGAACGCGCGGCTGAACGCGATTGTGCAGCCGGCGCAATTCGTCGAGATCAGCGAGGAACTGGCCCGGCAGATTGGCGTGGTGGCGGGTGACCGCGTGAAGGTGTCGTCGAAGCGTGGCTACATCATCGCCAATGCCGTGGTTACGAAGCGCATCAAGCCACTTATCGTCGATGGCAGGAGTGTCGAAACGGTCGGTGTTCCCCTGCACTGGGGATACAAAGGTGTGGCGAAGCTCGGCTACCTGGCCAACACGCTGACACCGTCGGTAGGCGATGCGAACACGCAGACGCCGGAGTTCAAATCCTTTCTCGTGAAAGTCGAAAAGGCTTGAGGGCAAACCATGGCTTTGCAATCGCTGGATATCAAGCGTCTATCGGCCACGACGGTTCTGCCGCCGGGCGATCGCAACCCGGTCACGGGGACGGTTGCCAAGCTGATCGACGTATCCAAATGCATCGGCTGCAAAGCCTGTCAGACGGCGTGCATGGAGTGGAACGATCTGAGAGACGAGGTCGGTGACAACATCGGCGTCTATGACAATCCGATCGATCTGACGGAGCACTCATGGACCGTGATGCGCTTCACGGAATACGTGAATCCGAAGGGCGATCTCGAATGGCTGATCCGCAAAGACGGATGCATGCATTGTGCGGACCCGGGTTGTCTGAAGGCCTGTCCGTCGCCTGGCGCGATCGTTCAGTACACGAATGGAATCGTCGACTTCCACGAAGAGAACTGCATCGGTTGCGGATATTGCATTGCCGGCTGTCCGTTCAACATTCCGCGTCTCTCGAAGACGGAGCATCGTGTGTACAAGTGCACGTTGTGTTCCGATCGCGTATCGGTAGGCCAGGAGCCCGCATGTGCGAAGACATGTCCAACCGGCGCGATCATGTTCGGCACCAAAGAGGATATGAAGGCACAAGCTGCCGATCGCATCAGCGATCTCAAGGACAGAGGGTTCGAACACGCCGGATTGTACGACCCGCAAGCAGTGGGCGGCACGCACGTGATGTACGTGCTGCATCATGCGGACCAGCCTTCGCTTTATCACGGCTTGCCGGACAAACCGAGAATCAATCCGATGGTGGTGCTATGGAAAGGCATCGCGAAGCCGATGGCATTGGCCATCCTGTTCCTGACTGTGATCACCACCTTTTTCCATTACGTCCGGATCGGTCCGAACAAGGTTCATCCCGAAGATGAAGAGGCAGCCCGCGCCGACATGGAAGCGTCCAAGGAGGACAGCGATGAGCGAAGACGGTAAGTGGACTCACGACAATCTGATCGAGCGGTACAACGCGAACGAGCGCACGATCCACTGGATCACGGCGATCAGCTTCGTCTTGCTCGCGCTCTCCGGACTGGCGCTGTTTCATCCCGCGATGTTCTGGTTATCGAATCTGTTCGGTGGTGGACAATGGTTGCGCATCCTGCATCCATTCATTGGTCTCGTGATGTTCTCGGCGTTTTCATGCCTCGCGTTGCGCTATTGGCATCACAACCTGATCGAGATGAATGACATTCGATGGCTCATGCATATCCTCGACATTCTCAACAATCGCGAGGAAGGTGTGCCGGAAGTCGGACGCTACAACGCTGGTCAGAAGATGCTGTTCTGGACGTTGCTGCCTTGCATGATCGTGCTGCTGCTTTCAGGCATCGCTATCTGGAGGCGCTATTTCTCGGGCTATTTTCCAATCGATGTAGTCCGGCTCGGAGCGCTCGCGCATGCGGTGGCAGCCTTTGTTCTGATCGCGGCTATTCTGGTTCACATCTATGCCGGCATCTGGATCCAGGGAACGCTGGGCGCCATGCTGCATGGCTATGTCACGCCGGGCTGGGCGAGAAAGCATCATCCACGCTGGTTTCGTTCGCTACTGAAATCGAGAGACACGCACTAGCGTGGTGTTCGCAGCGGCCTGTCTTGCGCAGGCCGTAGCAGCCCATACTTTGAAAAGATCAGGTGCCAGCTTGATCCGCCACATCTACGCCGTGCACAACGACAGCGGTACGCTCCGCGAGCTCATTGATACGGGACAGGTAGTTCTGGAAGTGCGGCGTCGCCCGATGCGAGACGATGGCGTCGCCGTCTTTATAGAGCTCATCGAGCACGAAACGGCCGCGATTATCACCGTCCTGCCATAGATCGTAGCGAAGGTTGCCTGCCTCCGCGCGAGAGAGCGGCACCATGCCACGCAGCAATGTTTCCAGTTCGCTTTCGCGTCCCTCTTTCGCAGTCAGTATGGCGACGATCTTTACAGGTGGAGTCACGTGTCTATCTCCATGGAAGCGGTGAACGTTCAGCCCGGTTGAGCCTGAATGACCGAACCCGGCGCTCCCCTATTTGTAGCATAGGACCGGCGTTCAGCGAGTACGCCATGAATCTGCGCGACGACAGCTGCGCCTTCGCCGACTGCCGCAGATACCCGTTTGATCGATTCCGCCCGCGCATCACCAATCGCGAACACGCCGTCCACACTGGTTTCGAGCGTGTGTTTGCCTGCGTCGTAACCGCCACGCGCCTCCGCGCCCGTCAGGACAAAACCTTTGGCATCGGTGCGGACGCCACAGCCCTTCAACCATCGGGTGTTGGGTTCGGCGCCCGTGAACAGGAACAGATGTCTGACCGAAAATGACATCGGGCCGTCCGGCCCTTTGCAACGGATCTCCGACAAACCGACCGCATCGTCCGCCAAGGAGAGAACCTGCGTGTCGGTATAGAGCGTGACGTTCGGGAGTCTCATGATGCGATCGATCAGATACTGCGACATGTGCTCTTCGAGACGATGTCCACGAATCACCAGGTGAACGCGCTCTGCATGAGACGCGAGATAGACGACGCCCTGCCCCGCCGAATTTCCGCCGCCCACCACGACGATTTCGAGTCCCCGGCACAGCTTCGCCTCGACCGGCGACGTGCCGAAGAATACGCCGCGGCCCGTCAGACGTTCGAGTCCTTCGATGTCCGGCTTCACGTACGCCGCGCCCGATGCAATGACTACCGTATGCGACGCGACGCGCTTGCCGTATTCGAGTTCGACTTCGAGCGGCGTGCATTCGCATTTGAGTATGCGGATGCGCGTTGGAATCGAAATGTGCACGCCGAATTTCTGCACCTGCACAAAGGCCCGGCCTGTCAGCGCCTGCCCGGAAATGCCCGTGGGAAAACCCAGATAGTTCTCGATCCGTGCACTTGTGCCTGCCTGCCCGCCCGGTCCCCAACTGTCGAAGATCGCAACGGATAGACCTTCCGATGCCGCGTACACCGCAGCCGCCAGTCCCGCAGGCCCCGCGCCGACGATCACCGTGTCGTAGACGTGGGTAGGATCGAATTCGGGCAACCAGCCGAGGGCACTCGCGACGCGATTCTCATCGGGCGCGCGCAACACGGTTCCGTCCGGACAGATCACGATAGGGAAGTCGCTGGGTGTCGCGGAAATGCGTTGAAGCAACGCAACGGTCTCGGCGTCGTCGCGCCCGTCGATCAATGAATAGGGATACGAGTTTCTTCGCAGCAGATCCTGCAACGCGATCAGCCGCGCGTCGGTCGAATCGCCGATCAGAACGGGGCCGCTACCCTTCTCGATCAATCCCACGCGGCGCAGAATCAGCGCGCGCATGATCTTCTCGCCGAGTTCTGCTTCCATCACCAGCAGCCGGCGAAGATCGACTGATTCGATCACGATCGCCGTCGTGTCTTCGACGACAACGCCGTCGCCCAGACAGGGATGACCGAACAGTTGCGCGATCTCGCCAAGAAACTGCCCCGGTCGATACTCGAAGACGCGATGCACCCTGCCGACGGCGTCACGCCGGATCACCTTGACGAGTCCTTTCAACATCACGACGAGGCCGGGGCTGGAATGCCCCATGGAGAACATGACGTCGCCCGCCGTCCATTGAACTTCCTTTCCGAATGCGCGCGTCCTGTCGACTTCCCGCTCGGGAAGAAACGGGAACATCTGCTCCTTCCGGTTGGTGATCACGGATACGGCGCCCTCCGCTTCGATCGCATTGACGAAACTCAGGCTGTGATCGTTCGACGCTTCATCCTGCGAGCTACCAGCGCTATCCATAAGCGGGTCTCCAGAGCGGACTCGGTATATCCGCTAACACTACTGAAGTCCCACTCGACACGTCGATTTCAGTGCGCACTCGCCATATCGTGCGAAATGGCAAGGGGATGTGCGTGATCGCGCGATGCGTCGCGCGTCGTGAGCGACAGACGCCGCTAGAAGGTCAGGTCGTGCAGGCGGCGCACGCCGTCGAGTAGCCACTGAAGAAACGAATTCTCGGATTGCGCAGCGGGGGTAGGCGCGCCAATTTTGTCCAGCATGCGCTGACGGCGCGACAGTAACTGGCACATCAACTTCGCCACTTCGGGATTGTTCTTGAGGATCGGTGTCAGGTCGTCTTTCTGCAGCATGTAGACAACCGATGGCGTCAGCATCGTGATTGTGACGCGGGCGGGCAGACCGGCGAGCAAACCGCCCTCCCCGATTGCCTCGCCAGGACCTGGCCGGGCTACCTCGACTTGTGCGCTGCCTTCCTTGATCGTTGCGCAGAGCACGCCCGTATCGATGATGGTGAGACTGTCGGGCACCGATTCCGGCGTGATCAGGACTTCGCCTGCTGCGCACTCGCGGCGCAACAGCCGTGGAGCGAGCTGGGCGATCTCGTCCGAAGTCAGCGCCGCGAACATATCGACACGTCGCAGCAACCTGATGCGCTTGTCACTCCGTTCGAGCGACACGTCGCCCGCATACGGAATGCCGAGCGATCTGAGTTCGACACCGGCGGCCGCGAGGTGCCGGTAACACAGATCGTACAGTTCGTTCGACACCGTGCGTTTCTGGTTCATGTCGTCGACGTAGGCGGTTGCTTCATACTGGAACGACTCCGTGCCCGCCGCCTTCACCTGGGCATACGGTGCCGGATCTGCGAGCACCGCGCGCACGCTTTTCAGCGCGTGATCGAGCGCATCGAGAACGACCTTGGGACGTGCCTCAGGTGTGATCTCGAGCGAGACGCTCACGCCATGAAGCGCGGTCGGCCGACTGCTGTTGATGATCTTCGTTTTCGCTGCGATCGCGTTCGGCACAATCACGACTGCACCTTGCGATGTCAACAGATGTGTGGCGCGCCAATTCATTTCCATCACCTTGCCTTCGACGCCATCGATGCTCACCCAGTTGCCCACTTCGTATGGCTCGGTCGTATTGATGACGATGCCGGCGAAGACGTCGCTCAGCGTGCTTTGAATGGCCAGACCCAGGACGAGCGCGAGCGCGCCGGAGGTGGCGACGAGTCCGCGAATCGGCAGTTCGAGCACGAACCCGAGCGACGCGACGATCGCGGCGAGAAACGCGAGCGCGCCAAACACATCTTCGAACAGTCGCTGGCGACGCCATATCTTGGGAAGCAGAAACGTATCCAGCATTTTGCTGAGCAAACGCGCACCCGTTAGCCACCAGATAATTTCGAGCAGCTGGCCGAGCATGTGCAGCGCCCACGAATCGGGATACGGTGCCTGTGAAAACGGACTCAGATTTGAGGCGAACAAGAGCGCACTGAAGGCTGCATAGATGCAAAGCCGCACGGTCAGCCTCGCGATTTCGTTGCGAGGCATCTCGCAACACCACACGAGGACGTCGAGCGCGACCAGCAAAAAGCCGAAGAGCAACGGATTGTTCACGCAAGCTCCGAATTCAGGCCGGGGAAATCTGTGGGCGCACGATGTGTGGTCGCGGCGGTGGACGGTCGGCGTTCGATGAGAATCGTGATCGTTTCTGCGGGACTGCGTGTTTATCCGTGGGCGGTGGGAATTCGGGGGTTTGCGATAGGAGATGGCCGGGGCTGCTTTGTGTGGGATCCGGTTTTTGCTAGGGATTCGCGTTATGCGGGACAGTACAAAACACGTAACGTTTACTACGATCTACATCTGTTGTTGCATGCGTGACGCCACCGTTTGTCGTTTTTGACGAGATTCGGCTTAGCGTACTGTTTTTCCGTGAAACATTCGTAGAGATTAAGATTAAATGCTTTTAAAACATATACTTAATAGATTTCTAATTTATTGATTAATGTTTCACGGGGATCAATGAGTGCAGGACTTATAGAGTGAAATGATTTTGAAAGAAAAGGTGCGTAATGGAGGTCGCCTGAAGAGTTTATCGACGGTAGTGCAGGCCCACTGATCGCCAATGGCTGGAAAGTGTCCGCCAGACCTTCTGGTAAGAGACGGGGCGTACGCAGACATCATTGACACCGTCTGCCGTTCAGGACGGGAGAGACATTAAGCTCACGCCGCTGAACCAAACTCCTTGAATGCTTCAGATGACTTTGTTTGTCGTCCCATTGTCCCCGTTGACGATTTGGGCGAAGCTCGGTTCGATCGTTGCGCCGAGCCGAAATGATGTGGAGACAGAAAACTTCGAAGGGCATGGGGACGTCCGATGCTCGAACCCTTCGACGAGCCGACACCCTGCTCTCGCCTACCGACACCTTTTGAGCACACGTTTCGTCACATGGCTTCGACATTTACGCGCGTGTCGTTGGCGCGACACCCGTTCGGCAGAACGGCTGCTCGCCACCCCTGCTTTGGGTTACACCATCACCCGTCACGGTGCACCGCCGAATGAAACAACCCGCATCCATTCTGCGTGTCGGCGATTGTCGCCGCTCATAGTCGATACACGCCTAACTGCGTGGACTGCGAGGCGTACCTCTGCGGGTAAGCCAGCGATCAAACTCGTTCGTGTCGCTCGCCTGAACCCGGCTACTCGTGCGCGCGAATGAGGCGGGTAGCTTTCTACTCGCGGAATTCGTATGGCAATCCTCGTGGAGTGAGTAGCGATCTCGAGGTATTTGGGAATTCAGATCTCTATGAGATTTGCTTTGCTGTTTAATCAGGATCGAAAGTCAGTGATGGATTTACGGGCGCATGTCGGGATTCGCCGTGCCAGGAATAGGTTCACTAACATCAATAGACCGTGAAACTGATTGGATAAGGAAGCACGGTGGGTTTGCGAAAACTGAGAGCAAACTGCGCCGTAGCTTCGGTGGCGAAGGAATACGTGAGTTTGAGGCTGCTGTCATTCGGTTGGGCAGCAGACTCGTAGGCCGCTCCAGGCGCGCGTTTGATCACGGATGCGCTATTTTCGTGGCCGAAACGGAGCGGCGTCTTAGGGGCATCAGTCCGTCGCTACCGCAGCGCACACTGCCGGTTTCTATCAGACGCCTGAGCGAGGCGCGCATGGATCACGCTGCGCCCGTCGGCTTATTTTACGAAGCTGGTGGTGCATCAACGGATCGAATCGCTCTCAGCTTTTCGGCTGCATGTGAAGTTGCATGGGCAGGATTTCGGTTGATACGTGTCGACCGGCGAATGGAGACCTTGCAGATCAGTGTCACGAAGTCACGTTGCTTGATGCCAGCATTTGCGAGGGTCAGGTCGCGAAGCGGCGGTAAGCGCACTCGCTCCGTTTCCTTGGTTGTTAGGCAGATTGCACAAACGCCGATGTTTAGCTCGGGGAGCCCGAGCGGGTACGCGTGGTTCGCATGCGCTAGCAGTGGCTAGGGTGTCACCAATGGTGACACTACCAACAACGCATGGCACCTCGTTGTTAGGATTTCAAACCGAGGCCGTCTATCGAATGCGATCCACGCCGACTACGCTCACCTTTGCTGCTAGCTTCGTTTGACGACGACGCAGTCACACATCGAGGTGTCACCAATGGTGACACTCTTGACGGGGTCCATTACCCCGGCTGTCACATCAATGGACCTTCGCATCTCGACCACCGCGGAGGCAAAAGGGTCCGTGGGAGGTGTCCGACCTGCTCCACGTCTATCATGTTTTGAACTGTCACCAGTGGTGACACATCGTCGATCGAATTGCGAAAGCTGACCGCTGCGCCATAACTACCGCCATCGGAATTGGTAAGGATCATGAGCACGCCGCGACTGATTCCGCAGAGCTTCGCTCGTCGATAATTGGCAAAGGTGTCACCATTGGTGACACCTCAAACGCCATCGAAACGGTGCCTAAATCCCGCTGCTCCAAGGGACACGGTGTCAAACTGAAAAGGAATTCGCTCTTAACAAACCCTCCTCGAAGCGATGTTTCCTTCAATGCGTACTGTCCGCGATGGTGTCACCAATGGTGACACATACTCCTACCGCGAGCTTGTCGCGCACAACCATCGCACCCGACATCAACAAACAACACCGATCAGCAATAAAAAAAGCCCGCATATTGCGGGCCTCGTGAACTCTACAGCGCTTAGCTCGAATGCGGCTGAGCCGAGAACAAGTCTCCTATCATTTGCCGAATCTTCCGCTCCTGATCGTCGGTCAACATATCGACCTTGATCCGGATGGTGAAGTTATTCGCGTCCTTTGTGATATTGCCAGCTTGGGCTTTCCCGGCAAAAAACTTATCGATGCTTCGCCCGCCGTTGGTCGCGCTGGCCGGCGCGCTGACCATACCCGCAATCGCCGCACCAAACTTCCCCTGCTGAAGCGTCCCACTCACCACTTGCGGCCAGAGCTCTCTTGCGGCATCGACGGCTGCCTGCCCATGTTTCTTCAACACGGAGCCAACATCATTGGCCGCGTGGCTGCCAAGCAGCGTCGGCTGAAGATCGAGATCATGCTTGATGAAATCGGGCAGACCTTCAAACGAAAGAAACCGGTACAGACCTTGTCGTGACATCCCAAGCGCCTCAGCGAGCCGCGTGCGATTCGGAAAGTCCTTTTCCGTTTGACGAATGGAAACCGAGATTTCGTAGTCGGACAGATCGTCACGGCTAACGTTTTCCACCAATGCAAGCACCGCCATGTCGTGATCAGAACATTCGATCACCACGGTCCGAATGCTGTCGATGCCGACCATCTTGTGCGCGCGCCATCTGCGTTCCCCGGCAACGATCTGATAGCCGGTGTCGGAACGACGAACCACGATCGGCTGCATCAAGCCCACTTCACGGATCGATGCTGCCAGTGCGGAAAGTTTGGCCTCGTTGAACACGCGCCTGGGCTGCCAGGGATTCGGCACGATCTCCGCAACCGAAAGTTGAGACGGCATACCAGACGATTCAAGCTCCCGGACACGAAGCTGAGCCGCAGCGAGTGCACCGGCCATCCCGGGTGCCGTTTCCGTGCGGCCCGCGCGACGGGTCGCATCCGGGCGCCGTTCATCCGTCGACTTGATGCCAGCCGTTTTGGCCAGAAGTTGCTCTCTGAGATTGCTCACTGTGCTGGCCTCCACTGTTTGACGAACTGATCATCGACCCACCGGCAGTAGTCCATCAGCGGCTGCCTGACGCGAGCGAGAGATTTTGCCTGGCTGTGTGTGCTGCTGATGTCGAACACGGTCGTGAATGCCAGCGCACCCGAACTCATCACCGAGCTCGCTGGGACTTCGTATTGGGAGAGCCAATGACGGTACGCGCCATGCGCCCAGGTCCGCACCACGGGCGTAGCCGCTGTCGGACCATAATTGACCCGAGTCAGCAGAACGGACACGAAGTCATATTTCTTGTCTGCTTCAAACCGGATGAACGATTTGGCAACGTCCGAGAACAGCCGCCAGAACGACAACGAACTGAAGAAGTCCAGATTCTCCGGCACCATCGGCATGACCATCGCGTCCGCGGCCATCAATGCATTCAGGTTGAGATAGGACAGCGACGGGGAAGTGTCGAGGATGATGTAATCGTAGTGTCGACGCAGCGGCTCCAGCCCTTCGCGTAACACCGTCCAGAACTTGTATCCCGGGATCTTCATCTGCATCGCGGGCAGGTGATACTCGGCACCCACCAACTCCGTATGAGCGGGAATAATATCCAGACCGTCCCAATAGGTCGTTTGTACTTTGGACAGCAGTCCGCCCTCGATTTTCGGATCGAAGACGAAGGGAAGAACGGTGTCCTCGGGGAAAACTTCTTTCTCCGCGTACAACCCGCACAGTTCGGACAGCGATGCCTGAGGATCGAGATCGACCACCAGCACTTTGCGCCCGCGCAGACTCAGGCCCTGCGCGAGACACATGGTTGTCGTGGTTTTCGCTGATCCACCTTTGAGTTGGGAAGTGATAATAATCTTCCCGCTGAAATCATCGCTCGGACCATCGACGAGGGGAGTCTGGAAAATATCCGAAACCCGCTGGACCCACGTTCGCGCTTCGGCAAGCGTAAACATGCGACTCCGGCTACGTCCTGTTCCCGTTGATTGACCTTCAGGCAGCACGCCATCGCTTTTTGATACGAGATAATGAACCTGCTGACGCGTGAGACCGCATAGCTCTGCAATCTCGCCGGTGGTCAGCATCGGCGGCGTCTTGCGAGGACGCGGAGCAAGGATCTGGTCGCGAAGTTCGGTTGCGTAATCGGTCACGACGTCAGCGAAATCGCTGATTTGCGATAACGTGACAGTTAGATCGATCGGCATCGGTTGACTGACATTCGCCATTTAGACGTTTTTCCTGAAAAATTAGGCTAAACGTAGAATACAGGAAAAATGGCAAAAGCTGCTTCCAGCAAAGGTGTTTTCTGCGGTTTCTGCTTCAAGTTATTGATAATAAGCCACATACGGGCCGTTCGGTTAGCCAGACCGACCATCACAGCGTCCGCGAATGCAGAATTCATGCGGCCAAAATCTCTCACCTGTCTCTGAAAGTACGTTTTCTGCAGATCGCCTGATTGAGTCCGTCCTACTGGTGTAGCGTATTTGCCGGCCCGATTTAGTGAGCTCAAGGCGCCAATCGCCTGAAAGGTGAGAGCTGTTGTCGCGCGAGAATGGCATCAATGGTTGGTTTTCAGCTTCCAACCCACGCTGCCGCCAGCTTTGCACCCGAGGAGAATTCCTCGCGGACAACATCTCTCACCTTTATCAGCCAGTCGCTCATGTCTATAGACGGTTTGTAGGTTATGAAGTAAACAAAAACAACGAACCAACTAACAAACAGGAGAACCCCTCATTCTTTAAAATCAATGCATTAGCGAGCTAAGGTGAGATTGGTTGCCTAAAAGGTGAGATTTGTTGTCCATCGAAGGTGAGAGATAGTGGCAGCAAAGGGGAGAGTTGCTGTACAGCAGGGTGAGACCAGCGTTTACCGACAGGACCAAAGGTGAGAGTCGCTGTCCAGGCTTGTGGATAACCGCGGCAGGCCCTTTCTCTATTGGTTTGCAGCGTGCGAGGCTCACTTAAAGGTGAGGGATGCTGTCCCAAAGGTGAGAACTGTTGTCGCCTGAGACGGTTGATCCGTATTGAAGGTGAGAGGAGATCTTTGACATCTCACCTTCATGTGCTACATTCTGCGGCAAATATAAGGCGGGAATTTTGCGATAGCCATGAACAGCAGTCTCGAACGAAGAGTAACGCCGCTTCAGTACGCGCTGGATCTGTTCATCGAGAACGCTCCCGCCAGAATGGCCATCGATGCGATTGAATCGTCGCAAGACATCGGCTATCAGAAGAACCGCATATTCGCCCGCATCATCGGTTTGGGGCTGTCGGCTCGCCGTTTCGTCGATGCCGCATATTTCATCGTCGCGCAGGAGCCGGAAGTTGCCGACACTTACGAAGTGTCGTTGAGTCTGTTCAAGTGGCTCATGCGCTACGAGAGCCACAACAAGAAGCATTTTTCCAGCGTCATTCGCAGCGTGAAGTCTTCGATGCTCGAGGTCACGAGCGGCCCGGTCGTTGCTGTCGACGCGAAAGGCCGGCTGCTGGAGGACGCGGCCGAAGCCGCGCGAGAGGACGATGACGAAGACGGCGCATTCGAAGACGACGATACGCTGGATACGCTCATCTCCGACGAAGAGGGCGACTGGCTCGAACTGATCGGCCGCGTGAGCGTGCGTAACGGGCGCATTCGCTTTCGCGTGCCCATCGAACTGCAACGTCTCATCAAGGATCCGGAAAACTCGTACTGGACGAGTCTGCTGATCACCTCGAAGTTCAAGCTCATCTACGCGCGGGCCATCTACGACCACATCCAGCCGGAAGTGGCGCATGGAAGGACCGACTGGATCTCGTTGGATCTCGTGCGCAGCCTGCCTGGAAAATCGTGGGCGAACTCGGCGGAGTTCAAATACTTCAAGCGAGACTATCTCGAGCCCGCGATCAGACAGATCAACGAACTGTCCGATATCGAGGTGTCGTACGAAACGCGCGCCAGCACGCCCGGCTCGCGCAAGAAAGACCAGATCCGGTTCAAGCTCAAACGCAAGGAAGAGGCAGGCGCGGCGGATGCCGACATGCTGGCTTCAGCGCCGCTCTATCTGTCGCTCTACAAGGAGTTCGGGCTGACTGACAAGCAGTTCGCCGAGATTCGCGCGAACCGTCACGTCTGGACGGACGCGCGCATCGAGCAGGCAATCGACTATGTGCGTTGGCGGATCGCCAAGGGAGATCACATCCGGCGCGCGTCCGCCTATCTGATGAATGCGCTGGCCGAGAACTATCGCGTGTCGGATGCAGACCGGCAAGTGTCGTTGCTGCAATCGAAACAGGTGCAGGCGGCGAGTGAAAAGCAGGAAGCGCAAACCGCCCGGCAAAATGCCGTCGCGGCGAGTGTGGCCGCTGCCGAAGCCGCTGCCGATCAACGGCGCGACGACGAGATGCGCAAGGCGCGCGAATACTTCGAAGCAGCGGAGAAGAAGACCCGCGAAGAACTCGTTCGGAAATTTGTCGCTGCAAGCGCGATTGGCGTCAGAGCCATTCAACGCCAGGGCCTGACGACGGCCGACGTGAACGAATCGAATATCCTGCAACGGGCCAGCAACGCGACGACCTTTGCATCCTTCGTCGCGGCCGAGTTGCGCAAGGCGGCCCGCGGCCGCACGAAATAAGTGAGCACAGAACAGGGGCCCGGCGACACTACAAATACGTCGTCGAAAAACCTTCGAGCAAGGCGCGCGCTTCTTTCAGGTCTGACGGGGCAAAGCCCTCGGTGAATTTTTCGTAGACAGCCAGCAGCAGTGACTTTGCCTCGTTCGACTTGCCTTGCCGATGCTTGAGACGCGCAAGGCTCGTTGCCGCACGAAGCTCGAAGGACAACGCTGCCTGACGGCGCGCACTGTCCAACGCCTGCATGTACAACGCTTCGGACACGCCGCGTGAATCGGGCACATCGCCAGCGCCGAGTATCTCGCCTTTGATGCGCAGCAACTCCGGCAGGAACCACAATTCCTCGTGAGCACCAGACCACGCCAGCGCGCTCTCGATAGCAGCCATTGCTTCTGCATGCCGTTCAAAGCGCAGCAGGCCGCGCGCATACAGGCCCGCATACATGGGATAACGCAGCCCGATATGTTCGCGTTCGAGTTGTGTCAGCGCATCGGCAAGTACGGACAATCCGAGCGGGTCGTTCTGCTCGAGCAGCAGCGCACCTTTGAGGCAGCGCGCCATCGCGTCGAAAAGAACGAGGCCGTGCGTCGCTACGTTGTCCTGCAGTGCGACCAGCGCCGCTTCGGTTGCATCGACGTCGCCCGTATATAGCCCGATTGGAATGGAAGCGAAGACGAGTACATAGCCGACCGTCAACGCATGGCCACTTGCCTGCGCATCGTTCCTCGCCTTCAAAGCCGTACGCAGCGCGCGCTCGGGAAAGCCCTGCAGCCACAGGATGCTGGACAACAGCGTGCGAGAGCCATCGCAACCGTCCACGTGGTTATGCGACAGCTGCGAGCGTTGGCGAGGCGCGATCGGCCTGTCGAGTACGTCTTCGAGATGTTGCCGCGCTTCTTCCTGTCTGCCGATGTGATGCCACGCGAACGCGGTCAACCGGTTGCAGTCGGAAATCGCAACGGTATTGTTCGACGCGTTCGCGATCGACCGGAACTTCTTCAGAAGCTCGTCGGCAGCGCGAAGCTTGCCTGCGTACACGTAACCGCAGCACGCCGCGAACAGCGAGCGCAACTGATATTCCCTGTCGCCAAGCTTCTCTGCCAGCGCCAGTGCCGTGGTCCACGCGGCGTCGACCTGGGCGACCATGCCACGCGTGTACATCGCCGAAGCGGCGAGGGCGGTATTGAGCTTCATGCGTTGGCTATCGAGCGCAGCCGCACCGGCGTCGATTCTCGCCAGCGCCTGTTCGACGCGGCTGCGGCATTCCTCCAGCGACGAAAGCCGCACCCACGCAGGAATGGCCGACACCGTGAGTGCAATGCCTAGCGATTCGTCGCCACGTTCTGAAAATGCCCAGTTCAATGCTGCACGGAGATCGTCGATTGCCGCGATGTGTTCGGCCAGCCAGCGCGTATCGGGCGGTGTATTCCAGAACGCTTCGATGCGGGCATAAACGTCGCGGAAATGTTCCGCGTGACGACGCGCGAGCGTATCGCTTTCATCGGCATCCGCGAGCTTGCGCCGCGCGTAGGCGCGTGTCGTATCGAGCAGACGATAGCGCACTGCGTCGCTGCCGACATCCGCCGACAGCATCGACTTCGCTACGAGGCTCGCAATCGCATCGATGACGCTCGCCTGCGGGAGGTTGTCGTCGGCAACCACGGAAGCGGCCGATGCGAGCGCAAACGCGCCCGGAAAGATGCCAAGACGACGCAGCACGACACGTTCGATCTCGGGCAACAGTTGATGACTCCAGTCGAGCGTCGCCAGCAAGGTTTTTTGCCGCGCGGGCGCAGTGCGGCGTCCTTGTGCGAGCGTGAAAAACCGGTCATCGAGCAGGTCGAGCAACTCGCGCACGCCGAATGCGTTCAGCCGGGTCGCTGCGAGTTCGATCGCGAGCGCGATGCCATCCAGCCGTCTGCAGATCAGTGCGACCACGGGCGCGTCTTCATCCGATAGAACGAAGTCACCGCGGGCGGCAATAGCCCGCTCCAGAAACAGTTCGACAGCGGGATAGCGAAGCGCCTCGTCCACCGTCAGACTGGACGAGTCCGCTGGACTGTCGAGCGGCTCGAGCCGGTAGATATGCTCACCCGCAGCGCGCAGCGGCTCGCGACTGGTTGCGAGTACATGCATTTGCGGTGCAGCCGATGTCATGTGCTCGGCCATCACCGCCGCTGCCTCGATAACGTGCTCGCAGCTGTCTAGCACGACAAGCTGCCGACGGTTTCTCAGCCGGAAGTAGTGGGCTAGCGCAGAAGGAATATCGTTCGAATGCACGGCCAGGCCGATCGCGTTAGCGATGGCGTGCGGTACGAAGCTCGCGTCGGAGAGACGGGACAGGTTCACGAACCACACGTCGCAATCCTGTGCTTCAACCATCGCGTGCGCGACCGCGAGCGCCACCGTCGTCTTGCCGATTCCGCCAGGGCCAGCGACCGTCAGCAGCCGGATACGCGACAGCCGCTCCAGCAAATCGTGGATCGTCTCCGCACGCCCGATAGGCCGGACCAGCGCCACGGGAACATTGTGCGAAGCATGCGGAATCATTTCCGCCGGCAACGCGTTGGCGGGCAGCATTTCGCGCTCGACGGGCGCGACAAACTGATAACCCCGGCCCACCACGGTGGCGACGTAGCGCTGATCCTGCGGTCCTTCTCCGAGCACCTTCCGCAACGCCGCGATATGAACCTTGAGATTGCTCTCCTCTACCACGGTTTGCGGCCATGCTCGCGCCATCAACTCCTGTTTGGAAATCAGTTCACCGCGCCGCTCGACGAGTGCGGTCAACAGATCGAGCGCCCGGCTTCCGACCGGGACGCGCGTGTCCCCGTCGAGCAGAATCTGCTGCGACGGAACGAGCCGGAACGAGCCGAACAGGTAAGCCACCCCTGCGTTGTCGATCGGGTCGTTCACTGC
The DNA here is from genome assembly GCF_003121405.1 of Paraburkholderia sp. C35. Classification (GTDB taxonomy): domain Bacteria; phylum Pseudomonadota; class Gammaproteobacteria; order Burkholderiales; family Burkholderiaceae; genus Paraburkholderia. The sequence continues at coordinate 109,519 of NZ_QBUY01000002.1, read as the reverse complement.
GCCTGGTCTGTGTCCGCTCGACGAGGTATGCATGATTCGATGCTGTTCCGGACGGCGACCGCGCTGTGACCGCCGTATGTGTCTTGTGCTTTCGATACCCGATCAATCATGCTTCACCTCACAACGCTGTAACTCTCGGCGGCGTTCAGACCGGCCGTGTCGAACCACGCAAAATGACATCGCATCGAAGACTCGTCGTACTGAATGGCGTTTCCCGCGCAGTGCGAAGCCGACGTTCGAGTACGTCCGCAATCGTCTGCGCGACCCCATGTATGGGTTGAGCGACGACGGTGATACTCGGCTCGTACAACCCGAACAACGGCGGATCGTCGAACGAGATGAGCGACACCTGCTCCGGCACGCGAATCTTCGCGTCCTTGAAGCAACGCAACGCACCGAGTGCCATCACATAGTTCGCGCAGAAAATGGCGGTTGGCGGGTCCGGCAGCGACATCAGATGACGGGTCGCATCGTTGCCGCCCAGAATCGACCAGTGGCCCGGCGCAAAGTAACGTTGATCGACAGCGATCCCGCGTTCGGTCAGTGCATCGCAATAGCCGAGATAGCGTTCGTTGGCTGCGCTGTCGACGAGCTCACCCGACACAATGCCCACGCGCCGATGCCCGATATCGAGCAGATGCCGCACTGCATGCATCGACGCTTCACGGTTGTTCACAAAAACGCGGTCGGCTTTCAGACCGGCGAGATCGTTATCGTAGAGAATCAACGGCACGCCGTCGCTGATCAGCTGATCGACGCGATCGAAGAGACGATCCACGCCCGACATCACCAGTGCATCGATGCGCTGCGTAGAAAAGTAATCGAGACTTTCTTCCATCAGCCGCGTGTCGCCGCCATGACAGTAGATCAGCAGCGCGCGACCGTCGCGTCGCAATGCGCGCGACAGATGTTCGAGCATGGCGCCATGAAACTCATCGAATGACGGCGCAAGCAGACCGACGACATGGGTGACATCCGTTTTCATCGCGACGGCAGCTGCGTTCCGTTTGAAGTGCAGCGCCTGAATCGCTTCCTCGATCTGTTCGCGATTGCTCCGCCGGATCGGATAGCCGTTCAGATAACGCGACACTGTGCCAATCGCGACATTCGCCCGTTTGGCGACATCGACGATCGTTGGGGAGCGCGATTTGCCGGCATCGTTTGAAGTATCGTCGTTCATAGGGCGCTTCAGTCGTTGCGGGAATAAGGTTCTGTCTCGAAGGCCACGGCCGCGTGAATCCGCATCCGGGGGACCGTGACCTGCACCGCGCCGTCCGCGGTGAGCGTGAAGTCGAGGGCTTCACCGGACAGCGCGTCGTACGAACGGGTCGGCGTATGCGGAAGACGCACGGTTGCAGACACGGGACCGATCGCCGGAATGTCTTCGATGATTTCCATCATGCGCGTCGCGCCGCCATCGAGCGGCATCGCCTGTCCGCGCAATTGCGGCGCACCGTAGAGCAGGTGCAGAACATGGCGTTGCCGGTCAGGTTGATGCGTCAACGTCACGCGGCCCGATGACGGCAGGTCCGTGCTAACGGCGGCATGAGGCATCAGCCGGCTGATCATCGCATCGATCATGTAGCGATAGATCGGTTGCCCGACCGCGCGATAAAGCCGGAATACAGGATAGGCCACGTAACCCATCCCGCCATGAATCGAGGCGGCGACACCGAGCGGTTGCGCATCGATGTCGTGCGGCGCGTGTGCATGCGAGCAGAAATGCCGATACGTGCGATTGAAATACGGCGCGCGAATGTTGCCGAGCACCTCGGCGCCGTCGGCACGTACAAGCAGCGCATCGTCATAGAACACGACGGGACTTGCAGGAATGCGCGCGTCGAGGCCTGCATGCATTTCCACGTAGCTCGGCATGAAGCCCGTCGATTCAGATTCGACGCTCAGCCCAAAGTCGAGCGCGAACCCGTCGCTGTCATTGCGTGCGGAGCGCCACGACGCGAGCAACTTGCCTCCGCCAGCAACATACGTTTCTAGCCGCCGCGCGAGTGCATCGTCGACGGGAATCTCATCGGGCAGAACGAGCAGCCGGTAATCCTCGAAACGCGAACTGCCGTCGATCACATCGAACGGGCGATGCAATTCGAGGAGCATCTGCACGGCGCCATCGTCGCTGGGATGATTGCGGCCCGTGCCAGGGTGCATGTGTTCGGCAGAGAGTATCGCGATCTCGGATACCTGTTTCGCGCCTTCGAGAAAAGGCTCAAGTTTGGCGATGCGCGCATACGCAGGCGCGATGCGTTCATAGGTGGGGTGATCGATGGCGCCGCCCGGATGCAATGCATCTCCGATCAGGCATCGGGAACCCAGCGCCGCCATTTGCGCGCATTCGTATTCGAGTGCATCGGCATGTTTGAAGCCGCCGAACTCACCCCAGCTCGAATGAAACTTGCCTGTGTGCGCCATGTACTCGAGACCGAGCGTCGCGGCGTAGCGTGCACTCGTCGGCAGATGGTTGTATCCCCAACCACCCGTCGGCAGGCTTTCGAGTTCGAGGTGCGTGTAGTCTTTGTAACGCTCTGGCCCACTCTTGGCGATGTGACCGGCGTTATAGAACACGCGCAGATGCGGAAACTCGGCGAAGAGGGCGGCGCTCATTTCACCGCGAAACTGCGCAAGCACGGCTTCGTCGTTCTGATGTCGATCATGTGCGTTCTCGGGATCGAGCCCGTGCGCAAGCATCCTGTCGATGCACCCCGCGCACACGCAATCGTTCGCCATGACGATATCGAAGAACAGGCCCGGAATGTCATAACGGGTTGCGACTTCCCGTGCCTGATCGAGGATCAGCTTGCGCAGCGGCGCGTGGCTCAGGCAGAGCGTGTGCCATGCGGGACTCAACTGCTTCGCACTCGACCTGTCCGCTGCGCTTTCGTGAGCGAATGCATTGGTCGCGCTGAGCACGCGCCACTCCGGATGTTCGCGCGCCGTCTGCTCGTCCCACTGCACCGTGATGTAGACAGGGCTTTCGATATCGGCATCTTTCAGCGCGCTGATCATGTCGCCAAGCAGGTCAGGACGGCTGAGATTCGGGTGCACGCGGCCCACTTGCGTCGGGTAATACGACCAGCCATGGTGGCACTTGGCAAACACCGTGATGGAATCGACGTTGGCCTTTTTCAGAGTGGCGGCGAAGTCGATGGGATCGAAGTGCTTGCCTACGCCAGGGATGTGCTCGGACGTGTGAAAGTCGAGATGAATCTGGCGATAGCGGAGCGGTGTCGCGTGACGTGCCATGGCTGTTATTCCTTGCTTGCGCTGCGGCTCAGCGCACCGTTGGCGAACTGACGCTGAAACACGACGAAGACCACAAGTGGCACGATCGCAGTGATGATCGCCGCGACGGCCCGCAGATTCCAGTTGGAATCGAAGGTGCCGGCGATACGCGCGAACGCAACAGGAAGCGGGATCTGCGAGCGCAGATACAGCAGAGGCAGCAAAAGCGAATTCCAGGTCCACAGGAACTGCAAAATGCCGATGGCAAATATCGGAGCGAGCGTGTTGGGCAGTACGACATAGCCGAACATCGCAAGCGGACCGCAACCATCGATACGCGCCGCCTCGATCAGTTCGCGCGGAAACTCTTCGAGGAAGTTCTTCACCACCACGATCGACCATGCGAAAGAGAGGCCGACGTAAGGGATCAGCACCGCGAGAATGTTGTCGATCAACCCCCATTGTCGCCAAAGCTGGAAGAGCGGAATGATGACGACCTGCTGCGGCAACACGAATGCGTTGACGATGATGATCAGAATGACTCGGCGCAGAGGGAAGCGTAAAAAATGAAACGCGTACGCGGCAGCAGGTGTCAGCAACATTGTCGCGAGCGTGGCGAGGCCGGCGAGTTTCATCGATACCCAGCACGCGTCGAGCAACGGATAGTGCGACCACACGGTGCGCCACGCGTCGAGCGTCAGCGTGAACTGGCTGGTGTTCCACCAGCCGAGTACCGCTTCATCGACGGGACGAAGCGACGTGATGACAATGCCGATGATCGGCACGACCCAGATAATGGCAATGATGCTAACGAAAGCGGTCGCCCAACGCGACGAAGCGCCTTTCATCTCGCCTCCGCGGTGCGTTTGAGGATCGCCGGAATCGACACGATCAGAACCGCGATCAGCAGAATGATCGTGGCGGCTGCACCATAGCCGAGTTTGAATTGCGTCATCGACTCGCGGTACATGAAGAAGCCCAGTGTCTCGGTCGAGCGGACCGGTCCGCCATTCGTCATCACATAGATCGTGTCGAATGCGCGCAGGCTGGCGAGCAGATTGATGAAGGTCGCGATGCGCACACCCGGCAGCGACAGCGGCGCGACGATGTAACGCAGAATAGACAGGCCGCGCGCGCCGTCGATGCGAGCCGCGTCGAGAATCGCGGCGGGAATGGACTGTGTTGCCGCGAAGCACAGCATCAGCGGCAATCCGACTTGCGCCCACGAATAGGCGATCACAAGCGCGCCAAGTGCCGTCGACTGATCGCCGAGCCACGCATGCGTGAACTGGCCAAGTCCGATAGCGGTGAGCCCGGCGTTAAGCAGGCCGCCCGAATCGGGCCGGAAGATGCCGAGCCAGATGAAGCCTGTCACGGTCTCCGAGATGCCATAGGCGGAGAAAATCAGAACGCGCGGAATCAGTGTGGCTTCAGGCGCCAGTGAGCAGAGCAACGCCAGTATCCAGCCGATCCCCACCGACAATACTGTTGTCGAGATGGTCCAGATGAATGTGGTCGAAAGTGCCTGCCGGAAATTATCGTCGTGGAATAGCTGCACGTAGTTGTGCAAGCCGACGAAGCGCGCCGTGCCAAGTCCGTGAATATCGTAGAAGCTCAGGCGAATCGTATCGACAAGCGGATAGGCCACAGCAAGACCGAACAAAATTAGCACGGGCGCGATGAGCAGATACGCAGCACGCACTTCATGCCATTGAAACGCGCGCCTGCCGGCCGCCACGCGTCCCGCATCTTCAACGGCATGCGGCGCGTTTCGGGCGAAGCTGATGAACTGCGCGCAGCGATCGTCGTGCTCGTTCATTGCGTTCATGTTTCCGTGGCGTCCTGAACTACCTGTACGAATCCTTCGCCTTTGCTTCGATAGCCGCGAGCACCCTGTCGATATTCGCGTCGCTCGGGTCCTGAAGGAAATGCTGTAACTGCACGCGATACTCGTCGACCAGATCGCCAGGCAGCAGATCGCCGAGAACAAACTGCGTTCTCGACGATTTGACGGCGTTAGAGGACGCGATCGCGACCGGGCTGAGCAGTGCGTTATCCGTCTTGCTGGAGGGCGATACGAGACCGTTGCGGGCTTCGATGGCAGCCGCTTCGGCGCCTGTCACCCACGTCATGAACTGGTTCGCGGCACTCGCATTGGAACCTGACTTCAGCGCGAGGAATTCCTTGGTATCGACGCTCGTCGTGTCGTCGTGACCGAAACCCATCGACGGGAACTGGAACAGCGCGTAATCGCGGCCTTCCTTCATGCCGTAGTCGCTTTTGGCGCGGTTGTTGACCCACATGCCGATCATGTCGTAGCCGTGCGTGCCGCTCTTGAGCACTTCGTCTGCTGCGTTGTCCCACTCCGTGGCAAGCATCCGGTTGGGATCGTCGCAGCAGTGCGCCTTGAGCATTTCCGCGTACATCTGAAGCGCCATCTTCACGACGGGATCGGTCCACGCAATCTGGTGCGCGGCGAGTTTCGATGATGCTTCGACACCGCCTACGCGCAGCAACAGGGTTTCGAACCATTCGGCGTGAGCCCACGTTTTGGCGGGGATCGAGATTGGCGTAATGCCGGCGGCGCGCAGCTTGCCGAATGTGCCGAGGAACTCGCCCCACGTTTTTGGTGGCGCGCCAATGCCGGCTTTTTTCATCACGTCGGTGCGATAGAAGATGCCGCTGCGATCGCCGAACGTATACGTGACACCGTACGTGACACCCTTGTACTGGCCAAGACGCTTCCATTCATCGCTGAGATTGTCGCTCCAGCGGTACTCGTTCCACTCGGCATCCAAAGGGCGAAGCATGCCCGCGTCGGCGAGTTCAGCGCGAAACGCGGGCCAGGTGTTGATCAGAAGATCGGCTTTTTCGCCGCTCATGAGCGTGGCGCGAATAGCGCCGCGAGCGTCGCCTTGCACGGTCAGGCTGATTTCGCGGATCTTGATGGAAGGATGGCTTTTCTGGAAAGCGGACTCCATCGCGTGGACAGTGTCGGCTTCAGCGCCCGATAGCCAGTCGATGATGACGAGCTCGTTACTTGCAGCGACAGCGGAAGGGGAAAAAAGAACGGTGAAAACAGCAGCGATGAGACCGCTGGGCATGAGGCGCCGGCATACAAAGGACGGCGCTGAACTCACCCATGCCATGACGCATCTCCACTGATAACGGTCACTCGCCAGACGATCGTTTCAATTTAGTTGAAACGTTATCAACTGAACAAGGAAGGGTTTACCCGAAATCAATGATTCATCTGAAGATACGAGCAAACTCGCGCCTGTTGCGATCCGCTGGCGATTGCTCAAGACACTGCGCCGTTCACATCTCCACTGCAAGTGAGGGTGTTTCCTTGTGCCTGACGGGAGCGAAATACCAGAGCGCCGCTAGCGCCTGAACTGCAATGATTGCAAGCCATACGGTTTGATGAGCCACGATGGGGTAGTGACCATTCATGATCGGCCAGTGATTCAGCGCAGCGCCGATCGTGATCTGTGTGACGAAGATGCCGACAAAGATAACGAGCGTAAAAGCCGTGTTCACGCGACCGATCAGTCTCGCGGGGAAATGCTCGGCGAGTACCGCATAGGTCAGAATGCCCGTGCCACCCAACGCACCATAAGCGGCCCACAGCAACACCTCGGGCAGTGCCACGCGCGAAGCGAGCAGCGCTTCGATGACGACGAATGCAGCCATCGTCACGCCAGAAAAACTCTGCACGCGAATGCCACGCCGCTCGAGCGCGCGTGCGAGCGCGCCGAAGCATACGTTCCCCGCGATGAAAGCACCGCCAAGCACTGAGATGAGCGAGCCGATCCGGGATGCGTCATTCGTCATGTCCGCAGATCCCATGTCGCGCAGAAAGACGCCGACCCACAGCGATTGCATCGCGTAGAAGACGGCCTGCGTGAGCGCCGAGAATGTCGCGAGCTTCCAGAACGCGTGGCTGCGCAAGACATGCAACGTGCCCTTGAACTGGTCGAGTACGCTTGCCTTTGTCGCCGTGGCCTCCGTGGCAGGCGCGCCGAACCAGACGACGAATGCGACGCATGCCGACAGCACCGAGAGCCCGATGCTGACGGTTCGCCACGGCGCGAATGTCAGAAGCGTCGACAGCGGCGCGCCGACGACCACACCGCCCAGACCGCCGATGGCCATCACGATGCCGTTGACGAGCGTCAGTTGCGATACGGGAAAGTGTTGCGCTGTCGCCTTGAATGCGCCGCCGAGGCAGACAGATGCGCCAATACCGATCAGCAGGCGGCCCACCATCAAACCCGTCATGTCATGCGAGAGCGCAAAAAGCAAAGACCCGGCGGCAGCGAACAGCAACACGCCCGCAGTCACGCGACGCGCGCCGTAACGGTCGAGCAATACCCCTGCGGGAATCTGCGTACCCGCAAAGGCGAGAAAATAGACGCTGGTCATCGTGCCGAGATCGGTCGCTGTCAATCCCATTTCACGCGACAGGAACGGCGCAAAGCCGAGATTGACGCCGCGGAAAAGGAACGAAATGACGTAGCCGAGCGCGAAAACGGCCAGCACACGCAATCTGAGGAGACTCATACGCTGCACGATTCAGACGGAAATGGTCGGTGAGGTACCGATTATTTCGGATGAGACCGCGCCAGACCAGCGAGAGATTTGCGACGCGACTGTGAGTATAATTTGACGTCATGCCGCGTAACATTCCACCTCTGCAGGCGCTGCGAGCGCTCGAAGCCGCAGCCCGGCGACGCAGTTTCAGCCGGGCGGCGGAAGCACTGCATTTGACGCATAGCGCCATCAGCCATCATCTGCGCGGGCTCGAAGCCGAGCTTGGCGTCGAGTTGTTCAAACGTGTCGGCAGCCAGATGATCCCCACGGCCGCAGGTGCGCAACTCGCGGATCGCGTTCGTCGCAGTCTGGATGACCTGCGCGATGCCCTCGATGCCACGCAGCCCGGAATCAACCGTGTCACGCGCCTCGAAGTCAGCGTGATGGCGGATCTCGCTTCGCTATGGCTCATTCCACGTCTCGGTGATTTTCACGAACGTCATCCTGACGTCGATCTGTCGCTGCACATGCATGCCGACGTCTCGCCGCCCGATCCGTATCCCTTCGATGTCGGTATCTGGCATAGGCGGGTCGATGAACCAGGATTCCAGATTCGCAAGCTGCTCGACGATCAGGTTGTCGCGGTGTGCAGTCCGGATCTGCTCGCGCGGTATCCGAAGTTCCGTCTGGACAAGCTCGCAACCATGCCATTGCTGCGTTTCTCGCGACGCGGCTGGCGGGATTTTTTCGAGGCGGCAGGCGTATCCGGCGAGGAACCGGTGCGTGGCCCTGTGTTCGACGATGCCGGTTTGCTGCTGCAAGCCACGCTTGCCGGCCAGGGCGTGGCGACTGCGCGCCTGCAACTCGCGCGAGCTTTTATCGAGCGGGGTGAACTGGTTCAATTGGGCCAGGTGCGCATTCCTGCCGCGCTCGACTATTTCTTTACCTGGCGCGATGGTCATCCACGCGAAGACGTCATCGCACAGTTCTATCGCTGGGTGAGGGCTGAGCTCGCGAAGTAACCCGACGCGCGAGCGAGACCGGCTGCGATCTTTACGTACCGCAGCCGGCTCTTGAACAGACAGCGATGATCAGGCCAGATCGAAGCGATCGAGGTTCATCACTTTCACCCACGCGGCAACGAAATCGTGGATGAACTTGTCGTTCGCATCGTCGGATGCATACACCTCGCACAATGCGCGCAGTTGCGCGTGCGAACCGAAGACGAGATCGACGCGCGTGGCCGTCCATTTCAACTCGCCTGACTGTCGGTCGCGCCCCTCGTACACGTTGTCGGCAGATTCAAGCGGCGTCCATTGCGTGCCGATGTCGAGCAGGTTGCGGAAGAAGTCATTGCTCAACGTCTGCGGTTTGTCCGTGAACACGCCGTGTGCTTCCTCGCCCGCATGAGCATTCAGCACGCGCAATCCGCCGATCAACACGGTCATCTCGGGAGCGGTCAAGGTCAGCAACTGCGCCCGGTCGATTAGCAGATGCTCTGCCGGCACACTGCATTTGCCTTTGATGAAATTGCGGAAGCCATCGGCAAATGGTTCAAGCGCGCTGAAGGACTCGACGTCGGTCTGCGCCTGCGACGCATCCGTGCGGCCCGGTGCAAACGGCACGGTAACGGTGTGTCCAGCCGCTTTCGCCGCCTGCTCGATCCCCACGCCACCCGCGAGCACGATCAGATCGGCGAGCGATACTTTCTTCCCGCCCGATTGAGCGCCGTTGAATTCGGCCTGAATGCCTTCGAGCGTTTCGAGTACATGCGCGAGTTTTGCCGGCTCGTTGACGGCCCAGTCCTTCTGGGGTGCGAGACGAATCCGTGCGCCATTCGCGCCGCCGCGCTTGTCGGAGCCGCGGAACGTGGACGCCGAGGCCCACGCGGTCGACACCATTTGCGCGACAGACAGGCCCGACGCGAGAACCTTGCGCTTCAGCTCCGCGCTATCTGCGTCATCGATCAAAGGATGATCGACATGCGGAACCGGGTCTTGCCAGATCAATTCTTCTGCCGGTACGTCGGGGCCCAGATAGCGAGCACGCGGACCCATATCGCGATGCGTAAGCTTGAACCATGCACGTGAGAAAGCATCCGTGAATGCGTCCGGGTTTTGCATGAAGTGTCGCGAGATCTTTTCGTAGACAGGATCGACGCGCAGCGAAAGGTCGGTCGTGAGCATCGTAGGCAATAGCTTCTTCGACGGATCGTGCGCATGCGGAACCGTTGCGTCCGCACCTTTGGCGACCCATTGATGCGCACCCGCCGGGCTGCGCGTCAGTTCCCATTCGTAGCCGAACAGATTCAGGAAAAAGCCCATGCCCCAATCGATGGGCGTGTTGTTCCACGTGACTTCCAGTCCGCTCGATATGGTATCGGCGCCGGCACCCGTGCCGAAGGTGTTCTTCCAGCCGAGGCCCTGGTTTTCGAGCGCGGCAGCTTCCGGTTCCACGCCGACGTTGCTGGCGGGCGCCGCACCGTGCGTCTTGCCGAACGTATGCCCGCCCGCAATCAGCGCGACCGTTTCTTCATCGTTCATCGCCATGCGGCTGAAGGTTTCGCGTATGTCGTGCGCTGCGGCAACCGGGTCCGGGTTGCCGTCGGGGCCTTCCGGGTTCACGTAGATCAGACCCATTTGCACGGCCGCGAGCGGGTTCTCCAGATGCCGTTCGCCGCTTTTGGCATATCGAACGTCATCGCCCAGCCATGTTTTCTCGTTGCCCCAATAAACGTCCTGATCGGGTTCCCATGTATCTTCGCGGCCGCCACCATAACCGAACGTCTTGAGGCCCATGGTTTCTAGCGCGACGGTGCCAGTGAGAATCAGCAGATCCGCCCAGGAAATCTTCTGGCCATACTTCTGCTTGATGGGCCACAGCAGACGCCGCGCCTTGTCGAGGTTGACATTGTCCGGCCAGCTATTGAGTGGCGCGAATCGCTGCTGTCCGCGTCCGGCGCCGCCGCGACCGTCGCCGATGCGATACGTACCCGCGCTATGCCAGGCCATGCGGACGAAGAAGGGCCCATAGTGTCCGAAATCTGCGGGCCACCACGGCTGCGAAGTTGTCATCAGCGCGGCGAGATCCTTCTTGACCGCTGCGAGATCGAGGCTGTTGAACGCCTCGGCGTAATTGAATTCCTTGTTTAGCAGATTCGATTTGCTGGAGTGCTGGCTAAGCAGATCCAATCGTAGCTGTCGGGGCCACCAGTCGCGAATGGACGTTCCGTCGCCGGCTGTATGAGTGAACGGGCATCCTGCATCGTTTGACATGCACTATCTCCTTGGAAAGACCATTCGCCTGCGTGCGCGGTGAAGATCATCGTTCATGGGTCGCTTCGACCAGGCATTGCCATTCGCCAGAGCTTGCGCCCTTGCTGGCGTGGTCGCATTCGCATTTGCTTGTCTTGAGCAGGCGGCCGTGAGCAGGTTCTTCATCGGGCGATTGCGCACGCTGCGTTGCCAACGCACAGGCTTCTATGCGGCTCGCACCCGCACCGTGATAGGTGGTGATCGTATAGGCGTGCACGGCACTGACAGAACATGCAAGCGCTAACGCCAGACCTGCGGCAATACATGGCGACTTCATGTGCGACTCCCTGGAACACGGCTCGATCCGGAGCGAGCACAAGCTTAGGACAATTGCTGGAACGAGTCCTTCTCGCTGCGCATTCGTAGCGATTTGCAATGCATTTTGAACAACGCTTTCGAGCGCCCGTTCTCGGATCGCATCGATATTTCGCAATCGAACGTGCACCGGAACCTTACGACTGAATTGCACTAAGTTGTGTGAGGCGAGTTCTCATTGCTGCCTTGAGTACTTTGACAGGCGGTAGAGGATTCGACGTTCAATAACGCACGGAAGTGCTTCACGCATCAGCACAGGAAAGGACACGCATATGAAAGCAGCGCGCATGCACGAGTATGGAAAGCCCCTCGTCCTGGAGGATATTCCCGTTCCCGATATCAAGGCCGACGAGATCCTGGTGGAAGTACGGGCGTGTGGAATGTGCCGTTCCGACGTTCAACTCATCGACGGCTATTTCCGGAAGTACGCAGACATTCCGACGCCGATCACGCTCGGTCACGAGATCACGGGTGTGATCAGCAAGATTGGCAACATCGTGCCCGAGGCGGCCGGCTTCCACGAGGGCGACCACGTGGTCGTCGCTCCCGGTTGGGGCGATGGCATTTGCCGTCATTGCCAGATCGGCAACACGCATATTTGCCCGAACGTCCGTTGGCCGGGGTTCGGACCCGTAGGCGGGTTCGCGGAATTTTTGCCCGTTCCCGCGCGCTACCTGATCAAGGTGGACAAGCGTCTGTCGTTCGAAACGCTCGCGCCGCTCACGGACGCGGGGCTGACACCTTATCGCGGCATCAAGAAGCTGCGCGATGGCGGCGCGCTGGGTCCGGACCGGATCATGGGCGTGTTCGGCGTGGGCGGTCTCGGCGGCTATGCGGTGCAATACGCGAAGATCCTCGGCGGCGGCGCGACGGTCGTTGCATTTGCACGCAATGCGGAGAAGCTCGAAATCGCGAAACAGTATGGCGCCGATCACATCGTCGATATCAAGGGCAAGTCTTCGGCGGATATCGGCAACGAACTGAACAAGCTCGTGGGTCGACATGACCTCGATGCCGTCATCGACTGTGCTGGCGCGGAACAGATGGTGCAACTGGCGATGAGTCTGCTGTCGATCAGCGGCCACTACGTGGACGTGGGACTCGTCGGCGATCGGATCGATATGCCGCTCTTTCCGCGCGTGTCACGCGAGCAGACGCTTCAGGGTTCGTTCTGGGGCAACAACACCGACCTGACCGAGGTGATGGCGCTTGCCGCACAGGACAAGATCCGTCACACCGTGAAGACGTTCAAGTTCGAAGAACTCAACGACTATATCGACCGCTTGCGAGTGGGCGAGATCGTTGGCCGGGCGGTGATGAAATTCTGACCGCAGGCGATGAATATCGATTGACGGTCTTGCGCCTGGCATCGACAAGTGCTGCAATGGTTGCCGTGCATCATGCCGGATGAACGGCAACCGCACATTGTCAATGCCCGTCCGTTCTTTCAGAGGGGGCTTGTATGCGTCGCCTTCTTCGCATCGTCACGGTCTCATGCTGGGCGTTATCGTTGCCCGCATTTGCGCAGACGGATCAAGCACCTTCCTCATCGCCGGCTTCTCAGGCCGCGACTGCCGATGCAAAAAGGTCGGACAGAGCCCTGGCACGCGACGTTCGCCGCGCCCTCGGAAGCACGCGCGGCATCGACGCTCAAGGCGTTCGGGTCACGGCAGGACACGGGGCGATTACGCTGAGCGGAACGGTCCGGACGCTTGACGAGATGAACACGGCGGAACGCGTGGCACGAAGCGTTCGCGGCGTGCAGTCGGTCTCGAACAAACTGACGCTTTTCCGGGGCGAGGGTGGATAGGCCCGAGCAGTTCGAGCGCGGCAATCGTGATCGTACAAGCTACGGCGGCGTTGCTATGCATCAGCGCCATTGCAACGCCGCGCCGTTTCGCGATCAGCGTTCAATCAGCCGTTACCGCCATGAAACAGCGAAAGCTTGTTCGTCACCGACGTCACGCCCTGAACCGACTTGGTGATTTCTTCCGCCTGCTGGATCTGCTCGCCGCTCTTGACCGTGCCGCTCAACGTCACAGCACCGCCGCGCGCACGTACGAATACACCTGATACATCGAAGCCTTGCGCCTTCGCCAGAGCACGACGTACGGACTTGCCGAGAGCACGATCGGCCGGTGTCGCTTTCTTCGACATGGGCGCGGGTGCAGCACTGGTTGTATCGCTAGCCTGCGCATGACACGCGATCGACACAGTCATCGAAACGCTTACCAGTAAGGCGCGCAGCAAGTTTCTGTTCATATCGACCTCCGCTTGGGGTTAAACGGAGCGCACCTTGCAGGCTTCGCCACGTGCACTCCGGACAGCTTTCGTATTATGTGCGATTACGAGAACAGTGTCAGGTCAAGGTATCACACACTGTTCGCAATGATCCGTTATACACGATGCAAGGCAGGATCATGTCGTGCGTGATTGTCGGATTACATGCGTCGCGTAGTCTTTTTCGATAGCACGATAATTGTGCGCGGCAACGGTTCTGCCTGTCGCCATCGCGGGCCATCGAGACCGCGATTCACGCGTCGCCATGCTGCTTCTCCGTCAATGCGCCGATCAGAAGACGCGCGCCTGGCGAGAGCGGTGCGCCCCTGCGCGTGACCAGTTCATAAGGTTCACTTTGCGATGAAAGCTTGAGCGGAAGGCTGCGCGTCATGCGTTGACTGGAAAAGAACTGCGCGACGTCGATCGATACCAGTGCGACGAACGAAGGGTTGCTCTGCAAAAGCGTGAGCGTGGCGAAAATCGATGTGGTTTCGAGCAGATGCAACGGAAAGCGGATGCCGGCATCGCGAAACTCGCGCTCCCATAGCAGCCGCATCGGCATGTTCGCGCGATACACCACCCAGCGGTATTCGGCGAGCTGTTTGAGCGTCACCTTTTTCGCCGTTCCGAGCGGATGCTGGACGTTGGCGATCACGGCCAATGTCTCGTCCTGAAGCTTGATGCTTTCGTAGAGGTCCGGCGTCTGGCTGATGGTCGTGCGGCAGATGGCGAGATCGAGTCTGCCGGCATCGATCTGGCTCAACAGCGTCGCACTCGTGTCCTCGACGATTTCAACCGACATTTCCGGGTGCTGCTCGACGAGTGCCGTGATGGCTTCCGTCAGCAGCGGCACAGCGCCCATGATGACGCCCACCGCCACGCGTCCGCCGTGGCCGCGCAGGATGCCGACGATTTCCTCGCGCAGATGAGCGACGTCGGTGTGAATCAGCCTCGCATAGCGGATCACGCAGTGGCCGACTTCGTTCGGCTCCAGGCCGCGATTCGTGCGATTGAACAGCGCGGTGCCAAACGTGGTTTCGATTTCCTGCAGTGCCTTGCTGGCGCCCGGCTGCGTCAGCGCCACCTGCTTCGCCGCCTTGAGCAACGACCCATGATCGCCTAGCGCAATCAGCAGCCTCATCTGCTTGAGGTGCAGGCGCGACACGATGGAATTCAGCGACGGTGTCATTCTGGATTGAGTAAAAGTTATATCAGTATCAAATGCTCTCAATTTCGGCATGCCGCGAAGCTCCCTATACTCGATCGCAACAGGCCTTTTATTGATTGAAATTCTAGTAGCGGCGGCAGGTTTTCATGCGTTGATCTGCGTCGTCGCAATCGTTTCAACTATAACGGAATCTCATTTCCATGTCTCTCATCACCTATATCACGCACATTCAGTTCGAGCCTGGCGCGGTGCGTCTGCTGAAGCAGGAATGTGAACGCGTTGGTATCCGGCGTCCGCTGATCGTGACGGACAAGGGCATCATGGCAGCGGGTATCGTCGATACCGTGCTGAATGCATTGGGGGAGGGTGTATCCGTCGCCCTTTACGACGGCACGCCGCCCAATCCCAATGAAGGCGCCGTGCGCGAGGCCGTGGCCGCGTATCACAAGGGCGATTGCGACGGCATCATCGCCGTGGGAGGCGGTTCGTCGATCGATCTCGCGAAGGGCGTGGCAGTCTGCGCGACGCACGATGGTCCGCTCAAGAGCTTCGCCGTGATCGAAGGCGGTGCTGCGCGTATCACGGCAAAGACGGCGCCCGTCATCGCCGTGCCGACGACAGCGGGAACAGGTAGCGAAGTAGGCCGCGGCGCGATCCTCATTCTCGACGACGGCCGCAAGGTCGGTGTGATTTCGCCGTTCGTGGTGCCGAAGGCCGCGATCTGCGATCCCGATCTGACGCTGGGTCTGCCGCCCGTGCTGACGGCGGCCACGGGTATGGATGCCATTGCGCATTGCCTCGAAACATTCATGTCACCGGCATTCAACCCGCCTGCCGATGGCATCGCACTCGATGGCTTGTGGCGCGCATGGACGCATATCGAACGCGCAACGCGCGAGCCGGGAGACCGCGTCGCGCGCATGAACATGATGAGTGCGTCGATGCAAGGCGCGCTGGCCTTCCAGAAGGGCCTTGGTTGCGTGCACAGCTTGAGCCATTCGCTCGGCGGCATCAATCCACGTCTTCATCACGGCACGCTCAATGCGATTTTCTTGCCGGCCGTGATCGAGTTCAACAAGGAATCCGCGTCGATGCGCGACGAAAACAAGCTCGACCGCATTGCGCAGGCGATTCGCGTGGGCAGCGGCGCTGAAGTGGCCGCGTCGCTCAAAACCCTGACGAAGCGTCTCGGCTTGCCGACGCGTCTCGAAGAACTGGGCGTTACGCGCGAGATGTTCCCCGCAATCATTCAGGGCGCACTCAAGGATCACAGCCACAAGACGAATCCGCGTATCGCATCTGAGGACGACTATCGCGCGATGCTGGAGGCGTCGTTCTGATGCGTCGCTTCGGGCGACGCATATCAGCATTTCATAGGCCGCACAGATGGCCATGGACAAAAAGCAAACGGAGACATATCCATGCAAGCGAGCAAAAAGCTTCGACGCATTCAACGCGTTTCGATTTTCTTTCTGACACTGGCCGGCTGTATCAACTATCTCGACCGCAGCGCGCTTTCCGTCGCGAACAGCATGATCCGCGGCGAGATGGGACTGACGGCGTCGCAGATGGGCATGCTGCTGTCGGCCTTTTCATTGGCGTACGCATTTTGCCAGTTGCCCGTGGGCGTGATGCTCGACAGATTCGGCGCACGCCTCATGCTGGGTGCGGGCATGCTCGCGTGGTCCGTTGCGCAGCTGTGCGCGGGTTTTGTCGGCAACATCCAGCAGTTCTTCATTGCGCGTGTGTGTCTTGGCATTGGCGAAGCACCGCAATTTCCGGCTGGCGCGAAAGTCATCGGCGAATGGTTCGCTGTGCGTGATCGTGGCACACCGACCGGCATCTTCGTTGCATCGAGCACGATCGGACCGGCACTTGCGCCACCTATCCTGACGGGCCTGATGCTTGCGCTCGGTTGGCGCCAGATGTTCATCGCAACGGGCGTGCTGGGGATGCTGGTCGCGCTCGGCTGGTATGCGGCCTATCGCAATCGCAATGAAGTGCAGCTCACACGTGAAGAAGACGCATATCTCGATCAGGACAGCGCCGAACAGACGAGTGCGAAGCCGTTGAGCGCCGCGCAGTGGCGCAACCTGTTCAGCCAGCGCACGACATGGGGCATGCTGTTCGGCTTCATGGGCGTCATCTACATGGTGTGGCTCTATCTGACGTGGCTTCCCGCGTATCTCGAACATGAGCGCGGCATGAGCGTTGCGCGCACCGGTTGGGTCGTGTCGATTCCGTACTTCGTGGGCACTATCGGCATGCTGAGCAGCGGCTATATCGCCGACAAGCTGTTTCGCCGCGGCATGGCGCCCATTATGAGCCGCAAATGGCCGATCACGGTTGGTCTTGTCGGCGCGGCGCTGTTCACGGTGCCGGCGGCGTTGACGCCTTCTGCGTCGCTTGCCGTCGTCTATATCTCGCTGGCGATGTTCTTCATCAACATGGCTTCGGGCGGTGCGTGGTCGCTGGTCAGCATCGCGGCGCCCCGGCATGTGGTCGCGTCGCTGGGTGGTATCCAGAACTTTGGCGGCTTTCTCGCCGGCTCGGCTGCGCCCGTGATTACGGGCGTCGTGGTGGACCGCACGCATTCTTTCGTGAATGCACTGATCGTCAGCGCGGTCATCGCGTTGCTTTCCGCGCTTGCTTACCTTTTCATGGTGCGCCATCCGGTCGTCATTGAGGAGAGCGCCGCCGACTTCACGGCTTCGTCGCTCGCCCCAGCGCGACAGGCTGAATGACGCAGGTACACGATTTGATTCTGGTCAGTATCAGGGATTCGTATGTCACTCATCACCTGCGTTGAAGATCTGCGCGTGCTTGCCAAAAAGCGCGTGCCCAAAGCGTTTTACGACTACGTCGACAGTGGGTCGTATTCGGAGTCCACCTATCGCGAGAACAGCGCGGCCTTCCAGGCGCTCAAGCTGCAGCAGCGCGTTGCCGTCAATGTCGAAGGTCGCAGTACGGCGAGCACGATGGCCGGCCACGACGTGGCGATGCCTGTCGCCATCGCGCCGACGGGTCTGGCGGGCATGCAGTGGGCCAACGGCGAAATACTCGGCGCGCGAGCGGCGCAGCGCTTCGGCGTGCCGTTCACGCTGTCCACCGTGAGTATCTGTTCGATCGAAGACGTTGCACGCGCAACATCGGTGCCGTTCTGGTTCCAGCTTTACGTGATGCGCGACCGCGGCTTCAATGCGTCGCTGATCGAAAGGGCGAAGCGTGCGGGCTGCTCGGCACTCGTCGTGACATTGGATCTGCAGATCAACGGCCAGCGTCACAAGGACATCAAGAACGGCATGACGGTGCCGCCGCGCCTGACGATGAGCAACGTGCTCGACTTCGCGTCGAAGCCCGGCTGGATGTTGCGCGCGATGTCGGGCGCGAAGACTTTCGGCAATCTCTCAGGACATATCAAGGGCGGCGACGATGTCATCGCAATCAGCAAGTGGGTTGCATCGCAGTTCGATCCGACGCTGAGCTGGAACGACATCGCCGCGATCAGGCAGCAATGGGACGGCAAGCTGATCCTTAAAGGCATTCTGAGCGCCGACGATGCACGCGTTGCTGCATCGGTTGGCGCGGACGCCATTGTCGTGAGCAATCACGGCGGGCGGCAACTGGACGGCGCGCCATCGACGGTCGAAGCATTGCCCGCGATTGTCGACGCCGTTGGCGATGAAGTCGAAGTGTGGATGGACGGCGGCATTCGCAGCGGACAGGACGTCATGAAAGCATTGGCGCTGGGCGCAAAAGGCACGATGGTAGGCCGCGCGTTCATGTATGCGCTCGGCGCGATGGGCGAAGCGGGCGTGACACGGATGCTGGAGATCCTGCAAAGCGAACTGGACGTCAGCATGGCGCTATCCGGTGTACGGCGCATCGATGAAATCGGCCGGCACACTCTTTTTCAGGGCGGATCGAATGCTTCAACGTTGCGCGCCCGGCGCGCTGCAATCGAAACAATCGAACCCGCTGTTCCTGCATTGATCTAGTGGAGAAATGACGCATGAATCTGGAGATTGAAGGCCGCTGGGCACTGGTGTGCGCGGCAAGCAAGGGACTCGGCAAAGCCAGTGCGAAGGCGCTCGTGCAGGAGGGCGTGAATGTCGTGATTACGGCACGCGGCCGAGAAGCACTCGAAGCCACGGCACAGGAACTCAGGCAGGGCAATGCCGCCGTTCAGGTGATCGCCGTAGCAGGCGACATCACGACCGAGGAAGGACGCGCTCAGGCGCTTGCGGCGGCACCGCGCATCGACATTCTCGTGAACAACGCGGGCGGTCCGCCGCCCGGCGACTTCCGCTCCTGGTCGCGCGACGACTGGATCGCTGCGCTCGACGCCAACATGCTGACGGCAATCGAGTTGATCAAGGCGACCGTCGATGGCATGACGGAACGCGGCTTCGGACGGATCGTGAACATCACGTCGGGTGCCGTGAAGGCGCCCATCGACGTGCTCGGTCTGTCGAACGGTGCGCGCTCGGGGCTGACGGGCTTCATTGCGGGCATCGCGCGGCAAAAGCGCATTGCGGAACGCAACGTGACGATCAACAACCTGCTGCCGGGACTGTTCGACACCGACCGTCTGCGTCAATCGACGGATGCTGCGGCAAAGGCGCAAGGCAAGAGCTACGACGATGCGAGAGAAGCAAAGCGTGTCGCGATTCCCGCAGGCCGTTTCGGTACGCCCGACGAATTCGGCGCGTTCTGCGCCTTCATGTGCAGTGCGCGCGCGGGCTATCTGACGGGACAAAACATCCTGCTGGATGGCGGCGCATTCCCCGGCACGTTGTGATTTTCTCTTGTTACAGGATGACGGTATGACTATCGCAGGCAATCTTTTGATCGGCCACTCGACAGTGCGTGGCAATAACGGCGCGACCTACGCCATCGATGCATTCACCGGCGAGCGTATCGAGCCGGCATTCGGCGGCGCAAGCATGAACGATCTCGACGCGGCGTGCGCGCTTGCGTGGGCCGCGTTCGATATCTATCGGGAACCCAGCCTCGAAACGCGCGCGAGTTTTCTGGAAGCGATCGCCAGCCATATCCTCGACATCGGCGATGTGCTGATCGAGCGTTGCGTACAGGAATCGGGTTTGCCGCGCGCACGCATTGAAGGCGAACGCGCGCGCACGGTCGCGCAACTGAGGATGTTCGCCGATGTCGTGCGCGACGGCGATTTCCTCGGCGTGCGCATCGACCCAGCGCAGCCCGAAAGAAAACCCATGCCGCGCGTCGATCTGAGGCTGCGTCATATCGCACTCGGTCCTGTCGCGGTGTTCGGCGCGAGCAACTTCCCGCTGGCGTTTTCGGTCGCGGGCGGCGATACGGCTTCCGCGCTCGCGGCGGGTTGCCCTGTCGTCGTGAAGGCGCATTCGGCGCATCCTGGCACGTCGGAACTGGTGGGTATGGCCGTGCAAAAGGCCGTCAAAGAATGCGGCATGCCCGAAGGGACGTTCTCGCTGCTGTGCGGCAGCGGACGGGAAATCGGCCAGGGCCTCGTGCGCGATGCGCGTATCAAGGCGGTAGGCTTCACGGGTTCGCGGGGCGCCGGAACTGAACTGATGGCCATCGCGGCGGCGCGGACCGAGCCGATTCCCGTCTACGCGGAAATGAGCAGCATTAATCCCGTGTTGCTGTTTCCTCATGCGCTGGAACATCGCGGAGAAGCCATCGCGCGGTCCTTCGTGCAATCGTTGACGCTGGGCGCAGGGCAGTTCTGCACGAATCCCGGCCTCATTCTCGCCGTGGATGGCCCGGCGCTCGATAACTTCATGCGCGTCGCAGCTGCGGTGTTATCCGATACGCCCGCCGCAACGATGTTGACGCCCGGCATTCATAAGACCTTTGAACAGGCCGTGAGCCGGTTTGCCGGGCACGCGGGCGTGAGCACGGCAGGCAGGGGCGCAAACAGCACGAGTGCTAACCAGGGCCAGGGTGCGCTCTTCTCGACGACCGACACGGCGTTCCGCGCCGACAAGCTACTGCAGGAAGAAATCTTCGGCGCATCGTCGCTGGTCGTGCGATGCCGCGATCTGCATTCGATGCTTGAACTCATCGAACACCTGGAAGGGCAGCTGACATCGGCCTTGCATATCGACGCTGAAGATCACGATGCAGTGCGCCGCTTTCTGCCTGCACTCGAACGCCGTACGGGGCGGATACTCGTCAATGGCTTCGGCACGGGCGTCGAGGTCGGCCATGCGATGGTTCACGGCGGTCCGTATCCATCGACAGCGGACGGGCGTTCGACTTCCGTCGGCAGTCTCGCCATTCAGCGCTTTCTGCGGCCCGTCAGCTATCAGGACATGCCTGACGCATTGCTGCCGGACGCGTTGCAAGCGGCGAATCCGCTGAACGTGAACCGGCGCATCGACGGCAAGTTCTCGTTGTCGGCACGGCACGCGGACTGATCGACTGACGATTGCCACGCCGTTCGAAAAAGCGCGCCATTTTTCGCGTTCGCACGCGGGCGCGCTTTGCCCGATCACAATGGAGTGAGGCGCCGCGCCCAGCGTGGTTGCATCCTCATGCTGGCGAAGGATGATAGAAACGCGCAGAATCGCGGGACAACAGCGTTCGCAATGAGACAACATGGATTACATGGATCTCACCGGATATGAGCTGGAGTCGCTACGCGCCGATGGAGATTTCTCGTTATACCGTGCCCGGCAGCCCGGCAATCCCGTCTCGGTGTTGACACTGGTCGCGGCGCGGCCGGCGTCCAGAAGCGTCGCGCGCCTCGAGCGCGAATTCGCGCTTGCGCCCGTTCTCGATCCTCGCTGGGCGGCCCAACCGCTCGCGCTCAGTCATCACAATTCACTGCCGACGCTCGTTCTCGACGATCACGGTTACGAGCCGCTCGACCGTATCCTGCACGGACCGCTCGAACTCACGCGTTTCCTGCGGCTCGCGCTCAATCTGGCGATCGTGGTGGGCCAGATGCACCGTTCGGGATTGATCCATAAAGACATCAAGCCTGCCAATGTACTCATCGATGGTAACGACAGCATCCGTCTGACGGGCTTTGGCATTGCATCGCAATTGCCGCAGGAGCGGCAGCCGCCCACGCCGCCTGAGATCATCGCGGGCACGTTCGCGTACATGGCGCCTGAGCAGACAGGGAGAATGAACCGCTCGATCGATGCGCGCAGCGATCTTTATTCCCTGGGCGTCACGTTGTACGAGATGCTGACGGGGACGCTGCCGTTCAACGCGTCGGACGCCATGGAGTGGATTCATTGCCATATCGCGCGAAGACCGCCGCCACCGGGCGAGCGGGGTGGCGCGATACCGGTGGCTATCGAGAGCATCGTCATGAAGCTGCTGGCCAAGACGGCCGAGAACCGCTACCAGACGGCAGCGGGCGTCGAAGCCGATCTGCGAACCTGTCTTGCAGCATGGGAAGCGCACAGGCGCATCGATCCCTTTCCGCCTGGCACGCACGACGCGTCCGACCGGCTGCTGATCCCCGAACGTCTCTACGGACGCGAAGCCCAGATCGATGCGCTCATCGAAGCGTTCGACCGCGTCGTGGCCAGCGGAAAGGCCGAGACGGTGCTCGTATCGGGCTATGCCGGTATCGGCAAGTCTTCCGTGGTGAACGAGTTGCACAAGGTACTGGTGCCGCCGCGCGGCCTGTTCGCAGCGGGCAAGGTCGATCAGTACAAGCGCGACATTCCGTACATGACGCTGGCGCAGGCCTTTCAGTCGCTCGTGCGCGAACTGTTAGGCAAGAGCGACGAAGAAGTGAGCCAGTGGCGGCGCGATCTGATGGAGGCGCTGGGTTCGAATGGCGAGCTGATGGTCAATCTGATCCCTGAACTCGCGTTGATTATCGGCGAGCAGCCGCCCGTTCCCGTGCTCTTGCCGCGCGATGCGCAAAGTCGCTTTCAGCTTGTGTTTCGCCGCTTTCTTGGCGTGTTCGCGCGGCCCGAGCATCCGCTGGCGCTGTTCGTCGACGATCTGCAATGGCTGGACATGGCGACGCTCGACCTGATCGAACATCTTGCGACGCATCCGGAGGTCGGGCACCTGCTGCTGGTCGGCGCGTATCGCGACAACGAAGTGGGTCCGACGCATCCGTTCATGCGCACGCTTGGTCTGATTCGCAGCACGGGCGGACGCGTGGAGGAAACCACGCTCACGCCGTTGATGCCCGAGAGCGTGACCGAACTGATCGCCGATTCGCTCCATTGCGAACGCGAAGAAGCGCGGCCGCTCGCGCAACTGGTGCATCAGAAGACGGGCGGCAATCCGTTCTTCGCGATCCAGTTTCTGAAGACGCTGGCTGAAGAAAAGCTGCTGGCGTTCAATGCCAGCACGGTCACATGGACCTGGGACCTGCCGCGCATTCGTGCGAAAGGCTTCACCGAGAACGTCGCGGATCTGATGGCGGCCAAGCTTGGACGTCAGCCTGCCGCCACGCAGGATGCGCTGAAGGAACTCGCCTGTCTTGGGAACATCGCGGAAGTCTCGACACTGACGCTGGTTCAAGGCGGCACAGAAGAGGAGATCGACGCCAAGCTGTGGGAAGCCGTCAGCGCGGGTCTCGTGTTCCGCGTGCAGAGTGCCTACAAGTTCGTGCATGATCGCGTGCATGAAGCAGCCTATGCGTTGATTCCCGAGGGCGAACGTGCGGCAGCCCATCTTCGCATCGGGCGAGTACTTGCGTCGCGCACGGCGCCGGAGGAACTCGAAGATGGCATCTTCGATATCGTCAATCACCTGAATCGTGGTGTCGCACTGATCACGACGCAAGCGGAGCGCGAGCGCGTCGTCGAGTTGAATGTCATCGCGGGCAAACGCGCCAAATATTCGACCGCCTATCTGTCGGCGCGAAATCACTTTGCGCAAGCCGCCGCATTGCTGTCGGAAGATGCCTGGACGCGGTGTTACGCGCAGACCTTCGATCTCTATCTCGAACTATCGGAATGCGAGTATCTGGTCGGAAACTTCGACGTGGCCGATGCGATGTTCGACATGATCCTCGGCCAGGCGCGCTGCAAGCTGGACCGGGCGAAGGTGTACAGCTTGCGCATCAAGCTGTATCAGGTGGCGAGCAAGTACTACGATGGCTTTGCCGTCGCCGTGGGTGCATTGCAGGATTTCGGACTGGTCCTGCCGGAACACGACGACGATATTCAGCGCGCAGTAGAAGCCGAATTTCGTGACTTTTCCACGATTCTCGGCGAGCGGGCCATCATCGATCTGCTTGACGCGCCGATGGCGACGGACCCCACGATGCAGGCCATCATCAATCTGCTCGTCGATGCCGTGCCTTGCGCGTATATCGGCCGACCGACGCTTTATCCGCTCGTCACGCTGAAGGCAGTCAATCTTTCCATGCGGCATGGCAACACCGATCAATCGGCGTTCGCGTATGGCGTGTATTCGTTGATGCTCGTTTCCGTTGTCGGCGATATTGCTTCCGCGTTCCAGTTTTCCGAATTGTCGCTGCAACTCAATGAGAAGCTGGGCAACGTGCGCTTGCGGGGAACGCTGCTTCATCTGCATGGCGATCATGTCAACTTCTGGCGTCATCACTTCGCGACGGGCGTGCCCATTCTGGAGCGCGCTTTCACGGCCTGCCTCGAAACAGGCGATTTCGTGTACGGCGGCTTTCTTGCCTTCGAAACGATCTGGCAGCTGATCGAAAAAGGCGACGCGCTGGAAGACGTGCAGGCGCGATCAGTGAAATATGCGGCATTCGCACGGCAGAGCCATAACGATGCCGTCTATGAAACGATCCGGCTCGAACAGCAATTCGTTGCCAGTTTGCAGGGCAGATCGGCGAAACCGCTGGGCCTCGGCGACAGCACGTTCGACGAAGCGGCGAGCTTCGCCACGATCGTCACGGCGACGTTCGGCTGCGGCATCGTGTTCTATCACATCATGAAGCAGATACTCGCCTTCCTGAGTGGCGATTACGCACAGTCGCTCGATTGTGCGTTGCAGGCCGAGCCCGTGTTGCCTGCCGCCATGAGCATGCCGATCGAGGCGACGTTCCACCTGTTTCACGCGCTGGCGTTGACGGCGCTTTATCCAACAGTATCGGCCGCGAAGCAGCAGGAATTCAGGGAGATGCTAGGCACGAAGCTGCGCAAATTCGAACTGTGGACCGAGAACTGTCCGGAGAACTTTCGTAACCGCCACGCGCTCGTGCTGGCAGAAATCGCGAGGATAGAAGGGCGCGTCGCGGAAGCGATGGAGCTTTATGAAGAGGCGATTCATTCGAGTCATCAGCACGGTTTCATCCAGAATCAGGCGCTTGCGAACGAACTCGCCGCCAGCTTCTATGCCGCACGTGGTTTCGAGACCATTGCCAATACCTATCTTCGGAATGCGCGATCGTGCTATCTGCGTTGGGGCGCCGATGGCAAGGTTCGACAACTCGATGAGACCCACGCGGTACTTCGGCAGGAGTTGCCGTTGCGCGCTGAAAACACGATTGCGACATCGGTCGAGCAACTGGAGCTTGGGACAGTCGTCAAGGTTTCGCAGGCCGTGTTCAGCGAGATCGGCCTGAACGAACTGATTCACACGTTGATGGTGCTCGCGCTCGAACATGCCGGTGGCGACCGGGGTGTGCTGGTGCTGCCGGAAGGCGACGAGTTATGGATAGAAGCCGAAGCAACGACGATACGCGACACGGTCGATGTCCGTATGCCTCACGCGCGCGTCGCGCCTGCCGAAATGCCGGAGTCGATTCTGCGGTACGTGATCCGCACGAGAGAGAGCCTGCTGCTCGACGATGCAACGGAACAGGGCCCGTTTTCGGGCGACGAATACATCAAGCGGCGCGGCAGCCGATCGATTCTGTGTCTGCCGCTCATCAAGCAGGCGACGCTGATCGGCGTGCTGTACCTCGAGAACACGCTGACGCCGCATGTATTCACGCCTTCGCGCACGGCAGTGCTGAGACTGCTGGCGTCGCAGGCAGCAATCTCGCTGGAAAACGCGCGGCTATACACGGACCTTCAACGCAGCGAGCATCGCTATCGGCATCTCTTTAGCGAAACGCCTGTCGGCCTCTGGCAAGTCGAGTCTCAGACCCTGATCACGATGCTGGCGGATTTGCGCGCGCAAGGGGTGCAGAACCTGTCGGCGTATATCGCTGAGCATCCGGAATGGCTGGTGCGCGCTGCCGAGGTGCTGACCATCGAGGACGTCAACAACTACGCGATACAGATGTTCGGCGCGCGAGACAGGAGCCAGATGCTGGGTTCGCTGTCATGGGTCTGGCGGGAAAGCCCCGCAACATTTGTTCATGCGCTGGAAAGCCGGTTCTACGGCGAAGCGCTCTTTCAGGAAACGACGAAACTGCCGACATTCGACGGCCGCGTCATCGACGTGCTGTTCACCGTTGCGCGACGCCGCATGGGCGATGACAGAGGCATGTCGGTAATCAGTCTGGTCGATATGACCGAGCGTATCCGCGCGCAAGAGATGCTGCAGCGGGTGCAGGAGGACTTCGCGCACGCGGCGCGCATTTCGATGCTCGGTGAACTGACGGCATCCATCGCGCACGAACTGAAGCAACCGTTGGCCGCGATCGCGATGAACGGTCAGGCAAGTCTGGGCTGGCTCGATCGTCCTTCACCCGGCATCGCGGAAGCGCTGGCGACGAACCGGCGCATCATCGCCGATGCCCGGCATGCGGTGGACATCATTGGCCGGATTCGCGCAATGGCCATTCGGCGGACACCCGAGCGCACGCTCGTGTCGCTCGATGATCTCATCGACGAAGCACTCGTTTTCTTGCGCCATGAGGTCAACTCGCGTCATGTCACCGTGACGCATCAACCCGCTCAACGCGCGCCGAAAGTACTCGGCGATCGCATCCAGTTCCAGCAGGTAATCGTCAATCTTGCGGTGAACGCGATACAGGCCATTGACCAGGCGCACCGCGAGCGACGTGAAATAGCGATCACGGTTGCCGTGCATGATCTCGCTTTCGTCCGTTGTTCGGTCGAGGATAGTGGACCGGGCATCGCGCCGGAACATCTGCATAGCCTGTTCGAAAGCTTTTTCACGACCAAGGAGAGCGGCATGGGGATGGGCCTGCCCATTTGCCGTTCGATCATCGAGGCACATGGCGGGACCCTTTCAGCCGATAACGAATCGAGCCTCGGCGGCGCGCGTTTCTACTTCACGCTTCCGTTAGCGGGTGACGACGCGTGATGTTTCATTCCGAGCGGCTTTTACGCAGTCTGTTTCGCGACCGAATATCGCAACCAGACCGCACCGTGTTCGAGCTTTTCCACTGACTCCAGATTCAGATAGGTCGGTGCATGCCACTTGTCCATCGCCACTTCGAATGATGAGGGATGTTCGCAGCGGGCATCGACGAGTGCGATCAACAACACGCTGACTTCATCGAGAAGACCGGCGTTGACGAACGCACCGCTCACGCGCGAGCCGCCTTCGACGATGAGCTTCTTGACGCCGAGTTCATCGGCCAGCGTCTGCACGACATGCGCAAGATCGATCTCGCTCTTTCCACCGAACACATACGACACGTCGATGGACTGGAGATACGCAAGATAGTCGTCAGCGACTTCTTCCGTCACGACTTCGATGACGTGCGACTTGAGGGCAGTATTGCTTTTCCATGCGACACGACCTTGTGGATCGATCGAGATCGCGTATTGACTCGCGTTGCGTTCGACGAAGTGGTTGGTACGCGGGATCGGCGCTTTAGCGAGTCCTTTTGGATAGTCGTCGCCATGTGACACCTCCTGCATGGTGACGCGGCCGCATATCCAGCCGTCGGCTTCGAACTGGGCGGCTGTCTCTTCATACATGCCGAACACGTACTTGCGCTGCCATCCGTCGGTCAGGCTGCGGCCATCAACCGAGGACATCATATGGGCCACGATATAAGTTTTCATGGTTGTACGTTCCTATCAGGTATCAGGTGAACTCCACGATTTGCCGGATCGCCTCGCCTTCATGCAGAAGATCGAAGCCGTGATTGATATTGTCGAGCGTCAGGCGCCCCGTTAGCAGGCGATCGACGGGAAGACGGCCTTGCATATACATGCTCATGTAGCGCGGAATATCGCGTGATGGCACGCAGGTACCGATATAACTGCCCTTCAGATTACGCTCCTCTCCAACAAGCTTCGCTACCGACAAACCAAACGTCGATGTAGGTGGCGGCAGTCCTGCTGTCACCGTGACACCGCCTCGACGCGTCACGTTGTACGCGAGACTGAGCGCTGGAATCGCGCCTGCGAACTCCAGTGCGCGATCGACGCCGCCGGAAGTTGCGTCGCGGATTGCAGCTTCGGTGTCCGGGTCGCGAGCGTTGTAAATATGCGTTGCGCCGAGTGATCGCGCGAACTGCAGGCGCGAATCGGCGAGGTCCACGGCGATGATCTGCCGTGCTCCCGCCGCGATTGCTCCGAGCAGCGCAGCCATGCCTACACCACCGAGACCTATGACAGCAACCGACATACCCGCCTTGAAGTCAGCCGTATTGATCACGGCTCCCATTCCCGTCAGTACGGCGCAGCCGAATAGCGCGGCTGTATCGAGTGGTATGTCGGGGTCGATCTTCACGAGTGACCGGCGCGACACGGTCGCGTATTCCGCGAACACGGAGCAACCCAGATGATGGTTGATCGGTTCACCATGATGTTTCAATCGGCGCTCGCCCGACAATAACGTACCTGCGGTGTTTGCCGTAGCACCCGGCATGCAGAGCGCCGGGCGTCCTTCAGCGCACGGCTCGCAATGACCGCAACTGGGCACGAACACGGCGACTACATGATCGCCTGCCTGCAGATCGACGACACCGGCGCCGACTGCCTCGACAACTGCGGACGCCTCGTGCCCGAGCGCCATCGGCAGCGGTCGCGGGCGATCGCCGTTGATCACCGACAGATCGGAATGGCACAAGCCCGCTGCCGCGATCCTGATGAGAACTTCTCCGACGCCCGGTCCCTGCAGATCGACGGTCTCGATGGTGAGAGGCTGGCTGTCGGCATATCTGGGTTTGGCACCTGCAGCATTAAGCACGGCGGCTTTCACTTTCATGGGATCTCCAGCGCATACGTTTGCATCGACGAGGCGTTACTGATCGTGCTCGATGCCTGCACTCAACTTAGCGCAGTTCACGAAAGAACGTAGGTGCAAGTGCGTACCGGCAAAGGCGTGCAGTTCGGCAGAGGCCAACGGTATGAAAGGGGCAGGCGATGCCGGTTAACTGCGGTTAATTTGAGTAAAGCGGAACGTGCCTGAAATCGGACTACGTCGAGAGCGAGACATAAACCCGCGCGAAGCCAGGAAAGCCCGATAACGCTATGCCTGTCGACGCTTGCTTCGAAAGTACAAAACTTGTACGTTGGACTCATACTTTGAATGGAGGCAAGCGTGACGCGTTCCCTGCGCGCGAGAGCGGAGCTGCTGACGTATCTCGTCATCTCACAGATACTGCAGCAGAGCACGACTGCTCAATGGCTATCGGAAGAGCAGGTCGTGCTCGCAGCGCGCAGATGGCATCGCGCCAAGGGAGGCCGGGACGATTGGCTCGAGCGGATAAAGATAAGTGGCAGAGCCAGAGGGGTAGCCGAGAGCCTCGTCAGATTCGTTCCGCTAACACTGACGTGCCGCGGAGCCGTCGAGTTGTATGCGGTCGTCCCTCGACTGGATTTTCGTGAGTCGTATATCCGCACTGTCTATCGCTATTGCGTCGACTACATCGTCGATATGCAGATGACGATTTGAATCGTGGCGTGAGAATCAGCGATGATTCGGTGCGTGTGAATCAGCGATGATTCGGTGCGTGTGAATACATGCAAGCGTGAGCCGATGAATTGCTCCATGCGAATAAGCAACTAACTGTCTGGTGCAGTCGGCGCCTCCGTCAAACAGCGCGCCGCAGTCCTGTTTGGCAATATGATCCAACGGGTAAACCCTTCCTTGTCCTTCTTCAACATAGTTAATAACGTTTCATTTAAATTGAAATACTATTGGTGAGAGAACTGTCCGTCGTTGTTTGATACGACGAATGAGGGCCGCCGCCAGCGAAGCCAGGCGGCGCACACAGAGGATCCTATGGCACAGGCTGTCTATCGACTGGCAAACCCGCTAGCCGATCTCGATGGTTTTCGGGTCGAGTTCGCCGAGAACGGTGCGCGCGCCGATATCGTGCTCGACCGGCCGCCGTTCAACCTCATTTCCGCCGACCAGTGCGCGCAACTGTGTGCGGTCTTCGAAACACTGGAGGCAGATCCTGCCGTGCGCGTTATCGTCGTGCGGGCATGCGGCGAACATTTCTCGCGCGGAAGTGACCATGACGAATCGACGGACGCGTCGCGTGAGAGTGCCTGCAAGCGCACATGGGATCTCGGAGCGCCATCACGTTGCAGCAAGCCGGTGATTGCGGTCAATCATGGATATTGTTTCGGCGCGGGTTTCGAGCTTTCACTCGCATGCGATTTTAGAATTGCCACAGACACCACGCTCTATGCAATAACCGCGCAAAAGATAGGACAGGTGCCTGGCTACGAATGCGCGGTACGTCTCCAGAAACTGGTGGGCTTCGCGCGGCTGAAGGATCTGGTGATGCGCTCCCGCATGATCCGCGGCATACAAGCCTACGACTGGGGCATGGTGACCGAATTCGTTGCCGTCAGTGAAGTTGAGCAAACGACCAGTGAACTCGTGAGAGAGTTGCTGGCGATTTCGGCGCGACCGCAGCGCGCTGCGAAAAGGCTGTTGAACGACACTGAGGACATGCCGGTTGCAGTCGCCGGAATCGAAATCGAGCGTTACAGCTACAAATAGTATTTGGGCGCACGAGCCGGCACGCGTCGAGTGAGTTGCTCGAAATAACCGCATGAACATCTTCGGGTAGAACGGATAAAAGCAATCGTTCTGGAAAGCCGCGATGCAGCGAGCGGCGACAGAATGATAGAAGAGTGCCTGTTGCGAACGAAACGTAACGCCGCAGGAAATGGTGTTATCGCCAAAGCACTCATACCGTCGACCGACGCATATCCGGAGAACAGCACATGCATATCGTCAGAAAGCTCAACGTGCTCCTCATATCGACCTTGCTTGGGATTGGCACGGTAGGGGCAGCATTTGCACAGACCGCTCCTGCCGCAGGCGCGATGGCGTCTTCACCATCGCCGACGAAGGCGCAGCGGAAACAGGCGCGCAAGGAAGCGCGAGCCAAAAAGAACGCAGAACTGAAGAAGCTCGAAGACGCGGGTTATCAGCCCGGACGTGCGAGCGATCCGAATTACCCGCAAGACATACAGGATGCCGAGAAGAAAGCGGGTATCGGGCAAGGCACGAATCAATAAAGGTTTTTCAATCGCGAGACCAAACGCGGGCTGTACCCGCGTTTGGTCTCGTTCGCTTTTTTCGACAGTAAGTCTCTGTGCCGTCAACGCGCGCACGTAGCGCAGTTCCCACTTCATTGAGAACGACAACGAAAATCGCATCGCATACAAAAGTATAGGTTGATGCATTTTCTCGACATCGCGCGAACCGTTTGTAGGTCTTGTTCGCTTCCTTTCAGAAGCATATCTTGACTCGGCCACAGTACTGACGGGTTGCTCGCATAAGCGTCAACTGAGCAGGTCAGGAGACTGTGGCAACGGTCAACACATGTGCGCAATACACATCTGCATATCCGGAGACGACCTTCCATGATGAGAAGTCCAGCGCCGGAATGTTCACGGTTCAGTCTTTTAACCGGATTTTTTGGGTCTTCACGACCCGGGAGCTAGCGATGAGTGTCAGAAGCAGCTTGCTGAACGGTCCATTGGGCTTTGGTGCCGCGCCGTTGGGAAATATGTTCCGCAACATTCCACAGGAAGAGGCGCTGGGAACAGTCGAGGAAGCGTGGAAGCAGGGCGTACGCTACTTCGACACGGCACCATTCTATGGGGCCGGGCTTTCGGAATTGCGTGTCGGTGAAGCCTTGTCGGCACACAAGCGCGATGAATACATTCTCAGCACGAAAGTCGGTCGCATCATTCTGGATGAACTGGAAACAGGCA
Source organism: Paraburkholderia sp. C35 (assembly GCF_003121405.1). Classification (GTDB taxonomy): domain Bacteria; phylum Pseudomonadota; class Gammaproteobacteria; order Burkholderiales; family Burkholderiaceae; genus Paraburkholderia. Next base: position 77,645 of record NZ_QBUY01000002.1, on the reverse strand, counting down.
GTCGCGATTTCGGCGAGAAAGGCGGGCTGTTTGAATTCGGCCGGAAGAACCGGATTCTCTACGACTATTCGGAAAGCGGCACCTTGAAGTCGATCGAAGACAGTTTGAAGCGACTCAAGGTCGATCACATCGATTTCGTGTGGGTTCACGATATCGCACAAGACTTTCACGGTGACGACTGGATCACGCAGTTCGATATCGCGCGCAAAGGCGCGTTTCCAACCTTGATGCGCCTGCAGGAACAGGGCGTGATCAAGGGATGGGGACTGGGCGTGAATCGCGTCGAGCCGATCGAACTGACATTGGCACTGTCGGATGCGAAGCCCAACGGCATGCTCGTAGCGGGACGTTATTCATTGCTCGATCACGAGACCGCTTTGCAGCGTCTGATGCCGGCGGCACTGGAAAAGAAGGTCGATATCGTGATCGGCGGTCCGTACAGTTCGGGTGTGCTCGCTGGCGGCACGCATTTCGAGTATCAGCCGGCAAAGCCGGAGATCATCGAGAAAATCGGGCGTATCAAGGCGCTAACGGAAAAGTACAAGATTCCAATCAAGGCAGCCGCGCTGCAGTTTTCTCTCGCGCATCCGGCGACGGCTGCCGTCATTCCAGGCGCCAGTCATCCCAGTCGCATTGCAGAAGATGTCGCGGCCTTGAAAGTCGCGATCCCCGACGATTTCTGGCGAGACATGCGCGAGCAGCGTCTGGTGTCGCCGCTCGCGCCATTGCCTGGCGATCGGAAATAGGGAGGCGGTATGGCTGAGGCATCTTCAAGTATCGACATCGCGCTGTCAGCGGATCAGGTGTGGCAGTTGATTGGCGGTTTCGGCTCACTGCCGGACTGGCTGCCCTACATTCCGAAGAGTGAGCTAAGCGAGGGCGGACGTGTGCGGCATCTCGCGAATCCAGGCGGCGAGGTGATCGTCGAGCGGTTGATCGCATTCGATCATGCAGCGCGCAGCTATAGCTACGCAATCCTGCAAGCGCCGTTTCCCGTCAAAGACTATGTCTCGACGCTCAGAGTCGTTGATAAGGGCGGCCATTCATGCCGGGTCGAATGGTCGGGACGGTTCACGCCGACCACGGTCAGCGATCAGGAAGCATCGAAGCTGTTTCAGGGAATCTATGACGATGGCCTGAAGGCATTGGTTGCGGAACTGGCGAAAAAGAGCGGGTAACGTCAACAGGCACGCGGCGGCTTTACCGGGTCGTGCAGCGGCTCACATGAGACGCAGCACGATGCGGTGAAGCAGCGCTTGCAGATCGCGCCGCGTGTCGACGACGAGATGAATGAACACCGTGTCCTCGCGCACCTGATAGATGATGCGGTTCTTGCCGGAGAGGACTTGCCTGAAGCTGTCTTCGATGAAACCTTCAAGCTCGGCGGGCAGATGGCCGCTGTCGGGAAACTGGCGGATCTGTGCAATGGTTTGCTGGATCTGCGCGGAGGTCTCGCGCCACGTTTCCCAGCCGAATGTGCGAACGATGTAACTTCTGAGTTCTTCAATGCCGATTCGCGCGGTCGGCAGGATGCGATACGGGAGCAACCGGGACACCATCAGCGCAACTTTTCCTGACGGTCGAGTTCATCGAGTTCGGCAAAGAATTCGTCGCCATCGACGTGATCTCCGCGTTCAATGTGCTTCTGGCCGATTGCCAGAATTTTCAGCAACGCGATGGTCTGTTGCGTGGCTTCGTAGCTCCGGACATCCTGCACCACCAGTTTCGCTTCGCCGTTCTGCGTGATGATGAGCGGCTCGCCGGAGTCGGTCAGGTCTTTGACGATTTGCGCCGCTTCGCTCTTGAGGTAGCTGATCGGCTTGACGTGGTCGGCGATATGCATGGGACGCTCCATTGCAGGTCATATCGGACCAAATATAGACTAAAAACGGTCCGATTGCAATGACAGCGCTGTCTGTCGAGATTCCGCAGGTCGGCGCGCTGCGTGGCCACCATCAATTCCTGAGACGGAAAAGACGATGCGATTCCCCACGGCTATTGCGCTCGATACGAAGCCAAAGCGGTTAATGACTGTATATATTCCTCACGTATATTTTATGTATATTTACCCGACGTTAAAACTTCAGGTAATTCGTCGTGGCCAATCCGTCGGCTGTCGCGGGCCTTGTATTCCGGTTCGGTTCCTTCAGGCTCATTCCGTCGCAGCACACGTTGCTGGATGGAGACGTGCGCGTCCAGATCGGTGGTCGCGCACTTGACCTGCTGACTGCGCTTGTCGAGCGTCGTGGTGAACTGATCAGCAAGAAAGAACTGATGGCGCGCGCGTGGCCTCGTGCCGTGGTGGAGGAAAGCAATCTCAAGGTGCACATCGCGGCGTTGCGCAAGGCGCTTGGCGACGGACCACAAGACCAGCGTTTTGTCGCGACGGTGGTGGGACGCGGCTATCAGTTCGTCGCGAGTGTCGAGCGCGACACGCTGCCAGTGGCGGCATCGCGCCCGCCTGGACATGCCCTCGCGTCACACAATATTCCCGCAGCCTTGACCCGGCCAATCGGGCGCGCAGACACGATCGCCGATCTGTTCGCACGGCTCTCGCGCGTGCGGCTTCTGACGGTGGCGGGGCCGGGAGGAATCGGCAAAACGACGGTTGCGCTGGCGGTCGCGCACGAAATGGTGCAGACGGGACACGACGTGTGGTTCGTCAACCTGTCCCAACTATCGGACGCGAGCTTCGTGCCGCATGCCGTCGCCAATTCGATCGGCCTCGCGGTGCATTCCGACAACATCTCGCAGGCGTTGGCTAACTATTTCCGGCTGCGAAATCACCCGCAGCTTGTCGTGCTGGACAGCTGCGAGCACGTGATCGAAGCAGCCGCGAATATGGCGGAGCAGATGACGGCAGCATCGCCGCACATGCGTGTGCTCGCGACGAGCCGTGAGCCGCTCGAGGCGGTCGGTGAACATGTCTACCGGCTCGAACCGCTCGAGAATCCGCCCGATGCGTCGCCCACGACGATGGCCGAAGCGCTTCAGTATCCCGCCGTCGAACTCTTTGTCGAGCGCGCTGTGGCTGCGCGTGGCGACTTCGTATTGTCGGATGAAGACGCTTCCGTCGTCGCACAGATCTGCCGGCGTCTGGACGGGATCGCATTGGCAATCGAACTGGCTGCTACGCGCCTGAATGCATTCGGCGCGCACGAGTTGCTACAACTGCTCGACGACCGGTTTTCTGCGCTCGCGCTAGGACGTCGCACCGCGCCTGAGCGGCAGAAAACGTTGCTGGCGACGCTCGATTGGAGCCATCAGTTGCTGCCCGATGTCGAGCGTGTCGTGCTGCGCCGCCTGGGCATATTTCCTGGCGTTTTCTCGCTGGCTTCCGCGGCTGCCGTCGCAGGCGATGAAAACCTGGCGTACGCCAGTCTGATCGATGCAGTCGCGAGCCTCGTGGCCAAGTCGATGTTGTCGGCGGACGTCGGCAACGACACCATGCGCTATCGCCTGCTCGACACCACGCGCGACTACGCGAGGCGCAAGCTCGCAGATGCGGATGAACTCGATACCGTGTCGAAGCGGCACGCCATGTACTTCCGTGATCTGTATGCGCATGTGGAAGACTTCTGGAACCGGCCACCCGATGCACGCTGGCTCGAAAGCCATCTGCATACCATCGACGATGTCCGGGCTGCATTGAGCTGGGCGTTTTCAGAGCGGGGCGATGCATCGCTCGGTATTGCGCTGACCGTGTCGGCGATACCCGCATGGATCACGCTGTCGTCGCTCGAAGAGTGCCGCAGCCGCGTTGCACAGGCGCTCCAGCAGATGGAAGCGGGTGCGCCTGCGCCCGACCGGCAACGGATGAAGCTCTACACGGCGCTGGCGGCATCGGCACTGTACACGCGCGGGATGGTTTCGGAAGTCGACACCGCGTGGACCAAAGCGCTCGCGATTGCCGAGCAGTTAGGCGACAGGGAATACCAGCTACGCTCGATGTTCGTGGCCTGTTGCGGGTTCGTGTATGCAGGAAAGCATCGCGCCGCAGATGATCTGTTGAAGCGGTTCCGTGCGATTGCCAGCGCGTCACGGGACGAGATTTCGATCTCCGAAGGCAACCGGCTGACGGCTTTCGCATGGCACCACATGGGAAAGCAGTCCGAGGCCCGGCAATTGCTCGAAGGCGTATTGGCGTGGTACGCCGGTGCAGGTCATCAATCGCAACTCTCCGATAATCACGTGAAGGGGCGCGAGGGTACGCGGTCGTTGATGGCCAGCGTGCTCTGGTCCATGGGACTCGCGGAGCGCGCACTCGATGAAGCGCGACAGGCGCGGCACGATGCGCAGGAAAGCGGCCACACGCTGACTATCGGATACGTGCTGGTGTTTGCCTACATTCCCATCGCGCTCTACGCCGGCGAGATCGATTCGGCTGAAGAAGCCTTGGTTACCTTGCAGGAGAGCGTCGCCAGGCACGGGCTGGCGCTGTTCGATGCGATGGCGCGTGGCCTTCATGGCGCGTTGCTGATCGAGAAAAAGAACGCGGCGGGACTGCCGATTCTCAATGAGGCGCTGGCTCAACTAAGGCGCGAACACATTGGTATGCGCTATTCGATGTTTGCAGGCATGTATGCACAAGGCCTGCTTTCTTTTGAACGTCACGCTGAAGCACGCGCTACCATCGACGATGCATTGGAATGGTCGGAGGTGCACGACGAACTCTGGTTCATCCCCGAATTGATGCGGCTCAAAGGGGAAATACTCGCGGCATCGGATGGACTGGATGAGCGAGGCGAGTCCGAAGCGCTTTACCTGCACGCTATCGACATCGCGCGACAGCATGGCACGCTCTTTCTTGAACTGCGCGCGGCCAAGAGCCTCGCCCGCCTCAGGTTCAGGCAACGCAAAACGGAACAGGCAAAGTCGGTACTTGCAGAGGTCTACAACAAATTCACTGAAGGATTTGCAATCGTAGACATGAAGGAAGCGCGAGCGCTGCTCGAGAGATTTCACGTGGTGTGCAGGAGAATCGGATAGCAGGCTGCCTGGGCGTCGATAACGAGCCGACGCTCTGGAGTGAGAGATGACCAAATCATTGCTGATTGATCCTGCAACTGACAATCACTGTCCCATCGACGACGATTCGCTGCTTCGCAAGATTGCGTGGCGCATTGTGCCATTCCTGTTCTTCTGCTTTGTCGTTCTGTTTCTCGAACGGATAAACATCGGCTTTGCGCAGTTGCAGATGAAGCATGACCTCGGTTTTACCGATGCGATGTATGGTCTCGGTGCTGCCGTGTTCTATGTCGGCTATGTGATCTGTGAAGTGCCGAGCAACCTGCTGCTGGCCCGCTTTGGGGCGCGCAAGACTTTCTCGCGCATCATGCTGCTGTGCGGCGTTACGTCGATCGGCATGATGTTCGTGTCGACGCCCGCGGCCTATTACACATTGCGTCTGATGCTCGGCGTATTCGAGGCGGGATTGTTTCCGGGCATCATTCTGTACATCACCTACTGGTTTCCCGAGAAACGCCGCGCGGCCATCATGTCGACGTTCATCGCTGGCGTCGCGGTTGCGGGCATCGTCGGCGGGCTGTTTTCCGGCTGGATCATGCGGGACATGAACGGTGTGCTCGGCCTGTTCGGCTGGCAGTGGATGTTTGCGCTCGAAGGGTTGCCCGCTGTTGCGCTCGGCATCGTCGGGTGGCTCACACTCGTCGATGCTCCCTCGCAGGCGAAATGGATGTCCGCGGCGGAGCGTGTGCGGCTGAACGAGATGCTCGACAGTTCAAGAGTGCATGAAAACCCGGGCGAGAAGGCGCGGAGCGTCGTCGCGAATCCAAAGGTTTACCTGCTGGCGTTCATCTATTTCACGCTGACGTGCGCTTCGTTGACGTTGAATTTCTGGCTGCCGCTGATCATTCGCGATTTCGGAGTTCGTGATGTGGCCACCATCAGCCTTCTATCGGTCATACCGAATGTGATCGGCATCGTGGGTTTGATCGCCATTGCAACCCACTCCGATCGAACCAAAGAACGCCGCCGCCATTTTGCGTTCTGCACGCTAGGCGGCGCAGTCGCACTCTGGGCATTGACCTTGCATGTGCAGAATCTCGTGCCGATGCTCGGCATTTTGTCTGTTGCGTGCGTGATGATCTACGCGGCGTTGCCCGTATTCTGGGCCGTACCGCCCACCCAGCTTTCGCGGCGTGACGCGGCGGCGGGCATTTCGCTTATCAGCAGCATTGGCATTACCAGTGGTGTCATCAGTCCGTGGGCAATCGGAGTGGTGCGCACGCGCACGGGAAGCATCGACGACGCAGTGTACGTGGTCGCGTTGTTACTCGTGTCGAGTGGCGCCGCACTATTTTTCGGCATACGCCCAGTTAGGAATCGGGACGCTGCGAAATAGGTGGATGCGTGCTTCGCATCGGCGGCAATGGGACAGCTTTTCGCGCACCACGCATTTCCCGAATCCAATAAGCGATTAAAAAAATGGATCTGCGGTCGTGCGTTTCCGCAAATGATCGGAAGAAAAATTCAAAGCCGATTTAATTTGAAAGCGATCTGTTCGAAACGGTAAATAACAGTGTTTCTTGAAACCGAAGATCCGCTTCGTCGACCAGAATCAGGTTCAGCCCGGCTTTCAGTTGCCTGTGGCGTTGGCGAGAAGCCGAACGGTGCGTCGCACAATGATCGCGTATCTCGCTTCGATAATTTCTGCGGAAACCACGGCAGTGCGTGCGCGCATTGTCGCTCGATCTCAAAGGACACGCTATGCAGGACTTCAACGGCAAGGTGGTTGTCATCACGGGCGGTGCAACAGGCATCGGCTTCGCGCTTGCAAAACAGTTTGCACACGAGGGCGCACGGCTCGTTATCGCGGGCATTCAGCGCAACCGGCTGGAAGAGGCGGCGAAAGCACTGTCTTCGCTGACCGAACAGGTCGGCATCACGGAATGCGATGTCACCGACCGTGCGCAGGTCGAAGCGCTCGCAAACTTCGCCTGGGAGAAGTACGGGCGCGTCGACGTGATCGTGAACAATGCGGGTGTCGGTCCGATTCCTTCGACGGTGATCGATGCGCGGCCGGAAGACGTACAAAGCGTGCTCGCGGTCAATCTGTTCGGCGTATGGAACGGCGTGTCGATTTTTGGCCGTCGCTTTATCGAACAAGGCACGCCAGCAGCAATCTACAACGTCGGCTCAGAAAACGCGTTTTTCAACGCGATCCCAGAAGGTGCAGGCTACGTTCTCAGCAAACATGCAGTACTTGCGATGACGGTTGCACTCCGGGAAGAGCTGCCCAAGAATATTGAAGTCGCGCTAATTTGCCCCGGTCTCGTGCGCTCCGAACTGGCGAAAGAAACGCAGGAAGGCATGGACACAGATGCCTACGCCGCGCTGGTCATGAAGCAGATCAAGGCTGGCGAGTTCTACATCGTGTCACATGCATTCAATATGGTACGGATCAAGGCACGCTGGAACGAGATCGAAGCTGCGTTCAACAAATATGCGCCGCGCTATGAAGGCGACGTGGAGTTCGATGTGCGAACGCTCGGAGCGAAGAACAACTGGTATCCCCGATACCCTAACGCGTCGGCGGATATTCCTGTCTGAAGTTCGGCTACCTGACTTGCCACGCTCACAGAGCAAAGGAGATAGGCATGAAGATTCTGATCGTTTTGACCTCGCACGCCCAACTTGGGAACACTGGCCGCAAGACGGGTTTCTGGCTGGAAGAACTGGCCGCGCCCTATTATGTGTTCAAGGATGCGGGCGTGGAGATGGTCCTCGTGTCGCCCAAAGGCGGCCAGCCGCCGCTGGACCCGAAGAGCAACGAGCCTTCGTTCCAGACCGAGCTGACGCGCCGTTTTGAAGCCGACGCTGAAGCGAAAGCGGTCCTGGCAAATACGGGCAAACTCTCCGAGGTCACGCAGGACGGTTTCGATTCTGTCTTCTATCCTGGCGGCCATGGTCCGATGTGGGATCTCGCTGAAGATCCCGACTCCGTTCGCCTGCTGGAGAGCATGGCGGCCGCCGGCAAGCCGGTCGCACTGGTCTGCCATGCACCGGGCGCGTTGCGTCATGTCAAAGGGCCGGACGGCGAATTCCTGGTCAAGGGCAAGAAGGTAACCGGGTTCTCGAACAGCGAGGAAGAAGGCGTTGGACTGACGAAGGTCGTGCCGTTTCTCGTCGAAGACGAGCTCAAGGCAAAAGGCGGGATCTATAGCAAAGGCCCGGACTGGGCGTCCTATGTGCTCGAAGACGGCTTGCTGATTACCGGGCAGAATCCGGCATCGTCGGGGCCGGGCGCGAAAGCGCTGCTGGAGAGGCTGAACAGCAAATAAGGCCAGCTTCTCTTGGCCGGCACAGCCCCCGAAAGGAGCGGGCTGTGCGCGGCGTCCGCTTAGTACTTGCCTGAGAGCAACGCGCCTGCATTCGGCACGCGAGCTTCGAGACCCAGCGTCTTGAGGATGCGATACACGGTCGATGTCGCAGCCGACAGCACGGGCTTGCCAAGTCGATCTTCCACCGCCTGGATCGCCGGCAGCGATGGCATCTGCACGCATGCCGAGAGCACCACTGCATCAGCCTTGCTGATGTCGAGGCGATCCGCGTGACCGATGAGGTTCATCGGGTCGAGGCGTCCGACAGCCAGGTTATCCGACACTTCCAGGCTCATCGAATCCGTGACTTCGATATCTTCGCTCTGGATATAGTCGACCACCTGTTGCGTAAGCGGCTTCATGTACGGCGTGATGAGTGCGACTCGCTTGAAGCCCATTGTCTTCACGCCTTCCACCAGCGCGCCAGCCGAACTGATGATCGGCGTCGGTGCGTTGTTGGATTCGACAGTCAGCTGCAGGCGCGACTCCGAAACACGGTGATAGCCCGCGCCCTGGCACATGATCGCGACGAGGCATGCGTAAGCGAGCACGTCGCAACGCGCGTCGCTGAGTTCGAGCGCGCAACGGTCGCTGTCGACGTCCATCTTCTTCAGTTCTTCCGACGTCACATGCATCATGCGCATGCGTGCCGAGTGGAAAGTGAAACGTTCTTCAGGGAACAGTTCGTAACGCGAGGTCAGCATGGCGGGAATTTCCGTTTCCATTGTCGTATTCGAGCTTGGAACGATCTGGCCGATTCGATAGGTCTTCATGATGTGACAGATAAGAGTTGATAAATCAGTTTCCGCTTGTGAGTTGGACGCCTTGCGTTTCCCGAAGCGTGAAGACGAGAACCGCGGCTGCGATATAGGCGATAGAAGCGATGCAATAGGTCATGGTGAAGCCGATCAACGGGATCAGCGCGGGAACGAGCTTGATCCCGGCGATTGCACCGACACGCCCAAAGTTGAAACAGAAGCCAGCTGCTGTCGAACGGATACTGGTCGGAAAGAGTTCCGCATACCACGCGCCAAAGCCGCTGAAATAACCGGTGAAAAACCCGAGCAGGGCAGATAGCACGCCGATCAGCACGACGTTCTGATAGTTGAATTCGAATTTGCCGTTGGTCAGCGGGATCATGGTTGCGCCATAAGCAAATGCAGGCACGGCAATCGCAATGCCGACGAAAAAGCCCGCAAATGCCGCACGCCGTCCGAAGCGTTCTGCGAGCGAGCCGTAGGCGAGATAACCCAGCGTCGCACCGCTCCCCGTCCATACGAGAACCCCAGGCGCCTGATCGATTCGCACATGCAGGATGCTCTGCAGATACGTCGGTGAGAACGTCGTGATGATCCAGTATCCATACATGCCGAGGATCGAGATGGTCAGCGCGAGCAGTGTGGTGCGGCGATACTCTGGCCTGAAGATTTGCAGCAGGTTGCCCTTGCTCGCGTTGCGCTTCAGGAAGTCGCGGTTTGCGAGCCAGACAGGCGATTCCTTCACGAACACCAGGATGAAGAGCGCGATGCAATACGCCGGCACACTCGACAAAATAAACAGACGGCGCCACGAGTCCGGGTTCGACGCATCGAGCAGCACCCACGCGAAGATCGCCGCCAGCAAGCTGCCACCGGACCAGCCCGTTTGCAGAACCGCAATCGCCTTCGCGCGGCCAGACGGCTCCCATATCTCGCCGATCAGCGCGACAGCGGCGGACCACAATCCACCCACGCCGATGCCCACGGCAAACCGGTAGACATTCAGTTCTGCGATGCCGTGAGCGAATCCGCACAACAGCGTGCCCGTCGCGTAGATCAGCACGGAGATCACCAGCGTGCGCTTCCGGCCGATCTTGTCGGAAATGTTGCCGAGAAAGAATCCGCCGATACCCGTTGCAAGCAGGAACCACGCAACGGTGGATACGACATCGGCGAGCGTTACCGAGAACGTATGCGAGACGGCGAGAATGACGAAGCCGAATATGGTGGCGTCGAGCGCATCGAATAGCCACGCGCCCCATGAACCGCCGAGGGTGGCGTAGCGCTGTGCGCGCGACATCGGGTGAGAGGCAGCGTTGTCCGCCGTCCGTGTTGTCTCCATTGCTCCAGTGCTATTCATTTTTAATCCATTGACGGCTGTGTCGAGCCGTAGTGATTCAACATCCCGAAGCGGCGCGGCTGCCTCGGGCATCTGCTCGTGTGCGAGCGCCACCGGACCTCGAAAAGGGCGATGGCGTCGATCGGTACTTGAGAAGAACTGTCCGGCGCAGGCGCTTCGGTACTTGCATGCTAAGGAGCACGCCAGGCCCTGTATAGAAGCGATTGATGAGCCTGCCATCGCGGATCGTTATGGCAGCGCGGTGGGGGCCGTGGCTGGATCCGGTGCGAGAAGAAAATCGAAGAAGAGACGTGCGACGGGAGACAGGGCATCGCGGCGGCGCACGCCGACCACCAGTTCACGGGTGGCCCACGGCTCGTCCAGCTTCAACGAACGCGTGCCCGGTAGCCGATAAAGTTCCGCGTTGCCCGATGGCAGTATGCCGATGCCCATGCCGACCTGGACCATCCGGCACAAGGCGTCATACGACGACACTTCAACCTTGGCGCGCAAGGTTTTGCCTGCCGCGCTCGCTGCTGTCAGCATCTGGAAATGCAGGTGCGTGCCGGGCCGAAGCACGACATGCTCGTAAGCGAGCGTTTCCGCGTATCCCACTCGCCGGCGATTGGCGAGCGGGTGATCGGCTGGCACGAGAACCTTGAGTTCATCGGTACGAAACGGATGGACTTCGATTTCCGCACTATGCGGCAAGCGTGTAAATACACCGATCTCCGCGACGTTTTCCGCGACGCTCTCGGTAATCGCGAGGCTGTCGCGTTCAAGCAGGGAAATGTTGATGTCGGGATAGCGCTCGCTGAACGACTTGACGATCGGCGGCATGAAGGTGGAAATGGCCGAGATGTTCACGAGCACGCGCACCGATCCGCGAAGACCGTCGGAATAGGCCTTCATTTGCAGCACGATGTTGCGCATGTCGTCCAGCACATCACGCGCGAGCACCGATAGTCTTGCACCCGCAGCGGTCGGGCTGATGCCTTTGTTCGTGCGCGTGAGCAACGGTGTGCCGAACAGGTCTTCAAGCTCCTTGAGCCGCTTGCTTACGGCGGGCGCGGCAATGTGTTCCTGTTCCGCCGCGCTCGCAATCGTGCCTTCTTCGACTACGCGCACAAACAGCTTGAGCGAGATGGGATCGAGCTTCATGCGGTCATCTCCACCCGTGCTCGACTGGCCGATGACCTGCGTTCTGCGTGCTAAGTGGTTGCATGTCTTCCGATTGGCGTGTCGATCGATGAAGACGCCCTTGCATCTCCGGCTTCCTCGGGCTGTGCGCGTGAATGCAAAACGCTAGTGTGCCGCAAGGTATCGATTTTTGCTGGTCGTCTGCCAGTCGGTGCAGTGCGGCCAGACAGGCCGTGGGTTCTGACAAACCGCACGTCTTTCTCGCCATACCTGCGGTATCGATCAGCATAGGATGACAGGTTCCGGATCGAAGTAAAGAAGAAGCCGTGCCGGTCGAATCGGCGTGTAGCCCGGTATCCGGGTTACCTGTTCGTCTCCTGTCTCCACATAGCGAAGGTGGCACTCATGGCAACGCAGGCTCTGACGTTTCTTCTGAACAAGAACCTTGATTTCCCCATCACCGATGAACCCTGGACAAGCCTTCTCTCCGCGGCAGGCATGAGCGCCGAGGCAACGACGGACATTCCGAAGATGAACCAGTTGCTCGCGGAGGGTGTTCCGGATATGGCGTATGTTCCGGGTGCGGGTTTCTGCGTGATGATGCGAAAGGGCATTTCACACTATCGCGGTCTGGTCATCGCAACCTCGAAGTTCTCCGGCCAACCCGCTCAGCGCACGCTCCTCGTGGTTCGCCATGACGATCAGGCGAGTTGCCTCGATGATCTGGAAGGATCGACATATGGATACCTGAACAGATCGTGTTCTTCCAGCTTTTTCCCGCCTGCAATCATGCTGCATGAAAAAGGAAAGAAGCTCGAGACGTTCTTCACACTCAAGCAGGTTCCAGGATGGCAGGATCGGGTGGATGCGGTTATTGCGCAGTCCATTCGTGCAACGATGATTCTGGAAGACGTATGGAAAATGACGCCCGAGAATGCTCAGACGACGAAAGTGATCGGCGAATATCACACTTGTGTACCGGCAGTTCTGATCGTGCGCAAGGATCTTCGCTCAGATGTCGTGACGACCTTTCAGGAACATCTGTTGAGCTACAGGCCGGATTGGAAAAACGTCTACGGAGCATTTCGTCCGTTCTATTTCGCCGACATCCAGACCTTTTACCATCAGCTTTGCCAGTTGCCTGATGATGAAGTTTCATGAAAGATGGCACGTGAATGGCAATACGCGACCATTCATTGCATTCTCCTTTCTGATCATTTTCAATGAACGGTGCCGATCTGTCAGCGCTCTCACTCTTCGCGCGTATTGCCGAAGAGCAGAGCTTCAGTGCCGCCGCACAGGCACTGGGTATTTCCAATTCCTCTGCAAGTTATACGATCCGGCAGCTGGAACAGCAGCTGGGTGCAAAACTCTTCAACCGGACCACGCGCAGCGTGAGCCTCACGGAGGCTGGCCACGCATTTCTCACCAGAATCCAGCCATTGCTGGAGCAACTCGATCTCGCTTTCAACGAAGTGGGCCGTGCGTCGAGTGAAACGATGGGAACGCTCCGGCTGAACATGCTGCGCTCGGCGGTTCCGCTGGTTGTTGCACCCGTTCTAAAGGAGTTCCTGAATACGTATCCGGACATCAAGATCGACGTGATATCCGACAACAGTCTGGTCGATATCGCCAGCAAGGGTTACGACGCAGGTATCCGTTACGACAACGTGATGGCGCAGGATATGGTCGCGATACCGATCGTCACAGATATGCGCTTTTGCATCGTTGCATCACCCGGCTATCTGCACGGCAAGACGATGCCTCAGCATCCGCGCGATCTGCTCAGGCATGACTGCATCAACTATCAAAGTGCCGAAACGAAGGCGCTATATCGATGGGAGTTCAAGAAGGGGGACGAGCAGATCAGCATTGCGGTCACGGGGCGAGTCGCGACCAACGACAACGATCTCCTCTTGCAGGCCGCTCTGGACGGCTTTGGATTCGGTTATCTGCAGCACCGTCTGGTAGAGCCTTATCTCGAGAGCGGTAGTCTTGTGAACGTGCTGGATGAATGGGTTCCGCGCGGTGCGCTCTATCTTTACTACTACAACCCGACTCGCTTGCCGCGCAAACTGCGTGTGTTTATCGATTTCGTGCGAGAGCGTTTGAGATAGCCGGCCGATTTTCAACGGGTCAATGCAGGCTGCTCATTATGCAAATTCTTTGCATACGGTATTCGAATCACTCGCCTTTTTAACCAGAAGGTGAATTCCTATACTGAGTCAACGCGATGCCGTACCGCACTTTCATGGACGGCGTCGATCGGATAGCCGGTCGGAAAGGCCCACTCCGCGCAGACGGAGAACAGGGCCGAACGCCGGAGACAGTGAGCAATGCAATCGCAATTTTTCAGGAATACATCATGTCATCATCGAATACGCCCGTCTGGTTCATTACCGGTTGCTCGACGGGCCTTGGCCGTGCGCTCGCGACATTGATCGTCGAGCGGGGCTGGCGAGCCGTTGTGACCGCACGCGACGTGTCCAGCATCGCCGATATCGTCAGCGGCGCGGAAGACCGCGCTGTGGCACTCGCGCTCGACGTCACGAATCAGTCGGAGATCGAAGCGGCTGTCGCGACAGCGCGTGAGAAGTTTGGACGGATCGACGTACTCGTGAACAATGCCGGCTACGGCTATCAAAGTACTGCCGAAGAGGGCGTCGAAGCCGAGATCCGGGCCCAGTTCGACGCGAACGTGTTTGGTCTGTTCGCGATGACGCGTGCCGTGCTGCCCGTCATGCGTGCGCAGCGCAGCGGCAACATCATCAATATCAGTTCCGTTGCCGGGCTGATCGGCTATCCGGGTTCGGGCTACTACGCCGCTTCCAAACATGCGGTGGAAGGGTGGTCGGACGCGCTGCGCGCAGAACTGGCGCCGTTGGGCATTGGCGTGACGTGTGTCGAACCGGGACCGTTCCGCACCGATTGGGCAGGCCGGTCGCTGCGCCAGACGTTGACGCAGATCGAGGACTACGCCGAGACAGCGGGCAAGCGCCATACTGGAACGAAGCAGACGAGCGGCACGCAGCCTGGCGATCCCGTTCGAGCCGGTGAGGCGATGATCGCCATTGCGCGTAACGCCGATGCGCCGCGTCATCTGGTGTTGGGCGCATGGGGCTTCAATGCGGTGGTCGATTATCTGAAGAAGCTCACGACGGATATCGAAGGTCAGCGTGAGTTGAGCCTTTCCGCGGACTTCGACAGCGAGTAACGCATCGTTCTGATGCGGCGGCCGTCGCACGGTTGGTGACATTCAATCGTGCGGCAGCCGGACTGCTGCGGACATGACGCAATTCACGCGTTATCGCCGTGCGCAGTCTCCAGCAAAAAGTCTCGCAATAGTTTTGCGCTTGGCCCGATTCGCTTCGAATGGACCAGAAAGATATCCAGCGGCGCCGTCTCGGCTTCCGGCAGAACGCGCACGAGATCGCCGGATGCGATCAGCGACGCGGCGTCGTAGGCCGGCAATCTGGCAATGCCGTCGCCCGCGAGCACAAAAGCGAGTCTCGACGTCGCGCTGTCCGTCACGACATCGCCCTGCACGGGAATTTCGATGTCCTCTCCGCCCGAACGCACGACGGCAGTCTGCTGGCTGGGCGGGTAGATCACCCAGCGGTGCTGAGCCAGTTCCTCGATCGAGGCTGGTGCGCCATGCATGCGCAGATACGCAGGCGACGCGCACAGCATCGTGGCTTCGCGCAGCAGTGGGCGCGCGAGCAGCGACGAATCGGCAAGCGGACCGGCACGCACGGCCAGTTCGACCCCATGCTGCACGATATCGACATTGGTATCCGACATCGCGACGTGGAGGCGGACCGCCGGGTATCGCCGCCGGAATTCCACCAGTGCAGGCAAGATCCACCGCGCGCCGAAGTGATGCGAACAGGTCAGTCTCACCTCGCCGCGCGGTTCGTCGCGCAGCAGCGCCATGCTGCGAAGACCGTCGACGGCTTCGTCGACCATGCGTTCGCAATGCACGCGGAACGCCTGCCCTGCGGGCGTGAGGCTGAAACTGCGCGTGCTTCGTTGTGCGAGCGGCACGCCTACGCTGGCTTCGAGCAGACGAATGTGGTGGCTCACCACGGCCCGCGTCAGCCCCAGCGAGCGGGCCGCAGCCGCGAAACTGCCGCAGCGCACGACGGCCGCGAAAATCGCCATGCCGCGCAGTTCGTCGAGAATCGAGCTTGTCGTATCCATCCGCTGATTGTCCAATTTTTTGAGCCAATGCGTCAACATGGCGATGGCTACTCGCGTGCGATGAGACGCCTTAAAGTTCATTCAATCGCCGCAAACGCGGCACTGAAAACCAAAGGAGCTCATCATGACTGTCAAGCACGCACTGTTTATTTTGACAAACGCCGCCGAGATTGGTCCGAATAAGCGCGCCACGGGCTATTACTACCCGGAAGTCGCGCATCCCTTTGAAGTGCTCGACGCCGCGGGCATTGCGGTCGAATTCGCGTCGCCCCAAGGCGGCAACCCGCCGTTCGACGGCTACGACGGCGACGACGCCGTGCAGCGCACGTTCAGCGAAAGCGCCGCCGTCCGCCGGATGGCGCACAGCCGCAAGCTCTCGGAAGTCGACGTGCTCGACTACGATGCGATTTTCTTTCCGGGCGGCCTCGGTCCGATGGTGGATATCGCCAATGATCCTGACGTCAAGCGCGCGGTTCTGCGCGCTTGGAACGGCGGCAAGATCGTCGCTGCTGTGTGTCACGGTCCCGTCGCGTTGCTCGGCGTCAACCTCGACGACGGCACGCCACTCGTCAAGGGACGGCAACTGACTTCCTTCTCGAACGCCGAGGAGGAGGGCTATGCGAAAGCGGACGTGCCGTTCATGCTGGAAGACGCGCTGCGCGAAGCGGGCGCCCAGTACGCTTCGACGGACCCGTGGCAGGAGAAGGTCGTGGTCGATGGTCGTCTGATCACCGGGCAGAATCCGGCGTCGGGCAGTGCGGTCGGTGAGGCTATCGTCGCCGCTCTCCAGGAGATCCGCTGATGGACGGGGCCGGGGAGATTGTCGTGGTCGCGCGCTGGCAGGTCGCAGAAGGGCGCGTGACGGAGGTGCTCGGGCTGGGCGAGGCGCTGCGGGAAGCGTCGCTGGCCGAGCCGGGATGCCTCGGTTATGAGGTGTTCCGTAGCGCCGACAGTTCCGATGGGCTGCTTCTGTTGGAGCGGTATCGCGACAGCACGGCGATCGAAGCGCACCGCAACTCGCCTCACTATCAGCGAGTTGTGGTCGAACAGATCATTCCGATGCTGGCGGCGAGGCAGGTTGAATTGCTGCGGGCGGGACATGCGGGCGCTGCGGGACGTTGCCGCAGCGCCGCAGATATGGCTCGTGCGCCGGAGTGATGCCGATGATCAGCGCCCACCTACGACGCGCTCAATTCAACGCGCCGAATATCCCTGACGATCACGAGATAACTCACGATAGTGATCAGCGCGTTGATACCGACGAACACGAGCGCGCCATTGAACGATCCCGTTTGTGCAACCAGATAGCCAATCACGATAGGCGTGACGATGCCCGCCATGTTGCCGAACATGTTGAAGATCGAGCCGGAAAGACCGATCGCTTCCTTCGGCGACGTATCCGCGACGACAGCCCAGCCCAGTGCGCCGATTCCTTTGCCGAAGAACGCCAGCGACATCAGCGCGACCACCAGCCAGTCCTGGTCGACGTAGTTGCATCCGATGATGCAGACGGACAGCAGCATGCCGCCGACAATCGGCACCTTCCGGGCGATGGTCAGCGAATGACCGTGCCGGATCATCGCGTCAGAAAGGACACCGCCGAGCACGCCGCCCAGAAAGCCGCAGATCGCGGGCAGCGATGCCACCAGACCGGCTTGCAGAATGGTCATGCCGCGAGCCTGCACGAGGTAGATCGGAAACCACGTGAGGAAGAAATACGTGAGCACGTTGATGCAGAACTGCGCAAGGTAGACGCCGAGCAGCATCCGGTTGGTCAGCAGTCGTCGCATGACAGACCACTGCGTCTGGCCACTACGCGAAACCGGCGCCGCGCGGTGCCCGTGAATCAAACCGCCACCCTGTTCGATATGTTCGAGCTCTGACTGATTGACGCGAGGATGGCTGGCGGGATTCTTCATCACCTTCAGCCATGTCAACGCCAGCAGGCATCCCGCGACACCCATCCCGATATACACATGATGCCAGCCGAAGGCATGTGTGAGCCACGCCATCAACGGGGTGAAAATGACGGCTGCGAAATACTGCGCGGAGTTGAAGATCGCCGATGCCGTGCCGCGTTCCTTCGTCGGAAACCAGCTGGCAACCACTTTGGCGTTGGCGGGAAAAGCGGGCGCTTCGGCTGCGCCCATCATGAAACGCAAGACGAACAACGCCGTGACAGCCGCCGCGCCGCTGCCCAGCACGCCGATGGTACTTTGCAGCAACGTGAACAGCGACCACAGAAAGATACTCGCCGCATACACGCGACGCGCCCCGAAGCGGTCGAGCAGCCATCCCGCCGGCACTTGCGAAAGCACGTAAGCCCAGCTGAACGCGGAAAAGATGTAGCCCATCCGGATCGCGTCGAAGCCGAACTCCGCGCGCATTGCCGAGCCGGTGACGGACAGCGTTGCCCGGTCCGCGTAATTGAACGTGGTGATCGCAAAGATCAGCAGCAGGATCACGTAGCGAACGCGCGTGGGTGCCGCGACGTCCGCCGGGTTCGCAGTACGGCTTATCGCCATGATGTCTCCTCGTGAATGCAATGCGCGAGGGCGCTGGCTGCCTCGCGTGTCTCCTCCGCGAACGCTTATTGCGCGCCGAGCTTGCGGATCAATGCATCGAGTTGCGCGTGCTCTTCTTCCGTCAGGTCGGTCAGCGGCGCGCGCACGGGACCGGCATCGCGGCCAACCAGTTTGGCGCCTGCTTTCACGATGCTCACCGCGTAACCCGCACGACGGTTGCGGATGGCCAGATACGGCAGGAAGAATTCGTCGAGCAGACGGTTGGTGGTGGCGTGATCGTTCGCGGCGATCGCGCGATAGAACTGCATGGCCGTTTTCGGAATGAAGTTGAATACGGCCGACGAATACACGGGCACGCCCAGCGCCTTGTACGCTGCGGCGTAGACCTCTGCCGTCGGCAAGCCGCCGAGATAGGAGAAGCGCTCGCCGAGACGGCGGCGAATCGACACCATGCTTTCGATGTCGCCCACGCCGTCCTTGAAGCCGATCAGGTTCGGGCACTTGTCCGCGAGCTGTTCCAGCGTCTCGGCGTTCAGCCTGGAATTGGCGCGGTTGTAGATGATCACGCCCATGTCGGGAACCGACTTGCAGACCTGTTCGGCGTGCAGGGCGATGCCTTGCTGAGATGCTTCGGTGAGGTAGTGCGGCATCAGCAGGATGCCATTCGCGCCCTTGCGCTGCGCTTCCTGCGCAAACGCGATAGCCGTGCGGGTCGGTCCACCCGCACCGGCAAGAATCGGCACCTTGCCCTTGCAGACTTCCGTCGCGGTATGCACGACGTTTGAGTACTCGCTGTGCGTGAGCGAAAAGAACTCGCCCGTGCCGCCCGCAACGAACAATGCCGATGCGCCGTACGGTGCCAGCCATTCGAGACGTTGTGCGTAGGTGTCGGCGCGGAAATCGCCGTTCGCGTCGAAGTCGGTGACGGGGAAGGAAAGCAGGCCTTCGGAAACGATCTGCTTGAGTTCTTGCGGTGTCGTCATGATCTTGTTTGTCCAGAATGAGTTGTTAGACATGTATGTCTGAATTCGTGAAGAGATCGTACAACTGACCACAGGCCGAATCAAACAAAATCCACAATTTTGCTAGGTTTTAAGGGTTTACACGTAACCGTACGGGCAGGTTTCGTTGTACGATGACGTCTAAAGTTGTTTGACGAAATACTGGCATCAAGTCATCCGAGCTGAAGGCAATGAAACAGTCACCGCTTTATATTCGCGTGCACCCCGACGACAACGTCGCGATCGTCGTCAATGACGGTGGCCTCGACACAGGCGCCGTTTTTTCTGACGGGCTGACCTTGTGCGAGCGCGTGCCGCAGGGACACAAGGTCGCGCTTCAGGATCTGGCTGAGGGCGACGCTGTCGTGCGTTACAACGTCGTCATTGGTTACGCGCTCAAGGCGCTTCCGAAGGGCAGTTGGGTGAACGAGCACGTCATCCGTATGCCGACGCCGCCGGCGCTGGACGATCTGCCCATTGCGACGATCAAGGCGCCCGACATGCCGCCGCTCGATGGCTTTACCTTCGAGGGCTATCGCAACGCGGATGGTTCGGTCGGCACGCGCAACATCCTCGCCATCACGACGACCGTGCAGTGCGTCGCCGATGTGGTCCAGCATGCAGTGACACGGATCAAGGCCGAACTGTTGCCGAAATATCCGAACGTGGACGATGTCGTGAGTCTCGGACACACGTACGGTTGCGGTGTCGCGATCGACGCGCCCGACGCAATGGTGCCGATCCGCACGGTGCGCAACATCAGCCTGAATCCGAACTTCGGCGGCGAGGTCATGATGGTCAGTCTCGGTTGCGAGAAACTGCAGCCCGAACGCCTCATGCCGCCTGGTACGATTCCGATCTCGACGGTGACGGACGACGTCGCGGACATCGGCGACCTCTCGGCGGAGTCAGGCAATGGCGACGTCGTCACCTTGCAGGACGAATCGCATGTCGGCTTCCAGTCGATGATCGACTCGATCATGAAGATGGCCGAAGGTCATCTGAAGCGGCTCGACAACCGGCGTCGCGAGACCTGTCCGGCATCTGATCTCGTGATCGGCGTTCAATGCGGCGGCAGCGACGCGTTTTCCGGTCTCACGGCCAACCCGGCCGTGGGTTTTGCAACGGACCTGCTGGTTCGCGCGGGCGCGACCGTGATGTTCTCGGAAGTGACGGAAGTGCGGGACGGCGTCGGGCAACTCACGGGTCGCGCGGCCAATGCCGATGTGGCGGCGGCCAGCATCCGCGAGATGGCGTGGTACGACAGTTATCTCAAGCGAGGCGGCGCGGACCGCAGTGCCAACACGACGCCTGGCAACAAGAAAGGCGGCCTGTCGAATATCGTCGAAAAGGCGATGGGATCGATTATCAAGTCGGGCAACTCGCCGATCTCCGGCGTGCTCTCGCCTGGCGAGAAGGCAACGCAAAAAGGCTTGATCTACGCGGCGACACCGGCGAGCGATTTCATTTGCGGCACGCTGCAGGTGGCAGCGGGCATCAACCTGCACGTGTTCACGACGGGCCGCGGCACGCCGTATAGCCTCGCGGAAGTGCCCGTTATCAAGGTGGCCACACGCTCGGATCTGGCGCGCCGCTGGTTCGATCTGATGGACATCAACGCCGGCACGATCGCGACGGGCGACGCAACGATCGAAGACGTGGGCTGGGAACTGTTCCGCCTGATGCTGGAAGTTGCGAGTGGACGGAAGCAGACCTGCGCTGAAGCGCTCAAACTGCACAACGCACTGGTGCTTTTCAATCCCGCGCCGGTGACCTGATTGCCTGTGGGCCTCGACGGCCCGAATCATTCACGCGATGTCAAAAGGCGACGGAAGCCCGTCGCCTTTCGAGTCTTTGGGCCACGTGCTCTCCTGCGCCATGACCCAGGCATGGCTTCATTCGGAGTGGCCGCGCCCTAAACCGGCTGCGACTCAGTGTGTCCGTGCAATGCCGCCGCTGGTTCGCCCGGCGTGCGTGGCGAGAATCCCCCGGAGCGTTGCCAGCGCTTGCTCTCCTGTCGCCGTCGGAGCCGGGCGGCTCGGCTCCGCAAAGCGAGGCGGCCGCACGCCGATCTGCCGGCACACCGATGACAGAAATGGCTTGCCTCCCGCACACCGTTTGGCGGCGGCTGCGATCGTCGCGTCGCCGACATGCTTGCGCAGCCACTCAAGCGTTTGACGATCTTGCTCGTTGTACACCCTGACCAGATGCTCCATGACGGCTCCAGTGCTGTATGTAAACACAGTACTGTGAATATATACAGTATCTCGCCGCGTAGCAACTGGTTCCTCTGGAAATCGCCAAGGCCCCACGGGGGCGACAAGGTCCAGGGAAATCCCCACATCTCAAATCGCCCACATTGCATACAATAAATTCGTCAAACGGCCAATTTGGACGGAAATGGCAGTGTCAGAGGCAATATTGCATACAACGCTGCCCGAAGCGTCACGCTCCGGCGACGACGTCTATCTGGCGATCAAGGACGCGCTGGCGACCGGCCGCTACAGCGCCGGGCAATATCTGCGCGAAGAACAACTGGCGAAAAGCCTTGGCGTAAGCCGTACGCCCGTGCGCGAGGCATTGCGTCGACTCGATGCAGAAGGCTGGGTCGAGACGCGGCCGAATTACGGCGTGCGCGTCAAGGCGTGGACCCTGCAGGACGTTCGCGAGATTTTCGAAGCGCGCCTCCTGATCGAGCCTTATCTCGCCTCACGCGCCGCATTGCACATCACGGCATCCGACATCGAACGGCTCAAGGCGCTTGCCACTGCGATGCTCGACATCACGCAGGAGCCGTCCACCACATCGTCCAGCGAAGCATGGTTCGCGGCCAACGGCGAGTTTCACGCGATCGTGACGGCCGCCGCAAACAACGCGCGTCTGGATCGCTCGCTCAGATCGATGAAGGAAACGCCACTCATCAAGTGGACCTTCGATACTTACGAGGACGACGATCGCGTGCGCAGCGCGCGTCAACACGTCGAGATCGTCTCGGCGCTCGAACAACGCAATGCCGCGTGGGTGGAAGCCATCATGCGCTGCCACATCCTCGCTGCCGAGAAAGCAGTGATCGACCGCTACAACAGGGAAAGTCCGAACAGCTGAAAGAGAGCCGGTTATCGAACGCGCGTGGCGCGTTGACACATATTGCCGCTACGACGGCAAAGGAGACACGACGTGCTGAGTACAGTGACCGCGGGTCCGCGCCTCGACCGCTTGCCGATTTCCGGCTTCCACAAACGCGTGCTCTGGCTGATCGGCGCGGGCATGTTTCTCGATTCGTTCGACATCTACCTCGCGGGCAGTGTGCTCGGCGCGCTGGCGAAAAGCGGCTGGTCGACGCTGCTACTCAATGCGGCGTTTCTCTCATCGACCTTTATCGGCATGTTGCTCGGCGCGTTCACGGCGGGCGTGCTCGGCGACGCGAAAGGACGCAAGTTCACCTATCAGTTCAATCTTGCCGTGTTCGGACTGGCGTCGATCGCGGGAGCATTCGCGCCGTCGATGACATGGCTCATCGTGTGCCGCTTTTTCATGGGATTGGGGCTAGGTGCGGAGATCGTGGTCGGCTATGGATCGATTGGTGAATTCATGCCGCCTGCCGTGCGCGGCAAGTGGTCTGCGTATCTCTCGCTGATCACGAATTCGGCGCTGTTCTTTTCGAGCCTGCTGGGTTATCTGATCATTCCGACGATAGGCTGGCGCGCGATGTTCGCCATCGTCGGTATCGGCGCAATGGTCGTGTGGGTCATTCGCAAACGCACGCCTGAGTCGCCACGCTGGCTCGAATCGAAAGGCCGCTACGCGGAAGCCGAAGCGATATTGCGTGCAGCCGAAGAAGAATCGTCGCGCGATGGCACCTTGCCGCCTGTCGTGGAAACGCCGCGTACCACCGCGTCCCGCACCACGATTCTCGATCTCTTCGTGCCGCCGCAACTGAGGCGAACCTTCGTGTCGATTGTCGTGCAGATTGCTGTGAACATGGTGATCTACGGGTTCATCGTCTGGGTGCCGACGTTCCTGATCAAACAGGGTCTCGGCATGGCGTCATCGCTCGGCTACAGCACGCTGATGTCGCTCGGTGGACCGGCGGGTGCGCTTATCGGCGTGCTCATCGCGGATCGCGTGGGGCGCAAGAACGGATTGCTCGCGGTTGCCGCGCTTGCGGCACTGATCGGCTGGTTGTACGGGCATTCGACCAGCGTCGAGATGGCAACGCTGCTGGGCTTTTGCCTCTTCACGCTCACCTATCTGATGGTCGCGCTCGGCGTCGCGACGTATATCCCCGAACTGTTCGCGACCGAGAACCGTATGCGCGCCAACGGCATCGCCGGATGCGCCGGCCGCGTGACGGGGATTCTCGCGCCGCAGCTCGTTGTCGCGATGTATGCAGTGGGCGGCATCAAGGACGTGCTGTCGATGATCGCCGGCACGTGCGCGGTGCTCGTCGGCGTGCTTGCGTTGTTCGGCATCGAAACCAATCGCCGTTCGCTCGAAGACATCGCGCCCGAAACCAGCGATGCGTTCGCCGCCGCGTCATCGCTTTCGCAGGAATCGCACCGTTGACCATCTCACCGTTACAGGACACGCCATGAGCATTGCACACCACGATAAACGCAAGACACTGAAGGCACGCTTCGCGCGCAAGGAGATCGTGACCGCGCCGGGCATCTTCGACATGATCTCCGCAAAAATGGCGGATTCGATGGGCTTCGAGTGTCTGTACATGACAGGCTTCGGGACGGTGGCGTCGTATCTAGGCCTGCCGGATGCGGGCCTTGCAACCTACACGGACATGGTCAATCGCGTGGCGGCGTTTTGCAGCGGCACGAACACGCCGATCATCTGCGACGCCGATACGGGTTATGGCGGTCTGCTGAACGTCGCGCATACCGTGCGCGGCTACGAACACGCGGGTGCAGCGGGCATTCAACTCGAAGACCAGGAGTTTCCGAAGAAGTGCGGACACACGCCCGGACGCCGCGTGATTCCGCTCGACGATATGGTCGCGAAGATCAAGGTTGCCGTCGAGAGCCGGAGCGACAGCAACTTTCAGATCATCGCGCGCACGGACGCACGCACGTCGCTCGGCCTTGATGAAGCGCTGCGGCGTGGCGAAGCGTATGCGAAAGCGGGCGCAGACGTGCTGTTCATCGAATCGCCCGAGAGTGTCGATGAACTGGAGAAGATCGGGCGCACCTTCGACATGCCGCTGCTCGTGAATGTGGTGGAAGGCGGGCGCACGCCGCAAGTGCCGCCGGCGCAATTGCAGGAGTTCGGGTTTTCGCTGGCGATCTATCCGGCTTCGGGATTTCTGTCGGTCGCGAAGGCACTCAAAGGCGTGTACGGCGAGATTCTTGCGGGCGCCGGAACGCAGCATGCCACCGGCAACATGTTCCCGTTTTCCGACATGTGCGAGTTGATGGGCTTCCCGGAAGTGTGGGCATTCGATCGCGCGCACGCTGGCTGAGCGCTGAGAGGCACAGTCACACGTCGAGAATGCGGAAGCGCCGCAAGGCTTCAATCTGACTGTCCAGATTGGCCGCGCGGTGCTGCCGGCACAGCGTCTCGGCTGTCGCGCCGTCGCCGCTTCGCAAAGCGTCGATGATGTCGCGCAGCGTTTGCGCTTGCGAGTCGGGGATGGCAATGAGTTTCAGCGTGAGTTCACGAACGCGCCGCACCTGACCGACGCATTCACTCACTACCTGCACAAGGCGCGGATTGCCGCTCAACGTAACGAGATGCAGATAGAACGATTCGCAGGCCGCGGCCCACGCTTCCCGATCGTCCTTATCGAAGGCGCGTTCCATGTCGGAGCATGATCTTTCAAGCGGCTTGAGTTCTCTTGCGCCCGGCTTGCGTGCTGCAACCACCAACGCGGCTGTCGCCTCAAGGCTGGTCTGCACCTGAAATACCTCTTCGAGATCGGCCAGCGACACGTTGCGCACGCGTACGCCGTGTCGCGGCACGATCTGCACCAGATGTTCGCTTTGCAAACGGATCAGCGCCTCGCGCACGGGCGTGCGGCTCACGCCGAACATCTGCACGAGTTCCTGTTCGAGCATCTGCGTGCCGGGCCGCAACGCATTGCTCAAGATCATTTCACGGATCTTCTGGTAAACCGCTTCGGTCGATTTCTCGCGAGGCCGGGTGATCGCGTCGGCGGTAGGGGCGTGTGCCATGCTGGGCATTCCAGAGACTTGACCGTCTGGGTAGGAACGCCTTCATTATATGAGAATGCAAACGCCGTATCGCTCAATGTATACGTTAGCGGGTTCAGATTCGTCAGTTTTAAGCCACCTGCACGCGCTTACCTGTCCCAGACTTCTTCGGGCAAGGGCAGGCCTGCGAGGTCTTCCCGCGTCAAAGGCCGATCCACGGGCACGCCATCGCTTTCGAGCATCAGCATGACTTGCCGCGTATGTTGCGCGCTATGCCACGCGGTGCGTTCGAGCACTTCATGCATCGAGCGGCGGCCGTAGTAGGTCGGTACATCGTAGGAAAGGGAAGGGTCGCCTTGCCTGCTTTCCTTGTCCCACCACGCGAGCAGTTTCTCCCGCACGCTTTCGCCCCATTGCGCGATGTCCTCCGCCTGCCAGTCGTCGGACGGCGTCTCGTCGAAGCCTTCGAAGCGCAGTTCGATCTGATGCGCGGCCTGCACGCCCATTTCGGCCACGCGAAACACATGGAACGTCAGCCCTGCAGGCGTGCGATTGCGATCGCGAAAGGGCTGACGAAAATAGTCCGTGCCGAACTGCCGTGTGTAGCGTGCATTGGCTTCGAGCACGTGCGCCAGCTTCCTGACGAGTTCTTCCGGCGGCAACGGCGGCGTCGGCGCGGTCTTCAGATCGAGAAAACGGATGACGTCGTTGATCGACTGGCACAGCGTGTATTTCTGGCCCAGCGCGACGACGGGCACGCTGCGCGCACCTAACGCCGTCAGCGCGGCGAGTCCTTCAGGGTCGTTGTGGACATCGATCGATTCGAATTCGATGCCCTGGCGCGTCAGGAATTCCTTGGTGCGCAGACATGAGGAACAACCGGGTTGCCAGAAAACCCGGATACGTGTCGCGGTTTGCGTGGGTGCGTGAACGTCCATGTCTCGCTCCTTTTATGGTCGATTCATTGTGGAAGCCGCGCGACGCAAGGGAAAGCACTCATTCATCATGCCGCCATCGCAGTTAACGATGACAAGGCAGATCACGAAGCGGGTCAGTACACTGTCGGCTCGCGCCATGCTTTAGCACTCATCCCAGCCCATACGCGCATGCCATCACTCGATCCGCTCTCGCTGAAACTGTTCCTCGCGGTTGCCGAAGCCGGCACCATTGCCGCTGCAGCAGAGAGCGAGCACATTGCGGCGGCGGCGGTGAGCAGACGTATCAGCGAGCTTGAAGCGTACGTCGGCGTCGAGCTTTTGCGTCGCACCAATAAGGGCGTCGTGCCGACGGAAGCGGGCAAACGGCTTGCGGCGCTGGCGCATCGTGCGTTGCATCAATTCGACGATATCGCAATCCAGATGCGTGACTTCGCGGCGGGTACGAGCGGCATCGTGCGAGTGGCCGCCAACATCTCGTCGATCGTGCAGTTTCTGCCGCGCGATATTCAGGCGTTTGCGGCGAGCCATCCTCACGTGCGTATCGAACTCGACGAAAAGCCGAGCGCGCAAGTCGTGCGCGCAGTGGCCGAGAACGCTGCGGATATCGGTGTCTTTACTTCGCTGCCGCATGGCTACGCAATCCAGACGCTGCCTTATCACACCGACAATCTCGTTCTCGTCACGCCGCGCGATCACGCGTTGTCGCAGCGGCAATCCATCGCATTCGCCGACGCACTCGATCACGAATTCGTCGCCTTGCCCGCCGATACGGCGATCAGCCAATGCCTCACGCGGGCCGCCAACGAACTCGGGCGCGCGGTGCGGGTGCGCATCCAGGTGACGGGTTACGACGCGCAATGCCTGATGATCGAAGCGAACCTCGGCCTCGGCGTGATGCCGCTTGCCGTCGCGCAACAACACGCGCGCTCAGCCGAATTGAATATAGTCGCGCTGACGAATGCGTGGGCCGGGCGCGAACTGCTGATCGGCGTGCGCTCGCTCGATGCCTTGCCCGAAGCGTGCAGAAAACTCGTGGCACATCTTGTCGATGAATGAAGCGGTGCTACCATCGGCGCAAAACGCATGACGCAGCCAGGAGCCTCCATCATGAGCACGAAGGCCAACACCACCGAACTCGCTTACCGCGAACTGCGCCGCAGAATCATCGAGAGCGAGCTGACGCCCGGCTCACATTTTCTGGAGCAGGAGCTTGGTTTGATGCTCGGCTTTTCGCGCACGCCGATCCGCGAAGCCGCTATCCGGCTGCAAGGTGAAGGTCTCGTGCAGATCGTGCCGCGTCATGGCATTCGCATCGTGCCCACGTCGATCTCCGACATCAGGAACATCTATCAGGTATTGATCAGTCTCGAGTCGACGGCGGCGGGCCTCGTAGCCTCGCGCGCTGACATCGATCTCGCGCCACTTACGCAGGCGTGCGACAACATGAGCGCCGCCTTCGAGCGCGGCGACATGCTCACCTGGGCCGCCGAAGACGAAGTCTTCCACGAAACGCTCGTCGCACTGAGCGGCAACGCGCGGCTTGCGCGCGTCGTCATGAATTGCCGCGATCAGGTGCATCGCGTGCGACGCTTTACGCAGATGGTCAAGGCGCACCCGCAACCGCTCGAATCGATCGACGAGCATCGCGCGATCATCGACGCGATGCGCTGCGGCGACGCAGCGAAAGCCAGCGATTTGTACCGCGCGCACCGCGAACGCGGGTGGCGCGACCAGACTGATGTGCTGCAGCAATACGGCATCCAGCAAGCCTGAATTTCCGCCATACACGGGTAAGTACGCACTTCAAAGGCTTGGACTTCGCGCGAATTAATGCATACATTAACTTACACGGTTAATCGATGTTGCTTGCGGTGTCGATGTGCCGTGTCGGTTTGAAAGCGCTAAAGAAGAAGGTCCAAAACACAGTGCGGCCGCATGCGCCCTGCACGATGCGAGACCGCCGCTCCTGGAGACGCCCTCATGTCTGGCATACGGAGATTCGCACGCAGTGTCGTTCTGATGTCCTTCGCCGCAACGCTCGCTTGCGGCACGGGCGCGCGTGCCGCGCCACTCACCGTTACGCACTGGGGAGACGGCATGTACGGCGTGCCGTTCGCCGTTGCACTCGACAAGGGCTTCTTCAAGGAAGCAGGCGTAGACGTGACCGGCTTCATCACATCGGAAGGCGGCGGCACGACGGTGCGCAATGCGATGGCTTCAGAGATTCCTTATGGTGAAGTCGCCTTGCCTGCCGCGATTTCCGCGGTCAAGCAGGGCGTCGATCTGACGATTGTGCATGGCGGCGTACAGAGTCTCGCCGACCTCGTGTGGGTCGAACAGAAGAACGGCACGATCACCAACATCCAGCAGATGAAAGGCAAGACCATCGGCTACAGCAGCCCGAAATCGACCACCGATACGATCGTGACCATCGCGCTCGATCGTGCGGGGCTCACGGGTCAGGTGCAACGCAAACCCGTGGGCAGTTCGAGCGGCATGCTGACTTCGCTACAGCAGGGCGCAGTGGATGTGGCTTATATGACCGAGCCTTCGTTCAGCGAGAAGAAAGATCAGTTGCGCATTGCGTTCCGTTCATCGGACATCGTGCCGAATGAAACGCAGACGGTCGGCATCGTGCGCACGGATTACCTGAAGGCGCATCCCGATGTGATCAAGGGCATCATTAACGCGCGACGCAAGGCGGTGCAATATATCGCCGCGCATCGCGAAGAATCCGCGCAGATACTCGCGAAGCAGTACAAGATGGATCCTGCCGTGGCCGCGTCGGCCATCAATAACGTGCTCAATGCCGATCCGAAGTACTGGAGCGAAGGCAGCTTCGACCGCAAGAGCATGGATGAAGTGCTCAAGGGCCTGATACTCGTCAAGGCCATTCCCGACGGCCCGTTTGACTGGTCGAAGATCGTCGACCAGTCGTTGCTTCCGGCCGATCTTCAAACGAAGAAGTGAGGCCGCGATGAGCGTGTTGCCCCGTCGTCCCAGCATCTCCGTCGTATCGCGGGATAGCGCGCTGCCGGATGCGCCTCGCGTGCAGGCGCGTCTGAAGGATGTCACCCGCATCTATCCTGGCAGCGCGGACAAGCCGCCGTTTCACGCGCTCGGGCCGGTCAGTCTGGAGCTGAAAGCGGGCGAGTTCTTCTCCGTGGTGGGGCCTTCGGGCTGCGGCAAATCGACCTTGCTGGATGTGCTCGCGGGACTGAATCCCGCGAGCGGCGGCACGGTGGAATTCGAAGGGCGTCCCGTCGGGCGTGAAGTGCCCGATGGTGTCGCTGTCGTGTTTCAGGAGGACGCGAGCTTTCCCTGGCTCAACGTTTTCGACAACGCAGCGTTCGCCGCGCGCCGCGCCGGGGTGCAGGAGAACGAAGTGCGCGAGCGCGTGGATCATGCGCTGTCGTTCATGGGACTCAAAGCGTTCGCGCGCGCTTATCCGGCGCAGTTGTCGGGCGGCATGCGTCAGCGCGTCTGTATTGCGCGTGCGATGGTCGTGCGTCCGCGTCTGATGCTGCTCGACGAGCCGTTCGGCGCGCTCGATCAGCAGACACGTCTGCTGATGGGCGACGAGACGCTGAAACTCTGGCGCGATACAGGCGCAACGGTATTGCTCATCACGCACTCGATCGACGAAGCGGTGCTGCTGTCCGATCGCATTGGCGTCATGTCCGCGTGTCCAGGGCGATTCATCGAAACCATCGAAACAGGCTGGTCGCGTCTGCGCGACAGCAAGATCGCGCTCGATCCGCGTTTCGGCGAATTGACCGCGCAAGTGTGGGGCCTG
Source organism: Paraburkholderia sp. C35 (assembly GCF_003121405.1). Taxonomy (GTDB): domain Bacteria; phylum Pseudomonadota; class Gammaproteobacteria; order Burkholderiales; family Burkholderiaceae; genus Paraburkholderia. The sequence goes on along the minus strand of NZ_QBUY01000002.1, from coordinate 47,445 downwards.
TTGCGCGACGAAGCACTGAAAGCGCTCGGGAGCCAGTCATGAATGTCGCCGCGCGCTGGCGCATCGGGCTGGTGTTGGCGCTCATCGTGTTGCTCGAAATCGCGACGCGGCTCTCGTGGATCAACCCGGTGTCGTTCATTCCGCCATCGAGCATGGCAATGAGCGCATGGACCATTCTCACGTCGGGACAATACACCATCGATATCGTGCAGACGCTCAGCAGTGCGCTGGTTGCCGTGGTACTGGCAGTCGTGGTGGGTTTTATCGGCGGCGTGCTGCTGTTCAAGCTGCCGCGTGTGCGGCGTGTGCTCGATCCGCTTCTGCTGTCGTATTACGCGGTGCCTGTTTTCGTGCTGTATCCGATTCTGATCGTCATCTTCGGATTGAATCGCTGGCCGTTGATCGGCATCGGCTTTCTGTTCGCAGTCGTGGCGATGGCGGTCAACACGCTGAACGGACTCGAACGCGTGCCGCGCGTGATGTTGCGCACGGCGCGCGTCTGCCGGATGAGCGCATTCGATGAAATCCGCCTGATCACCTTGCCCGCCAGTCTTCCCTTTGTGTTCACGGGCATCAAGCTCACAGTCGTCTACGCGTTCATTGCAGTGGGGGCGGGCGAGTTCGTGCTGTCGGGCTCTGGCTTTGGATACCAGATCGCGTTTGCCTATAACGCCTTCGACAATCCGACCATGTACGGCCTGATGCTGTTGATGCTCGTGTTCATCGGTACCTTGAATGCGATGCTGCGCATGGCAGAAAGACGCCTTTACCGGCGCATCAGAAGGGAGGCGGCATGAGCACAGTTATCGCGGTGCATACAGCGAGGCCGCGTCACACGCGGCGCTGGATGGATTCGCTGGTGTTGATCATCGTGCTGGCCGCGCTGTGGCAAGGTCTGAGCGAGCTGCTCGGACCCAACGTGCTCACCACGCCCGTCGCCACGATACGGCGTGCCATTCATATCGTCAGCGACCCAGACTTTCCGACGAGTCTTTATGTGACATCGCTCGCATTCGCCTCGGCGTTCGTGATCTCTGCTGTCGTGGGCGTATGTCTTGGCCTGGTGCTCGGTGTGCGCAGAATGGCGGGCGAAGTGATGGAGCCGCTGATGATGGGCTTCTACTCGATACCCAAGGTCACGCTCTATCCCGTCGTGCTGCTCGCGTGCGGCCTCGGCTTGTGGGCGAAGATCGTGTTCGGCGTGATGCACGGCATCGTCCCGATCACGCTGTTCACGATGAATGCAGTTCGCAACATGCCGCCCATTTATGGCCGCGCAGCGCGTACGTACCGTATGCGGCCAGTCGAATTCGCGCGACACGTTCTGCTGCCCGCGTGTGTGCCGGAAGTGGTCGCGGGCCTGCGCATCGGCTTTTCGCTCACGCTGCTCGGCACGCTGATCGGCGAGATGTTTGCATCGCAGAGCGGCATTGGGCGCTTGCTGATGATCGCGATGAATCGCAACGAAACCAGCATGATCATGGCGATTGCCTTGATGCTGTTCGTGTTCGCAACGCTCGTCAATCTGCTGTTTCTTGCGTGGCTGCGGCATCTCACGCATGGCGGAGAACGGTGATGACAACGCTATTCGACAAGCTGTGGGACAGCCACACGATTGCCCATCTCGCGGATGGCGTCGATCTGCTTCAGGTCGACCGGCATCTGATGCACGAACTCACGGGCGTGGAAGCCGTGCGCGTGCTCGAGCGGCGCGGCTTGAATGTCGACAGTCCGGCGCTCACGTTTGCCACGCTCGATCACGTCATCTCGACGGCACCAGGACGTCGCGCTGGCGATGCCGCGTGGAGCACCGCGATGGTCGATACGATGCGCTCGCAGATGTCGCAGCTTTCCATACCGATCTTCGATCTGGGCAGCGAAGGGCAGCAGGGCATTGTCCATGTGATCGGGCCGGAACTGGGGCTGTCGTTGCCGGGCACGTCGATTGTGTGCGCGGATAGCCACACCTGCACGCATGGCGCGATGGGCGCGCTCGCTTTCGGCATCGGCTCGACGGAAGTCGTGCATGTACTGGCGACGCAAACGATTCGCCAGAAGCGGCCGAAGACGATGCGCGTTCGCTTCAATGGCCGCGTGCGCGAGGGCGTCACGGCGAAGGACATGATCCTGTATCTGATCGGCAGGATCGGCGCGGCGGGCGGCACGGGCTTCGCGGTGGAATACGCGGGCGAAGCAGTCGAAGCGCTGTCGATGGAAGGGCGCTTGACGCTGTGCAATCTCAGCATCGAACTGGGCGCGAAGTTCGGCCTCGTCGCACCGGATGACGTCACCTTCGCTTACTTGCGCGACAAACCATATGCACCGAAAGGCGCCGCATTCGACGAGGCAGTTGCCGACTGGAAAGCGCTCGCTTCGGATCCGCACGCGCGTTTCGATGTCGAGGTGGACATCGTTGCATCCGATATTCGCGTGCAGGTGACGTGGGGCACCAGTCCTGAGCATGTGATCGCGCTCGATGAAGCGATTCCCGACCCTGCGATGTTCGGCGACGAGTCGCGTCGCAACGCCGCGCAGAACGCGATCGATTACATGGGTGTGCGCGCGGGACAACACTTGAGCGAACTGGCCGTGGACCGCGTGTTCATCGGCTCGTGCACGAACAGCCGTATCGAGGATTTGCGCGCAGCGGCGCGTGTTGTCGATGGGCAGCATGTTGCGCGCAACGTGAAGGCGTGGGTCGTGCCTGGATCGCTGACGGTCGCGCGCCAGGCCCATGAAGAAGGACTCGACGACATCTTTCGCGCCGCGGGCTTCGAATGGCGCGAGCCGGGCTGCTCGATGTGCGTCGGTGCAAACGGCGATGTGGTTGGGCGCGGCGAGCGGTGCGTGTCGACGTCGAATCGCAATTTCATCGGCAGGCAAGGGCCGGGCGCGCGTACGCATCTGGCGAGTCCTGCTGTCGCAGCGGCGAGTGCGCTGGCTGGACACATCGCCGCGCCGCACGATGCAGGAGCCGCATGATGAAAGCCGTCACGCTCATTGAAGGCCCGGCGGCGCCCTTGCTGCGCGATAACGTCGATACCGATCTCATCATCCGTATCGAGCGCATTTCGCAACTCGTGCGAGGCCAGCTTGGGCCATATCTGTTCGAAACGCTGCGCTATAAAGGCGATGGACCGCAAAGCGGCGAGCGCGATGATTTCATCCTTAACCGGCCAGCGCTCCGTCATGCATGCACGGTTCTCGGCGGCAAGAATTTCGGCTGCGGAAGCTCGCGTGAGATGGCCGTGTGGGCACTGGAAGAAGCGGGCATTCGCTGCGTGATCGCGCCTTCGTTCGGCGACATCTTCTACAACAACTGTTTGCAAAACGGCTTGCTGCCTTTGCGCCTCGACGCTGATCACATCGCCCAGATCGCAGCCGCTGCGAGCGACGGCGCGAGCGTGGCAGTCGATTTGCGGACGCGTGAGATTCGCGCGCCAGGACTTGCAACGATCACCTTCGATTTCGACGACGCGCAGCGCGAGGTGTTGCTGGCGGGTCTCGACGACATCGATCAGACACTGCGCCTGCGTGAAGCTATCGACCGCTTTCGCGCGACTGACCGCATGGCACGCTCCTGGGCGTACCTCGAGCGCATCTGACGCCGAACCTCAACCTGTGAATTCGACCACGCTTTCGGGAGATCGACCTTGACCCGCTCCGCACGCTTTCGCCAGTTGTTTCAGCAAGGACCATTCTGTTGCCTGGGCGCACACGACGCCATTACGGCCAAACTGGCCGAAGAGGCAGGCGCCAAGGCGCTCTATGTCTCGGGATTTGTCGCGTCTGGCGTGATCGCCGGCGAAGCCGATATCGGCGTGCTCTCACAGACGGAAATGTTCGAGCACATTCGCCGCATTTGCCGCGCAACCTCGCTGCCTGTTTTTGCGGATGCCGATACGGGCTATGGCGGCATTCTCGACGTGCAGCGCACGATACGTCTGTGGGAAGAAGCGGGCGCGTCGGTGCTGCATCTCGAGGATCAGGCGTTGCCGAAGAAATGCGGGCATTACGCGGGCAAGCAACTCGTATCGAAAGAAGAGATGGTGCTCAAGCTGCGCGCGATGATCGAAGCGCGCACCGATCCGGATTTCTTTATCGTCGCGCGTACGGACGCGATCGCGGTCACGGGCATCGAGGATGCAATTGCACGCCTTCAGGCCTATGCGGAAGCGGGCGCGGACGGCCTTTATGCAGATGCGCCCGAAAGCCTCGATCACATGCGCGAACTGACACGACGCCTCGCACCGCTCGGCAAGCCGATTCTCTTTAACCAGGCGCGCACTGGAAAAAGTCCTTTCGTGTCGATGCAAGACGCCTACGCGATGGGATTCGCCTACACGCTTGCTCCGATCGAATCGTTGCTGACCATGCACAAGGCAGTGAAGGACGTTTTCGCCACGTTCCTGCGCGAAGGCTCGACCGATGCGATTGCGGATCAGATGAGCACGTTTGGTGACTACAACCGCTTCGTTGGACTGGATGAGGCGGTTGCGACAGAGAAGCGTTTTGCGGGCAGCGTGTGAGAACGCGTTTCCTCGACGGTCCCGTCAGTGATGACGGGGCCGTTTTTATTTAGCCGCTTCGTTTTGTACAGGCGCAAACAGAAACGGTTGTATGCACGACAAATTGTTGTTCAGCGCAGTCGTGAAAACCGCGTCCTGAGGTGGGTAAAGCCTTCGCGGATCGGCCCGTTCTGCTGAAAGACTGCCGTGGCGACCATGATGAGGCCGATCAGGGCGCTCGCGATATGGTCGAGGCCACCAAAACCAGCCGCTACACCGGCCGCGCCCACGGCTGCAACACAGGCCGACAGCGCATCAATCCGTGCGTGCCACGCGCCGGCGGCCAGCACGCCGGCGGCGCCCGAGTCGCTGGTGGCAACAGCGTTCGCTGCGCCGTCGAGCCGCCGCGCGGTGGACTCGCGAATGACCAGCACGAGCAGCGCCATCAGAATAGCCCAGCCTGGCGCTGCCGCCGTGCCGCCAGCCGCTATCGATTCAGCGTGATCGAACTGGCTTGCTAACCCCTGCAGAAGAAAACCCGCGCCGACTACCGCCGAAAGCGTGGCGCACAGCGCGGCGGGCGTCCTTGCCGGATGCGCGTTCGCAATCGCCAGTATCAACTTTCCACGAGGATGGAGCGCGGAGAACAACAAGGCGTCGACGAGCAGATCGACGAGCGTATGCGTGCCGTCAGCGACGATCGCACTTGAACCGGCAAGCCAGCCGATCAATAGCTGTAACGCCATCAACAGGACGCTTGCAAGGACGCCGATATACGCGGCGCGCAGCGGCGCCCGGTCACAATCCGGGGTGACGGGTTGCATTGGGTGGGGGCGTGAGTTCTTGTCCCGGTACCGTATATGCGGCAGATTGCGAGTTGATGACGGCCCACAGGAAGCCGCACGCCTGAATATCCCGCTCTGACACACATCGGTCATTTGACCGATACCCCCGCCTCCGCCCAACTGCGATCCTTCTCTTCAAGCCAACCGGCATCCACTGCGCGAACGCAGTGACAGCTTTGCCGCGTGAACCATGGTGCGCGCATGACGCGCAGCCCTGCGTCGCAGATCGCCATGTGCGCCCCATTTCATCGACAACGAGGTTTCCTTGAATCACGCCACGATTCACCCCATGTGGGTGCGCGCGTTTCACTGGATCAATGCTGTAGCGGTGATCCTTATGTGCATGAGCGGCTGGCAGGTGTATGAAGCGTCGCCGATCTTCAGTGCAGTGCGCTTCCCCTCGGCTATTACGCTCGGCGGCTGGCTGGGCGGGGCGCTGCTGTGGCACTTCGCGGTCATGTGGGTGCTGGTTGCCAATTTCGTCGCGTATCTGGCACTGGGCATTTTCACCGGACGACTGCGCAAAAACATCTTCTCCGTCACGCTTCGCGCGGGTGCTACCGACTTCATCGCCGCGCTGCGCGGCAAGCTGAGCCATCACGACCTCAGCACATACAACGGTGTACAGAAGCTGGCATACCTCGTCGTCATCGTCGATATTGCGCTGGTGATCGTGTCCGGCCTGACGATCTGGAAGCCGGTGCAGTTTCCGCTTCTGCGGACATTGATGGGCGGCTTCGATAACGCACGCGTCGTTCATTTTGTCGCAATGAGCGTGCTTGCTGGATTCTTCGCGATCCATGTTGCGATGGTCGCGCTCGTGCCGCGGTCGCTACTCACCATGATCCGGGGCCGCTAATCATGACTTCACGTAAAGACGTGCAGACGCTCGACGCTGCATCCATCATCAAGGACGCGCAAAAGGAACTGGGTTCGTCGTCGCGCCGTCTGTTTGGCAAACGAATCCTGACGCTGGGCGGGCTGGCGCTTTTGTCGGGCTGCGATCTGACCAACGACAAAACGGTCAACAACCTGCTGCGCACGATGTCCTCGTTCAACGACGATGCGCAGGCACTGCTCTTCGATCGCAGCAAACTCGCGCCGACGTATCCGGAATCGATGATGACGCGGCCGTTTCCGTTCAACGCTTTCTACGATATCGATCAGGTGCCGGACGTCGATGCACAGACGTACCGGCTGCAACTCGCGGGTCTGGTCAAAGGCCGGCGCACGTGGACGCTTGCTGATCTGAGGGCATTGCCGCAACGCAGCCAGGTGACGCGGCATATCTGCATCGAAGGCTGGAGCGCGATCGGCAAATGGGGCGGCGTGCGTTTCTCCGACTTCCTGCTGCTGGCCGGCGCGGACACGACGGCGAAATACGTCGCGCTGCATTGCGCCGACAACTACTGGACAAGCATCGACATGCCGACAGCGTTGCATCCGCAGACGCTGCTCACGCTGACCTATGACGGCGCCATTCTGCCGGCGAAGTATGGCTTCCCGATGAAACTGCGCATCCCCACCAAGCTCGGCTACAAGAATCCCAAACATATCGTCGCCATCACGGTGACGAACGAATTTCCCGGCGGCTACTGGGAAAACCAGGGCTACAACTGGTTCGGCGGATCGTGAGCCGCACGCTGCTGACGTTTTCAATCACATCACATCACATCGACGGAGTACCTATGTTCAATCGTTTCAAGTTCGCTGCTTCCCTCGTCGCGCTGACGATCGCCGGCACATCGTTCGCTCAAACTCCGGCGGCGAAGCCGGAGCGCATTCGTGGCGACATCGTGTCGTTCTCCGGCAATACGCTGACGGTGCATCGTCGCAGCGGCGAAACCGTGACGATCGCCATGAGCGATAAATCGCAAGTCAGCGCAGTGAAGCCGATCCAGCTTGCCGATATCAAACCGGGTTCGTACGTCGGTGCGGCGGCCACGCCCGGCCCCGACGGCAAGCTGACCGCGAAAGAAGTGCTGGTCTTCCCCGAAGCCGCACGCGGCACGGGCGAAGGTCACTATGCATGGGATCTCGGCGCCAACAGTTCGATGACCAACGCGAACGTGGACACGGTTGTCGAGAGCACGAGCGGTCGCGATCTGAAGCTCTCGTACAAGGGCGGCAGCAATTCCATCACGGTGCCCGCCAATGTGCCCGTCGTGACGCTTGCTCCCGCCACGCGTGCCGATCTGATCGCCGGAAAGAAAGTGTTCGTGGTGGCGGCGCCCGCCAACGGCGGCGCCTATGGTGCGCAATTCGTCGTGGTCGAGAAGGACGGCGTAGCGCCGCCGATGTAAAGGTGTGCCGTTTCTGGAAGGGGTACGTGCGCCTCTATGAAGACACCTTGCCCAGGCGGCTGAGCACCGAATCAATCTCGCTTCGCGCGCCTTCCAGAACGTCGCTGTGGCGGCTCGCCAGTTCTTCGAGGAGACTGACGGCTCGCCGCAGTGATTCAAACGACTCAACGTCCTGCAAAACGGCCTTCGCGGCACCATTGCGTGAGATCACCACCACCTCATTGCTGCCGTTGACTGCGTCGATCAAGGCATCTGCGTGCACTTTCAGATGCGCAACCGAAAACATGCTGTGTTTTTTCATCTATCGTCCAGGACTTGGTACTGCGTCGTCGCTATTTAACGGCACGAATCGCCTGAACTTGACACGAAGTTTCTTCTGAAAAATTTCTACCGATTGTCGCGGGGTGGTGTGTAAAATTTTCCCGAAGTTATGGAAATGCCGGACTTGTTTCCTTGAGTTATAACCAGGTGAAGAGCTTCGCAACATTGGTCATGTTGTCCTTCGCGAATCGGTGCCCGATCGCGGCTTCAAATATCTCGCGTGCAGGGACTGCTTCCAGCACGCGCGCAACGTCAGCACTCGAACGCTTCAACATCCCGATCAACTCCGCAAGTGCAGTGACGTGAATTCCCAGCAGCTTTGCGAGTGTGGCGCGCCAATCTCCTGGCGTTCCTAATCTTTGCGAGAGCATTCAGGAAGCCAGTCGATTAACTGTGACTACAGCGCAGTCCGGTCGAGACGATATCCCGATCGCTCACGTGGCCCCGAGCACAGTATGAATTCTTCGCAGTCCAGTCGGATATCTTCCTGCGACTGATGACGTAGCTCACCATCTAAGCCGGATAAGACAGTTCGATGTTGAGCCGACTGGAGAAGCCTTCATGGGCCGCATTATCGGGCGGGCATTCGGACTTGGCGCGCTCCCGGCTAACGGAATTGTGCGCTCGTACCGATGGTGCGATCGAATCGCATGGATTGATCAGGGCGCCGACGCTGAGAACAAGCGGCTAGCAAGTGCTGATGGTGGCCTGCTGTATCCGGGCCATTCGCGGCGAACGCCGGGCGGCAGGCACGCCATTGGTCAAATCGCGTTGCCGGTTGACCACGTGTCGCCGTGGGAGTATTTTAGATGTATCTACATCCGCGTGTGCCGAATATTCCGCCCGAGTTAGCGACCAATGTTTACAGACTGCTATTGCACCCAGTTTCGACGATCTGCGAATGCGCTCACCGGCATTTACGATGACGCCTTGCGTCCCGTTGGTCTGAAGATTACGCAGTTTTCGCTGTTGCGGGCGCTTGAACGCTTGGGCAAGGCGACGTTCAATGAGATCGCTGCCGAGGCGGCATTGGATAAGACGACGATCTCTCGGAACGTGAACATCTTGATCAACGCAGGGTGGGTAGTGACCGAAGCAACATCTGACGCTCGATTCAAGGTTGCCAGTCTCAGCAAGGAGGGCGTCCAGAAACTGCGTAGCGCAGAGCCGTACTGGCAATTGGCGCAGGCAAGAGTCGAGCGGGAGGTCCAGCGCTTCATGAAAGGGCCGGCAAATCAGAAGCTACTCGGGGCGCTTGAAAGCTTACAGACTGTTGGTTCTTCCGCACCGGATACGGCGACGACACGGAAATAACGTCTGCCGGATTAGCAAAGACGGCTTTCGTTGCGGGTTTACGTGCCCTATGAGTGGGGCACGGGATCAAATAAGATGCAGGTACATCTAATATCCGCTTGGCGTCAGTGGTGAACAGCCACGAGCAACGGCCTTTTGCGGCTGAAGTTTCACTCATATAGATGTACATGCATCTTTAATTCAAGGAGACTGAAATGCCTACCTACACCGTGGAAGCGGCTGCTGGCCGCCTGAGCAAGGATATGAAACAGCGGATTGCAGCCGGCATAACCCGCGCTCACAGCGAAGCAACGGGAGCACAAGGATTTTTTGCGCAGGTGATTTTCCGGGAGATTCCTGAAGGAGATCATTTCCTTGGTGGGGCACCGCTACAGTCGGACCAGATATTTGTGTCTGGACACATTCGAGCCGGGCGCACCGTAGAACAAAAAAAGCAGCTCCTGAGTGCCATCGTTAAGGTTGTCGAGGAGGTTGCCGAAACAAAGAAGCGCTATATCTGGGTGTACCTTTCCGACATCGCGCACTCCCAAATGGTCGAATTCGGCCAAGTACTTCCCGAGCCGGGTACCGAGTCGCAATGGCTGCAATCCATGGCATCCGAAGATCGCGACTACCTGTTGAGCATTGGTTGAGACTCGGGCTGACCACGGAGTGATAGAGAACCCATGAATACATCTACTTACGCTGTCCAAAAACAGAGAGGAATGACGCGCGACGAGCGGAAAATCGTCTTTGCGTCTTCTCTGGGCGCCGTTTTCGAATGGTACGACTTCTATCTTTACGGATCGCTCGCCGCGATAGTGGGCAAGCAGTTTTTTTCCGGCGTCAATGAGACAGCGGGCTTCATCTTCGCTCTGCTTGCGTTTGCTGCGGGTTTCGCTGTGCGGCCTTTCGGAGCGCTAGTGTTCGGTCGCCTCGGCGATCTGGTAGGCCGCAAATACACCTTTCTGATCACCATATTGTTGATGGGCGCATCGACTTTCGTCGTCGGCGTTCTACCATCGTACGCGTCAATCGGTATTGCTGCGCCAGTACTTCTAATCTTGCTTCGATTGATTCAAGGCCTGGCACTCGGTGGCGAGTATGGCGGTGCGGCGACCTATGTGGCGGAACATTCGCCAGCGGGAAAGCGTGGGGCATTCACCGCCTGGATCCAAACCACGGCGACGCTGGGTTTCTTCTTGTCACTTCTTATCGTTTTGGGTTCTCGTTTAACAGTAGGCGAAGAAAAGTTCGCTGATTGGGGGTGGCGAATTCCATTCGTGTTTTCCATCGTGCTGGTCTCCCTGTCGGTATGGATACGGCTGAGCCTGCATGAGTCTCCGGTTTTCCTCAAGATGAAGGCCGAAAACGCGACGTCGAAAGCACCTATCAAGGAAGCATTCGGTGAATGGAAAAACGTGAGATTAGTGCTCGTAGCTTTGTTTGGTCTTGTCGCCGGTCAATCGGTCATCTGGTATGCAGGACAGTTCTATGCCCTGTTCTTTCTCACTCAGACATTGAAAGTAGAGGCTGTGACGGCCAACCTCCTGATCGCAGTCGCACTGTTGATCGGTACCCCGATGATCGTCTTTTTTGGAGCGCTATCTGACCGGATTGGACGAAAGCCAATCATGCTTGCTGGATTCTTTCTGGCCGTTGTTTTCTACTTCCCGATCTTCCATGGGCTTGCACGGTACGCCAATCCGGTTCTGGTGGAAGCGCAGGAGCGGGCACCCGTGACGGTCGTCGCCGATCCGAAGGCATGCTCCTTCCAGTTCAATCCCGTGGGTACTTCTCAGTTCGTCAGATCTTGCGATATCGCGAAGTCGTTCCTTGCGAAAGCTTCCGTGAACTATACGAATGTCGAGGCGCCCGCAGGTACTGTCGCGACCGTTCGTGTAGGTGAGCGCGAGATTCCCAGTTTTGAGGGCGCGGGCTTGAGCGCAGCTCAGCGCGCTGCCAAACTCAAGGAATTCAACACCGAACTGGGCAGGCAAATCGATGCCGTTGGGTACCCCAAGACAGCCGACCTGAAACGGTTGAATTACCCGATGGTAATGCTGATGCTCGTCTGCCTCGTGTTCCTTGTGGCGATGGTGTACGGACCTATCGCTGCTTCGTTGGTGGAACTGTTTCCGACGCGAATCCGATACACGGCGATGTCGCTTCCTTACCATATTGGAAACGGGTGGTTCGGCGGATTCTTGCCAACGACAGCATTCGCCCTTGTTGCTGCGACCGGGAATATATACGCGGGCGTCTGGTATCCAGTGGTGATTGCTGCAGTTTCATTCGTCGTAGGCCTTGTATTTCTGCCGGAAACGAAGAATCGAAACATCGAAGCGTGAAAGACCTCTTGAATGGGCGGCCGGATGGGCTTTGCGTATCTGATACTCAGGCACTGACGGACCGCTAGCTGACTCAACCAGCGTCGCATTGTACTGCGCGATGTTAGGGGCTTCATGCGATCATAAGACGCCGTGAAGCCCCTGCGGGCGGGTCGGATCCACACGATCGGCAAGGGCTTTACGATGCGGCCAATCCTGTGCGTATGACATCAGAGGGCCAACCTGCACGACCACTATCGCGCACCGCCTATCGACGTGGATCTGTGGTGAAGCAGCATCTCCAATGTCCACTAACATTGGCCGTTGCTTATCACGAGGTTTAGACGCGGAAAGCGTTGCTGCCTTTATTCTGGAAATGTTTCGCGAAAGACGGGCGAAGCGAGGTGGTCTAACAGTGCAAGCAACTGGCTGCTTGCCGCTGCACCTACCGTCGATTCGAAGCGGCGTTGAATCGGCTTCCAGTGCGACGCTGCTTCTTTCAGTTTATTCCGACCATCGTTGGTCAGTGTGACGATTCGACGTCGAGCATCATTGGCGTCTTTCTCCAGGCTCAGGAAGCCTTCGCGAATCAGCGGTTTGAGCGTATGCCCCAACGCAGAGAGATCCATCACCATATCGCCTGCCAGTTCGCTCTGGGTCGGCTTTCCGAGCCTTTCAACCGTGCGCAGAAGGTTGAACTGCGCTGCATTAATTCCCGTTGGTGCGAGCGCCTGATCGTAAATCTGTCCCATGCTTCGCATGGCGCGACGAAGCGCGCCATAGCTACACGCGCTGGACGTCAGCGCACTTTCGACGTGTCGATGCATCGGCATACCTCACTGAATTTTCTATATTATGGCATATGCCAGTTAACTGATACCATGAAGAATCTCGCTTGCGAGTGCGTGCATAAATCATAAAGTGGTATATGCCACTGTTGCCCCAGGCATACCGCTACGTTGACGACGGAACAAAGTGAATCTTATGAACAGAAAGTTGCTGCTCCTGCTATGCGTTTCAGTCCCGTCGTTCATGATCAACCTTGACGCGAACATCGTCGCGGTGTCGCTTAGTTCGATTGCGGGATCACTGCATGCCGATTTTGCGTCGATTGAATGGGTTATTTCGGCCTATGTACTCGCGTTTGCGAGCCTCCTGATGCCCGCGGGCGCATTGGCGGATCGTTTCGGGCGAAAACGTATTCTCGTACTCGGACTCGCGATCTTTACCGTTGCGTCGTTCTTTTGTGGCGCTGCCAGATCGGTCGCGTTGTTGAACGTCGCGCGCGCTGTCCAAGGCATCGGGGCCGCGCTACTGTTGAGCGGTGCGTTGGCCGTACTCTCGCATTCATTCCACGGCAAAGAGCGCGCCAAAGCATTCGCGTTCTGGGGTTCCGTGATTGGTATCGCGGTGATGCTTGGACCTGTCGCAGGTGGCGTCATCACGCAATCATTGGGCTGGCAATGGGCGTTCTACGTGAACTTGCCAATCGGCGTCGTGATGATCGGGCTCACGTTATTCGTCGTAGAAGAATCGAGAGACCCCGCCGCCAGTCACATCGATCTGATGGGCGTGGTGCTGTTTAGCGGATTCCTCGGATTTCTGACTTGGGCTCTGATCTCGGGAAATCGAGAAGGGTGGACCAATCACTGGATCTTGTGGCGTATGGGCGCAGCCATGTCACTATTGGTTGGATTTGTGTTTGTCGAGCGACGTGAATCACGACCAATGGTCGATCTGTCTTACTTCAAGGTGCGCACCTTCCTTGGTGCGAATATCGCAGGAGTCGCCTATCCGGTAACGTTTCTGACGATGCTCACATATCTTCCGTTTTTCTTTCAGAGCGCACTTCATCGAACGCCACTCGTCGCCGGCCTGATGATGCTGCCGCTCGCGGCGCCGCTTTTTGTCATGCCACGCATCGTGTCGGCGCATCTGGATCATCGCTTGTCGGGACGTGCATTGTTATCAATTGGCTTGTGTCTCGTTTCGGCAGGTCTGATGATGACGTCGCTTGTGATCGATCGATTGAGTTATCTTGAGGTGCTGGCACCAATGTTCGTCGCGTCATTGGGTGCGGGGATCTTGAATGGCCAGGTGCCAAAGGTCAGCATGACCGTGATCCCGGTTGACCGGGCAGGAATGGCATCGGGGATCGCAGGAACCGTGCGTTTCAGTGGTCTGGTGCTTGGGTTTGCGGCGTTGGGCGCGGTCTTGTTCACCAGCGTTGACGGCAGTATAGCGATGCATTTTCCGCTGGCCAGTTTGCAAGACCAGGCGCAGATGACGCGACTGACCGCGAACGGAAATTTCGACGCCGCGGCGCAAGTGCTGGTCGGTCAGAAAGTCGTTATCGCGGTGCTGATTGGAAGTCTCGCTCGAGGCTATCAGACGCTCATGATTGTTGCCGCTGCATTGGCTATCGTAGCCGCCGCCTTGACATGGTGGCTGACGGATGCCCGGGATACAGCGCCACAATCGGCGGTCGCAGTGAACTCCGTGAATACTTTGCTGGATTAAAGTTGATTTGAGCACCAGGGCAATCCGGATTGAGCCTTTTCGGATGCATTGGTGAGGTATCGAGCAGGCCGCGTGGCAGATTTGGCTCTATCTGAGAAAGCAACCGATGGAGGCGCAGCGTTTGTCACGATCGATACTCGGTCGAGTCCGAGGCATAGCCGGTTAGGCTTCTGATGAGCCGCCATGAGCGATTCAAATGATCGTTCGCTCCCGCTGATTGCTCACGAGCAGTCATTGGCGCCGCGGAGGATCGCGTCGCCCTTTGACGGCAGAGCGAGGCAGCCAGTCTGTTGAGAATCGACAGGAGCGGTGGAGCGTCCCCGGCGTTTTTACAATAGGTGACGTGCGATCCGTCTCGGCAAAGCGAGTCGCGACGGGTGTGGGAGAGGGTGTGGCAGTGGTCTCACAGATTCATGGTGTCTTGCTCGAACGTCGGCGGCCGTAATGAGAGCGTCAACAGCATGATAGCGATATAACGACTACTTGACTGACTAGCCACTCTCTATTAATCTTTGCTGCAAGGAGAAATAGTGTGGCTAGACCCCGAAGTGAAGAGCGACGAGACGCAATTTTAGCTGCTGCGACCCGTGTTATTGCATCTCAAGGACTTGGTGCGCCGACTGCAGCGATTGCGAAAGAGGCGGGCACCTCGAATGGCTCGCTTTTCACCTATTTTGCGACCAAGGCGGATCTACTGAATGCGCTTTACCTCGAGCTCAAGGGCGAGCTGGGTTCTGTCGCGCTAGCAGGCGTGCCCGTCGATTCTGACATCCGCACTCAAATGCTCCAACTGTGGCGAAACTGGCTTCATTGGGCAATGTCGTCACCGGAGAAGCGCAAAGCGCTACAGCTTCTAAGCGTCTCGAAGGATCTCACAAGTCAGACCCGCGAAACTGGGCTTCAGCTGACGGCCGGCATGGCCGCATACATCGAACGATGTCGGATGAATGGTCCTATGCGCAATGAGCCGCTGATGTTCGTTGGTGCCCTCATCAATTCGATGGCGGAGGCGGCTATTGAATACATCATGACGGATCCAGCCAACGCTGAGAGCCGCTCGCTAGCGGCTTTTGAGGCAGTGTGGCGCGCGGTGACATAATTTTTGCTAATAAATGACTGACTAGACAGAAATTAATGAGCGCAAATCATTAGAGCAACCTGACGTCATTTCCTCTTCGAGTTTGAGGAAGCAGCAGTAAGAGAAGCTTAAGCACACATCACAGCAACAGCATTGGAGCGGCACAGCATGAATACGAGAGAAAGACCGGTCGCGCTTGTCACGGGAGCGTCGTCGGGAATGGGCAAGGATTTCGCGCTACGCCTGCTCAAGGAAGGGTACACGGTTTATGGTGCTGCCCGCCGGGTAGACCGTATGAAGGAGATCGAGGTAGCAGGAGGACGGGTCTTGCGGCTGGACGTCACTGACGATCAATCGATGGTAGACGCCGTGGCCCGCATCATCGCCGAGCAGAGACGTATCGACGTGCTGATCAACAACGCAGGATACGGGCAGTTTGGCGCGTTGGAAGATGTGCCGATCGTTGAAGGACGTCGACAGATCGAGACCAACCTGATCGGTGTGGCGCGCCTCACGCAGCTATGCCTGCCATACATGCGGGCGCAGGGCAGTGGTCGGATCATCAACATCTCGTCAATCGGCGGGAAGTTGGCGATGCCGCTCGGCGGCTGGTACCACGCCTCGAAGTTTGCACTGGAGGGGCTCTCTGATTCATTGCGGAACGAGGTACGTCCTTTCGGCATTGACGTTGTCGTGATCGAACCGGGGGGAGTTGAATCCGAGTGGTCAGAGATCGCCACTGAGGAGGCCACGCGCTATTCCGCTGAAGGTGCCTATGGGGGCCTCGTGAGGAGCTTTCGCAAGATGCAGGGGCGACTCAAATATCCCCATGCGAAAGTGATTAGCGATCTCGTCGTGAAAGCACTCAGGGCGAAGCATCCGAAGCCTCGCTACAACGGCGGTCATCTGGCTGCCCCGTTGCTTTTCCTGCGACGGCACTTGTCCGATCGCATGTTTGATCGTCTTGTAACCCGAGCTTCCAAAGGGTGGTGATCGAGTTCGCAAGGGATTGATTGGTCGAGCCTCCGACTCTCGTGGTCAGCCGTGGATGCGGCTGGATAGACATCGTCGCTTGGTGGCGGCGGCGCGAGCCGGCAGCCGCTTTTCCGAATGAAGCGAGCGTCGGACATAACCTGGTATCGCGGTAGACCGATATTGGAGCGTAACCATGCGTGACATCGCGTTTGTTATGTACCCGGACTATTCGACCACGACACTGACCGTCGTCATGGCTTTCGAAGTCGCCAATTCTGTGACTGAAACACCGCCCTATGCACTCCATTTCGTTTCGGAGACCGGCGGAAAGATCAGAACTTCCTCTGGCATGTTGGTGGAGAGCAAGCCGTTTGCACAAACACCCTTTCACACACTCTTCGTCGGTGGCGCGGCAAGTCCAACGACATCATCGCCGGGGCTGATCGACTACATCAGGAACGCGCCCAGACTGCATCGCCGGATCGTCGCGATTTCCACCGGCGCTTTCGTGCTGGCCGAAGCGGGGCTTCTGGACGGACGTAATGCCACCACCCACTGGATGCACGCGCCCCGTCTTCAGGCACAGTACCCGGCGGTCAAGCTCGCGCAGAACTGCATCTTCACCCACGACGGTCCAATCTGGACGGCAGCAGGCGGAGCTGCGGGTCTCGATCTCAGTCTGGCAATAATCGAGAATGATCTTGGCGCGGGCGTCGCGAAGGCGGTGGCGCGTGAACTTGTCATCTATCATCGCCGTACGGGCAGTCAGTCGCAGATCTCCACGCTGCTGGAGCTTGCGCCGAAAACGGATCGAATCCAGGCGGCATTGACCTATGCCCGTGACAACCTGCACAAGCCCCTTACCGGCTCTGATCTCGCCGAGGCGGCGCATTTAAGTTCTCGCCAGTTCAGCCGCGCGTTCCTGGCGGAGACGGGACATTCGCCGGCCAAGGCGATTGAAATACTCCGGGTAGAAGGGGCGCGCAATCTCATGGAGCAGAGCCGGCAACCGATCGAAGTGATCGCTCGCCAGACTGGTTTCAGCGACCGTGACCAGATGCGACGCGCGTTCTTGAGAGTCGTTGGACAGCCACCGCAGACACTCCGGCGTACTGCTCGGCTTGAGGCGACGGATTCTACCGAGGCATCCGTAGTCATAGACTGAGCCGCACGTGCTCAGAGTTCAACTCAAGCTTGAGACTGTCAGTGCGCCGCACGCCTTAGTCAGCTTCTGTTGGCAACCAGCGATCTCGCTCGCTGCAGCGTATGCACAATCCAGTCTTGTCGCACTGCAATTCTCTTGCGACTGCTTTGCAGAGCAACGCGCCAGCTACCTTTCTGAATGCATTGCTAAAGGGGCTTGGACTCGCGAAGACAGGTGGTAGTGCCATGTCGGTTGTCGAAGGCGAACTACTCTCGTGCTTTGCAGAAAGCGGTGCATTTCCTCAATGCCCTTTCTACTTGAGATCCGAACATACATCCGTTGCCCTCAATTAAACATTCCATGGCGAGGATGCAGTCGACAGTGTCAATACAGCGACATCACCGCTACATATTCGCATCGACTGAAATGTTAGCCATGACTTGGCGAAGATCCGTTTCCCGGTAAAGGGCACTCAGCAGTTCTCGCTAACTGTGTGTTTCTTCTCAAGACACGTATCAGTTCCTCTCGGGAACGCCGGACATCAATGGCAGGAATGGTTGGATATACGACATTGAGGATGTCGCTCGAGCGAATGACAATAGCTTCCGAACCCGACGGTGTGTCGG
The DNA here is from genome assembly GCF_003121405.1 of Paraburkholderia sp. C35. GTDB lineage: Bacteria > Pseudomonadota > Gammaproteobacteria > Burkholderiales > Burkholderiaceae > Paraburkholderia. The sequence goes on along the minus strand of NZ_QBUY01000002.1, from coordinate 29,502 downwards.
ATCAACATTCAAAGTGAGAGCGAAATGACAAATCCTTCAAAGGGCACTGCCGTCATCACCGGCGCATCGGCTGGTATTGGTGCCATCTATGCAGACCGTCTGGCAAAGCGAGGCTATGACCTTATTCTGGTTGCTCGTAATGCGGCGCGTCTGAACGATCTGGCAACACGTCTAACAGCGGAGACCGGCCGCTCGGTGAAAGCGGTGATAGCCGACCTCAACGACAAGGCGGCTCTGGCATCAATCGAGTCGATCCTCCAGCAGGACAAGAGCATCACGATGCTTGTGAATAACGCAGGGATCGGTTCGGTTGCTTCGGTTCTCAAGGGCGACGTCGCTGACATGGAAGCGATGATCAATCTGAACATCACCGCGCTCACGCGTTTGACGTACGCAGTAGCGCCGTCATTCGTTGAAAAGGGCGCTGGGACCATCATCAATATCGGCTCGGTGGTCGGCATTGCGGTTGAACTGCTGAACGGCGTCTACAGCGCATCGAAATCGTATGTCATCAGTTTTGGCCATGCGCTCCAGCGTGATCTGGCCGATAAGGGCGTGCGGATTCAAACCGTGCTGCCGGCGGCGACTGCCACTGAGTTCTGGGATGTGGCCGGGTATGCACCGCAAAAGGAAGCACCGACGACGATGACGGCTGATGATCTCGTCGACTCCGCACTGGTCGGTCTCGATCAGGGTGAACTGGTCACGATCCCGACGCTTCAGGATGGAACCGTCTGGGAACGTTGGGAAGCCGATCGCAGAGCGATGACTCCTCAATTCGCCAATGCCAAGCCGGCGCCCCGTTATGCCTCGCCCAAGGCGGGCGTATAAATCATCAACAAGTCATTCCTGGAGTATTTCTGTGAACATCTTCAAACTGGGCGCTGCCGTCCTCGCACTCGCCACGACCTTCGCTCTTCCAGTCAGCGCATCCGCGCAATCGAAAGGTAAAGTACTTGTCGTCATGTCCAGCGCGCACGAACTCGATCTGCGCGATGGCAAGAAGTACGCAACGGGCTACTATCTGAACGAGTTCGTCGTACCGTATCGCAAGCTCGTCGAAGCCGGCTATGAACCCGTCATTGCCAATCCGAACGGCGATATGCCTGTGATGGATGCAAACTCGAATAACAAGCTGTTCTTCGGTGGCGATGATAAGGCGCGCGCCGATGCACTGACTTACTCGAAAGGCATCCAGCAACTGAAGCATCCCAAGACGCTCGCCTCCGTCGTAGCGGAAGGGACGAACGGTTATGTCGGCCTGTTCATTCCTGGTGGTCACGCTCCGATGGTAGATCTGCAGAAAGACAAGAACCTTGGCAAGATTCTCACGAGCTTCCATGAGTCGGGACGTCCGACGGGCATCATCTGCCATGGTCCGATTGTCCTGTTGTCCACGCTTCAGGATCCGGACGCGTTCGTTGCATCGCTCATCGCGAATGACGGCAAGGCAAATTCGCTTTCGAAGGGTTGGCCTTATGCCGGCTATCACCTGACAGTCTTCTCGACCGGCGAAGAGCAGCAACTGGAAGGGCCGAATGGCTTGGGCGGCAATGTGCAGTTCTACCCGGTTAATGCGCTGGCAGAAGCGGGTGCTCACGTCGAAAGTGTCGCGAATTGGCATAGCAACGTCGTTGTTGACCGTGAACTGATTACGGGTCAGCAACCTATGTCGGCACCGGAGTTCGGCGACGTGCTGGTCGCGAAGCTGAACGCTCGCACGCACTGATTTTGTAGCCCATAACGACGACCCTGGAAACTCTCCAGGGTCGTCGATTTTGTTGCTTAAGCCTTCAACCGTGCTTGTTCTTGAGTGAACAGATCACGGAATTGCACAGTTAGGAATCGACGTGGTTTAGTGCCCGACCTGCTCTCTGAGTTTTGCTACGAGAGCGTCGCCAAACGCCGCGGCAGACATTGGCTGTTGGCCAGTAATCAGTTCGCGATCAACCACCACGTTAGGGTGCCAGTTTGCGATGGTCTCGACACGGGCTCCGGCTTCGGCCAAAGCGTTGACAGGGTAGTATTGAACGTTCCCGCCCAGTCCGCTGGGGCCCTCGAGAGCCTGCTCCTCGCCTGTCGCGAAGACTGTCAAGCGGTAGCCCGCGTAAGGCCAGCCCGCGTTGAGAGAACTGGCCTTGCCGTCACCCGCGATCATTGAGGCGATGAACGCGTCGGGATCCGGCAGGGCGGAAAGAAGCACAATCGGGCCGTGGCAGATAATACCGGTCGGACGCGCTGTATCGTGGAAGCTGGTCAATATCTTGCCGAGGTTCTTGTCCTTCAGCAGATCCGCCATCGGCGCGTGGCCACCCGGGATGAATAGTCCAACATAACTGTCAGTACCTTCTTCAAGCATCGCCGCCAAGGTTTTCGGCCGATCGAGTAGCGCCAGATCCTCCGCGAACCTGAGTGCATCTGCCCGAGCCGAGTCGTCACCGCCGAAGAACATGGCGTTGTTGGAGTTGGCATCCATCACCGGACGGTCGCCTTTCGGGTTGGCAATCACCGGCTCATACCCGGCCTCGAGCAGCTTGCGGTACGGCACAACAAACTCGTTCAGATAGTACCCGGTCGAATAGGTTTTACCATCCTTCAGATCGAGCGTATTGGCGCTCGACATGATCACGAGAACTTTACCTTTGGACATAAGGATCACCTTTTATGGAGCGAACGCCAACGGATCGTTGGTCGCTTGAAAATAAATGGGATTACTCGGGAGAAAGTCGCTGCAGATCACGCAGCCCTTAAGCAACGCGTCACGCGATGTGATAGCGCGGGGCGGGTTTCGGGTTCAGGAATTTTGCGGACATCTCGCGACGGTCTTGCTCCCAGCGAGTCCATGCCTCGGCTTCGTGCAGACCAGGAATAGTCACCAGCTCTCCTGCGTCGAGACCGTTCAGCGCCGCGTCGACGAGATCCTCCGCCCGCATGGTGATATCGGAAGTCTTCTGGGGAGCGTATCCTGCCACGTCCCAGAACTCGGCGGCCGTGGCGCCGGGTAGCACCGTCTGGATGCGCACGCCCTTGCTGGCCAGGTCTTTCTGCAACGAATGGCCAAAGCTCAAAACATAGGACTTCGACGCGCTGTAAACGCCATTGAGGTTCTCGACAGCTATGCCCACGACCGACGAGATATTGATGATAGTGCCGTTCCCGCGCGCCACGAAAGCAGGGGCGACAGCATAGGTGAGGCGGGTCAGCGCAGTGATGTTCAGTTCGATCATCGCTTGCATCTTGTCGACATCGGCCTGCAGAAGCGACGCGACCGAGCCGATGCCTGCATTGTTGACCAGCATGGTAATGCGCGAGTCTTCGCGGAGTATCTTTTCTATCCGGGCCAGTCCAACCTTGTCATTCAGGTCGGCCGCCAGCGGTGTCACCTGAACCCCCGTTGTAGCGTGCAGGTGCTCGGCAGAGGCTTTCAGTCGCTGCTCATTGCGAGCGACAAGGAACAGGTCATAACCGCGTTTGGCGAGCCGGTCGGCGTAAATCGCGCCAATTCCGGCGGATGCGCCTGTGATCACGGCGACACCTTTTGGGGAGGAACTGCTCATCGTGGTTCTCCGTCTCCACTGACTCTTCATTGAGCCAGTGAACATAAACTACGCTTGCAGCCCGAACTCACAAATGCCGTTTACGCGGAGATTTAGGACGTTGACTTTAAGTGTTGCCTGGCGTCGTTTTTTTCCTGTATGTTGGCTACTCGAATTTGGCTTCCTTCGCTTAGGATGTGGAATTCGCGAGTTCGACTATCTCCTGTTCATCTTCAAAGCGGATGAGCGGCATCAATAACGCAGATGTCGCCTCGTGAAAGAGCCGCATGTCCCGCTGAACGTCGGAAAGTACGGTGGGAGCATAAAAGTTCGAACCTGGCGCTTCAAGGCGTTTGCCTCCCGTAAGCAAATTGGCGCCACGCTCGATAGCATCGCCAACGTGCTGCGCGATCTTCGCGACGGCTTCCGCATTAATCATCGGCCCAATGTGTGCGAGTCGATCTGTAGCGGGACCTACGCGAAGCGTACTTACACGCTCAACAAGACGTAAGGAAAATTCATCGTAGATATTTGACTGCACGTAAATATGATCTGGGAAACTGCATCTATCTCCGACATTTCCGAACCTTGCGTCGATCAACGCCGAAACAGATGCGTCGATGTCTGCGTCGTCGAAAACAATGAACCGGCAATGCCTGCAAGATTCTGTCATCTCAGACGAGTGCCCCGCCGCGCAAAGCCGAACGAACGTCCTTGAATTCCAGCATGTCATCAAGCGTGGCCTTTACGCGAGCGAACATTTCTTCACACTCGTCGCTGGTCAGACACAGCGCAGGAGCGAACCCGAGAACGTTATCGCCGAACGCACGGAAGATGATTCCGTTGCGATAAGCCGCTTCGAACAGGCGTGCGGGTAACTTAAGGGATGCATCGAACGGCGCTCGTGTCGACTTGTCACTGACGAGTTCCAGTGCGCCAAGCAATCCGCGATATCGTGCGTTACCCACAAGTGGGTGATCCACAAGAGCCTCGAGCCCGGCCTCGAACTGTGATGCCCGTGCTTGCCCATTGGCGAGCAGCCCACCCTCGTGATACAGGCGTAGCACCTCAAGCCCAATGGCCGCGCTAACCGGGTGTGCAGAATAAGTCTGGCCATGGCCGATCGGTACGTCTGGGGCTGCGCCTGTCGCGATTGCCTGGTACACGTGCTCCGCCATCAGCACCGCGCCCATTGGAGCGTAGCCGGCCGTGAGGCCTTTGGCGACGGTCATCAGATCGGGTTGAACGTCTTCGGCCTGACAGGCAAACAGTGGTCCCGTCCGGCCGAATCCCGTAATGACTTCGTCTGCCACGAACAGAATGTCGAGCCGCGTACACGCGTCGCGCATTGCCCTGAGCCAGCCGCGAGGCGGCACGATCACGCCACCGGATCCCTGCACGGGTTCACAAAAAAATGCAGCGACATTGTGCGCGCCGAGCTCATGGACTTTCGCTTCCAGTGCCCTGACCGAGGCCTCGATAATGGCTTGTGCGTCGTCGGGCGTCGCGCTGCGATACGGATACGGCGACGGGATATGGTGTTGTGTAGCCAGGGGAAGATCAAAGTTGCGATGAAAAACAGGCAGGGCAGTCAATCCCGAGCCAAAGGAGGACGAACCGTGATAGCCGCGCTCGAGGGCGACAAAATGCTTTTTATGAGGCTTACCGAGCGCGTTGTAGTAGTGCGTGATGAACCTTGCGGCTGAGTCAACCGCGTCCGACCCTCCGAGCGAAAAGTACACGCGGGTGAGTGCGTCCGGCGCGAGAGAAGTCAACCTGTCTGCGAGTTCAATCGCAGGTTCCGATCCGAAGTGGAAATATCCGGTCGCATACGGGAGCTTTGTCATCTGTCGGGCCGCAGCCTCAACGATGCTCTGCTGACCATAGCCCGTGTTGACACACCATAACCCCGCGAACGCGTCGAGTAGACGATGACCGTCTACATCTGTCAGCCAGACTCCTTGTCCGGAATCGAGAATCGTCACGCCACGAGTCTCATGTGCCCGGTATCCAATGACAGGATGAATGAGATGTTGGCGGTCCGCCTGAATCAGGGCGTCCTTATTCATTAAGTTACCTCGCTGCAAGAGAAGGATTGGCACTGCAGTCGTCGACTGCTCATCCATCCGTTTGCCTTCTGCCGCGAGCTACCGCAGCAAATCTGGCAATCAAGCAACTGAGGCACGAGATCGGGAGGAAGCTTGATTTGAACAGACAGACGTCTGGATCAAACGTTATCTATTCCTAAATCGTCGGTCTTCCTCCAGGGCCGAGCAAAACTTGATTTAAATATCCGCATTCGAGAGCAATGCTCGTCGAGCAGCACGTCGAGGCCTTGACCAAACACGTTGGCCATCACGAGGTAGATTTTGCAACGCAATCGTTGCAAAGAACCAGCATTGAGGGAAGCACGCCGAGCACGTCTTGTACCGAAGGAAATGCCTCAAGGGCCTACGCATCGTTCCATATGAAAGCGAACTGCGCATTTCCTACCTTTCGTACATAGAGCCAGTCAAATTGGCCACCAAGAATTCTTCCAGGTGCTGCCTGATGCAAGTGCCTTGTGGTGCCACACCGCAGCTTGAGACCGACTAGCGAAAATTTCCAAGGAATGCAGATGAAGAAAATGATAATCGCGTTTTCTGCGCTGACAGGGATCGCGTTTAACGCTTACGCGCAGAGCAGCGTAACGCTATATGGGATTATTGACGAAGGACTTCTTGTCAACACAAATGCAGGCGGCCATCGCCAGTATGCTTTGACAAGCGGCAATGTATCGGGAAGCCGCTGGGGTGTCCGGGGTTCAGAAGATCTTGGCGGCAATCTCAGCGCGATATTCGTTCTTGAGAGTGGCTTCAATGGATCGACTGGTTCGCTTGGCCAGAATGGGACGTTCTTTGGACGCCAGGTTTATGTTGGCTTCACTTCTCCCACATGGGGCACGGCAACACTAGGACGACAGTATCCAACCGAGTACGACTACGTCGGGCCGCTGACGGCAGGTGGCGACTGGGCGGCGTCTGGCGCTGGATTTGGTGCGCATCCCGCGGACCTCGACAATCTGGACGGCACTTATCGGTTTAATAACTCCGTCAAATACAGATCTCCGTCATACGCGGGTTTCTCTTTTGGCGCCCAGTACAGCGTCGGTGGTGTCGCAGGAAACTTTACGCGAAATGAGATCTACTCTCTCGGAACGGGCTATAACGCAGGCCCAGTGACGATCGGTGCCGCCTTCACGTACGCGAAAAATCCAAATTTCTCGGTCTTTGGCACCCGTACCAATGACAGCGCCACTGGTTCAAATATGTCGGGTCCGGTGATCAGCGGATTTGCTTCGGCGGCGACCCAACAGATTGCGGCAGTGGGGGCGAGTTACAAGATCGGTGCTGGCTCGATATCCGCCGCATATAGCAACACGGTGTACGGCAAGCTTGGGTCGACTGCGATTGCGGGCGGAGCCGCGCCGCTGACTCGAGGCTCTGCAGTGTTTAACATTTATGAAACGAGCGCAAAGTACTACTTGACACCGACACTGCAAGTGGCCGCAGCGTATGCCTACACTCAGGGTTCCAGCCTCGCCGGGCAAAGCGGTGCAAAGTACAACCAGGTCGATCTGGGTGCCAATTACTTCCTGTCGAAGCGCACTGACCTGTATGCACTCGCTTTCTTCCAAAAGGCGAGCGGTCACGATTCGACGGGACATAGTGCGGTTGCCCAACTCGCGTTTGCGTCTGCCTCGACTTCGGATCGTCAGCTCATCGGTCTTGTTGGTATTAGACACAAGTTCTGAATGCGTGAAGATCGATCTGAAATCGTAATATGCGGATATCTACACTTCGGCACTCCGGTTGCCGAAGTGTAATGTGGGTGTTTGAGCGTTATGCATCCGTTCTCGATGTGCCTGGTCAAGGGCTGCATCCGGCGCGGCCCTCGACGGCTTGATATCACGCGGCGTTGCTGACAAGGACGAGCTTCTGGTTGACGAATTCCTTGATCCCGAGCTCTGACAACTCGCGGCCGTAGCCCGAACGCTTGACACCGCCAAAGGGAAGCTCAGGCGCTGTCGACGCGAAGGTGTTGATCCAGATGGCGCCTGTCTCGATGCGCGAGGCCAAGGCTTTCGCACGTTGGATGTCCCTGGAGAACACCACACCCGCGAGGCCGAAGCGAGAATCGTTGGCGAGGTCCACAGCCTCATCGTCGTTCTTGACGACGTAGATTTGTGCAACCGGGCCGAAGAACTCTTCGAAATAGGCCGGGTTGTCGCGTGTCACGTTGGTCAGGATTGTAGGCTCGAAGAAGTTACCCGGACGGTCCACCGGCTTGCCGCCAAGATGCAGTGTCGCGCCGGCGTCCACGGCGCGTTGGACCTGTTTGGCAAGACCCACGCTGGCCTCTGCCGAGGAAAGCGGTCCCAGCCTGGTGTCTTCTTCCATCGGATCGCCGATCTTTACCTTCGCCATGGCATGGGTGAAGCGTTCGAGGAATTCATCGGCGATCTTTTCATGGAGCACGAAGCGCTTCGCGCAAATGCACTCCTGGCCAGAGATGTGCAAGCGGGAAAATACGCCGGCGTCGATGGCCTTGTCCATATCCGCGTCCTCAAGGACAACGAAGACGTCATTGCCGCCCATCTCGAGAGTCGATTTCTTCAGGTGCTTGGCGGCTTGCGTGGCGATGGCAGCGCCGGCGCCTTCGGACCCGGTCATGGCGGCACCGACGATCCGGTCATCGGCGATGATGTTGGCGACCTGGCTCGACGTGATAAACAGGTTTGCCCACGCGCCCTTTGGCGCGCCAGCTTTGTTTACCAGCTCTTCGAATATAGTCGCGCAGTGGGGGACGATGCTCGCGTGCTTGGAGATAACGGGATTGCCGGCGGCGAAGTTCGGCGCGAGCACCCGCATCAATTGATAATAGGGAAAGTTCCACGGCTCGACGACCATCATGACGCCAAGCGGATGATGTTGAATCCAGGCTTCGCCAAGCGCGGAATCAATCTTGACTGGTGCCAGGAAGCCTTCGGCCTTGCGAGCATAGAAGCGGGCGATCTCGGCGATGATCCACACCTCGTCGCGAGCGTCGGAGATCAGCTTCCCCATTTCCTGGACGCAAATCCTGGCGAGTTCCTCGGCGCGGGCATCGATGAGATCGGCGAGGCGTTCGAGGACCTGCAAGCGAGATTGGATTGGGCCCTGCGCCCAACTCGATTTATAGAGCTTGTGAGCAGCCGCCAGTGCTGCCTCGATGTCGGCGTCGGTGAGATTGGGGTAGGTCTTGATCAGTTCGTTGGTCGTCGGGTTGATCGTTTGATATGCCATGACGGCTTCCTTCTGATAGAGGGTAGTCAGCATCCATGCGCCGCTCATCGGGTGAAGGGCGATGGCTGGTTTGGCTTGATCGATCCGGATCTTCGTTGACAGTCCACTGGCGTGCCTGTTCCTCGCGAGATAGGAACGCGATGAAAAGCAGCAACGATTTGCGTTGTAGACCCGAACCTTCTACGTTGAGACCGGCGATCCGGCCGCACGAAACGGGTCTCGAGAGTCGAACTCCTCCTGATCCGTCCGTCTGTTAACGGTAAGCCACTCTCGCGGTGTCTTGAATGCCAAATAAACGGAGATTTAAGCCGCGCTCTAGGTTGACCGCCGGGTACTGTGCCACCAGACGACGACGTAAATCCGGCGGTTCGTCTTCCAGTACTGACCCGCAGCCACTGCTCTTAACGGAATGGCGTCGGGATAAGCGAAAACGAGGGCAACGCCTGGACTGCTACCCGTGCAGCCTCAATGGCACCAGCTACATAGCCCGGAAAATGCAATGACCATTCGCTGGCGATGCCGGTTAAACGTCCGCGCCAGGGGCCGGACGCGGCTGTGCTGGGAGGTGCTTCAGCGTGATGTCCCGTCGCGTCCAGATCGGCGGCAGTGGCTGTATAGGGCTCTCGCGCCCAGTCCTTGATGACCTCGGCGCGAGGCGTCGATGCTTGCGGCCCAAACAGACGCGCGAGTTGCGCACGGCACTGTGTGCGCAAAACGTCTTCGGAGACGTTCTTGCGCACGTGCGGCGGCACGCCGAAGAACCCAAACAGCGCCGCGCTGCCGCCGGGCATGGAGGCATCGTGGATTTCGCTCAGCGGCCCATGTGCACTGCGGGCCTCGCCGGACAGTCCATGCTCGCGCCAGAACGGGCTGTCGTAGATAGCAACGTATTTAGCGTGGGACGCCATCCACGTTGCTGTTGCGCGCCACTGCTGAGCCAGTGCTTGCGGCAACGCAGGCTCGAACGCGATGGTGTTCTCGACCAGGCGCGGAGGCAGCGCCAGCAACACATGCTCAGCGCGCCAGACCGTGAGGTGGCCATCACCGTTTTCGCTCTCCAGCTCGAGATGTGCTTCCATGTTGCGCAGGCGGCGCACTGCCTGGCCGGTAACGATCCGTGCCGGATCGAGCCTGCTGCGCAAAGCGTCGATCAGTGCGCCCATGCCGCCCGTCAGACGGACCGAGGCCGGCGAGTTGACGTAACCACGAACGCGCACGGGCGGCTCGTCGCGTGAGCGTTCCACCACCATATCGCCCGTTTCGAATTGCTTGAAACGTTCCAGTCCCAGGTCATGGACCAGGCGGTCCAATTCGCGCTGGTAATCGGGCCAAAACCAGGCCGGCCCCAGGTCGAACCGGTCGCTGGTGCTGGTGGAGTCAGCCATAGCCTGCTCCGACGCACTGACGGACGCGATCCGGCCGCCGAGTGTGTTCCTTGCTTCCAGCAGCACGTACTCCCTGATGCCTCGACGCTCCAGGAGATAAGCGGCATACAGACCGCTTAACCCAGCACCAACAATCGCAATGCGTGCAGTTTGCATGGCTATGCCTCCATCGCCATGCCAGCCAGGTGACCGGTCTTGAGATAGACGGTGGCGCCATGCGCGCCAGCGGCGATATCGAGGGACTCGCCAACGGGCACGCGCATCCAGCTGCCGTGCCCATAGGACTGCCCACCTGCCACCACGTCGCCAGCCAGCACGAGCAGCTCGGCGCCTTCCACAGGTTCGGCAAGCAGAAGTTCATTCGGGGCAAGTCGTTGCAGACAGACCTGTTCCGCCTCGTTTGAGAATAACGGGCAGACCTCGCGACCACTTTGGCGGTGCCACGCGGCAGGATCGCGGGTGTTGATGCGCACGCGATGCTGCTCGTGGGCCTGCATCTGCTGGAGTTTGACGAAGATGACGGCGCCCTCGACACTGGACGGTTGGTGGCTCGAGTCAGGCGGATTGCGCAGATACCAGCCCACCGGGTAGTGCTCGTCCCCTTCGGAGAGCATGCCGGCCAGTACAAGGATTTCTTCGCCGCCAGGGTGAAGGTGGCGAGGAAAGTGGGAACCGGGTGCGTACCGCACGATGCTGGTTGAGCGTGCCTTCTCGGCGCCTATACGGTCCAGCATCACGCGTTCGACGCCGCTCTGAGGCGAGGCGACCCATTGGTATTCGTGGGACGCCACGATGGCGCGGCGCGTGAAATCGGCGTTAATGAGCATGGACGTATTTCCAGACGTGGCGGCGAGCGCCTATTGGTGCGACTTACTTGTTGGGCAACTGCTGGTAGGTCTCGATGACGCGCGCCGAGTAGGTCAGAGCAGCGCCGGCGTTCAAGGCAATGGCAACGCCCAATGCCTCGGAGATTTCCTCCAGCGTGGCGCCTGCCTCGACGGCCTTCTTGGTATGCACGGAAATGCAACCGTCGCAGCGTGTGGTCACAGCCACGGCCAGAGCAATCAATTCGTGTATCTTCGAGTCGAGATGGCCCGTCTTGACAGCGGCGTTCTCGATCGTCATCAGTCCGCGCATCACGTCGGGGGTTTGCTTCGCGTAATCGCCTACGCGCTCCAGAAGGGATTCACGGTAGGCATTCCAATCTTGCATCATGGTTTTTGTTCCTGTTCGGAGTTGGGATGTCGGGCGCCAACATCACGCACAACAATGGAGACTTACGCAACGTGATAGTCACGCGCGTCGCGCGCCTGCACGCTGTGCTTCAGTTGCGGCCGGCCATCACGCCGCCATCGACGTCCCAGATCGCGCCGGTAACCCAACCCGCCTGGTCCGAGAGCAAGAAGACAACGACCTCAGCGACGTCCTGCGGGGTGCCGACACGGCCGATCGGATGGAAGCCGTTGAAGCCTTGCAGCGCGCTTTGGACTTCAGCCTTCGGAATGAAGCCCTCGTAGATGGGGGTCTGCACTACGGCCGGTGACACCGCGTTGACACGGATGTGCTTGGGTGCCAACTCCATCGCCAGATGCTGGGTCAGCGAGTGAAGGCCGGCCTTGGCCATCGAGTAGGCTGACGAAGGCGTGGCTGCAATGGCCTGTTTGGCCCACATCGAACCGATATTGACGATCGCGCCGGGACGTCCCTTGACGACCAGATTGGTTGCGACCTTCTGCGTGATGAAGAAGAACGCCTTATTCAGCTTCATGTACTGCTCGTAGTCCGCGTCCGAGTGCTCCAGGAAGGGCTTGGGGAAAAATACGCCGGCCGCATTGACCAGCAGGTCGATGTCGGCATGCTGCTCATCAATGCTCTTGAGCAGCGCGGCGAGTCCCTCGTCGCTGGATACGTCCGCCGTCAACGCCCAGACCTCGCCCAGCGCAGCCAGTTCCTTGCGCGCCTGCTCGGTCTTGTCTGGCCGGTGGCCAACGATCACCACGCTCCCGCCTTCGGCCAGCACCATGCGTGCCGATTGCATGCCCATCCCGCTGGTGCCGCCGACGACCAGCATCTTTTTGCCTTGGAATTTATTGCTCATATCGAAAGTTCGTTGTGCGCCTGCCGGAGGACAGGTCTTGATGGAAGAAAAGCCCGGACGAGTCACGCGGCACGCGCAGGTAGTCCCCTGCGACGGGCTGCGACCTTCTCGCGTTGGCTATGACCGTCATCGGCACCAACATCTACTGACAGAAAAACTATCGAATCCATAAGCATCAGGGACAGATACCATCGCTGGTCAGATGTGTTACCGCCGATTCAAGTGCGATTCTTCTCCTCTTCCCATTCGCCGACAAACCAGAAAAAGTGTCCTTGATTAATAGAAAATCTTTTTCTTGATGAGAGGCGCCTGCGCGCCATGAGGATCGAGCGGCAATGCTGATATTCGTGGGATCTACGGATCTCGCGTCGATGGCGCCGTCGGATGCTTGTTGTACTTTTGAGGCGATCGGCTAAACGTCCCGCGACGTCAAGATTGCTTCCGGGCCGTGTGTCTCAGTCGATGGCTACAGATGTCTCGACAGAATCCGTCGCTTCAAGCCGTGCCATGCGCCGCAGAGCCTGTGGCGGTTGTCCAAATGCTCTCAGGAACGCGCGTCGCATCTGGTCACGGTCGCTGAAGCCTGTCAGGCGTGCGACCACTTCGATGGAATGACGGCTCTGCTCCATGAGATTGCGCGCCCCTTCGACCCGGAGTATTTCAATCGCCTTGGCCGGCGAATGTCCCGTCTCCGCCAGGAACGCCCGGCTGAACTGGCGCGAGCTTAAGTGGGCTGCCTCGGCAAGATCGGCGACAGACAGGGGCTTGTGCAGGTTGTCCCGCGCATAGGTCAGGGCCGCATGAATTCGATCGGTTTTCGGCGCAAGCTCCAGCAGCGTGGAGATCTGCGACTGACTACCCGTCCGGCGATGATAGATGACGAGTTCACGAGCCACTGCTTTCGCAACGCCCGCACCAAGGTCACTCTCGATTATCGCCAGACTGAGATCGAGACCCGCGGCCCCGCCCGCCGCCGTCCAGATTGGACCGTCGCGGGTGAAGATGCAGTTCTGCGCAAGCTTGACCGCCGGGTACTGCGCCTGAAGACGCGGCGCGTGCATCCAGTGGGTGGTGGCATTACGTCCGTCCAGAAGCCCCGCTTCGGCCAGCACGAAGGCGCCGGTCGAGATCGCGACAATCCGTCGATGCAGTCGGGGCGCGTTCCTGATGTAGTCAATCAGCCCCGGCGTTGATGCCGTAGGATTTGCCGCGCCACCGACAAAGAGCGTGTGAAAAGGTGTTTGTGCAAACGGTTCGCTCTCCACCATCATGCCAGAGCAGGTTCTGATTTGTCCGCCGGTCTCCGAAACGAAATGGAGTTCGTAGGGCGGTGCCTCAGTCACGGAATTGGCGGCTTCGAAAGCCATGACGACAGTCAGCGTCGTGGTCGAATAGTCCGGGTACATAACAAACGCGACGTCACGCATGGTCATGCTCCCTTGTCGATCTACCGCGATAGCACGTTGCGTTTCGACGCCTGTTTCAGGAGCCTTACGCCAAGCCAACGCGCTCGCGCCAGATTTGATCAAGCGTCCCTTAGCGCGGCTGGTTGATAGACGGGCTGCCGTTTGTAAATCAGCGCAACACCTGACGGGTAAATCCAGTCTGTACCCTCGTAGAGGGCACAGTGCTTAATGCCATTCAATAGCCGCGAGTCAGATCGACGCTCGCTGGCAGCTTTCCTGTTTTCCGGTACTCAGATACGTTCGCCGCGATAACCGATGCGGCAGTGTGAACATCGGTCGGCGCAGAGATGTGCGGCAAGATCGTCACGCGTGGATGTTCCCAAAGCCGCGACTGCAATGGCAGGGGCTCGATATCGAACACGTCGAGCACTGCATGCGAAAGCAGACCGCGATCAAGCGCGTCGAGCAATTCGGCTTCCACAATGATGGGTCCGCGCGCGAAGTTGATCAGGGCGGCGCCCCGCTTCATCTGCGCGATGCGCGCTCCGTCGATCAAGCCCCGCGTATCGGACGTCAGCGGCATCAGACAGATAACGATATCGGCCGTTGTGAGCATGTCGTTCAAACCGGTGTCGCCGTGATAGACATGCACACCATCGACATTTTTCGCCGTCCTGCTCCAACCATTCACCCTGAAGCCGGCGCGGACCAGACGCTCTGCTGCACACGTACCGAGTGTGCCAAGGCCAACGATTCCGATCTCCATCGAAGATGGTTTGCGATACACGCGCTGGCACCATTGGCGATCGGTTTGCTGTAACCGGTACGTTGGCATGTCGCGCTGCAGATAGTAGGTCCATGCGAGCACCGCTTCGGCCATCGTCCGCGACATCTCGGGATCAACCAGTCTGACGATCGGTGGTCCGTCCTTGGGCCATGCAGCGACGAGTTGCTCGACGCCCGCCCAAAGGCTGTGAACCCAGGCCAGATTCGGCAGTCTCGCGACGTCGGCGGGCCTGGGATTGGCGACAATGGCAATCGAGCTTTGTGCCCGTTGCTGCGCACTGGTCTCGCGCAGAGGCAACAGCACCTCGCCCGGTAGCGATTTTCGTAGCGCGCCGAGATACGCGGCTTCCTGGTCGTCAGAAAGCTGGCTGACGAGCGTGATGATGTCTGACATGCTCGCCTCAATGCACTTAGGCCGTCGCCTTTTCGCTATCCATCTCGGCCATATCGATGAAGCGATCACCGATACGGGGATGCGCCCGCCCGCCGTCCGCTGCGCCTATCGCGATCATCAGTTCGTCAGGGCCGGGGGCATCTGCGATCTGGAACGTAGCGGTGAGGAAGTGCGAGCGATGTCCCGTCTTCGTCTTATGAATCATCGGCAGCGAGACGAGAGCGCCCGGTCCAACGCGTGAGTTGGTGAAACTCAGAAAGGTTGTGCCCCCAACAGCCTCGCGGTACATATTCCCGAACCGCAATGTGTGTATCAATGCGGATGCATGCTCGATCTCGCCATTTACTCCGACCATTGCTGCCTTGCCGTACGCTTCGACGCGCTCGGACGGCATGATCGCCGTCAGCCGCTGGCCCATCTGCTCGCCGAGCACGGGCGCAAGCCGCAGGATCTCGGGGCGCAGATCCTCGACGAAGCCTTGACCGGCCCACGGGTTTTTCAACACCGCCGCGACCACGACCATCGTGATCGGCTTCTCGGCTGGCTTGCCGCCTTCAATATGAATTTCCTCGATAAACGTCGAAATTTTTCTCACGCCGGTTTCCATCGATTCCCCCAATCTGTCGAAGCTGTCTGAATGGATTACATGCTAGGTAGCAGCAATGCATGCGTCTTCCTACGTTCCGACGGAAGCATGTTTTTTTTGGCCCTGCGATAAGTCGTATAGTGGCAGTCAAGGGGGGACAAAATCATGCCAGATCAGCTCTCGCGCATGTCGTCGTTACGGGATGTCGCAAGCCAGATTCTCACGGACACCGATGTTGAATCTCTACTGCATAGCCTTTTAGAACAGGCTTGCCGGCACGGTCCCTGGGATCTCGGGGCGATCATGAGCGTCGACGTCGCACATGGCGATGCGTTGGTCATTGCCCGTCGTGATCCTTCATTGCTGAGCGGCAATCAGAGGTTGGAGGATCGCTGGGAACTCGCTACCAGTCCCGCGCTTGTTGCGTTGCAACGAAACGAGCCGGTGTACATCCGCGACGCCCGCGAGACCACTGAGTTCCTCGGGTATCGTCGAGAAGCACAAGTGCGAGGGTATCGGACGGTCGTTGTTCTCCCAATGGCCTGTCGCGATCTGGAAAACAGGCCGATGGTCATGTCGGTCTCTGCCCGCAGGATCGTTGATGTTGCCCCTGACGATCTGGTCTTTATGGGCATGATCGTGCACCTTGGTGCGATTGCAATTGATCGTGCACATCAGCAGCAAGCGCAACTTTCGGCCTCTACCCAATTGCGGCGAGTGCTAGGCGTTCAAAGTGCCATGCTTGAGGAAGTCCTGGCCGGCGGCGCGATGGAAACGCTGATCGAGATGCTTGCGGACTTGCTCGATGTCCCGGTTCTCGTGATCGACTTCGATGGCGGAGCTATCTTTTCATCCCGATCACCTGATGCTTCTCTCTACGACGCAGACACATGGCAGAAGGTGCTCGATGGCGCGATGGGCATGCGAATTCGTGAAACCGCCCGCGAACTGGCGACGCGACGTGGCCAACGTCGACTGACACTCGAGATTGCGCCGGGGAATAAGCTGACGGCAAACGTCGAGCCGCTGCTGGTTGATGGTGAGGTAGTCGGCGCGTTGTTAAGCTTTGGTGACAGCTCTCCCGATGACCTGCAGATGCTTGCAATCGAGAACGCCAGGTTTGCGGTCAGTGTGCAATTGATGCGCAGTGTGATCCGGTTCCGGGCGGAAACCAGAACGCTGACAGAACTCTTCTTCGAAATAGTCGAGCGTCGTTGGCGTGGCGAGCAGGACGTACTGGAACGCGCGCGCCGACTTGGGCTATCGCTCACTGCACGCAACCATATCCTCGTGATCGACTATCCCAACTGCAACCGGGCGGTCGGGGATCGTTCAGCAGAATGCCATCGTATTTCTGCCATGCTCGCTGCGCAGCACAAACTGCCTATCCATACCATCACGGTGGGCGGCGGGCTTGTGTGCCTGCTACCCGGTGACGCAATCCCGGATGAAATGGGTGGCGACGCACCGGTGACTGCATTCGGGCGACGGTTGTGTTCAGCGTTAGGAACGCTATTTGGGCGCGAGCCGATTCTGGTTGTTGGAGACACATTCTCTGGACTCGAAGCATTGGCGAAGGAGTGGGAACGCTGCTGGAGAATGATCCGGATCGCCCGCGGCATGGGCAAGAGCGGAGCACTATCTGTCCCGGACCTCGGTCCGCTGCCGATGCTGATCGGTGCCGCCGATTCGCCCGATGTGCGGGCGTTCATGAGCGGAACGATTGGGCCACTCATCGCATACGACCGGGATCATCGGACGCCCTACATGGAGACGCTCTCTGCGTATATCCGTCATGGCTGCCGTAGCCAGGCATGCGCGGACGCGATGGGGCTGCATGTCACGACGCTTCGCTACCGGCTGGCGCGGATTTCCGAGCTTTTTGGCATCGATGTCGAGACTCCCGAGCGACGCTTTGCAGTAGAGCTTGCTCTCCAGTTGCACAAACTTGTCGAAAACAGACTGCCTGAAGAGCAAGCTGCGCATTCGCAAGTGTGATCGTTCCTCGAAGCCGAGGGGGAATTAGCAGTCGAAGTCCTCTGTTCCATTGGAAGGCAAGCTGAATTTCGCCGCATACATTCATCTCAACGTAAAGACGTTTGAGGTGAACAACATGGGAATGGCAGCAGAGGACACCCGGACCGTTATCGACCCGCTCGCACTCAGGCGGGCATTCGGTACCTTCCTCACGGGCGTGACGGTGATCACCACGGTCGATTCAGACGGCAAGCCGCGCGGTATGACGGCGAATTCGTTTGCGTCCGTTTCGCTTGACCCACCACTGCTGCTGGTGTGTGTCGGAAAGAGCGCCTCCAGCTACCCCGCATTCACGGGCAGCGACCGCTTCGCCGTCAACCTTCTGCGCGACTCGCAGATCGATGTGTCGAATCTCTTTGCTTCGAAAGCATCCGACAAATTTGCGTCCGTTGGTTATGACGTCGTTCATACGGGCGCCCCGGTACTCACTGACTGCCTGACCTGGTTTGATTGCACGATGCATGAGCACGTCGATGCGGGAGACCATGCAATTCTCATCGGTCGAATTCAGGCATTCGGTACCAGCCCATCAGCGCCGCTCGGATTCTGCCGAGGTCGATACGCTCAGGTCAAAGATCCGCTTCCGCCGGGTTGGCTGTCGTCCAACGACATGATTATTGGTTACCTGATCGAAGCGCAAGGGCAAGTGCTGCTGGTCTCGGACGGGAAAGGCGGATGGGTGTTGCCCACGGCTCCGCGCAAGCTCGTCAACGGACGCCTGCCGGTTACGGGTGGCGGTGAACTGTCGCTCATGTCCGACGACACATTCCTTTATTCCGTCTTCGACGTTTCAGGCCATGACTCCGGCTATCTGATTTACCGCGCACGGCTCGCGGAGCCTCGCGGTGCACTGGCACTGCCGACGGGATACCGCTTTTTCGCACCCTCGGAGCTTCCGTACGACGAGATCGCTTCCACTGAGGTTCGCGCGATGTTGCGTCGATTCGTGCGTGAAAGCGAACACGGTGGCTATTCAATCTACATGGACTCGCATGACGGCGGGCGCCTTGCAACGGTGGGCGCGGCGCAGCCTTGGGTCCGGCACGCACAAACCTGACAATCAGAGGACAACATGAAGACCACGGTAGCGAGTCTCGAAGGTGCGCGAACAGGACATTTCATCGATGGCGAATTTGTTGCGCCCAATAGCCGGGAGTACGCGCTGAGCTATGACCCGACGACGGCACAGCCCTGGTACGAGTTCGCGCAGGGTAATGCTGCAGACGTCGATGCCGCTGTGCGCTCGGCGCGCGCTGCACTGAAGAATCCGGCATGGCGCCGCATGACTCAGACCGAACGCGGAAAGCTCGTGCGCAAGCTCGGAGAACTGGTGCTGGCGAACGCCGATGAGCTGGCGATGATCGAATGCCGCGACAACGGAAAGCTGCTCAAGGAAATGCGGGCACAGATGCGGGCGATTCGCGATTCGTATCTGTATTTCGGCGGCATGGCGGACAAGCTGCAAGGCGACACGATTCCCGTCAACAAGCTTGACATGCTGAACTTCAACCTGCGCGAGCCGATCGGAGTGGTAGGGATGATCATTCCCTGGAACTCGCCTTTGATGATGTTGACGGGAACACTTGCGCCGTGTCTCGCGATTGGCAATACGGTCGTTGTCAAACCATCCGAGCACGCAACGGCATCGACGCTGGCTCTCGCGGAACTGGCGATAGAAGCGGGCATACCGCCGGGTGTGTTCAACGTTGTAACGGGCGATGGCGCAAATACGGGTGATGCGCTCACGCGTCATCCAGGCATTGCCAAATTCGTATTCACCGGCAGCACATTTACTGGTCGAAAGATCGCGGGAAATGCCGCGCAGAATCTGGCGCCGTGTCAGATGGAACTCGGCGGTAAGTCGCCTCACGTCGTGTTTTCCGATGTAGAGGTCGAACGCGCCGTCAACGGTGTCGTTTCGGGAATTTTTGCGGCAGCTGGACAGACGTGTGTCGCGGGTTCGCGTTGCTTCGTCGAACGTCCTGTTTATGACCAGTTTGTCGAAGCGCTTGTCGAGCGCACAAAGCGGGTTCGCGTTGGTCACCCGATGCATGACGACACGGACATCGGTCCATTGGCGCTTGCTGCCCAACTGGCCAAGGTCACGGATTACGTCGGGTCGGGCATCGAAGAGGGGGCGAAAGTAGCAGCGGGCGGAAAGCGGCCCGACAGTCCCGAGCTTGCAAAGGGCTGGTACTTCGAACCGACAGTGATGATCAACGCCACGAACCAGATGCGTTTCATGCGGGAGGAGATATTTGGCCCTGTGGTCGGGGTGGTGCCGTTCGATACAGAGGAAGAACTGATGAGTCTGGCGAATGACACCGAATACGGTCTCGCATCGGGAATCTGGACTCGCGATATTGACCGCGCCATGCGATTTGCGCGTGATATCGAGGCGGGCACGGTCTGGATCAACACTTATCGCTCTGCAGCGTATATGTCGTCAAACGGTGGTACGAAACACAGTGGATATGGACGACGTGGGGGCTTCGAGGTCATGCGCGAGTTCTCGAAAATCAAGAACGTCGTGCTCGATTATTCAGGCGCCATGCAAGACCCCTTTGTCATCCGCCTGCGTTGAGCCGCACGCGTGCTAAACCAATCAGAAACGAGGCACCTATGAAATTCGCAGTTTCGCTTAGTATGGAACGCTTCGCTCCCGGCGACTCGATGACCCAGGCGCGCAACCAGATGCTTGCGCTGGCCCGTCTCGCCGACGAGGGCGGTTTCGAAACGCTGTGGACAGCAGAGCATCACACGATCGAATGCACGATCTCGCCCAACCCGTTCACGGTTCTAACCTGGTTGGCGCAGCACACCGAGCGTATCCGCCTCGGTACGGCAACGATTGTGGCTCCCTATTGGTCACCGATTCGTCTGGCTGGCGAAGCCGCGATGTGCGATCACCTGACCGATGGTCGTCTCGAGTTCGGTATTGCCCGCGGTGCGTATCAGTATGAGTTCGACCGGATGGCTGGTGGCATGCCGCAGCAGGAAGGCGTGGCCTATATGAAAGAACTCGTGCCGGCAGTAAAAGAACTCTGGAAAGGGGACTATGCGCACGACGGGCACTACTGGAAGTTCCCGCTTGCGACATCCGTGCCGAAACCATTGCAGCAGCCGCATCCGCCGATATGGGTTGCCACACGCGATCCCGCGAGCTTCGACTGGGCAGTAGGTATCGGCGCAAACATCCTGTCGACGCCGCTCGCCGCACCGGCCTCGGAGGTAGTCGTCCTGGGTGAAAAGTTTCGCAAAGCTGTCGCGGATCACCCTGAGCATCCACGTCCGCGTTTTATGATGCAACGCCGGACATGTGTCTACGACCGGCCAGAAGATTGGGAACTGGCGGTGCGCCATAGCGTCGACTATGGTCGGTTGTTCGAGAATCTGATGCAGAACATTGGCACGGTCCAGAACGGCTTTCCGGAGGCGGTGCCCTATGACGTCGTCGCAAATCGTGCGAACTACGATCCGCAAGCGATACGCAACAATCTCATGTTCGGTACGCCCGATGAAGTGATCGAGAAACTTCAGGTCTATGAAGAACAAGGGGTCGATCTTTTCACATTGGGACTTTCGTTCAATCTCCCGTTCGAATTGCAGATGCGTACGCTTCGTCTCTTTATCGATGAAGTGATGCCTCATTTTGCGAGGCGAGAACAGAATGCATTTCCGAACAACGTCAGCGCTTCGAGATCGGCTCACAGTGCTTACGTGACTGAAACCCGTACGACGAGCGTGGCTGCGGCGAGGACTTGAGCGATGAGCGACGACGCTATGCCAGGCGCACCCGCGTCGGCAATTGACGGTTATCTGGAGCGCGATGGTGTTCGGTTGCACTATCGGCTGCAAGGCGATGGTCCGCACGAACTGGTCTGTATCCATGGAGTCGGCTCGTATCTTGAAGCATGGCAGGGCACAATCAATCGGCTCGGGCCAGGCTTTCGTGTGCTCACCTTTGATTTGCGCGGACATGGTCAATCGTCGCTGGTCAAAGGTCGCTACGAAATCGATGACTTCGTCGATGACGCCCTGGCACTGGCGGACCACGTCGGCTTTGGCAGCTTTAACCTTGCCGGGTTTTCACTCGGCGGCCTGATTGCTCAACGGCTCGCATTGACTCATCCGCAGCGGCTCAGAAGGCTCGTCTTGCTGTCGACGGTGGCCGGCCGCACTGCTGAGGAGCGTTCGCGTGTGCTGGCCCGCCTGGCTGCCTTGCAAGCCGGTGATCGAGGTTCGCACTACGATGCCTCGCTCTCACGATGGCTCACGGAGGAGTTTCAGGCGCGCCATCCCAATCTGATTTCGGAATTGCGCTCGCGCAATGCCAGCAACGATCCGGACTGTTATGCGTCAGCGTATCGCGTGCTTGCGCAGACCGATTTCGGCGGCCTCATTGATCAGATTGCGGTGCCGACGCTTATCGCTACGGGCGAAGAAGATCAGGGATCGAATCCAAGAATGTCTCTGTTCATGCACGAGTGCATCCCTAATTCGCGCGTCCATATATTGCCGAAGCTTCGCCATTCCATCCTGACCGAGGCACCGGAAGAAGTCGCAGATCTGATCGGCGGTTTTCTATTGGAAGAGGCTCCGCAGCGTATGACCTGTTCGGACCTCGCTTACCGGGGATACGCAAAATGATCGTCGAAGAGCGAATATACAGAATCCGCAACGGCTGCATGCAGCGGTATCTGAAGCTTGTACGGGAGGAAGGTCTCGCGATACAGCAATCGATTCTCGGTGCGTTGATCGGGTACTTCACCACTGAGATTGGACCGCTGTCGCAGGTTACGCATATGTGGGCCTATGCCGATCTTGAAGATCGCCGGCGTCGTCGTCAGACGCTCGCGGAGGATCCAAGGTGGCAGGCATTCATTCCTCGTCTGTCGGAGAATATCGAACAGGCGGAGAATCGCATTCTTTTGCCGACTGACTTTTCGCCGCTACGTGACTTCGCATCTGTAGCTTCCGCTGTCGTCCCATCGAAGGAGTCACGACCATGACGGACCGACTGAAGATTGAGCATCTGTACAAGGTATTTGCCGATCGTCCTGATTCCGCGTTGAACATGCTGAAGCGTGGTGCGACAAAGGCAGACGTTTTGCGCGACACGGGGCAGGTCGTCGGTCTGGATGACGTATCGCTGTCCGTTCCAGCGGGTGCGATGTACATGATCATGGGCTTATCCGGATCTGGGAAATCGACGCTCGCACGTTGCGTGAATCGCCTCAATGAGCCCAGTGCAGGGCGGATTCTGCTCGACGAGACCGACATCTGCACGCTGGATGAAGCGGGCTTGCGCGATGTCCGACGCAATCGCATCTCAATGGTCTTTCAACACTTCGCGCTTTTGCCAAACCGGCGTGTGATCGAGAACGTCGAGTTTGGTTTGAAGTTGCGCGGCATGTCTTCTGCCAACCGCCGCAAGCGTGCCGAACAGGTGCTGGAGGTGGTGGGACTTACGCGTTGGGCTCAGAAGATGCCGCACGAGTTGAGTGGCGGCATGAGGCAACGGGTTGGTCTCGCGCGAGCGCTTGCGACTGATGCGGACGTACTCATCATGGACGAAGCATTCAGTGCACTTGATCCGCTGATTCGAGCGGAAATGCAAGACGAACTTCTGCGCCTGCAGCGGACCCTGAACAAGACCATTCTCTTCATCACGCACGACTTTCAGGAAGCGCTCAAGTTGGGGACCCGTATTGCAATCATGTCTGAAGGGAAACTCGTTCGCGAGGGAACGCCACAATCAATTGTGCTTCAGCCAGGGAGCGACTACGTTGCCGCGTTCACGCGTGACGTCGACCGTGCCCGTCTGTTCAACGCAGGATCGTCGATGACATCGCTTGTGCCATTGATCAGGCGAAATGAATTCGTGGTGCTGGGTTGTGAAGACGACACCGCAGGGTCGGCGTTTGTTGTTGACGATGAGCAACGTGTTCTCGGTGTTCTTCCCGCCACAAAAGTCGGTGCATTGCGTGATGGAGGACCGCTTCCTGCGCTTTCTTCGGCATTCGCATGTGTACCGGCTCAAACACGTCTTATCGATGTCGCGGCCCAATTTACCCGTGCTGAAACGGTAGGCGTCACAGATGAAATGGGCCGACTCGTTGGTCGGCTGGAAGCGGGGCAGGTTCTCGCACGCATTGGCAGTCATGTTGTCAATGGAGCAAGCCATGTTTAAAGCCGACGATCTTGCGGTGCTGCCAGTCGCGCAATGGATCCAGACTGCCGTGCAGTGGATAGCCATGCATTTGAGGCCGGTCTTTCTGGTCATCAAATGGCCTGTACAAAAGCTGCTCGAACTTAACATCGACGCGTTACAGGCGATACCGTTTCCGGTGTTCGTCGTGTTATGTGCGCTGATTGCCTGGCGATTCGCGGGTAAAGCGGTGGCAGTCTTTACCTTCGTTGGACTCGTCGTGATTGCGACGCTCGGCGTCTGGTCGGATGCGATGACCACGCTTTCCCTGATTTCCACGGCTATTTTCTTTTGCGCGATATTCGGAATTCCAATCGGCGTTGCTTGTGCACGGAGTGATCGCGTCTGGCGCGTGGTACAGCCTATCCTCGACATCATGCAGACAACGCCGACATTTGTGTATCTGGTGCCCGTCGTGATGTTGTTTGGCGTCGGTACAGTGCCCGGAGAGGTCGCGGTTGTCACGGCGGCAATGCCTCCGCTTATCCGCTTTACGAATCTCGGCATCCGTATGGTCGAGCATGAGCTTGTCGAGGCTGGGCTTGCGTTTGGTGCCGACCGCAGGCAACTGCTGTGGGAGGTTCAGTTACCGCTCGCCGTCCCGACTATTCTCGGAGGACTGAACCAGACCGTTCTGACTGCGATGGTCATGTCGGTTGTGGTGTCGATGATTGGGGCAGAAGGTCTCGGTCTGATCGTTCTTCAGGGGTTGGGGAGACTGGATGTCGGGCAGGCCGCGATTGGTGGCATCGCGATCGTCTTGCTGGCAATGATCCTTGATCGTATTACGCAGAAACTCGCACGTGCACGGCCAGGCGGTGCAGGCGGAGGCGCTTTGCGCGGGGCTGTTGCACGTCTTTTTCGTGGCGGTCGTTCCGACGACGGTGGATCGATGTCCGAGCGCCACGATCCAAGAGAAGCTTGAAGTTTGTCATTCGGGAGCCGGGAGTATCGGCAGGGTTATTCAATTGTCGTCGTGTCACGACTGATTCCAACAGATGCTGGAGGCTTGATGAAGACGTTTACAGTGGCGTGTAGCGCATTTGCGCTGGCTATTGCGATGATGGCGGGCGGGTCGGCCCACGCACAAAATGCACCGGGGAAAGGCAAGACGATCAAGTATGCTCAGGGTGACAGTTTTGGCGGTAACTACGTTGCGACGCAGATCATCATGCAAGCGATGAAAAACCTTGGCTATGACGTCAAGCTGACCACAATGAACACCACGCTGTTCTTTCAGGCTGTCGCACAGGGCGACGAAGATCTTGCGACCGATGTCAACTTCCCTCAGCGTGAGCCCGGCTTCCGGGCCGTCGAGAAACAGGCGCAAATGATCGGCTCGGGGTTGATTTCGGGAGGTGGGATCACCGGTTATCTTATCGACAAGAAGACCGCCGACCAGTACAAGATTACAAGCCTCGCGCAGTTGAAGGATCCAAAGCTCGCGGGACTGTTTGGCACTGACGGCAAGGCGGAACTGATCAGCTGTGATCCTGGCTGGAGCTGCGGTGACGTGGTCGACTACCAGTTGAACAAGTTTGGATTGAAGAACAACATTCATGCGGTTCGAGGCAAGTACGAAGCATTGATGGTCGACGCGATAGCAAAGGTGAAGGAAGGAAAGCCGGCGTTTTTCTATGCGTGGAGTCCTTCCTGGACCGTCAACTCGGTCGTGCCTGGTAAGGATGTTGTGTGGCTGCCCACACCTGAGGATGCGCTTCCTCCGAACGTACCGAATAAAGGCACGGCGCTCGTACCCGGCGTGAAGGGTTGTGCCGGTGGCGCTGATCCTTGCCGTATGGCGATGGCGTCGTGGAACTGGGGCGCAGTGGGGAACCGTGATTTCGTGGCGGCAAATCCGTCTGTACGCTCGCTCATTGAGCAGGTGAAGTTCCCGCAGTCGCAGTGGTCTGCGTGGGAATACGAAATCAGCAAGAGTGGGGGCTCACAGGCATTGGTCAACATGCTGGCAAATGACTGGATGACAGGCAACAAGTCAGTGCTCGATCAATGGGTGCAAACTGCCAGCAATGCAAAGTGAGCATCTGAACGTGTGAGAAACGTCGCTGCCGAACAGACCTTAACGGTAGCTTCGGCAGCGCGTTGATCTATTCGGGCGAGCAGATCGATGTCGCCATTCAACACCTCGGTTGATATAGCGTTGTCTACGTGAACAGCTTGACTACGCTCGTCATGTTTTCCTTGCCAAATCCTTGCTCGATCGCAGCTCGAAACACATCACGGACTGCGGCGATGGTTGGCGCGGACGCATCCGAGCCCGCAGTTTGCAGCGTGTAGCCGAAGTCCTTCTCGATCAACTCTACGGGAAACTGCGGCGTGAAATTACCTGTCAGCATAAGCGCGGAAAGACGTCCTGCCGCTGGACTCCACACCGGGGTCTTCGCGATCGCGTCAAGTACACGGTCGACATCGGCATTGGAGCGCTTCAGCATGCCGATCAGTTCTGCCAGTACGGTTACATGAATGCCTAGCAAAGTGTTGGTCGCCAGCTTCGCCAATGCGCCGGACCCGAGTGGACCAACATGAACAATGGATGATCCCATCGCCTTGAGGACAGGTTCCGTGCGCGCGAAAGTCTCTGCGTCGCCTCCCGTCAGATAGATCAATTGAGCCGCCTCGGCTTGCGGAGTGCTGCCCGCAACCGGCGCTTCAAGCAGCGATACTTTGTGCTCCGCCATTCTGGCTCCCAACTCGCCGATCCAATCCGCGGTCAGTGTTGAGCTCTCGATAGCGACTGCGCCCGGCGACATGCCATTCAGTGCGCCGTTTTCCGGATCAAGCCATACTTCCCTTGAAGCTTCGTTGTCGCGCAACATGGCGACTACGAAGTCCGCGTCAGCAGCCGCTTCCTTCGGTGTTCGTGCTGCCTTCGCCCCTGCGCTGACCAGCGCCGAACTGGCGTCAGGATTCCGGTTCCATACGGTGACTGCGTGGCCAGCCTTCAAGAGGTTGGCCGCCATACGCGAACCCATTGCGCCTAATCCGAGAACTGAAACGTTTGCCATGATGTTGTTCCATTTATCACGTGTCGAACTGCGAGATTTCATTGGTCCGGAGGCCGGCGTCTGCCATGAAATGATTGCATGCAGGCTTTCGACCACAGGCCGTCCAGACTGAGATACTTCATGTTGAGATACGCCTCGATACCATGCCGGGAATGTTAGGCGTGGTGTACAGGTGACGGCAATGCCGTATACGCCACGATTTGGGACACAACTCTCATGCGGAATATGTAAGCTTTTCGCATACGAAGCGCGGTATCGAGGCGTGGCAGGGTTCGATGGCCCGAAAAGCATGCCTATTCGACATGGACGGCCAGATCGGGATCACCTACTGTAGAGATGGCTAAAGGAGAGTGAAATTGATTGGTAGAAGATGGTGGTTGCCGGCGGCGTTGATCGGTGCGGCTGTGGCGTTTCTCATTGGACATCTTTTGCTAGCGAAGCCGGATGTGCCGGATGCGACTTTCACGTTGCTGTCCGGGCAAAAGATTTCTACGACTTCCGATCTGAAGGGTCGCGTCTACCTTGTTAACTTCTGGGATACAAACTGTTCGAGTTGCATCGCGGAAATGCCAAGCCTTGAGAACACATACAAGGAATTCCACAGTGCAGGACTGGAGTTCGTTTCAGTCGCGATGAGCTATACACCGCGAGATTACGCGGTGAACTACGCGCGGACCCGTCAGCTTCCGTTCATGCTCACCCTCGACGACGGAAGCCTGGCACATGCGTTCGGCGATGTTCAACTCACGCCGACGACCCTGGTGGTCGACAAGCACGGAAAGGTTCTCAAGCGATACGTTGGTCCGCCGGATTTCCGGCAACTCGACAATGTCATCGCACAGGCTTTGCACGATTCCGCCAGCAGTTGAACCGGCCTTACAAGGGAAGGCCCGCTGGTTACGCCTGGTCGCGTGCTGGTCCCGTTGTTTCGCGACGCACCAGTTGAATCGGCAAGACATCGTGGACTGGTGCGCCCATTCCTCCCGCTCGAATGCGCTCGACAAGCCGCCGGGCGGCCGTTCGCGCCATCGTTTCAACGGGCTGCCGGATTGAAGTCAGTGCGACCAGAGGCGATCCCGCCAAAGGCATATCGTCAAATCCGATCACCGACAGCTGTTGTGGCACCGCGATGCCCTGTCTCTTTGCTGCCTCGAGCACACCTAGCGCGATCGTGTCGTTGCCGGCGATGATGCCCGTGACCCGGTCGTCGTTACTCAACATCGCCATGGCGCTGGAATATCCCGCTTCGCTGGTGTAGTCGCAGTACACCAATGGCACTGACGCGCGCGGTATCCCCGCTTCCTCCAGCCACCGAAGCGCTCCCTTGACGCGATCTCTGCTCGTGGACGTGTTCTGCGCACCCATCACAAGCCCGATTCGCCGATGCCCCAGTTGATAAAGATGTTCGGCAGCAATGGAGCCTGCGTGGACGTTGTCGACCTCCACGGTGTCCACCTTGACATCGTCGACGGAGCGCACGACGAGCACCAGTGGAATGCCTCTCCGCTGCATTTCCGCCACGACCGGCGAGTCGAGTGTCGCAGTCGCGAAGATCATCCCGTCGAGGTATCCGTCGATCAATGGCCGAAACGCCAGCAGATTTTCCGGATCGTTCATCGAATCGATCATCAGGGTGATCTGATAATCGAACTCTTGCAGCGCGTCGTGAAGATGTGTCAGCAACAGCGTCATGAAGCGGTTATGCAGCGCGCCGACCACCACGCCAATGAGCTTGGTCGCGGACTTTCGCGTCGATCTGCCTTGCGCCGGCATCCTGTAGCCCAGTTCAGCAGCGACCGCCTGGACGGCACTACGTGTCTCGCTGCTGATTGCCGGGTGACCGGCCAGAGATCGCGACACCGTAGACACAGATACCCCAAGTCGCTCGGCGACATCTTCGAGCCTCACTTTTGACGCTTTTGCGCGTCCCCGCGCTGGTACATTGGTTTGCATAATTTTGCATTGAAAGTGGTGACTGAAAACATAGCCGATTTGCTCCAAACCGGTGATCCAACTCGGCGTCTAGGGTAAGTCTGGACCATTTGCGCAAATTTTGCACAAAAAATTGCGCTACATTTGCATCCAAGCGGCAAGCACTCCACGTCAGGCAGTCCGCTCCCGTCACCCGCACAAAGGAAATGCAAATGGCAATCCAGTATCTGAAGAACGGCCGTAGCGTCGAGGACTCCACGCAAGACGCCGCCAAGGTTCGTGATGTTGTCACGGGCATCCTCGCTGATGTTGCCTCGCGTGGCGACATGGCGGTGGCTGAACTTTCTGCGAAATTCGACAACTGGTCGCCCGAGCGTTTCCGGCTGTCGGAAGACGAGATCGCAAGCTGCGTGCGCTCGCTGTCGCAGGGCCAGCTTGAAGACATCAAATTCGCCCAGGCGCAGGTGCGCAACTTTGCTCAGGCGCAGCGCGAATCCATTCGTGACGTTGAAGTTGAGACGATGCCGGGCGTGGTCCTGGGCCACAAGAACATGCCTGTCGATAGCGTCGCGTGCTATGTGCCGGGCGGGAAGTTTCCGCTGGTCGCTTCCGCGCACATGGGCGTCGTGACGGCGAAGGTTGCAGGGGTTCCCCGCATCATCACGGCATCGCCGCCCGTCGGCGGCAAGCCGAATCCCGCCGTGGTTGCAGCGATGCATCTCGGTTACGTCCACGAGATCTACAATATAGTACGTGTTCAGGCGCTCTAAGCGAAGGAGCT
>NZ_QBUY01000029.1 GCF_003121405.1 Paraburkholderia sp. C35 | reverse complement strand
TTCGCGCCCGGCGCGCTCGATCGCATGGGTTTTACGTGGGAACGCATCCAGGAACTGAACCCGAAGATGATCGTGGCCTCCGTAAAGGGCTTCGGTCCCGGTCCTTATGAGGACTGCAAGGTGTACGAGAACGTCGCGCAGTGTGTGGGCGGCGCGGCATCGACGACAGGTTTCGATGACGGCCCGCCCGTGGTGACGGGCGCACAGATCGGCGATAGCGGCACGGGCCTGCATCTGGCACTCGGTATCGTCACCGCGCTCTATCAGCGCACGATGACAGGCCGTGGCCAGAAAGTGCTCGCCGCGATGCAGGACGGCGTGCTGAACCTGTGCCGCGTGAAGCTGCGCGACCAGCAGCGTCTCGAACGCACGGGCGTGATGAAGGAATATCCGCAGTACCCGAACGGTACGTTCGGTGAAGCGGTGCCGCGCGCGGGCAATGCATCGGGTGGCGGGCAGCCGGGCTGGATTCTCAAGTGCAAGGGCTGGGAGCACGATCCGAACGCGTACATCTACTTCATTACGCAGGCACCGGTGTGGGTGAAGATCTGCAACGTGATCGGCAAGGAAGAGTGGGCGACCGATCCGGAGTACGCGACGCCGACGGCACGCCTGCCGCGCCTGAAAGAGATCTTCGCGGAGATCGAACGCTGGACGATGACGAAGACCAAGTTCGAGGCGATGGAAATCCTGAACAAGTACGACATTCCGTGCGGCCCGATCCTGTCGATGCAGGAGATCGCGCAGGACGAATCGCTGCGTAAAACCGGCACGATCGTCGAGGTCGATCACCCCGTGCGCGGCAAGTATCTGACGGTGGGCAACCCGATCAAGCTCTCGGACAGCCCGACGGACGTCACGCGCTCGCCGTTGCTCGGCGAACACACGGATGAAGTGATGGCCGAACTCGGTTACTCGTTTGAACAGATCGAAGCGCTCAGAACCGCGGGCGCGATCTGAGCGCAGCACGGACTGAAGCACAGAACCAACACGCGCAAACGCGCGACGCAAGGAGATGACATGCCGGATGATGCGGGCTTCATTGCGTGGTCGGGACTCGAACGGCTGGAGCTGTATGTGTTCGTGTTCTGCGGCGCATTGCTGCTGGCGATCGCGTCGACCTCGATCATCAACCGGTTCGCGCGCGGCAAGCGAAACGCGCGGCAAGGCGCAGCAGGCGACAAGGTCGTCGATCTGCTCGCATTGGGATTGTGTATCTGGCTTGGTTACGCTTTTGTCAACGAGCCTGCGCAGTTGCCCGGTGCCGCAGCGCTATTCGCCGTGAGCTTGCTGGCCGCTGCGCTCGGCGCGCACGTGATGCTGACCACGCACGAGCATGCCGCACATGCCGCCGCGCATTGTGGCGTGACAGCGCGGCATAGCGCATCGCTGCGCGTCGCATGGGACGACGTGCCGACGCGCATGCAAGCCGCCGACGATTTCACGCAACGCTGGACATACACGAGCCAGCCGCGCCGCACGCAGGCGCGCTGCCTGTCAGCAGCGAGGCAGATGCATCTGACGCACGCGGCGATGCGCGAGCGTAGCCGTCAGCGCTATTCGATCAAACGTCACTGAGGAAAACAGAAGGTGTTCGCGCTATCACGCAGCGCGAACACCAGAGAGAGTCATCGATGAACTGCAACCCTGCGTCATTGAGCGACAGCCCCGCGATAGAACTGGTTCTTCCGGTCGAAGATCAGTTGCGCGAGAAAGTCCGCGTCATAGGCGTTGAGCAGATGCGACTGAAAGCGCTCGATATAAGCCGTGATGCGCGCGACTTCATTGCTGACATCGTCGAAGAAATCGAGCGTGGCCTGGCTCCAGCGGAACCGCAGGCCGAGATCGCTGAACGCGGCGTTGTAGGCGCTCAGCAGCGCTTCATTGTGCAGATCGGCAGACTGATTCATTGCAATGCTCCCATGTCGAGTGACGAGGCTCGTCAGAAGCATAGAAGCCGCAATGATTCCGCAATAGTTAAAGTTTTATTGGCAATCCATAGCGCGTCATTTATGGACGGCCAGTTGATTCACGCGCGTGATCTGCTCGATCAGATTCGCGCCTTCTTCCATCAGAAAGCGCTTGAACGCTTCGGCAACGGGCGGCAGCCGCTTGTTCTTGCGATGCACGACATACCAGTTGAGCATGACGGGGAAGCCTTCGACATCGAGCACGACGAGATGTCCGACCTGCAATTCGAGGCTGATCGTATGCGCGGACAGAAAGGCGATGCCCATGCCCGCGATGACGGCCTGCTTGATGGTCTCGGTGCTCTTGATCTCCATGGCGATCTTGAGGTTCGTGAGACGCCCCGCAAAACCTTCTTCCATCGAATTCCAGGTATCCGAGCCGCGTTCACGCACCACGAACGCTTCGCTCGCGAGTTGACTGATCTTGATGTTGCGCTTGTTCGCAAGCGGATGCGTGGGCGCCGCGACGATCACGTACGGGTGCGGCGCGAACACTTCAGTGATCGCGTCCATTTCCTGCGGCGGACGCACCATCACCGCGAGATCGGTCTGGTTCGTCGACAGTTGATGCAGCAGCTCTTCACGGTTGTGCACGGCAAGATTCAATTCGACGCCCGCGTAACGGCGCGTGAATTCGGCCAGCAGGCGCGGAAAGAAGTAGTCGCCCGCGCTGATCACCGCGACGTTCAGCTTGCCACCCGATATGCCCTTGAGCTGGCCCATCGCTTCATCGACTTCATGAAATTGCTGAATGATCGCGCGGCTGTAGTGAAGCATCTCCGTGCCGGCGGGCGTCAGATAGATCTTCTTGCCCAGCTGCTCGAACAGCGGCAGGCCCGCATGTTCTTCGAGCTGTCTGACCTGAGTGGAAACGGCAGGCTGCGTGAGGTGCAGTTCTTCCGCCGCACGCGAGAAGCTCAAGTGCCGCGCCACGGTCTCGAACACTTTCAGCTGGCGCAGGGTCGCGTTACGCATTGTCATGGCAGATGTATAAGCGAAGATGAATCCTCATGGTAACAAACTTTAATTATCAGTAATTCAGCATTGACCCTAGCATGGATTCTGTAATGGACGATTCGCAGCATCAGCATCGGGTTAACGCTTAAAACAAGGCCTGATGCGACGAAAGCGACAACAGATAAAGAGCAGATTTAACAGGTTTGGTAAAGCAACCGGTAATTCGGCTTAAAGGTTTCTTAGAAAAGCAGTCGCGGAATTGGCATGAAGAAATACCCGAAAGCGGTCAAATCGGGACACAACTATAAGGTGGCATGCATACAGACCGGCGCTTTGGCCGGCTGCCCTAAATAGATAGCGGAGACAGGCACATGAACAGCATTTCACAGCAAGCTCCAGTTGCGTTCTGGCGCAACCGCTGGTGGCAACTGGCATTCGGCGTTCTATGCATGGCGCTGGTCGCCAATCTGCAGTACGCATGGACGCTGTTCGTTACACCGATGAGTACCAAGCATCATTGGGGGCAGGCTGAAGTTCAGCTCGCGTTCTCGATCTTCATTCTCACGGAGACGTGGCTGGTGCCGGTGGAAGGCTGGCTCGTCGACCGCGTCGGTCCGCGCCCGGTCGGGGCAGGCGGCGCGATCTGCGCGGGTCTCGCATGGGTGATGAACTCGTCCGCGACGACGCTGCCGGAGTTGTACATCGCTTCCGTGATTGCCGGTGTCGGTGCAGGCGGCGTGTATGGCACGTGTGTCGGCAATGCACTGAAGTGGTTTCCGGACAAGCGCGGTCTCGCTGCTGGCCTGACGGCAGCCGGCTTTGGCGCAGGCGCGGCTGTCACCGTGATTCCGATTGCCAACATGATCAACGCCAAGGGCTACGAACATACGTTCCTGTTCTTCGGCATCTTGCAAGGCGTGGCGATCTTCGTGCTGGCCATGCTGCTGAGAAAGCCGGAAGGCGTGAAGGTGCAGGCAGTGAAGCGCAAGTTCGCGGTCACGAAGCAGGACTACACGCCGGGTCAGATGATCAAGTCACCCGTGTTCTGGGTCATCTACGTGTGTTTCGTTGCAGTCGCTGCCGGCGGCCTGATGGCAACGGCGCAGATCGGTCCCATCGCCAAAGACTTCGGCCTCGCGAAACTGCCGATGACGATGTTCGGCATGACGCTGCCGCTGCTGACCATGACGCTGTCCATCGACAACATCTGCAATGGCTTTACGCGTCCGCTGTGCGGCTTCATCTCCGACAAGATCGGCCGTGAAAACACCATGTTCGCGATCTTCATCGGCGAAGGGCTGGCGCTGCTGGGCCTGATGCAATACGGCCAGAATCCGTATGCGTTCATGACGTTCGCTGCGCTGATCTTCCTGTTCTGGGGCGAGATTTTCTCGATCTTCCCGGCCATCTGCGCGGACACGTTCGGCAGCAAGTACGCAGCGGCAAATGCGGGCACGCTTTATACGGCCAAGGGCACGGCATCGCTGATCGTGCCGATCGCTTCCGTGCTGGCGGCAACGGGCGGCTGGAACCTGGTGTTCATCGTATCGGCGGTGATCACGATTGCAGCGGGTGTGTCGGCGAAATTCGTGCTGGCGCCGATGCGCGCTCGCTGGATCGCGTCTTCGAACGAAGCGTCGCACGAACTCGAGCCGGAACTGGCGGCAAGCGGACCGGGCCTGCGTCACTGGCCGGAACAGACGGGCGAATAAACCGGTTTCACTTCTCCAAGGCGACTTGAACACATGAACGTATCGTTGCAGCAATTGAAGGTGTTCGTCGCCGTCGCGCGCCAGCGGAGTTTCACCCGCGCTGCGCGCGAGTTCGATCTGACGCAATCGGCCGTGAGCCGCTGCGTGCGCGAGCTCGAAGAGGCGATTGCACTGCGCCTGTTCGACCGCACCACGCGTCAGGTCGAACTGACCACAGCCGGCTCGCGGCTCGAACGGCGCATCGGGCGCCTGATCGAAGACGTCGAGCTGACGCTGCGCGAAGAGCGCGCGGCACACGAGGAGCACACGGGCGTCGTGGTCGTCGCATGCGATCCCGTGACCTCGTCGGGATGGTTGCCCGAGCGGCTCGCGCGCAGTGCCGCACTTTTCCCTGATCTGATCGTCACCGCGAAGGAACAGCCTCAGCATGCCGTGCTCGCCGCCATCGAACAGGGCGAAGTCGATTTCGGCGTGCTGTGCGACGCAAACGTGGCGGGCGCCGACGCCTTTCATACCCAGCCGCTCGTCTCGACGCCACTGTGCGCCGTGCTGCCGCAAACGCATCCACTCGCCGCAGGTGCCGCGCTTCACTGGGAGGCGCTGCGCAACAGCAAGGCAGTTGGGCAACTCGTCACGCTCAATGCAGAGGCTGGCACGCGCAATGTGACGGAGCGGGCACTGAACATGCATCGCATCGATGCGGCGCGCGCCAACGAATGCGGTCATCTCGCAGCAGCGCTGCGCATGATCGAACTCGGTCTCGGTATCGGCGTGCTGCCGGTGGACCCACATGCGGATTCACACGTCACGACGCTGCCGGCAGGGCTGGTCGTGCGTCCGCTGGTGCCGGAAGTCGCAGTGACGACGGTGCTGGTGCGCCGCCGCAACCGCTCGTTGCGCCCGAATGCAGAAGCCGTCTGGGCGCTATTTGCCGGCAAGGAACTGCCGGCGCATGCTGATGAAAGCGCGCAGACTGACACAACCGCCGTGAAGCCAATCACGAAGTCAGTCGCGCACGAACCGATGCCGCGCGTACCCGATGACGAGGCGCTCATGCGAGCCTCATAAGCGCGGGTGCGGGCGGTTCAGCCAACGGTTCGCGAAGCAGTCATATCGCAATCGGAAGGAGTATGTGATGCACACTGAAACCGACCTCAAACGCCATGATCTTCTCATCGACGGAAAGCGGCTGCCGCCCGGCACCGGCGAATACACGATCGACATCAACCCCGCGACAGAAGAGCCGATAGCGCTCGTCGCGCAAGGCAGCGCGCAGGATGTGGATACAGCCATCAAGGCCGCGCGCGCCGCGTTGAAAGTCTGGAACGGTCTGCGTGCGGCCGAGCGCGGCCGCATTCTGATGCGCTTTTCCGAAGTGCTGCGCGAGCATCAGGATGAAATCGTCGCGCTCGAAAGCCTCGACGCGGGCAAGCCGCTCGCAGCCGTCAAACGTCAGGACGTGCCCGCCGCCATCGACACGCTCGCGTACTACGCGGGCTGGTGCGACAAGATCAACGGCCAGGTCGTGCCCGTGCGGCCCGATGCGCTCACGTACACGGTTCGCGAACCGGTCGGCGTGGTCGGGGCGATCGTGCCGTGGAATTTCCCGCTGATGATCGGCATGTGGAAGATCGCGCCCGCGCTCGCGTGCGGTTGCACGATGGTGGTGAAGCCGGCGGAGATCACGCCGCTGTCGGCATTGCGCATCGGCGAACTCGCGCTGGAGGCGGGCGTGCCGCCCGGCGTGCTGAACATCGTGACGGGCAAGGGACGCGTGGTCGGTGATGCGATCGTCGCGCATCCCGGTATCGACAAGGTCACGTTCACCGGTTCGCCGTCGGTCGGGCGCGGCATTCTGCAAGGCGCGGCGGGCAACTTCAAGCGCGTGACGCTGGAACTCGGCGGTAAATCGGCGAACGTGATTTTCGCCGACGCGAATATCGACAAGGCCGTGCGCGCCGCGGCTTCCGGCATTTTCTTCAATACGGGTCAGGTGTGTTCGGCCGGTTCGCGCATTCTTGCGCACCGGGATGTCTACGACGAAGTGGTCGAGCGGCTTGCCGCGCGCGCGAAGGCGATCAGGGTCGGCGATCCGTCGGAGGCCGACACGACCATGGGGCCGCTCGTATCGGCGTCGCAGATGAAGACCGTGCTCGATTACGTGGAAATCGGCAGGAACGAGGGCGCGTCGATCGTGGCAGGCGGCGCGCGCGTCGGGCAGAAGGGTTTCTTTGTCGAGCCGACCGTGTTCGCGAACGTCGAGCACGAGATGCGTATCTCGCAAGAGGAGATTTTCGGGCCGGTGGCGAGCGTCGTGCGTTTCAACGATGAAGACGACGCCGTGCGTATCGCCAACGGCACGCTGTATAGCCTCGCAGCGGGCGTGTGGAGCGCGGATATTGGCCGCGTGCATCGCGTCGCGCACGCGTTGAAGGCGGGCACGGTGTGGATCAACACCTACGGCTACACCGATGTGCGCCTGCCGTGGGGCGGTTCCGGCGATTCGGGTTTCGGTCGCGAACATGGCGATGTCGCCATCGAAAACTTCACGGAGCCGAAGGCGATCTGGCTCGCGCTGGAACACTGATCGCGATATCGAAACAAAAAACGGATCGGACGTTTATCGCCCGATCCGTTTTTTTCCGCTGGTTGCGTGCGCTGCCGGACGCTTCAACTCGTGCGACGCACCAGCAGAAAGCTCACCCCGATCGCACCCAGAAATGTGCCGCAACACCGGTTGAACCAGCGGCGGACGGTCGCGCGCGTCAGCCACTTGCCGAGATACATGCCCTCCCACGAATACAGCGCGATCGCGAACCATTCGAGCACGAGGAAGCTCGCGCCGAGCACGGCGAACTGCGGCAGCATCGGTTTCGAAATATCGACGAATTGCGGCAGGAACGCGGTGAAGACCAGAATCGCCTTCGGATTGCCCGCGGCCACGAAGCATTCCTGGCGCGCGATGCGCCATAGCGAGGCGTCGTCCTGTTTGAGCGCGTCCATCGGGCCGGCATCGCTGCGCCACAACTGGATGGCGAGCCAGATCAGATAGGCGGCGCCCGTCAGCTTGATCGCGAGAAAGAACAGTTCGGATGCGTGCAGCACGACGGCGAGACCTGTGGCCGCCAGCACGAGCATGCCGGCAAACGCGACCAGCCGTCCGCTGCCTGCCACGAACGCGGTCATGAAACCGTGTCGCGCCGCGACGTTGATCGACAGCAGATTGTTTGGCCCAGGGGCCATGTTGATCGCGAAGCACGCGGGAAGAAAGAACAGCCAGGCGGTGAGAGACATGACGGCTCGCTCGGATAGGCCGCCGCGCGCCGCGGATGTTGCGGTGCAGCGGCAGATTCAGAAGGGGAACATCCGATTGTAGCGAAATGCCGGCTGTGGCGAACGCCGCAGCGGAAGAAACGCGCGCCGCGCCGGGCGGCGTGATGGCTAGCGGACAGGCTGAAGCGCGAGCCGGAAAGACGGGTCACGGACGATCGTGTCGATGCTGAGTCTCACGACATCGTCGAGTGCGAACGCGCGATTGGTGAACTTCTGACGGATCAGGTGGACCGTGAAGCTTTTTGCAAAGACGGTTTCCTGTGTCGAAGCATTGGTGACGAGATAGCAGATCGTCATCGTCCACGTGGCGGGCGAGCGCACGTCATCGACCGATAACGCTTCGATGCGGCCGCTCAACACCAGTTTGTCGTGCGTCGTCACGGCGATTCCCGACTTGCGCCACGCCGACACGACAGACTCGCGCACGGACGGCTCGATGCCTTTTTTCAACACGATCGATGTCGTCGCCGTGTTGGCGACGCGGTCGAACGTGATGTGGCCTTCACGCGCCGGCATGTATGCAAAGTTGCGAGCGGAATCGATGACGAGTTGATTGCGGACGGGCGCAGATTCCGTCGAACTCGAGCGCGGCACGAAGAACGAACACGCAGAGGTCAGGAGCGCGAAGCAGGCGATGCTGGAGCGTTTGAGCAGAATCGGAGTCACGGCGATGATGCAGCGGATGGCGCTGTAAGAGGAAGGTCGAAAGGTAAGAGTCTGTCGGGCGGACGCTTCGGCGAACATGAGACGTGTCCTAAAAATGATCGTGCCACGTCGGAATAGTGTGGGAAATGGGTAAAAAGTGATGGCGATCAATCGCAATGCTTGAAGACTGAAACCCAATCGCGACGCGGTTCGCAGTCCAAAAGCCATGGTTCGAGCCAAACCGGATTGTGCGATGTCAACGTGCCGGCGAAACATCTCAATAAAGTGGGCGCCCTATCGCATTAAGACTGCTCTGACATTCTTTTTCCGGACAGTCGGCCATACTCATCCGCGCTCATTTTTATCACGACAAAGGCTCCATCATGCTCGACACGTCCGCACTCCAGACGATGAAACCGATGTTCATGACGCCGTGCTACGGCGGCACTGTCACGGTGAGTTTCACGAATAGTCTGCTCGCGCTCACTAACGCCTCGTGGCAGACGGGCATGCAAGGGGCGATGCGAGTCCGTTCAGGCGAAAGCCTGATCACGCGGGCGCGCAATGAAGGCGTCGCCGAATTTCTACTCGATACGAGCCGCACGCATCTGTTCTGGATCGATGCTGACATCGGCTTTTCGGTCGATCAGGTGTTCCGTCTGCTGCTCGCCGATCGCGATGTCGTGGCGGGCGTTTATCCCCTCAAGCGGTTCGACTGGCCCGGCGTGTTGCCCGGCGGACTGACGCAGGAAACCTTCGCCGCACGCTATTTGCGCTATCCGGTGAACGCGCATGACGGTGTCTCTTCCGCCATCGATAACGACGGCTTCCTCGAAGTCAGCGAAGCGCCGACGGGATTCATGTGCATCAAGCGCAGCGCACTCGAAACGATGATCGCGCAATTGCCAGAACTAAAATACGTGCCCGACGGTCCGCCCGATTCGCCGCTGTACGATCTTTGCTACCGCTTTTTCGACGTGATGGTCGAGCCGTCGACCAACCGCTATCTGTCGGAAGACTATGCGTTCTGCCGACGGTGGCGCGATATAGGTGGCAAGGTATTCGTCGATACGCAATCGAAGTTGTCGCATCAAGGCATCTACACGTGGCATGGTGACTTTGGTGCGTCGCTGGCGGCCAGTCCGCAGACGGCGGTCGGCGGTGAAGGCTGACGCGCAGCGGGTCGACACATGGAAACCAATGAATTGAGCGCACGCGCGCGAGGCGGCACGGAACTGATGCTGCAGGCGCTTCACGCGCGGCTCGACCCAGAACTGCTACAACAGTTTCAGATCATTCCCTCTCGCGTGCGTTCGCTCGATAGCGAGCGTAAGCGCATTCTTTGGTTGCATAACAAGCCGTGCCGCGAAGAATCCAGTTTCCTGGAGCAGGCTGAGCGTCGCGCGGAGTTCGCGGGCATTGTGTGCGTGTCGCACTATCAGGCGGCGCTGTATCAGATGATTCCTGGTGTGCCGTATTCGGACATGATCGTGTTGCAGAACGCGATCGAACCATTCGACGCCTACGTGCCACGGCGCAGCGAGCGTATCCGCCTGATCTATCACACGACGCCGGATCGTGGTCTGGAAATTCTGGTGCCTGTTTTCGAGTTTTTGGCGACACGTCATCCTGATATTGAACTCGACGTTTATTCGAGCTTCAGCATCTACGACTGGACGGAGCGCGACAAGCCGTATCAGGCATTGTTCGAGCGATGCCGCGCGCACCCGCGTATCCGCTATCACGGCGCACAGCCGAATGCCGTCGTGCGCGACACGCTGAGTCGATCCGACATCTTCGCGTACCCGAACATCGAGCCGGAAACGAGTTGCATCGCGGCGATCGAAGCGATGTCGGCAGGCTGTCTGACCGTCTGCGCTGCGTATGGCGGCTTGCCGGAAACCTGCGCGAATTTCGCGAGACTCTATCCATTCAGCGAAAACATGCAGGATCACGCGCAGCGTTTCGCAACCGTGCTCGACGATGCCATTTTAACCGTCCGTCAACGGCGGGTCGAAGACGAATATTTGCGTACACAACAAGTCGAGTACTTCACGCGTTTCTATTCATGGGATCGACGCGCTCGCGAGTGGGACGCGTATCTGCGTAGTCTGCTGTAGCGGCGGCATTCGCCTTGTCGTTCGCAATCGGCCGCGACTCACGATTCTTAAATCCGGCAACGAAAAATTCAGATAGTTTTAAGCGAATTAGGAATGAACTGATTCAGTCGACTCGCATCGCTCCCTAAACTTGACGCTTCACTTGTCGGGCTACGCGGCGCGAAGGAGCGACCAGAAGGTCGCGGGATCGAACGATCCGTGTTCGCCACGCGCCGCAGCCGTGCCTTTCCAGCACAGCCGCTGATGCCCGCCGCCCTTTTATCCAACGCGAGATCCTGACGTGAATCAATTGCGCTCATTCCTCGCGCGCGGGCAGGGCATCCCTGCGGCAGCGCTCTGTTCGCTGCCGGTCAACCGCAAGACGCTTTCGAGCGTGGCCGCTTTCTCGGCTTTGTGGATTGGCGCGTCGGTCATGCCCGGCACGTCCTCTGCAATGGCCGCCCAGAAGGCGCACAAACATGGTTCCGCTCAGAAGCGGCGGCACCATCATGCGGTTGCACAGGAGATGACAACGCCTCGCGCGCAAACCGCCACTTCGCTCCATGCCGGAAGGCCGTCGCTGCATGACGCCGAT
This sequence comes from Paraburkholderia sp. C35, assembly GCF_003121405.1. Taxonomy (GTDB): domain Bacteria; phylum Pseudomonadota; class Gammaproteobacteria; order Burkholderiales; family Burkholderiaceae; genus Paraburkholderia. The sequence goes on along the minus strand of NZ_QBUY01000029.1, from coordinate 72,061 downwards.
CGCGCACTGATCGATCCCATCGACAATCCTGCAGACGATGTTTTGCCCGAGCCGGCTTCCGTCCGCACCGCAGACGATCCAGCCATGCAGCTCAAACCTTCTTACTCGACCACGTCGATCAACGTGCGCATGCCCTCGAACGAACTCGTTCTCGGCACGGTGTGCGCAACCACGCCGACGATGTGTGTGCCCGTCGCGCATGACCGTTCCGCTGATGCGCACGAATGGTCGGGCCGCGTGACCCGCGAAGGCGTGCCCGACGAAAGCGCGCAAGCCACGACGCCATTCGGCGACGTTACTGCTTTCGGCACGTCCGGCGATGCGCTCCGTTCGAGCCCTGGTGCGATCGATACGACACTGCGTGAGTCGCTGACGCAAGCGGGCTTTCCAGCTTCGGTGGTCGCGCAGATCGGCGGTATTTTTGCCGGGCATGTCGATGTCGATGCGCCCGCTCAGGCAGGCGACGAATATCGCATCGTGATGGATTCAGCGCATCAGACGGGTGCATCGCGCATCGCGTCGCTTGAAATCCGTCTGAATGGCCGCGTCTACGATGCGTTGTGGTTCACCGCGCCGGGCGCGTCACAAGGCGCTTACTACAGTTTCGATGGCGCGCCGATCGCGAGCGAACCGTTTGCGATGCCGCTGGATTACCGTCGCGTGAGTTCGCCGTTTGGCATGCGCATTCATCCCGTCTACGGCGAACGGCGCTTCCACACGGGCGTCGATCTGACTGCACCCGCCGGCACGCCGATCTATGCCGCCGCCGCCGGGACTGTCGAGCTGGCCGTCAACGGACACGGTTATGGTAAGCACGTCGTCCTGCGTCACGACGATGGTTATTCGACCTATTACGCACATATGGCGACGTTCGCGGCAGACCTCAAGGTCGGCGAGCGCGTCGAGCAGGGCCAGGTGATCGGCTATGTTGGTCGCACGGGCACGGCAACGGGTCCGCATCTGCATTACGAAGTGCGCAAGGACGACCATCCTGTCGATCCTCTGACGCTGACCGCCCATCAGTTCGTCGCGCCGTTGTCGGGTACTGCGCGTCTCGCGTTCTACGAGCGCGTCGATGCCGCCCGCACCAGCCTTGCGTCGCTGGCGTCGCCGGTTACGCGCGTCGCACTGATTCTCCAGCCGCCGCGCTTCTTCTGACGCGGCAAGCGACGGCGCGCTCCGCGCCGTCGTATCTTTCCTTCCTTCCTCCATCTTATCGAGTCGGCGCTGCTTCAGCGGCGTGGACTTGCGCGCCCGTTCCCAGCAGGATTTAATACAGTCCATCCGATGGACGTCAGCGGCCCCGTCCTTTCGCCGCCGCGTTGCAACGCAACACGAACCACACGATTCATTCTCGCCAGACTCGAAGCCGTCATATTCACGAAACATCTTCGAGCTACGCGATTGCAGTGCGCCCCGATGCAAGCTGATTCACAAGAACGGAGAAAAGCATGAAGGCCAGCACCATCGCGGAACGGGAAGCCAGTGGGCGCGCGGCCCGCGAACACGCAAAACGCTCCAGCCACCGCGCGATCGGCCCTATGCATCGCAACCCCGTCGATCTGCTGCGGCAAAGCAGCGAGGGGCGCGTCGAGCGCCTGGTGCCGCTGCGCTACGGGCGCATGGCCGTGTCGCCGTTCACGTTCTATCGCGGCAGCGCGATCCTGCAGGCGCACGATCTCAGCATGACGCCGCATACCTCGCTCACGCTGCCCATCTGCGGCGACGCGCATCTGCTCAACTTCGGCGGCTTCGCGACGCCCGAACGCCAGCTGATCTTCGATCTGAACGATTTCGATGAAGTCTCCACCGCGCCCTTCGAATGGGATCTGAAGCGGCTGGTCGCGAGTTTCGTGGTGGCCGCGCGGCACATGCGCTTTAGCCGCGGCGTCGCGTATGACCTCGTGATGACAGCCGCGAACCAGTATCGCGACCGCATGGCGCAATATGCGGAATCGGGTGCGCTGGAGTTGTGGTACGAACGGATCACGTTCGATCGCATGGTCGATATGGCGGTGAACGCCGAGAACCGCCGGCTGATCCGGCGCGGGATGGAAAAGGCCGCCACGCGCACGCACGAAAGCATGCTCGACAAGCTGTGCGACCGCGACGGCGATCGCTATGTGATACGCGACATGCCACCGAGTCTGTTTCACGTGCATGGCACGGGCACCCTGTTCGAGCCGGAGGACGACTGGTTCAGGATCGGCGACTGGCGCAAGCTGATTTCCGATACCTACGACGGCTATCTGAAGACACTCAACGAAGACCGCCGCGATCTGCTCAGCCAGTTCGCGCTGCACGATCTTGTGTTCAAGGTGGTCGGTGTGGGCAGCGTGGGCACGCGCTGTCTCGTGCTGCTGACGGCGGATGCACACGGCAAGCCGCTGTTTCTGCAGATCAAGGAGGCGCGGCGTTCGGTGATCGCGCAGCATTTCAAGGCAGGGCCACGCAAATCCGAGCCGAAGCATGAAGGCGAACGCGTCGTGCTGGGCCAGCGCATGCTGCAGGCGGCCAGCGATATTTTCCTCGGCTGGTCGACGGGGCCGTCGGGCCGGCATTTCTATTTCCGCCAGCTGCGCGACATGAAACTGACACCGGGCGTCGACCTGTTCGATGTCGATCAGCTGAACGGCTACGCGCGCCTGTGCGGCTGGGCGCTGGCGCGCGCTCATGCAAAGGCGAGCGGCAAGGCGATCGAGATCAGCGCGTATATTGGACGCAGCGACCAGTTCGCCGAAGCGCTGGCCGAGTACGCGGCGGCCTACGCCGATCAGGTCGAGCGCGATTATGACGTCTTCATGAAGGCGTGCCGCAGCGGCGAACTCGAGGCGCGCACCGACGAGGACATGGCCGCCGATTTCCGGGTCTGACTGGCGCGTTCCCGCCGCAATCGGCCGCAAGTGGCCGCACGTGGCGGGCATCGGCTATTGACAATGGCGCGCGTTCGAGAGGCTGTGTCCGATGGCGCGTGTCGCGAAACGGTACAGTCGCGTGATGCAGCGGTGCGTTCGGGCCGCGCATGACGCCGTCTGTAGCGGGTAGTAGCTGGGCACCGTGGTGCTAACTCTGATCGGAGGTTCGCATGCTTTCCCTCATTGGCACGATAGTCGTCGGCTTGGTGGTCGGTCTGATTGCGCGCGCGCTGAAGCCGGGCGACGACAGCATGGGTCTCATCATGACGATCATCCTCGGCATTGCCGGCTCGCTGGTCGCGGGCTATGTCGGGCGGGCGCTCGGCTGGTATCAGCCGGGGCAGGCGGCAGGCTGGATTGCGTCGGTGATCGGCGCGATCGTGCTGCTGGTCATCTATCACATCGTCCGTCGGCGCGTGTAGGCGCGCAGTCTGACGCGCGGCGGTTGCGCGCGCGTCAGTCGCCCGGCGTATCGCGCGCGGCGGCGCCGATCAGTTCGTCAGTTCGTCCGATGCCGCCCGCATCACCTTCACGCGTCGCGCGCGTCGCGCAGCGTCACGAAGCGCAGTCCGCGCGCGCGCACGGTTTCGATCAGACGCGGCAGCACGTCTAGCACGACGGGCTTGCCGGACGCATCTTTTGCCGCGCTCGCGTCGTGCAGCAGCAGGATGTCGCGCGCCGCAAGGCCATCGACGAGCCGTTCCAGCACGCGCTGCGGATTGCGCTCGCGCGTGTCGAAGCCGCGTCGCGTCCACGCAGCCAGCCTCAAGTCGAGCGTTTGCAGCACGGGTTCGAGGAACAGGTTGCGCAGCCCCGCGGGCGCACGGAAGAACATCGGGCGTTCCCCCGTCAACGCTTCGAGCGTGTGCTGCGCGGCGTCGATTTCGCGCGTGAGTCCGCGCGGCAAGGTTACCGAGAAGGTGTGCACGTGCAGCTGCGAGTGATTTTCGACCTCGTGCCCGCGCGCGACGATGTCGCGCATCAGCGCCGGATGCTGCTGCGCGCGTGCGCCGATGCAGAAGAAGGTCGCGCGCACGCCATGGGCGTCGAGCAGATCGAGCACCTTGGGCGTGACGATCGGGTCGGGACCGTCGTCGATGGTTAGCGCGACGGCGTCGGCGTTGCGCGGCGTGTCGGGCAGGCGCGTCCAGTTCGCGCCGAGCAGCGACGAGCGCGGCCACAATCCGATCGACACCACCACCATATGGCTCGCGAAAATACCCGCGAGCCACCACGGCCAGTGCGACGGCGCGAGCATCCAGCCCGCGAGCATCGCGACATGCCACGCAATGGTGGCGTTGAACATCGGCGGATTGCCCGTGTGGGGCCAGCGGCGGGCTGGCGCGGCGCGCGTGGCGGCGCGCATCAGCGGCGGATTCGGTTGATTCATGATGCGTTTCGTCTGCCGGTTTTCGTGGCGACATGCCGGCAGGACTGTCGTAAGGCACGTCCAAACGCGAACGATACCATTGGTGCGCGTCTCGTCTCGAAATTGGCAGGGTTGGAAAGAGAACGCCACGCAAGGTTCCCTGACGCCTGCAAAACGGCACTTGCGGCAAACGCAACCGGGATCAGAATCACAAGCCGGGCCGCAGCGCAAAGCCTGGGATCGGGACGGGAACCCGGTATCCTTAACGCCTTTCCATTTGTCCGCCAAGCGCGGAACCGCGCCATGCGCCTGCGCCATATCGAAGTATTTCACGCCATCATGCGTACCGGTTCGCTCTCGAAAGCGGCCGAACTGCTGTGCGTGTCGCAGCCTGCCGTCAGCAAGGTGCTGGCGAACGCGGAGCGCAGCGCCGGGCTGACGCTCTTCAACCGCGTGCACGGCCGTCTGCAGCCGACGCGCGAAGCCGAACTGCTGTTCTCCGAAACGCAAAAGCTGCAGGCCAATCTCGACAGCATCCGGGATCTCGCGCGCAATCTTGCGCTGCAGCCCGAAGGGCATCTGCGTATCGGCTGTCTGCCGAGCCTCGGTCTGAGCCTGATTCCACCCGCCATCGAAACGTTTCGCGCCGCCTATCCGCGTGTCTCGCTGCGCATCCAGACGCGCCACACGGACGAACTGCTCAACGCGCTGCTTACGCGCGACCTCGATCTGGCCGTCGCGCTGAATCCGCCCGCGCGGCCCGGCATCGCCGCCGTCGAACTGGGGCGCACGCCCGTCGTGTGCGTGGGGCACCGCGACGAAGACGCGAGCGGCGCGCCGATGAGCTTGCAGGCATGTGTCGAAGGCGACTGGATCGGCATTGGCGATGCCGATCCGCTCGGCGAGATGATCGGCAATGCGCTCGAAGCGCTGGGTCTCGACGGCCACGCGCCAGCCGTCGAAGCGCACACGTGGCATGTCGCCCGCGCACTCGCGGCACGCGGCATCGGCCATGCGCTGCTCGACGAGCTGACCGCGAAAAGCGGTGCGGAAGCCGTGTCGATTCGGCCGGTCGAGCCGCCGTTGTCGGTCGGCGTGTTCGCGTTGTGGCGCGACGGCGGATTGACCTCGCAGGCGGGCAACGCGTTCGTCGACGTACTTCGCGCACGCTTTCCATAGAGCGGACTTAACTTCAGGTTATACAACCCCGCATCTCGTCATTTGATACACCGTTTTCGGCGCGCGACACTTGCCTGCACTGTCATCGCAAAGGTAGTGAGCGTTCATGCATGTGTGTGTCCTCGGAGCGGGCGTCGTCGGGCTGACGACGGCCTGGAGTCTGGCCCGCGACGGTCATGACGTGACCATCGTCGAAGCGCGCGGCGGCGCGGCGCTCGAAGCGAGCTTCGCCAACGGCGGCCAGTTGAGTTACAGCTATGTCGCGCCGCTCGCCGATCCTGCCGTGTTGCCGAAGCTGCCCGCGTGGCTGCTGCAACGCGATTCGGCGCTGCGCTTCATTCCTCGCCTCGATCCACAGCAATGGCGCTGGTGCGTCGCGTTTCTGCTCGCGTGCCGCAGTCAGCGCGCAAGGCAGACGGCGCTCGAATTGCTGAGCCTCGGCGCGCTGAGCAAGGCGGCGCTGCATGAGATCGTCGAGCACGAGTCGATTGCATTCGATTACGTGCGCAACGGCAAACTGGTCGTCTATCGCGATGCGCAAGAGTTCGAGCGCGCGCGCCGCAAGATGGAACTGCTGGTGGCAGCCGGTTCGGATCAGCGCGCACTCGACGCCCACGCGTGCGTGGCGCTCGAACCGGCGCTTGCCCGCGCGCAGCCGATGCTTGCAGGCGGCATTCACACACCATCGGAAGAGGCGGGCGACTGTCATCGCTTTGGCGTCGCGCTCGCCGATGCGTTGCAGCAGCGATACGGCGTGACGATCCGCTATGAGACGCCGGTGCTCGAACTCGTGACTGAAGGCAAACGGATCGTCGCCGCGCGCACCGTGAAGGGCGACATCGAAGCCGATGCATTCGTGGTCGCGCTTGGCCTTGGCAGCGTGCCGCTGCTCGATGCGCTCGGCGTGCGTCTGCCCGTTTATCCGCTGACGGGCTACAGCCTCACGATCGATAACGCCGTGCCGCGCGACACGCCGCGTGTCAGCGTGACGGACCTGCATCGCAAGGTAGTGTTCGCGCCGCTTGGCGGGCGGCTGCGGATTGCCGGCATGGTCGAGATCGCCGGACTGAGCGATGCGCAGCGCGCGCCGCGCATCGAACTGCTCAAGCGCCAGGCGCAGGAAATCTTCCCCGCTGCCGGCGACTACGCGAGCGCGCAGACCTGGTGCGGTCATCGTCCGGCGACGCCCGACTCGAAGCCTTTGATCGGCCGCACGCCGTACGGCAACCTCTGGCTCAACACGGGCCACGGCGCGCTCGGTTTCACGCTCGCATGCGGCAGCGCGCGCGTGCTCGCCGATCTGATCGCGGGCCGCGAGCCGTCCGTCGATGTCGCTGCTTACGCATATGATCGCTGAATCCGTTGCACACACATCCATAACGGAACAGCAGCGACCATGACAACAACCGATGTCGGAAGGGTATGGCTGCATGCTCCGCAACGATGATCCCGGCTTCAAGAAACTCACCGATGGCGTGATCGCGCACTTGCAAACTTCCGGCGCAGCAGCGAACCTTTATCAGAAGTGGTTCACAACCCATTCCGCCGAAGCGCATCAACCTGAACGAGCCGTTGTCGGCGGAGATGAAACAGCTGTTCGCGAAGCCGAACGATCGCGCGCCCGATTGATGGGCATGCGTCGCGCCGCGTCGTGAGCAGCCCGACCTGGAGATACGGTGTGACGCAGACAGCAGAGACAACACAGACCAAGAAGGTAGCGCTGGTAACGGGCGCAGGCAGCGGCATCGGCAAGGCGACGGCGCGCAAGCTGCTTGCCGGCGGCTACAGCGTCGTGCTCACAGGGCGCCGGCAGGCACCACTCGATGCGCTCGCAACCGATGCAAAGGCGCAAGGCCAGGACGCGCTCGCCGTCGCCTGCGACGTGACGGACGCCGCCAGCGTCGCCGCGCTGTTCGACGCGATCCGGCTGCGTTACGGCCGCCTCGATGTGCTGTTCAACAACGCGGGCCGCAATGCGCCGCCCGTCGAAATCGACCAGATCGAACTCGACGACTGGCGCTCCGTCGTCGATACGAATCTCACGGGCGTGTTTCTCTGCACGCGCGCGGCCTTCGGCATGATGAAAGCGCAAACGCCGCGCGGCGGGCGCATCATCAACAACGGCTCGATTTCCGCGCATGCGCCGCGTCCGTTCAGTATCGCGTACACGGCGACCAAGCACGCGATCACGGGCCTCACCAAATCGGTTTCGCTCGATGGCCGGCCTTACGACATCGTGTGCGGCCAGATCGACATCGGCAATGCAGCAACGGAAATGGCCGAACGGATGGCGCGCGGCGTGCCGCAAGCGAACGGCACGATCGCCGTGGAGCCGCTGATGGATGTCGAACATGTCGCCGATGCCGTGCTGCATATGGCGAATCTGCCGCTGTCGGCAAACGTGCAGTTCATGACGATCATGGCGAGCAAGATGCCGTTCGTCGGGCGCGGGTGACGCACGTGTGACACAACGTGGCGCGGGCAGTCGACTTATACTGGACGCTTCCCCAACCATCGGAAGTGAATGTGACTGCTGACGAGGCCACGCGCCCGAACGCGCCCGTCGACGGCGACCCGCGCCCCATTGCGCCCACGCCGCCCGAGCCTGGCGATTGCTGTCAAAGCGGCTGCGACCCGTGCGTGTTCGATATGTACACGGATGAACTCACGCGGTATCGCGAGGAACTGGCCGCGTGGGAAGCACGGCATGCGCAGCCGGCGGGACACGACGGCGAACACGCGCCGCGCAGCCAGCCGTGAGTCTGCGCGTGATTCAGCCGTCCGCATTCCTTCGCTGCCGCGACGCATCGTCAACCTCATGTCCACGCTGATCGAACCACACGCGCTTGCCGCGCTGCATGACTTCGTCGAACGGTATCCACGGCTGTTCGTGCTGACGGGCGCGGGCATCAGCACCGATTCCGGCATTCCCGGTTATCGCGATGAAAACGGCGAGTGGAAGCGCTCGCCGCCCATCACGCTGCAGGAGTTTCTCGGCTCCGTCGCGTCGCGCCAGCGTTATTGGGCGCGCAGCACGGTTGGCTGGCCGGTCGTCGCGAAGGCCCAGCCGAACGCCGCGCATCGCGCGCTGGCGAGGCTCGAAGCGGCCGGACATGTCGATACCCTCGTCACGCAGAACGTCGACGGCCTGCATCAGCGCGCGGGCAGCAGCGACGTGATCGAACTGCATGGCAGCATCGGCGAAGTGACGTGCATGGATTGTGGGTCGCATCACACGCGCAGCGCGATCCAGCAAAGGCTGATCAACGAGAACCCGGCCTTGCTGCATGTGATCGCCGAGCCTGCCGCCGATGGCGACGCGCATCTCGAATGGCAGGACCTCGGTTCCTTTCGCGTGCCGGCGTGCCCAAATTGTGGCGGCCTGCTCAAGCCTGCCGTGGTGTTCTTCGGCGAGAACGTGCCGAAAGCGCGCGTCGAGGCGGCCACGCACGCGCTCGATGCCGCCGACGCGATGCTCGTGGTCGGTTCGTCGCTGATGGTGTATTCGGGTTATCGCTTCTGCGTATGGGCGCAGAAGATGGGTAAGCCGCTCGTCGCGATCAATCTCGGTCGCACGCGCGCCGACCCGCTGCTGTCGCTGAAAGTGGAAGCGCCGTGCGGTGACGCGCTCGCTGCGTTGGCAGGGCGGCTCGCGGCCGACTGACGGCAGCGCATCATCGATCATCCACTCGCAAGGAACGCCGATGCTCACATCGATGAAAGAACGGAAAGCGTGGCACGGGCAGCCGCATGAATGCTCGCGGCAACCCGGCGCGCCCGTTACGCGCAAGCGGATACCGGATGAGAGTTTCGACACGCTCGCGTATGATCGCGACCTCGTTGAACGGATGGGCACCAGCCTGTACTGAATGGAACGCCATGACTACGCCTGACCTCAACCTGCGCCAGCACGCACCCGCCGCCGAGCGTAACCGTGAGCCGATTCTCGCCGTGCTCGCCCGTGTGTTGCCTGCTTCGGGCACCGTGCTCGAGATCGCGAGCGGCACGGGACAGCACGCCATCCATTTCGCAGCGGCGTTGCCGCAACTCGTCTGGCAGCCAAGCGACGCCGACGATGAAGCACGTGCGTCGATTGCCGCGTGGACGGCGCATAGCGGCCTCGCCAACGTGCGCGCGCCGCTCGCGCTCGACGTGCGCAACGCGTCGTGGGGCATCGAGGCTGCCGATGCCATCGTCTGCATCAACATGATCCATATTTCGCCGTGGGCGTCGGCGCAGGCGCTGATCGACGGTGCTGGACGACTGCTCGGGCCGGGCGGCGTGCTGTTCCTGTATGGACCGTACCGGCGCGGCGGTGCGCACACGGCCCCGAGCAATGCCGCTTTCGACGCGCAATTGCAAAGCCGCAATCCCGAATGGGGTGTGCGCGACATGGAAGCCGTGGTGGCACTGGCGGACGCCGCCGGTTTTATCGCCGAAGCACCCGTCGAGATGCCGGCCAACAACTTCAGCCTCGTATTCAGGAAACGATAGAGGCTGTAGCAGGTCAGACGATCGGGTCTGCGGTTGCGACGCAGGCATGCATGGACGCCCACGGTGCGTCTGGCAGACTAAGCTTGAGAGCAGCAGCGGCGCACGCCCGGTAGCAGGCACGAAAGCGTGGCGAAAGCCCGCATGCATCGTCGATGCCGAACACAGAGCGGGCGCGAATCCGGCAGATAAGGCGGTCGCGAGCGTCCTCGCGTTATTTCTTTTATTCTTTCATCCTCGCCGCCGCGGCGCGCGGGTCGGCGCGGTGTCACGACTTAATGGAATCTGGAGAATTCACATGGGCAAACAGGCAATCGGCGTAGTGGGGCTGGCGGTGATGGGCCGGAATCTGGCGCTGAACATCGAAAGCCGTGGTCACGCGGTCTCCGTGTTCAACCGCACCCGCGAGAAAACCGACGAACTGATCGCGGAGTTTCCCGACCGTAAGCTGGTTCCGACCTACACGCTGGAAGAATTCGTCGAGTCGCTGGAAAAGCCTCGCCGCATCCTGATGATGGTGAAAGCGGGCGCCGGCACCGATGCGACCATCGCCGCGTTGCAGCCGCTGCTGGATAAGGGCGACCTTCTGATCGACGGCGGCAACACGCATTTCACCGACACGATTCGCCGCAATCAGGATCTGGCCAAGTCGGGTCTGCACTTCATCGGCACGGGCGTGTCGGGCGGTGAGGAAGGCGCGCTCAAGGGCCCGTCGATCATGCCGGGCGGCCAGCGCGAAGCGTATGACCTCGTTGCCCCGATCCTTACTGAAATCGCCGCGAAGGCGCCGGACGGCGAGCCGTGCGTCGCGTACATGGGGCCGGACGGCGCGGGCCACTTCGTGAAGATGGTGCACAACGGCATCGAATACGGTGACATGCAGTTGATCGCCGAAAGCTATTCCGTGCTCAAGGAAGTGGTCGGTCTGTCGAATCAGGAACTCGGCGCCGTCTACACCGAATGGAACAAGGGCGAGCTGGACAGCTACCTGATCGAGATCACCTCGAAGATCTTCGACAAGAAGGACGAAGAAACGGGCAAGGATCTCGTCGACGTGATCATGGACCGTGCCGCGCAAAAGGGCACCGGCAAGTGGACGAGCCAGAACGCGCTCGACCTCGGCGCGCCGCTGCCGCTCATCACGGAAGCCGTGTTTGCGCGCGTGCTGTCGTCGCTGAAAGATCAGCGCGTGGCAGCCAGCAAGGTGCTCGAAGGGCCTGCCGCGAAGCCGTTCACGGGCGACCGCGCCGCGTTCATCGAAGCCGTGCGCCGCGCGCTGTACTTCAGCAAGGTGATTTCGTACGCACAGGGCTTCGCGCAGCTGCGCGCGGCATCGGACGAATACAAGTGGGATCTCGACTACGGCACGATCGCGAAGATTTTCCGCGCCGGCTGTATTATTCGCGCCCGCTTCCTGCAGAAGATCACCGACGCCTACGCGAAGGACAAGCAGATCGCCAACCTGCTGCTCGATCCGTATTTCCGCGACATCGCGGCGAACTATCAGGCTGCGCTGCGCGAAGTCGTGATCGCCGCGACCACGGCGGGCGTGCCTGTGCCGGCGTTCTCGTCGGCGATTGCGTACTTCGACGGTTACCGTTCGGCGCGTCTGCCGGCGAACCTCGTGCAGGCGCAACGCGACTTCTTCGGCGCGCATACCTTCGAACGCCTCGACAAGCCGGGCAGCTTCCACGCGAACTGGTCCTGACGGAACGGGCAGATCGGCGCTGAGCTGGGTTAGCGCGCCGATCCGTCGAATCTGGACGCCCCAGCGCCTTCACGGCGCCGGGGCGTTTTTCAATTGCGCGCGGGCATTGTTGCGATTAGTGCGCGTATTTTGGAATACAGTGTTGCAAATATTTGATCTCAATAATTGTTCTGACCTGACGTGCAACGGAATTATTTCAGTTTGTGCAACATAGTTTAACCAGATCAGGGATTTCCCTAGGACGTTTCCTTCCATAAACTTGCATCAACGCTGACGGACACGGTGTCCGAAGCGAATCAAAAAACAAGTTCTCGGAGGTTGTTCATGAAAGCCCTGATTTCCGCAGTCGTTCTCGCTGCCACTATCGCCGCTCCCGTTGCATCGTTTGCACAATCGAACCAGCAGCCGCTGACGCGCGCTGAAGTGCGCGCAGATCTCGTGCGCCTCGAAAAGGCTGGCTACGATCCGCTGAGCGACCGTCAGACGTACCCGAAGAACATCCAGGCCGCTGAAGCGCGCGTGCAGGCACAAAATGTCGCGCAAGCAGACACGACGGGCTATGGCGTTCAAACGAACGGCACGTCGCAGGCAGGCCGCTCGCTGGCCGATGAAAAGGGTCCGCGTTCGGTGTTCTTCGGCAACTAAGCCTGAGTCGACGTCGACGTAAGAAAGCTGCATAAGCCGGTCAGGGTCCGCGAGCCCGGATCGGCCGAAGTAAAAAACGCCGTACAGGTAAAACCTGTACGGCGTTTTGCATTTTCCGGCACGCAGCGCGGCGAATGCGCCCACGCTTCATGCTGAAACATCCCGCGCGACGTCTCAACGCGGCATATGCGGAATCCCTTCGTTATTCGCGACGTTCAACTGATGCACCTGCCGGTGCACCTTGTTCAGTTGCGCTTGCGCAGCGGTGCGTTGCGATTCCAGTAGCGCGAGATCCTTGCGTAACTGATGCTGGCGGCTCGCCATGCTCTGATTCTGTTCGGCCGTGCGTTGCATGCCTTGACGCAACCGTTCGGCTTGCGCTTCCGATTCGTCGATCATCCGCTTCAACTGCTCATTCTGCGCTTCGAGTTGCAGGCGACGGGTTTCACCATCAGACAGCCGGGTAGCCTGTTCCTGCATGTGATGAAACAGTTGCTTTGCCGTGTTCAGGTCGCTCGTGCTCAACACGCGCCACAGCCGGTCTTCCTGAAATAGTGCGGCATAGTATTTCAGTTCTTTCGCATAAAACAGCAGGCTCACCGAATAGTCAAAAGTGCGAAATGTGTGAAATGTTGTCAGTTCGTTGCGCTCGCTCATGCGTTCTACATCGGCTGCATCTGCGAGTTGCACGGCGCGGCCATTGGGTGCCGAAGCCGTGACCTGCACGGCATGCAGTGGCGTGACAGGGCGCGACGGTGGACTGACGGGACTGACGTTCGGCGGCTCCATGGTTGTGCCCACATCGCTTTCGCTCGCGGACACATCGTCGATCTGTGCAGGTTCGGATTGCCTGGTGCCGGGCGGCGGAAAATGGAAGTGCGCAGCGGCGCCATTGCCGACAGCCGCGCGGCGCATGTTCAATAGATTTTTCACGATCGATCCTCGGTAGGCGGCCGGGAAGCCATACCTGGTCAGGGTTGCCGGCGCGTTAGTGCAACGTGCGTTGCCCACGCGCGATATCGTCGAATAGCGCACGGCTCGGTTCCAGTGCGAAGAGCCACGACTGGTCATAGTCGCTGAGCGCTTCGAGCGCCTGGCGCAACTGCTCGAGCGCGACCACGGGAATTTCGACACTGGCTTCCACTCCGCTTGAAAGACGGCTCACGCTGGCCAGTTGCACGAGAGCGTCGGCGGCCTCGGCCACATCGACGGCGAAGACGAGATGCGCGTTGAGCAGATCGACGAGTGCAGGGGACGCGGTCATCTCGTCGACATTCAACTGCACGGCAACAAACAACGCTTTGTTCATGGGACCTCCTCGTTAGACGGTAACGCTGAAGTGGAATGAACCGTCTCGCCGCGCATCGGCTTGCGAGTATGCGCATGCAATCTGAACGCAGCAAGTTTCAGTATAGGCGAGCACTCCAGCTATGCAATGGCCCGCGAGCCGCATAAAACGGACTTCTCCGGGCAGGGGAGCAAGACGCGTGCATGATCTTGAGCGCCACTATAATGAGCGGTCCAACAACGATCGTTGCGCAAGGCCGCCATGAAAATCGTCCGCAGCAGCACGTTCACGGCAGAGCGTCCATGGGGTGCGCTCGATATTGCCAGCATGAACGGCATCACCACGCGTCTTCACTGGACCGACCAGCCGTACAGGTGGCATGTCAACGATGGCGAGGAAGTGTTCGCTGTGCTCGACGGACGTGTCGAGATGCGTTATCGCGAAGCAGGCATCGAGCATTCGGTTGTGCTCGAGACAGGCGACGTGTTCCATGCGTCGGCTGGCACCGAGCACGTGGCACATCCAATCGGCGAAGCGCGCATTCTCGTGATCGAATCGGAAGGCAGTGTGTGACGCATGCTTCTGCTGATGCCGTGAATTTGATTGGGATTGCAGAAGGAAATTGCGATAGATCAATGCGCCGGCAAGCAATCGCTGTGCGTCGGATTTGACAAATTTGACATATCGAGTCTGCGTCGAATGCCTGTCACGAACGTCATTTTTCCGTCCGGCGTTCGAGGCATAATATTTGCACTGCATATCCCGCTACACGTTCGAACGACAGTCGGCTGGGCCACAATAAGGCTGAGCCACTGTCCCTTACCGCGTCGAGGGCCACAAAAATGACAGTAAAACGGCAATACGTCGTCACGCAGGCTTTGATCTCGCTCACCGTCGTGAGCATGCTTGGCGCGTGCACCACGTATCCGTGGGAAACGCCACCACCCCCATCGCCCACCTACCGGACGTCGGGCGGCGCGGCCGCCAATGGCGTGCCGGCCGGCTTCTACCGGGTGAATCCCGGCGATACGCTGCAAAGCGTTGCCGGCGCGTACGGCCAGCGGGCACAGGACATCGCCGCCTGGAACGGCCTGACGCTGGCCTCGCCCGTCGCGCCCGGCCAGTTGCTGCGCGTCGGGCCGCCGCCCACGTACGCGCAAACCACCCCTGTGCCGACGCCGGCACCCACCACCACGCCCGTTCAGCCGACGCCCGTCGCGCCGGCGCAGGTGACGCTCGCCTGGCCGCTGCGCGGCCCGATTCTGAAGCCCTACGTGGCAGGCAAGTCGAAGGGCATCGTGATCGGCGGACGTCCGGGCGATCCCGTGCGGGCGGCCGCGACGGGGCGGGTGGTCTATGCGGGGACGGGCATCGAGGCCTACGGGCCGCTCGTCATCATCAAGCATGACGACACGCTGATCACGGCCTATGGCCAGAACAGCCGCCTGCTCGTGCAGGAAGGCGACGCCGTCACGCAAGGTCAGCCGATCGGCGAAGTGGGCGTGGACAACAACGGCGTCGGGTCGATCCAGTTCGAAGTGCGCAAGGACGGCAAGCCGGGCGATCCGCTCGGGTATCTGCCGCGCTGAGCCTGACAGTCCGTCCGCCCACTTCGGCAACGGGCGGACGGTCGCTTCGGAAGCGCGCCAACACTCCGACCGCCGACAGTTGGGCCGCAGCGCTCAGTCGGTCTCTCCAGCATGGATGAAAAGCCCGTGGCAACGGGCTTTGCCGCTTTTGGCATGGTGCGTGCAGCACGATGCGCGAGCGCGGCAAAGCTCGCGCTCGCCATCCTTTACCGTTGCTGGAGACGCATCATGACTCATCTGCTTGTGAAAGACCTGTCGAAGGTCGACGAACTCGACCATCAAACGGCGCGAACCGTGCGCGGCGGCATTCTCATCGTCAGCCGGCCGACGGAGCCGAGCCCGTGGCCCAAGCTTCCGGGTATGCCGTCGATGCCCTGGCCGCCCATTCTTGCGCCCATGCCGCCCGTGCATGCCGGCGGTGGTTGCGCAGGCGGAGGCAGCGGGCCGGTGATCACGCCGTATCACGCCAGCGCGCCGTTCGATCCCGCGCTGCTGCAATGATCCGCCGATTGCCCATGAAAAAAGCGAGCCATGCTGCATGGCTCGCTTCGTCATAGGGATCAGGCGGAGAAGGCCGACCCGCGTCCCATCAACCGCAATGCGGCGCACCTGGCGTGCGCTGTGACTCTGCATTGCGCCGGCAGTTATCTGCACCGCGGATCGACCGCCGCTACTGTGGCACAACGATCCACGCCAAGGTATCAGGATTCTTCGAAAGTAACGTGCGACTGTTCCGATTCACATCAACGCCATCTGCACGACCTTGACGACCACCAGCGCGACGGCCACCACCAGATAGCCACGCAGCGCACCCATCCAGACACGGCGCGACAGCGTCATCGTAGGCTTTTGCAGGGTGTCGATCGGCGGCATGCGCCATGTTGCGCGCTCGGTCTTGCTAATGACGGGCGCATGATCGGCGGCTTGCGTGCCGCGCATTCTGCGCAGCGCCGTCATCGCGACGAACCCGACCACGGCGAGCAGTGTGCCGCCCGCGAGAATCTCGATGATCGCGTGCCCGCTGATGTCGGGATAGACCACGGATGCCGTCAGCACCACTGACAGCAGCACCAGCGCCCACACCACAGCACCCGTGAACAGGTTCAGTCCTTTCGAGTTGACCCATGGCCCGAGCACTGCACGGTCGTTGCACAGCAGAAGCAGGAACACGGTGGCGCTCGGCAGCAGCACGCCAGCGAGCGTTTGCACCGCTTCCGTCAGCAGGCCGAGCGGGCTGCCCGGAATCAGCACGAGTCCGGCAGCCGCCGCGACGATGCCGAAGTACACGAGATAGAAACCCTTCGCATCGGCGACACCGCGATGCAGCGAGTGACGGATCTTGAACACATCACCAATCGCATAAGCCGTGGATAGCGACACAGCCGCCGCGCCGATGATGCACGCGTCGATCAGCGCAATCGCGAACAGCACGGCAGGCGTGCGGCCCGCATACTTTTCGAGGCCGGCGATCACGCCGCCTGCATCGGTGAACTGGCCGAACTCCGGCTTGCCGCCGAACAGTGCCGCGCTGAACGAAATCATCGCGATCGCGCCGATCAGCACGAACACGATGCCGATCCACAGGTCCGCCTTTTCGTACTTCATGAAGCGCGGCGTGATGCGCTTGTCGATCACATAGCTCTGCTGGAAGAACAGCTGCCATGGCGCAACCGTGGTGCCGACAATGCCGATCACCAGCAGCATCACGTCGGAGAGCTTCGCGTGCGCGGGCCATGCGGGCATGAACAGATGGTGCGCCATCTGCGAGACGGGTGGATGGATCGTCACGAGCACGGGCACCAGCAACAGGCTCAGCAGACACAGCACGATCGCAAAACGCTCGAAGCGTTTGAAGTCGCCGGTGCTGACTGCCGCCATTGTCAATGCAGCTGCGATGCACACGCCCGCCACCTTCGATACCCCGAAGAAGTCGAGCACAAACGTAATCCCGATGAACTCGGTGACGATAGTCAGCGCATTGAGGATGAACAGATCGACGACGCTAAACGCGCCCCAGAACTTGCCGAAGCGTTCGAAGATCAGACGCGCGTGACCGACGCCCGTCACGGCGCCCAGTCGCAGCACCATTTCCTGATTGACGTACAGCACGGGCACGAGCAGCAGCAGCGTCCACAGCAGCGTGGTGCCGTAGTTCTGCCCCGCTTGTGTGTAGGTGCCGAACGCGCCCGCGTCGTTATCGCCGACCATCACGATGAGGCCGGGCCCGACGATCGCGAGCAGGGTGCGCAGACGCGCGCCCCAACTGTTGCGCGGAGCCGTGTCGTGATGCGCGATGGTGCCGAGCGCGCCGCGGATATCGCCGACATGCGCATCGTCGAGAACAGCGGTGCGGGTCGGTAGTGCTTGTGGTGGCGTTGCCATTGTTATTCTCCCTTGAACGGATATAGGTCGAATGATTTCCGTTTATGCAGCCCGCCGCTTTTTCAGCAGCGTGGCGATGCGGTCCAGCTTGTGAATGAACATCGCGAGCCGGTCGCGGCGTTCGTATTTCAGCGAAAGAAACGCGTCATAGTGCGCGCGCGCTTCGCGGGTTTGCGGCAGGGTCGAAAGAAGCAGGCAGTACATATCGGTTCTCCGGCACGAGGCTCGTGCTTGCGAGGCGGCAGGCGCCGGAGGATCGATGGAATCGAAAGCGGTCGGCTGCCTGCCTCAATGTGTTGAAGGCATATCGGTTTGCAAGGGATAACTGTCACTGTCAGGCATGGCGGCTCCCGGTTCATTGATAAAACGCATCGCGGTTTGCGAAATGCACGCGGTTGAAGGTTGTGATGCTGGACAGGCCGAACGTTCACCGCGCGAGGCGCAAGCACGCGTGCGCAAACGCAGTCACGCGGAGTGATACGAAGCCGTCCAGGACCAAAGCACAGCAAAAGCTGAACAGGAACGGCTGCGAATCACGCGCGAACGCGTTGCGCCGGGTGCAGAACCCAAAAGCGCGAAACAGGATGCACGAGGGATGGAACTACGACGCGCACCGTCTGCCTGCTGGCAAGACGGCGGCTAGATGAGGAAGGCGCAGACGTCTTGCCGGTCAGGCGGCGAAACTGTTCGAAAACGTACTACTGCAACTGTCCAAGGCAACGCCCCTCAAATTCAAGATAAGAGAATTTTATGCCCGCGCGCAAAGCCGAGTCAATGCACTTTCTTAAGCAGAACCGAAATATGCGGTGAAGCGCACACCGGCTGTCGCATGAAGTTCACACAACTCGCTGCGTTTTTCGCGAGGCCGTTTCTATACTGGGATCAGCCGCAAGCAAAACGGACCAGACTCGCAATAGGTCCGACCATTCATCCGGCTTTCGGATCGCTCAATAGCAGCTAACGATGAGGCGATCAAAGGAGGAGACATGAGCCTGTCAGCCACGCACCCCGGCGCTGGCGCGATCGGCGCGCCCGCACCGCACAAGCCTGCGCTTCGTACGCTGGCGCTTGCCGCGTTAGGCGTCGTCTATGGCGATATCGGCACGAGTCCGCTGTACACCCTGCAAACCGTCTTCGATCAGCGAAGCGGCCTGCCTCTTACGCCGCTGAATGTGATCGGCATCGTCTCGCTGATCTTCTGGTCGCTCACCATCGTCGTGTCGCTCAAGTATGTGGCGCTGATCCTGCGCGCGAACAATCACGGCGAAGGCGGCATCATGGCGCTGCTCGCGCTGGCTGCGTCGTCGGTGGCGGACCGGCCGCGCCTGCGTCACGCGCTGCTGATCGTCGGCGTGATGGGCGCGGCGCTCTTCTATGGCGACAGCATCATCACGCCGGCCATCTCCGTGCTCAGCGCGGTCGAAGGACTGGAGGTTGCCGCGCCGTTCCTGAAGACCTGTGTGATACCCGTGACGCTCGCCGCGCTGGTCACGCTGTTCGTCATGCAGAAGCACGGCACGTCGGGCATCGGCGCCGTGTTCGGGCCGGTGATGGTGGTGTGGTTCGTCATACTGGCCGTGGTCGGCGTGACGAACGTGATCTCCGCGCCCGCGATACTCGCCGCGCTCGATCCGCTGGCGGGCCTCGCGTTCTGCCTGCGTCACGAATGGCTGGCGTTCGTCGCGCTCGGTGCCGTGGTGTTGTCGCTGACGGGCGCCGAGGCTCTCTATGCCGACATGGGCCACTTCGGCGCACGGCCGATCCGCATCACCTGGTTCGGCCTCGTGTTTCCCGCGCTCGCGTTGAATTATCTGGGGCAGGGCGCGCTGCTGATCGCGCAGCCCAGCGCGTTGCAAAATCCGTTCTACCTGCTGTTCCCGCAATGGGCGCTGTATCCGATGATCGTGCTCGCGACCGTCGCGACCGTGATCGCATCGCAAGCCGTCATTTCCGGCACGTACTCGATGACCAAGCAGGCGATGCAACTGGGCTTCCTGCCGCGCATGAACGTCGTCTACACGTCGGAGAAAGAGATCGGCCAGATCTACGTGCCCGGCATCAACTGGACGCTGCTCATCGCGGTGGTGGCCGCCGTGCTCGGCTTCGGTTCGTCGACGGCGCTGGGTTCCGCGTACGGCATCGCCGTGACGGGCACGATGCTGATCACCACCTTGCTGACGTTCTTTGTCGTGCGCTATGCATGGCATTACAACTGGGCGCTCTGCGTGTTCGCGACGGCGTTCTTCTTCGTGATCGACGCGACGTTCTTCTCGGCGAACCTGTTGAAGATCGTCGATGGCGGCTGGTTCCCGCTGATCATCGGCTTCGTGATGTTCACGATCATGGCGACATGGGGACGCGGCGGCGAGATCATGCGCGCCCAGGCGCGCGCGCACGCGGGCACGATGCCGCTCAAGACGTATCTGCAGAAGTTGCTGGCGCGTCAGCCCGCGCGCGTGCCGGGTACGGCGATCTTTCTCACGCCGAGTCCTGACGGTGTGCCGCATGCGCTCGTCAACAACCTGATGCATAACCACGTGCTGCACACGCGCGTCGTGTTCCTGACCGTGAACAACGACGAAATACCGTGGGTCGCCGAGAGCGATCGCGTCCGTCTGCGCACGGTTTGCGAAGGCTGTTATCAGGTGACGGTCCGTTACGGCTTCAAGGACGAGGTCAATCTGCCGAGAGCACTCGAAGCCGCCAGGCCGCTGGGTCTCGATTTCGATCCTTGCGAAGCGTCGTATTTCCTGAGCCGCGCGACCGTCGTGCCGACGCCGGGCGCAGGCATGGCGATGTGGCGCGAGCGGCTGTTCGCGGTGATGCTGCATAACGTGGGCAATGTGGCGGCGTACTTCAAGCTGCCTGCCAACCGGGTGATCGAAGTGGGCGCGCGAGTCGAGATATGACGCAGCGGATGCATCGCGCATGTGTTTGCATCCGGCAATTTGCCCGACGATACTGCGTGAGTGTTGCATTCTTCAGGCGGAACGCAGATGAGCCACGACGCTTCACACGAGCATGAACACGATCACGACCATGACCACGAAGGCAGTGTGCTGCCCGAGATGGATCTGCGCGTGCGCGCGCTCGAATCGCTGCTGATCGAAAAAGGCTACGTCGAACCGAAGGCGCTCGATGTGCTGATGGACACGTACGAACACAAGGTCGGGCCGCGCAATGGCGCGCGCGTGGTCGCGAAGGCTTGGCGCGATGCCGCGTTCCGGCAATGGCTGCTCGACGATGCGACGGCGGCGATTGCATCGCTTGGGTTCACGGGGCGGCAGGGCGAGCACATGGTCGCGCTGGAGAACACGCCGGGCGTGCACAACATGGTCGTGTGCACGCTCTGTTCGTGCTATCCGTGGCCCGTGCTCGGCTTGCCGCCCATCTGGTACAAGTCGGCGCCGTACCGCTCGCGCGCGGTGATCGATCCGCGTGGCGTGCTTGCCGAGTTCGGTGTTGCGTTGCCCGACGGCACGGAAATCCGCGTGTGGGATTCGACGGCAGAGGTGCGCTATCTGGTGCTGCCGATGCGTCCTGCCAACACGGAAGCACTCGGCGAAGACGAACTCGCCGTTCTCGTCACGCGCGATTCGATGATCGGCACGGGACTCGCGCTTGCCCCCAACACGCCAGGCTCTGCGAGCGGAGGCCAGCCATGAACGGCGCACAAGACCTTGGCGGCATGCAGTCGTTCGGCCCGATCGCGCCGGAAACCGATGAGCCGTATTTCCACGCAGGCTGGGAACGTCATGCGCTCGCGCTGACGATCGCGATGGGTGCGACGGGTAAATGGAATATCGACATGTCGCGGGCCGCGCGCGAGAGCCTGCCGCCTGCGCAGTATCTGTCGAGCAGCTACTACCAGATCTGGTTCGCGGGCCTCTGCAAGCTGCTGATCGACGCGGGACTCGCGACGTCCGATGAAATCGACAGCGGCATGTCGCGGCATGCCGCAGCGCCGGTGCCGCGCGTGCTGGCCGCCGATCAGGTCAATCCGATGCTGTTTCGCGGCAGCCCGGCCTCGCGGCCTGCGCCGCATCCTGCGCGCTTCGTCGTTGGCGACGCGGTGCGCACGTTGACGCTCAATCCGCCGACCCACACGCGTCTGCCGCGCTATTGCCGCGGCAAGCGCGGCCAGATCGTCGCGGTGCACGGCGCGCACGTGTTCCCCGATTCGAACGCGCTGGGGCGCGGCGAAGACCCCCGCTGGCTTTACACGGTGCGCTTCGATGCCGCTGAGTTGTGGGGCAAGGACACGACGGCGTCGTCGGTGTGCGTCGATTGCTGGGAGCCGTATCTCGAAGCGGAGGCGGCATGAGCGAGCCTGTGTCCGCGCATGGAAGGAGTGCGTCGTCCGACGTGTCGCGCGAATTGCTCGACGCCTTGCCCGGCTTGCCGCGCGACAACGCCGGGCCGGTGTTCGCCGCGCCCTGGCAGGCGGCGGCTTTCGCGATGACGCTCGCGCTGCACGCGCGCGGTGTGTTCAGCTGGCAGGAATGGGCCGCGACGCTGGCGGCTGCAATCCGCGATGCACAGGCGCAGGGCGATCCCGATCACGGCGACACCTACTACGCACACTGGTTAACGGCGCTCGAGCGTATCGCAACAGCCAAAGGTTGCGTCACGCGCGAGGGGTTGACCGAGCGCAAGCACGCATGGGACGCGGCGGCGCGCCGCACGCCGCACGGCCAGCCCATCGAGCTGGACTGAGCGCGCCGCTCTGGCGCGCTGTCACCGCATCACAGGGTCTTTGTCGGGCGGGCCTTCGGGCCGCTGCGGCTCGTCGTTGTGATGACCCGGCGACGGCGGCGTGAGCGGATCGCCTTCGGGATCGCGCGTCGGATCGGCGAGTGGATCGGGAATCGGACTGGTGTGCATGGTGTGACCTCGTGGCGATGTCGCGGCTTGGGCAACCGGCGGTGGACGCGTTCGCGCTGCTCTCGCTCTTGCGGCAGGGATGCGGCGCGTCCTGCTTTCATTAGCGTAGGCGATGACCGCGAAGACTGCTGGCTCTGCGTTGCGTCGTATCGTGTCCGCGCCGTGTCAATGCCGCGCCTTGCGCTGCCGGTCGACGCTCAGCCGCCAGTAGCGCTCGGCGGCATAGACGTCGTCGTAGCCGTGCGGGCCGAAGGCGCGCAACTGGCTCGTATACGCGGACACGGCTTCGCGCTTGAGCAGCGCCTGGCGCTCGCGGTCGAGCGCGTGATCGGCCGACGGGCTGGCGGGTGTTGCGACGATGCCGCGCCCGGCCAGATCGACGAGCCGTTGCTGCACCAGTCCCGGCATCGGCCGATAGATCGCTTCCTCGTACGCGAACCATTCGAGATGCGACATGCGCGGCAGGATTTCGCAGCACGCTTCGAACACGCGGCCGTGATCGTCGTGGAAGAGACCGAGCGGCATCAGCAGCGTGTTCGCCGTCGAGCCGTAGATGGCTTCCTCGAGCGCGGCGGCGAGCTTCGCAATGGACGGCGAATCGCTGTATTGCGCGTCGCGGAACGGCAGGCGCACGGGGATCGCATCGAGCACGGCGAGCGCGTTGTTGTCTTCGAGCGTGCGCGCGTGGATCGATTCGAAGGCGCTCGCGAAGCCCGCCTTGCTGTCCCATACGGTGTGCATGTCCTGAGCGGGCGGCGCGGCGAACACGGTGCAGACAGCGGCATCGGGGTGAGCGGCGAGCAGCGCGCCGCAGCCGAACACGGCGTCGTCGAAGTGAGGCGAGACGATGAAAAGACGCGGACTGGTTTCGCTCATGTGATCCTGGCTGAATGCGGATTGAGACGTCCGGCGGCATGCTGCGTAGGTTTTGCGCGCACGGTGTCGGCGCGCGGCATCGTGGACAGCTTAGACCAACCGTGCGATGCGCGCTCGCGGGTTCTCGCGGCGCAGCAGCGCGCAAGTGGCGTGCCTGGGCGTGGGTTGGTATGGATCGGCACGCCTCGGCACGCACGACACAACTCGCTTTGCTGATTCAAGCGCGCGGATATGTCAAAGATGTGAGCGGATGCGGTAACTAGAGCTTGCGCAGATCGTCGGGTGTATCGACGTCCCTCAGGACGCCGGGATCGTCGACATCGATACGCTTGACGGGATGCGCCGCGAACAGCGCGCGAGCACCCGTGTCGCCGTCGAGCGCGAGCAACGCATCGTGATGTTCGATGCCGAAGCCGACCGGATGGCCGCGCTGGCCCTCGTAATACGGCGCGACGATCTGGCCGCCGTCGTCCACGGCGCGGGCAATCGCTTCGATGGTTGGCGTGGCGATCCGGGGCATGTCGGCGAGCGCGACAATCCAGCCGTCGGCGTCGTCGCTGGCTTCGATGCCGGCGGCGAGGCTTGCACCCATGCCGCGTTCAGCGTCGGCGGAGAAGATAACGTGGCAGCCGGCGTCATTGAGTACGCGGGCGAGCAGTTCGGAGCCGGGGCGCACGATGGCGATCACGTGAGGAACCACCAGCAGCAGCCGATGCGCGGATTCGTACGCGACGGGCGTGCCGTCGGGGAGACGGGCGAGCAGTTTATTGTGGATGCCTTCCGGGTCGAAGCGCGATCCGTAGCCGGCGGCGAGCAGCACGCCGGTTGCGAAAGAGGCGTATGCCATGGGCGGCATCCAGAAGGTGGGGGGTGAGGTTCATTGTGCGGTGCAACTGGGGCGAGGGGCAAGGTTTTTTGGTTTTTTTTGCCCCTCATCCTCATCCCATCGCGACCTTATCCAACGTAACGGGCAAATCGCGAACCCTGACACCGGACGCGTGATAAACCGCGTTCCCGATCGCAGCAACCACGCCGGTGATGCCAATCTCCCCGATCCCCCGAGACCCGAGCGAATTGATAAACGGATCCGGCTCGTCGAGCACGACCACATCGAGCGTGCCCACATCGGCATTCGCAGGCACGTGGTACTCTGCAAGATTGGCATTGATGAACCGCCCGTATTGCGCGTCGAGCACGGTCCCTTCCTCCAGCGCCGCCCCGATTCCCCACACCAGCCCGCCCATCAGCTGACTGCGGGCAGTCTTCACATTCAGCATCCGTCCGACGTTATAGACGCCCGTAATCTTCGCCACGCGGATCGTGCCGAGATCGGCATCGACATGCACTTCGGCGAACACGGCGCCCCACGAATGAAACGAATACCGCTGTTTCTCGTCGCCGGGTTTCGTGCTGATGGACGCCTCGATCGGCTGGCCGCCCGCGCGCGCCAGCACCGCCGCGATCGGGTCGCGCGTCGACGCATCGGAGCGGCTCATCACCCAGCCGTTCTGTACGGTCACGTCGTCGGGAGCAATGCCGAAAACGGGCGAGCCGTGATCGGCAAGCGCCATGGCGACCAGCTTGCCGCGCACCTGATCGCACGCGTCGCGCACGGCGGGCGACACACTCGCGACCGACTGCGAGCCGCCCGATACGGGCGCTTTCGGCAGCGACGAATCGCCCAGTCCGAAACGGATGTTTTCCGGCGCGATACCCAACGCGTCCGACGCGACCTGCGTCATCACGGTATAGGTGCCCGTGCCGAGATCCTGCGTGCCGGACACCACCATCGCCGTGCCGTCGGGCAGGATGCGCGCGAGTGCGGCAGCCTCGCTGCGATTCGCCGGATACGTGGCCGTACCCATGCCCAGCCCGATCAGCGTGTTGCCGTCGCGCATCGAACGCGGCTGCGGCGTGCGGCGCGACCATCCGAAGCGTTCCGCGCCCACGCTGTAGCACTGTCGCAAGGCCTTGCTCGACCACGGCTTGTTTTCCTGCGGATCGCTTTCCGCATAGTTCTTCAGGCGCAGCGCGAGCGGGTCCATCTTCAACTCGTACGACAGTTCGTCCATCGCCGTTTCCAGCGCCCAGGATCCCGTCGTCTCGCCCGGCGCGCGCATGAAGGTCGGCGTGCCGACATTCAGTTGCACGAGGCGATGCGTCGTCACCTGGTTCGGCACCGCGTACATCATGCGCGTGACCATGCAGCAGGTTTCCGTCCAGTCTTCGATCATCGACGTGTTCGAGAAACTGTCGTGCCGCATCGCCGTCAGCGTGCCGTCGCGTTTCGCGGCGATCACCAACCGTTGCTCGGTGTAGGGCCGCCCGCCAACCGGGCCGAACATCTGCGGACGCTCGAGCGCGAGACGCACGGGCCGCCCCGTCTGTTTCGCGGCCATCGCGCACAGCACCACATGCGACCACGCCGATCCCTTGCAGCCGAAGCCGCCGCCGACGAACGGCGAGATCACGCGCACGTCGTCGGGTGACATGCCGAGCGTCTTCGCCACCGCCGTGCGCGTGCCCGTCACGCCCTGAGTCGAATCGTAGAGTGTCAGCTGCGGGCCATCCCACACGGCCATCGTCGCGTGCGGTTCCATCGGGTTGTGATGCTCCATCGGCGTGGTGTAGACGGCATCGACGCGCACTACGCCCGCCGCCAGGCCCGCGTCGTAATCGCCGCGCGAGGTGTCGGTCTGGCGGCCTTGCGGTTTGTCGGGCGCATGTGCGCCCGATTTGGCCTGCGTGAAATCGAGCGCCGGCGGTTGCGCGGCATACGTGATGCGCAATTGACGCGCGGCATCGGTCGCATGTTCGAGCGTGTCCGCGACGACGATTGCGATTGGCTCGTTGCTGTAGTGGATCTCGTTGTCCTGCAGCAGCGACAGATGTCGTCCTGCCGGCGGCGCGAGAGCAGGGCGTCCGCCATTCGGCAGACGCGGCGCGTTCTGATACGTCATCACCAGCAGCACGCCGGGCAGTGTAGACGCGCGGCTCGTATCGATCGATGCAATCGATCCCTTCGCGATCGTGCTCGTCACCAGCACGCCATGCGCGAGACGTGCTTCGGGAAACTCCGCTGCGTAGCGCGCTTCGCCCGTGACTTTCAGCAAGCCATCCGTGCGATCGAGCGGATGTCCGATCATCGTGCTCATGCCACACCTCCCGCTGCCTGGTTCACGGCACGCACGATCGCGTTCTGCGCGAGCCGAACCTTGAACGCGTTGTCGCGCAGCGGCTTCGCATCGGCGAGTGCGGCTGCCGCGGCGTTCTTCAAGGTGGCGCTATCGAGCGGCTTGCCCGTGATCATCTGTTCGGCGGCTGTCGCGCGCCACGGTTTGTGCGCGACGCCGCCCAATGCGATGCGTGCGCTGCGCACAGTGTTGCCGTCCATCTGCAACGCCGCTGCAACGGAAACGAGTGCGAATGCGTAGCTCGCGCGGTCGCGCACTTTCAGGTAGTGCGCGTGATCGCTATAGATGGGCGGTGGCAAGTCGACCGATGTGATCAACTCGCCGGGGCGCAACGTGGTATCGAGATCGGCACGCTCGCCCGGCAGGCGATGAAACTCGCTGAACGGAATCACGCGTTCGCCTTGTGGCCCGCTCACGCGCACGGTGGCATCGAGCGCGGCGAGCGCGACGCTCATATCGGACGGATTCACGGCGATGCATTGCGTGCTCGCGCCGAGGATCGCGTGCATGCGGTTGTGGCCGTTGATCGCGGCACAGCCGGTGCCGGGATCGCGCTTGTTGCAGGCGGTGAATGCGGTGTCGTAGAAGTACGGGCAGCGCGTGCGCTGCATCAGGTTGCCGCCCACTGTGGCCATATTGCGCAGCTGCGCCGACGCGCCCGCCAGCAGCGCCTGCGTCAGCAGCGGATAACGCTCGCGCACCAGCGCGTGATTCGCGGCGTCGCTGTTGCGCACCAGTGCGCCGATGCGCATGCCGCCGTCGGGCAGCGTCGATACGACATCGAGTCCCTGTATGCGGGTGATGTCGACGAGTTTGACGGGGCGCGTCACGCCGCCTTTCATCAGATCGAGCAGATTCGTGCCGCCGCCGATGAACATCGTGCCCGGCTGTTGCGCAGCGCGCACCGCGCCTGCGACGTCGGCGGCGCGTTCGTAGGAGATTGCATCCATGATGATCTCCTCGTTACGCGACGTCGGTCGTCTTGATGACGAACGTCGAGTAGGTGTAGCTGGTACCGTCGCCAACCGTGCCGCGATGCGCGGACTGCACAGCCGCAACGATATTCACATACGCGCCACAGCGGCAGATGTTGCCGCTCATGCGCTCGCGGATTTCTTCATCGGTCAGTTGCGGTGGACGGCGTCGCACATCGGCGGTGACGGTGCTGGCGGTGCCGGCGTCGAATTCCGTGAGCAAAGCTGTCGCCGAACAGATTTGCCCCGGCGTACAGTAGCCGCACTGAAAGGCATCCTGCTCGATGAACGCGCGCTGCACGGGGTTCAGCATGCCGTTGCTCGCGAGTCCTTCGACTGTCGTGATCGCCTCGCCTTCGT
Source organism: Paraburkholderia sp. C35 (assembly GCF_003121405.1). GTDB lineage: Bacteria > Pseudomonadota > Gammaproteobacteria > Burkholderiales > Burkholderiaceae > Paraburkholderia. The sequence goes on along the minus strand of NZ_QBUY01000029.1, from coordinate 44,207 downwards.
GCATCACGGCCAGCGTGAGACACGAGTTGATACGCCGCCCATTGCTGAGTACCGTGCACGCGCCGCATTGCCCGCGGTCGCAGCCTTTCTTCGTGCCCGTGAGCCCGGCATATTCGCGCAGCGCGTCGAGCAGCGTCACGCGCGGTTCGAGTTGCAGCGTGTAGTCGCGCCCGTTGATGTTGAGCTTCACCGCGCGCGGCGGCACGGTTGTGCGTGCAACGGGCTGCGGTGCGGACGGTGTCTGGGTTTGCGCCTTCGCGTACGGCGCGGCACCTACGGTAGCGGCAGCCGCAGCGGATTGCAGAAAGCGGCGTCGGGAGTTGCTGGATGGCGAGGCGTCATGCTCGTCTTCGTGGGTCGCCTGCGCATCGTGTGGCGGGCACGAACCCTGACATTCGATATCGTGGGACATGATGTTCTGCTTGCTCCGTGGAAGTTCGATGCAGGCTTGCGCCGCATCGAAGCCGCGCCCGGTGCATGGCAAGCCCTATCAATGAGCAATTTCGATGCCGCTCGCGCAGAACATCACAGCACGTCCGCACGCGCGGCGACTGCTTTCAGAAACCACTTCACGTTGCCCGCAACGCGGCACAAAGTAAAGGCTCGCGCTGCGTTAAAACAGCGTGGAAAGCGAATCTTCATCGTGGCACAGGCGGCGTGGCGAGGCGGTGACGGATAGATGGCGTGAAGATGGCGCACAGATGGCATCGACGCCATGTGGGAATGATGAGCGTCGCGCGAAAACAAAAACGCGCGTCGAACTTCGACGCGCGTTTTGCATGAACCGGTTTGTATCGATCGTGATCGGGTCAGCCTGCCAGCCGCTTAGTCGATGCCGTGAAACACGGCATCGTCCGGACCGAGGTATGCGGGCGGGCGCCATGCGGCGTCGCGCATCGAATGCTGAACCAGCTTCTCGACACCGAGCAGCACCGCGAAGATCGCCATGCGCACGGGAATGCCGTTGTCGGTCTGACGGAAGATCGCGAGGCGTGAATCGTGGTTCAGGTCCGTGCTCAGATCGTTCGCGCCGGGGCGGCTGTCGCGCGGCAGCGGGTGCATGATCAGCGTGTCCTGGCCGCACACGGTATCGACGAGTGCCTGGTTGATCTGGAAATCCGGCGTATAGCCTTCGAACGATTCATCGGCGAAGCGCTCTTTCTGGATGCGCGTCGCGTAGACCACATCCGCGCCGCGCAGGCCGTTGGTGAGATCGTGGGTCTGCTCGACCACGTGACCGTTGCGCGAAATCTGATCGACGATGTACGCGGGCATTTCCAGCGTGGGCGGCGAGATCAGCGTGAACTTGATGCCGCGATACAGCGCGAGCAGCTTGACGAGCGAATGCACGGTGCGCCCGTACTTCAGGTCGCCGACCAGCGCGATATGCGCGCCATCGACAATCTTGCCCAGCCGCGAGAACTCGCGCTGGATCGTGTACAGATCGAGCAGCGCCTGGCTCGGATGCTCGCCGGGGCCGTCGCCGCCGTTGATCACGGGAATGTTGGTGGCGCGGGCAAATTCGGCGACAGAGCCTTGATCCGGGTGGCGGATCACGAGGGCGTCGACATAGCCTGACATCACGCGGCTCGTGTCGTAGATCGATTCGCCCTTGGCCATCGACGAAAACGTGAAACCCGTCGTGTCGCACACCGAGCCGCCCAGGCGGCAGAAAGCGGCGCCGAAGCTCACGCGGGTACGCGTACTGGCTTCGAAGAACAGGTTGCCGAGAACAGCACCTTCGAGCACGCGCGAGATTTTCCGGCGGCGCGCGATGGGCTGCATGATGTCCGCGACGCGGAACAGCGCTTCGACGGCATCGCGCGAGAACTGATCGACGGATAGCAGCTGCGGCTTGCCTTCGAACAGCATCTGGCTAGCCAGCGATTGCGAATCTACGCTTTGCGTATGCTTTTCGGCAGGCGCGCCGTTGACGACGATTTCCGACACGAAGCGCTCGACGATTTCCGGCATCGCGCGCGATTCCTGCGAATCGTCGGGCAGCAGCCACGTGTCGAGTGCGCGCTTCGACACGCCAATACGCGTGGCAAAGCCGTCGCGGGTGAGGTTCAGACGCCGCATCGCGTCACGGAGAAAAGCTTGTTGCGGGACGCTCATGGGCTGCCTCTTTTCGTCAGGAGATAACGGTGGATATACGCGGTGCGTATATTAATTCGCCGGGCGAGGAAGTCAAGGTTTTTTCGTGTTTCGCCCGTTCGGGCGAAATTCGGGCGGCATCGGGCGCGGCTTTGCGGTTACACTTCCCGACATGGAAAACGGCCAAACGCTTCATAACCGGGTAGAAATGCACGCGCAGCTGCGCGCCGCGCCCGCACGCGCTGCCGTTTCCAAAGCCAAAAAACAGCCGCTCATCTGACCGGAGCTGCTGTTCCGTCAGATGTGCGACGGAACAGCCTCGACCGACGGTCTTCAACACTCCCGCCTCCTGTCTGCCTCCTCGCCGCTGAACGGTTACCGTACGGTCGCGGTCGAGGAAAGTCATGTCTACGTTTTCGGGTATCTGGATTCCCCTTGTCACGCCGTTTTCCGCCGACGGCGCCGTCGATCACGCCGCCTTGCGCCGTCTGATCAGGCTTTATGCCGACGCGGGCGTGGCGGGCGTCGTCGCGCTCGGCACGACGGGCGAGCCGTCTTCGCTCGATGTCGCCGAGCAGGAAGCCGTGCTCGCCACCACGCTCGACGCCGCGGGCGATGCAGTGCCCGTGATCGTCGGCGTGTCGGGCAACAATGCGCCGGCCATGCGCGAGCGCGTGCAGCGGCTGAACGCGCTGCCGCTCGCGGGCTTGCTGGTGTCGGCGCCGTACTACGTGCGGCCGTCGCAGGCGGGGATTGCCGCGCATTTCACGATGCTCGCCGACGCCAGCGAGCATCCCGTCGTGCTGTACGACATTCCCGCGCGAACCGGCGTGCGCATCGAACTGGAGACGCTGCTGTCGCTGGCCGCGCACCCGCGCATTCAGGCGATCAAGGATTGCGCCGGTTCGCTCGACACCACGCATGCGCTGATTCTCGACGGCCGCCTGCAGGTGCTCGCGGGCGATGACATCCGTATTTTCGACACGCTTTGCATGGGCGGCAGCGGCGCGATCGCGGCGTCGGCGCATGTGTGGCCGGAGCGCTTCGTTGCGCTCGATCGCGCGTTGAAGGCGGGCCGGCTCGACGATGGACGCGCGCTGTTTCATGCGCTCGTGCCGTTGATCCGTACATTGACAGCCGAGTCGAACCCTGCGCCCGTGAAGGCGGCGTTGGCCGCGCAAGGCTTGATGGATGGCGGCTTGCGCGCGCCGATGACGCAGGCGAGCGAATCGTTGCGCGAGCGGTTGCTGCGACTGCTTGCCGTCTGATGCAACGGCAAACGCACGTCGCTCATGATGCGAACTTGCGACGAATCCGAATTCGTCCAAATTGAGATGTGGGCCAGGCAGATGGCGTGATAATGCGCGCCACCGTTTTCCCCATCCACGAAATCGATTCGTTTTCCTGCGTATGCTGGTTCACTGTTACTTCGCGCCGTCCGCCGCGCGCATCACGATCGTCGCCGCGTGTGCACGTTGCGCATGTGTGACGCTGCGCATCGCGCGCGTGCTGAAAGGCGGCTGCTGATGTCGCTGATCTGGGGCGCGCGCAAGCACCTGACGAACGGCTCGGTGCGTTTCGTGACGCGGCGCACTGCGCTGACGATCGGCGTAGTCGTCGCCTGTTGCAGCTCGGCGCTGGCGTTGACGGCGGGTATCGTGATCGGCCGCGATCATCCGAAACGCGATGCCGCTGCGGGGCAGGCCGACAGCCGCATCGCACGCGACTACACGATCGCCGAACTCGGCAAGCTGAATGCGGCAGTCGAGCAGATGGAGCCGCGGCTGACGCGACTGGCGTCGCAAGTGGCGACACTGCACGATTTCGAAAACCGTCTGAAGACGATCAAGACCTTGCCGCGTCCCGTGTTCGCCGCGCCCGTGCTGTCGGCGAGCGACGTGCTCGGTGACGACGCAGGCGACGATGTGACCGATAGCGCGCAGAAACCGGCCGGTAAAGCGGCGTTGTCCGCGAAGCACGGCGGGCGAACAGCGGCCATCGTGACGCACGCTGCAGATGGCCGCGTGACGGTTCACATGCCGGCAAGCGAGCCGTCCGGCACGCCCGAAGAAAAAACCAACGACACAACGCCCGACAACGCCTCGGACGCCGGCGAGGGCGGTCCGCTATTGCCGCCGCGCCCTTGTGACATTCCGAAAGGCCACGACGAGCGCAGTGCCGCCGCGATCCATGACCGGATCGCCTGTCTCGCGGCGACGCTGTCGGCGCTCGAACAGGAAACCACGCTGCATGTTGCGAACTGGGAGTCGTTTCCAGGCCGTATGCCTGTCGACGGCGCGCGCTTCGGCTCGCCGTTCGGCAATCGCATCGATCCGTTCACGCGCCGGCTCAGCTTTCATCCGGGCGTCGATCTCGTCGCGCTGACGGGCACGCCGATTCTCGCTGCAGCGGGTGGTCGCGTGATACACGCAGGGCCGGAAGCCGGCTACGGCAATGCCGTCGAAATCGATCACGGCAACGGGCTGATCACGCGCTACGGCCACGCGTCGCGGGTCGATGTGCAGGAGGGCGATCTCGTGCTGCCGCGCCAGCATATCGCCGATGTCGGCTCGACGGGTCGCTCGACCGGCCCGCATCTGCATTTCGAAGTACTCGTCAACGGCGCGCCCGTGGACCCGACCGACTATCTCGCACTGTTCATGGGGCCGTCTCATGGCTGATCTTCTTCGGGCTGGCCGGCAACGCGCGCGCCGTCGGATGGTGATGCAGCGCACGTACGTGTTGCAGCCGATGCGCTCGCTTGCCGTGCGCCTTTCGACGTGGGCGTTCGTCTGCGCGGCATGTGTCGCAGCAGGCGCTGCAGCGATGCACGGCTACGCAATGCGTGCCGTGTCCGCCAGCGCACCGTGCACCGCGCCCGCTGCACCTGCCGCACACGACGACACGCAGGACGCGCTGGCGCGCGCGCAACTCGCGCTCCGGCAGGAAGCGGCATCGCGTGCGAGCGTGCAGAAGTCCGCCGATGCACTCACCGTCGAAGTGCGCCAGCTTCAGGCGCAAGTGCTGTTTCTGCAGGAGCAAGGCCGCTCGCGCCGCTGAGGCGCGGTTTCACGGGTTTTCATTCTCACTTCGGTATCGATCATGTTCAGCAAGAAAAAATCACCCGGCGTGTCCCAGAGCAAACTGGCGACCCTCATTGCACACGACGTGTACATCACGGGCGACCTGGAGTTCAGCGACGGTCTGCGCATGGACGGTCACCTCAAGGGCAATCTCACGGGCAAGCCGGGATGCGAGACGCTGCTGGTGTTGAGCGATCGCGGTTCGATCACGGGCAACGTATACGGCTACGATGTGATCGTCAACGGCCAGATCACGGGCGATGTGATCGCCGACCACTTCGTCGAGTTGCTGGAGAATGCGCACATCACGGGCAACATTTACTACCAGCAATTGCGCATGGATGTGGGCGCATCGGTGGATGGGAAACTGACGCGGCGCGACGTGACGTCGGCTGTCGCAAGCCCGCATATCGAGCCCGCGACGTTCGCGTTGCAAGCGGTGGACGTGTCGACCGCAGACCAATGACAGGGCGCGGCAAGGGCACCCGTCACGTTGTCGGCATGCGCTCCTGCAGGAGTTCGCTGAATGCGTCGGCCGTGAGCGGCTTGCCGAGCAGAAAGCCCTGCATTTCGTCGCACTGCAGGTCCTTGAGCTTGTCGAGTTGCGACGCCGTTTCGACGCCTTCCGCGACCACATCCATCTCGAGCGAATGCGCGAGTGCGATGATTGCCTGCACGATGGCGCTGCCTTCGTGGCCGTCGGCGTCCAGCCCGTTCGTGAAGAACCGGTCGATCTTCAACTGCTTCACGCGGAAACGCTGCAGATAGGCGAGGCTCGAATAGCCGGTGCCGAAATCGTCGATTGAAATCTCGAAGCCGCTGGTCTGGAATTCGCGGATCATTTCGGTTGTTTTCGCGGCGTCCTGCATCGCGACGGTTTCCGTGATCTCGAACATGATCTGGTCGCACGAGACGCCTTCCGCGTGCACGATTTCCAGCATCCGTACGACGAGATCCGGTTGCGCCATCTGGCGCGGCGACAGATTGATGGCCACCTTCATCGACGGCAGGCCCGCGCTTTCCCAGCGGCGAATCTGGCGGCAGGTCTCGCGCACGACCCAGTAACCGATCTGCACGATCTGGCCCGAGCGCTCTGCAATCGGGATGAAGTCCAACGGCGCCAGCGCGCCGATGTCGGGGTGATTCAGACGGATCAGCGCTTCGGCGCCCGCCACTTCGCCGCTGTCGCCGCGGAACTTGGGCTGGAAGTGCAGCGAGAAATAACCCTTGCCGAGTGCTTCGTGCAGCGCGCTCTGGATCTTGAGCGTGCGCATCGCGGCTTCGTTCATGTGCGCTTCGAAGAAGCGATAGGTGCTGCGGCCGCCGCGCTTCGCTTCGTACATCGCGGCATCGGCATGCTTGAGCAGTTCATCGACGGAATCGCCGTCCTGCGGATAGAGCGCGATGCCGATGCTCGGCATCACCTGCAATGTCTGGCTCTGCGTGCTGATGCCGTTGCGCATCCGTTCGAGCACCGCTTCCGCCATTTTCTCCGCGTCCTGCGGCGCGCCGAGGTTCTCGGCCAGCACCACGAATTCGTCGCCGCCCAGGCGCGCGACGGTATCGACGTTACGCACGCATTGCCGCAGATTGTTCGCGAACGATTTCAGTACTTCATCGCCGAATGCGTGGCCGAGCGAATCGTTGATCGTCTTGAAGCCGTCGAGATCCATGAAGAGGATCGCGAAGCCGCGCCGGCTCAGCTTCGATGCGTGAATCGCGCGCTCGATGCGCTCGGTCAGCGTGCGGCGGTTCGGCAGATCGGTGAGCGTGTCGTAGGTGGCAAGACGTACGATCTGATTGTTCAGCGACGACACGGAACCGGCAAGAAAGGTTGTACGTGCATCGAAGCGCGACAGGATCAGCGTGACGATCAGGATCGCGAGCGTGAAGAGCAGGATGGTGGTGGCGAGCCATTGCGCGTTGACACCGCGCGCGGCGCCGCAAATCGAGCCGGGCAGGAAATCGGCGGCGGCCATCCCGGTGAAGTGCATGCCGACTATGGCGACGCCCATCACGCAAGCCGCGCCGATGCGCTTGGGCAGCACGTGACGCAGCGTCGAATCGCGCAGCGTGTGCGCGATCCACAGCGCAGCGATCGAAGCCGCGATGGCGATCACGATGGACGCGCCAAACAGGCCGTGGTGATACCGGATGCCGGGTTGCATCTGCATCGCGGCCATGCCGGTGTAGTGCATGCCCGCGATGCCGAAGCCCATCAGCAGGCCGCCCGTGATGAGGCGACGGATGGACAGTGTCGGACGCGCCACCTGGACGAGCGCGAAGTACGACACGATCATCGCGATGATGAGCGAATAGCCGGTGATCGAAAAGTCGTAGCCGAGCGGGATCGGCAGCGAGAAGGCGAGCATGCCGATGAAGTGCATCGACCAGATGCCCGTGCCCATGGCTGCCGCGCCGCCTGCAAGCCAGAGGTGGCGCAGGCGGGCCGATGCCATGGTGGAAATACGTCCGGCCAGGTCGAGCGCCGTGTATGAAGCCAGTGTTGCGACGGCGAGCGACACGACAACCAGACCCAGATTGTAAGTGCTCTGCATGTCAGTTCCGTCGCAAGAGGAAGTTCCCTCAACTGGTTAACGGCAGCTGTTCTTGAATATTGAGCGGAATATTAAAAGTTTTATTCAAGAATCTGACCAAGTATTACCGGGCTGCTTTGCTGTGTTGATCGCATGGTTTTTATTCACATGAATTGAAGCATTGAGTCTGCATGAATTAACTGGCCGAATGAAGCGCAAGTTTTCTTTTCTATGCAGGGTTTCTGTCGCACTTTGATTGGACGGCCTGGAGCGTGTGTTTAGCGCACGCCGTGCTCCGCGCGCTTGTCCGTGTGAGCGTGCAATGCGGTCTTGTGCAACCGCCAGTGAATAGTGTATCGGCCGGATATTCGCGCAATTTAGACCTGACGTTTTTCCAGGCCGAAAATTTATTGCGTCATCAATGCGAGCGCGCGATCAGTCGACGGCTATATAGGTTTGCGCAAAGATGTGTTCGTCGACGATCGACTGATCGGTTGGCGAGTACTGCACGAGCCAGTCTCCCGCTTTGCCTCGCAACACGCCGCGGGTGTCCAGTTGCACCTCGAACGGGGCAGTCATCTGCCTCGCCCACACCACATTGGGTGTGCGGCGATAGTTTCCAGCTTGTCCCTGAGTGACGGGCGGCACCGCGACATACGCTGCGTCGAATCGCTGCCGGCGAACTGGCCAGCGGTCTCCGGCCGGGCCGGTCAACAACGCGTCGCCGGTTGCGTAAGCGACGTCGCCTTCGAGTGTCGTCAGCACGCCGCTGGATGTCGCGAACTCGACGAGAAGCGTGTCCGGCCGCTTCGAATAGCGACGTGCAGTGGCATCACACGATAGATCGAGTTTCATATTGGCCATGGCACCTGCATCGTATCCCGTTCGATTGTGCCGATGCATGTATCGTGCAGGCAAACAAAAAAGTGCAATCTTCGGGGGAAAGCGTATGTCGGCGTTCAACGGCATGCAAGATCGCGGGCAAACCTTCCCGCTTTCCACCGAACGTTGATTCACTCCGCCATTAGCGATACCCTTAAAACCCATCTGGTCGTCCAATGCTGGTCAACCCGGAGGCACCGTTTCGTGAATCGGGCGTGGGCTTTCTCCTGCATCATCACCTTGAGCGCGATCCTCGGCGGGTGCGGCAAGGGTGGATCGCAAAACGCTACCGCCGATTCGGGTGCATCTGCGAGTCAGGCGGCGAGTCAGCCTGCGCAGGCCGCGAGCGACGCGCTCGCCGCATCGGCCGCGCAGGGGCATGGCGCACTCGCCACCGTCGGCAAGGCGCAGTTGCCTGCAGAAGCCGCGGAAACGTTGCGTCTGATCAAAGCGGGCGGCCCGTTCCCGTTCGGCGAGGACGGCGTCCTCTTTCGCAATAGCGCGGCTCTGCTGCCGCAGCATCCACGCGGTTACTACCACGCCTACACGGTTCGCACGCCCGGCGCGGCAGATCGCGGGCTGCGCCGCATCGTGTGTGGCGGACTGCGCAAGTCGACGAGCGACTGCTACTACACCGACGATTACTACGCCAGCTTCAAGCGCATAGGCGATTAGGCGACTAGCCGGCGCCGGCGAAAGCATGCGCCGGTTCGTTCGCCGTGATTGCAGCCAGATTCATCCTTCGATGCCGGGCATGCCTCGTCGAATTGGTGGCGTGATGTTACCGGTAGTCGTCGTTTGCGCCACTGTCGTGTGTTGCGTTCCCACCGGACAATGCATGCATCGCAACTGACCGGGAAACCACACAATGTCATCCGTCACTACCGTTGCCGCAGCCGACAGCGCCGCCGCACTTGCACATTTCACCGCGTCGCTCGCTTTCGAAACCGATTGCGCCGACGTTCACGCGGCGTTGTCGGGCGGCCCGGACACACACGACTTCGTGCTGCTCGATGTACGAAGCCACGCGATGTTCGCGCAAGGTCACGTGCCGGGCGCCGTCAATCTTCCGCATGGCAAGATCGTGGCCTCGAAGCTCGCGGACTATCCACACGACACGGTGTTCGTCACCTACTGTGCCGGCCCGCACTGCAACGGCGCGACGCGCGGTGCCATCCGGCTCGCGCAGCTTGGACGCCCCGTGAAAATCATGATCGGCGGCATCACAGGATGGATCGACGAGGGCTTTCAACTCGCCACCGCCTGATTCCGCTGACATGCCTGCGAATCCTCGTTGCGCATCCGTGGCGTGATTGCCGAAGTCCGGTAACATTACGCCATGCAAGATCATCTCGTCGCCGCGCTTGTCTACGACCGCCTTTGCACTTTCGAATTCGGCTGCGTGACCGAACTGTTCGCGCTCGATCGTCCGGAACTCGATGTGCAGTGGTATCGGTTCGCCGTGTGCGCCATCGAGCCGGGACCGATCCGCGCGGCGGGCGGCATCGGCATAGCCGCGCCGTACACGCTCAGGATGCTCGACCGCGCGTCGACCATCGTCGTGCCCGGCTGGCGCGATCCCGACGAGCCGCCACCCGAAGCGCTGCTGAAGAAAATCCGCGCCGCTGTTGCGCGCGGCGCGCGCGTCTGCTCGATCTGTTCGGGCGTGTTCGTGCTCGCGGCGGCAGGCGTGCTCGACGGCAAGACGGTGACGACGCACTGGCGTTACGCCGACAAGCTCCAGCAGCGTTATCCGCAATTGCGTGTGAAGCCCGATGCGCTTTATGTCGATGAAGGGCAGGTGATCACGTCGGCGGGCTCGGCGGCGGGTCTGGACATGCTGTTGCATCTCGTGCGGCGCGACTACGGCAGCGCGGTGGCGAACCGCGTCGCGCAGCGGCTGGTGGTGGCGCCTCACCGCGAGGGCGGCCAGGCGCAGTTCGTGCCGCGCCCGATGCCGCAGGACGACAGCAGCCGTCTCGCGCGTCTGATGGATTACGTGCGCGCCAATCCCGCTTACGCGCACACGCTCGCCTCGCTGGCGAACGAGGCGGCGATGAGTCCGCGCACGTTGCAGCGTCAGTTTCGCGACGCGACGGGCATGGCGCCCTACGAATGGCTGATCCGCGAGCGCGTGGCCATGGCGCGCGAACTGCTGGAGGCTCCCGCCGATCTGCCGATGTCGCGCGTCGCGGAACTGGCGGGCTTCGGCTCAGAAGAGTCGCTGCGACGGCATTTCAGGCGTATTGCGTTGACGAGTCCGGGCGCGTATCGCAAGAAGTTCGGCGCGTCGGAGGCGGCCTGACGTGGCTGCGCGATGGTCGATGCGTGTAGTGCAGTTTCGGCGCCCTGCGCAACAGGAGGCGAGTGCATGACAACGGAACCGAATCACATCCGCGACGCGGAAGTCGCGCGCCTGCTCGATGGTGCACAACAGTGCGATGCGGCCGATACCGTGATGTTCGCGCGGCTGATCGGCGCGAAGGTCGCGAGCAACGAGATGCTGCATCTCGGTCTGACGCGCGCGGCCCTCGATACTTTGCGCGCCCGCCATTTTCCGGGCGCGCTTCCGTGGCATGGCGTGCCCGAGCACATTGCCGCGAGCGAGCATCAGTCTTTCGTCGATACGATGCGCGCGCTGCTGCTGCAACACGAGTCCTCGCTCGACGCGATCCACGCCGATGCGCAGTGCCTCGCGACGATCATCGCCAGCGCCTGCCTGCGTCCCGATCATTTGTGGCGCGATCTCGGGCTCAATGGGCGCGACGACGTCACGGCTATCCTCACGCGCCACTATCCGCAACTCGTCGCACGCAACACGGACAACACGCGCTGGAAGAAATTTCTCGCGCGTGAACTGGCGTTTGCCGAAGGACGTGAGCCAGTGCCCGCGCCGGGCTGCCCAGGCTGTGAAGATTACGGCTTCTGCTATCCCGTGCGCTGAGCCCTGCTGCGCGAAACCCGGCTGTCTCCGCGCAAACCCCAACGTAGAAACCCGATGTTGAGCGGGACTCATACCCGGCATCAAAAAACATCGCTTCATCGTCGAAAAAAACGGACCGCACAATCGCGATGCCATGTCACACGCTTGCGATGACGCGGCGGGTCGTGTCATCCGCGCGGCCAATCACTACAAGATTCGAGACATTCGCCGCAAATTATTTTGCGCGGAATAGGAGACGAAAGATGATGCGATCGATCAAACTGCTTGCTGCCGTTGCGACTGCGGCAGCCGCGTTCACAGCAGGCAGCGCGCACGCCGCCGACAGCAATGCCGCGAAACCAGGAAGCTGGTGCAGCGCCGGCAAGACCGTGCACTTCGCTGGCATTACGTGGGAGAGCGGTGCGTTCGCAACGGAAGTGCTGCGGCAGATTCTGGAGAAGGGCTACGGCTGCAAGACGGACGTCGTGCCGGGCAGCACGGCCGCGACGGAAACCGCGCTCGCGCACGGCGATGTGCAGATATGGGCCGAGCAATGGACGGGCCGCAGCGAGATCACGTCGAAAGCCGTCGAAACAGGCAGCGTGAAGCTGGTCGGCGATACGCTGCCGGGCGGCACGAAGGAAGGCTGGTTCGTGCCCGACTACGTGGTGAAGGGCGATCCCGCGCGCGGTATCAAGGCATCGGCGCCGGGCCTCGCATCGGTGGCGGATCTGCCGAAGTACAAGAACGTTTTCACCGACGACGAAGAGCCGAACAAGGGCCGCTTCCTGAACTGCCCGAGCGGCTGGGACTGCGAGCGCGTCAACACGCGTCTGCTGAAGGTGCTCAAGCTCGACGACTCGTACACGAACTTCCGCCCCGGCACGGGCGCGGCACTCGATGCGGCGATTGCATCGGCCTACACGCGCGGCGCGCCGATCCTGTTCTACTACTGGGGTCCTGCCGCGCTGATGGCGAAGTACAAGCTGACCGAACTGAAAATGCCCGCCTACAACGAGGCTTGCTGGCAGACCTTGCGCAACGAAAGCAGCACGCAGCAATGCGCATCGTCGTACATGGTATCGCACGTGACGGTCGGCGCGTCCACGCCGTTCTACAACGCCGAGCCGCAACTAATGACGATGTTCTCGAAGGTCAAGTTCCCGATGGACTTCCTGAATGCGACCATTCTCGACATGAGCGTCAAGAAACTGGACGCGCAGACGATGGCCGCGCAATTCCTGCGCACGCATCCCGAGATGTGGAAGACATGGGTGCCCGCCGATGTCGCTGCGAAAGTGCAGGCAGGAATCGCGAGCTAACGTGATGCTGGCCTGAACGGGCAACAGTGGCGGTGCGCTCTCGACGGGGTTCCGCCACTGCAAGAGCAAGCAAAAATCCGCGTTGCCGCCATCGTCATATAGAATGACGCGCTTTGCCCGTTCTCGCCATGTGGTTCAAGAATCTACAGCTTCACCGTCTGCCCGCTCCGTGGAAAGTGAGCGTCGAGCAAATGGAAAAGTGGCTCGAGCCACACGCATTCCAGCCAGCCAACAGCGTCGAGACGACGCGTCAGGGATGGACGTCGCCGCGCAATGACGGCGCGCTCGTCTACTCCGTCAACAAGCAGATGCTGCTGACGTTCCGCGCAGAAAAGAAATTGCTGCCCGCTTCCGTGGTCACGCAGGTGACCAAGGCACGCGCGCAGGAACTCGAGGAACAGCAAGGCTTCAAGCCCGGCCGCAAGCAGATGCGCGATCTGAAAGAGCAGGTCACCGACGAACTGCTGCCCCGCGCATTCAGCATCCAGCGCGATACGCGCGTCTGGATCGACACGGTCAATGGCTGGCTCGTGATCGATTCCGCTTCGCAAGCGCTGGGTGACGATGTGCTGGGCTTGCTGGTCAAATCGGTGGACCGTTTGCCGATTTCGAGCGTGCGGGTCGCGCAGGCGCCCGTGTCGGCGATGACAAACTGGCTGCTCGCCGGTGATGGCCCCGTCAATTTCACGCTGGATCAGGACACTGAACTGCGCTCGCCTGCTGAAGGCAATGCGACCGTGCGTTACGTCGGTCATGCGCTCGAAGCGGACGACATGCGGCGGCATATCGAAGCCGGCAAGCAATGCATGCGGCTGGCGATGACGTGGAACGATCGTGTGTCGTTTGTGCTGACGCCTTCGCTGACGATCAAGCGCGTGACGGCGCTCGACGTGATCAAGGACGCCGCTGATCCGACGGCTCAGAACGAGGACGAAGAGTTCGAGTCCGATTTCACGCTGATGACAGGGGAACTGGCCAAGCTGCTCGACGGTGTTGTCGATGCGTTGGGCGGTGAACTGGATGAGGGCATTGCGGCGGTCAAGGCCGCCTGACGGTCGGTTCGGGTTGCCTTGCGTTGCGCACGGCGCCGGGCCGACCGGCGTCAATCAAACATGTTCCGGAACGCAACGGCAACGATAACCGGCACGCACATCACGAGTGGAATCGCGAAGTAGGGCACTTCGAGATCGACGAACCAGCTATACACCAGCCAGCCGATCCCCGCGCCCAGCGTGCCGATGCCAATCAGCGCCGTCAACACGTTCAGCATGGTAGGCGACGGTTTCCAGCGCGTTTTTTGTTCTTTCGGCGAGGGCGAGTTCATTGCGGCTCCGGAGCGGATCGTCACGAGTGTCTGTGGTTCGATTTTACTCCGGCGCCATGCCCATCGCTCAATACCGGCTGGCTGGCCGCGCTGACCTGAAAGCGCATTGAAGGGCGGCCAGGCCGGCAAGACTTACTCGAACGCCTTGTCGTTGGGATTCTTGTACCGCGTGCGCAGATTGTCGCTCATCGGGAAATCGAAATTCATGTTCTTCGGCGGCACGGGTTTCATGAACCACTTGTCGTACATCGCGTCGATCTCACCGCTCTTCATCACCTGAGCGAGCGTATCGTCGACGACTTTCAGGAATGCCGGATCGCCCCTGCGCAGCATGAAGCCATACGCTTCCGATGATTGCGGCGTGCCGGTGATCACCCAGTCAGCCGGTTTGGCCGTCAGCGTGCGCGTCCCCGCGAGCAGTACGTCGTCCATCATGTAGGCGACTGCGCGGCCCGTCTCCAGCGTCATGCGGCCTTCGCCGTAATCCTTCGCGCTGATGATCTGCATGTTCATCTTCTTCTCTTCGTTCATCTTGCGCAGAATGCGCTCGGACGTGGTGCCCTGATTCGTCACCACCGTCTTCCCGGCGAGATCGGGAAAGTCCTTGATGCCCGAATCTTTACGCGTGAGCAAGCGCGTCGTCGCGACGAAGAACGTATCGCCAAACGCGACCTGGTTCTGACGCGAGGTCAGATTGGTGGTCACGCCGCATTCCAGATCAACAGTGCCGTTCTGCACCAGCGGAATGCGGTTCTGCGAGGTCACGGGAACGAAGCGCACCTGCAGATTCGGTTTGTGCGTCTTCGTCTTCACGGCGTCGATGACCCGGTTGCACAGATCCTGCGAAAAGCCGATCACCTGATTGTTCGAATCGACGTACGAGAACGGCACCGACGTCTCGCGATGGCCGATCACGATCAGATTGGCGGCCTCGATCTTGCCGAGCGTCGGCTGGCTTTCCTGGGCGGTGGCAGCCGTCGCGGCCGTCAAACACGGCGCCGCGACGCACAGGGCAAGTGCGAGTGAAGTCAGTCGGTTCATTGCTGGTCCTCTGGTTGTATCCGTAGCGTGTTTACATATGTTGCCATGAAAATAATTATCGCAACATATGTTTTACCCTAAATGTGAATCCGTTCGAGCCGGAGCGTGGTCATGTGCGTGGCACGCGGCGGTGGCATGATGAATGCGGCGCTGTTTTCCTCGCTTCCGTCCGTCAACAACACCAGGGAGAAAGCCGATGCACGCTGTTCGCAAATGGATTGCTGGAGCCGCTGTCGTCACGACGCTCGCCGCGCTGATGCCGTTGCCCGCCGCAGCGCAAAACACGCCCGGCGCGACGCCGTCGCCCACGCCCGTGGGAGACGGCACGTTCCTGCTGACCATCTTTCTGAAGCACGACCAGTCGAAGCCTCTGCCCAGGATCAACCAGCAACTCGCCGATCAGGGCTTCTACAAGGCGTTTCCGCCGCCGGGGATCGAGGTGGTGTCGTGGTACGTGATGATGGGAATCGGCCAGGTCGTGACGCTGCGCGTGCCGGCTGACCGGCTGCGCGAGGTGAACCGCGCGATCGAGGAGACCGCGTGGGGCGGATACCGCACCGAGTTCTATCCGACTTACGATTACAAGGCGGTCGCCGAGCAGGCGCGCATCAAGAACGGCAAGTGATGGGCGTGATGGCCTGGCGGGCGCGCATCAAAAGCGGCACATGGATGTGCGCGACGTGCAGGTCAGTACCACGGCTTGTCGTTGAGCGGCGAGCCGGTGATCTTGACGATGAAGTCGAGAAACGCGCGCACTTTCGCGGACGGGTGACGCCGCGAGGGGTAGAGCGCGTATAGCGGAAAGCGTTCGTCGGGCCAGTCGGGAAACAGATCGACGAGGCGGCCGCTGTCGAATAGCGGCTGCGTGCCGAGCGCCATGATCTGCGCGATGCCGTGCCCGGCGAGGCACGCGCCGTGCATGGTCGAAACGTCGTTGACCATCAGCCGGCCGCGCGCATCGATGATGAGTTTCTTGCGTGGCCGGTGAAATTCCCACACGAACGGGCGGCCTGATTCCGGGTCGCGATACTGGATGCAGTTGTGCGGCTCGCGTTCGAGATCGGTCGGCTTGAGCGGACGGCCATGTTTCTTCAGATAGCCGGGCGACGCGGCCGTCACGATACGTGTGTCGAGCAGTCTGCGCGCGACGAGCGTGGACGGGCGCGGCTCGCCGAAGCGCACGGCGAGATCGAAGCCGTCGGCGACCAGGTCGCCGAGCTGATCGCGCGTGATCAGGTCGAGGTTGAGATCGGGATCGCGCGCGACGAAGTCGCCGATGCGCGGGCTGAGCACGATCTTCGAGAAGAACGGATCGACGTTCACGCGCAGCCGCCCGCGCACGGCCGTCGCACCGCCTGCTGCCGACGCTGCCGCTTCTTCGAGGCCATCCATGAGCGGCACGATCTGTTCGTACAGACGCAGGCCTTCATCGGTGAGTTTGACGGTGCGCGTGGTGCGGTCGAACAGACGGATGCCGAGCCGCGCCTCAAGCCGCGCCACCGAGCGGCTCACGCCCGATTGCGACATGTCGAGCCGTTCGCTCGCGCCCGCGAAGCTGCCGCTTTCGACGATGGCTGTGAGCACGCCCATGCCGTTGAGGATGCGTTCGTCGAAGGACATGGTGGACTCCGTTTATCTGCGGTGTTGTGCAGTATTGCGCTGAGATGAATGACATTGTGTCATGAATCAAATGACACTCATGTCATGGTGTAAAGCATCGCTGCGGACCAGAATGAATCCCGTCGGAAGGTATTGTCAATTGAACGGGAGTTTGAAGATGTACGCAATTACGGGAATCACGGGACAGGTTGGCGGCGTGGTGGCGAATACGTTGCTGGCGCAGGGCAAGGCGGTGCGCGCAGTGGTGCGTAGCGCGGAGAAGGGCGCGTCGTGGGCCGCGCGGGGCTGCGACGTGGCGCTTGCGGAGATGCACGACGTGGACGCGTTGCAGCGTGCGTTTGAAGGTGCCGAGGGTGTGTTCGTGCTTTTGCCGCCGGTGTTCGCTCCATCGCCGGATTTTGCGGAGTCGCGCAGGAATATTGCTTCGTTGCGGGCCGCCTTGCTTGCTGCTGGGCCATCGCGGGTGGTGGTGCTGTCCACGATCGGCGCGCAGGCCGTGCAGCCTAATCTGCTGAATCAGCTTGGGATCATGGAGCAGGAATTGCGGACGCTGCCGATGCCTGTCGCGTTTCTTCGCGCTGCGTGGTTCTTCGAGAATGCTGTGTGGGATGTGGAGCCGGCGCGTGAGCGCGGCGTGATTCCCAGTTTCTTGCAGCCTTTGGATAAGCCTGTGCCGATGGTTGCCACGGATGATATTGGCCGTGTTGCGGCGTCGTTGTTGCAGGATGTCTGGGCGGGTGTGCGTGTTGTCGAGCTTGAAGGTCCGCGGCGTGTGACGCCTGTTGAGATTGCTGATGCGTTTGCTGAGGCGATGGGTCGTCCTGTGCGGACAGAGGTTGTGGCGCGGGATCAATGGGAGTCTTTGTTCCGCTCACAAGGGATGCAGAATCCGCTGCCCCGGATGCAGATGCTCGATGGGTTCAATGAAGGGTGGATTGAGTTTGAGGCGCCTTCGGCGGTGGTTAGAGGGGATGTTTCTTTGGAGGCTGTGATTCGGAGGATGGTGTAGGGGTTTTTGCGCTGGCATCCGCGTGTTGTTAGTGGTGCTTCATGCGTTGCCCCTGTGCGGGGCGGCACCTACTTTTCTTTGCCGCCGCAAAGAAAAGTAGGCAAAAGAAAGCGGGCTAACACCACCCACTCCGGTCACTGCCTGCGGGCCCCCAACGGTTCCTATCCTTCACACGGCAACCTCTCAGTCATCGCCCGTTGCCCACGCTTCGAATAGTCGCCTACCCCACTCCAATCACCCGTAGTGCAGCGAGCGGCAACGAACCGTTACCGCAGCCCAGGTGGCAAACGGTGTGTAGGTTGTCGCGCACTATGCGTCGGCGATCCTACAAGAGACACCGCCTTTGCTTTTCAGTCCGGAGTGATGCGTGTAAGGCGCGAAAGCCGACACACCGTTTGCCACCTGGGCGGCCGTGGACAGACTGGTAAGGTCCAATGAGACGCGGGAGTCAGAAGCGGGTGATGCGCTCTTAAAGAGCGCTGGCAGCGGGCATCAAGAAGATTGATGCCGTGTGAAGGATAGGACCGGTGGGGGACCCGCAGGCAACTACAAGAACTGGCGGTGTTCAGCGGCTTTCTTTTGCCTACTTTTCTTTGCCGCGGCAAAGAAAAGTAGGTGCTGCCCCGCACAGGGGCAACACTAGCAGACCACTAACAATAAGCGGACGCCAGCGAACGAACAGCCGAACAACCCAGCCACCCAGCGCCAGCAAGAAAAACCCAACTTCAAGCAGCGACAGCGACTTCAACAGAAGCATGCAACAAAACCGGAATCGACTTGGAAGTCGGCGTATTGCAAACATCAGCGGTACTAGACAGCGGCACCAACGGATTAGTCTCCGGATAATAAGCACCCAAACACCCACGCGGAATATCATACTCAACGAGTAAGAACCGCTCGGCTCGCCGCTCGATCCCATCATCCCAGATGGTTTCCATATCGACCCAGTCACCGGCCTTAAATCCCAGCATAGCCATATCCGCAGCATTGGCAAACACAACACGCCGCTGGTTATACACACCCCGATAACGATCATCGAGTGCATAAATCGTGGTGTTGTACTGGTCATGCGACCGCGTAGTCATCAACGTCATCGCACGCTCGCCGTGCAACCTCTTCGCACGCTGAATCGGCGTATCGCGCTGGATCTGATGTACGACAAAGTTCGCCTTGCCCGTGCCCGTCTTCCAGTCGCGCTCGCGCGAAGCCACGCGCAAATGAAATCCACCAGGCTGCTCGATCCGCTTGTTGTACTCGAAAAATCCGTCGACAGACCACTCAATCGCATCGCGAACCTTCGCGTAATCATTCGCGTAAGCGAGCCAGTCCACCTTCGCGCTACCCAGCGTTGCGTGCGCGATCTCAGCGACCATGCGCGTTTCCGACACCAGATTCTCCGACGCCGGCTTGTTCATGCCATACGACACGTGCACCATGCTCATCGAGTCTTCGACCGTCACGCCCTGCGCAACACCATTCTGCAGATCGATCTCGGTGCGCCCGAGTGTCGGCAGAATCAGCGCTTCGCGACCATGCACCAGATGGCTGCGATTCAGCTTGGTCGTGATGTGCACCGTCAGATCGCATGCGCGCAGCGCGTCCCACGTGCGCGGTGTGTCCGGCGTCGCAATCGAGAAATTGCCGCCCAGCCCGATGAACACCTTCACATGCCCTTCGAGCATCGCTTCGATCGTTTCGACCACGTCGTAACCATGCCCGCGCGGCGGCTCGAAATCGAACACCTTGCCAAGACGGTCGAGAAACGCATCGGTAGGCTTTTCTTCGATGCCGACCGTGCGGTTGCCCTGTACGTTCGAGTGGCCGCGCACCGGGCACAAACCGGCGCCCAGACGGCCGATATTGCCGCGCATCAGCATCAGGTTCGACAGCATGTGCACCGTCGGCACCGAATGCTTGTGCTGCGTGATGCCCATGCCCCACGTCGCAATCACGCGCTTGCCGTTCGCATAGATGCGCGCGAGGTTCTCGATGTCTTCACGCGGCACGCCCGATTCTTCTTCCAGCGCTGCCCAGCTTTGCGCGCGCAGATCGTCGGCGAAGGCAGCGAAGTTCGCCGTGTGCTCTTCGATGAACGCAACGTCGAGCACACGCTCGGTGTTCTGTTCGATGGCGAGATCGTCGAGTTCCACCACGCGCTTGGCCACGCCCTTGATCAGCGCAAAGTCGCCGCCGATCTTCGGCTGGATGAACGTCGACGCGATCTGCACACCCGACGTCAGCATGTCCGCCACGTGTTGCGGGCTGGCGAACCGTTCGAGACCGCGCTCGCGCAGCGGGTTGATCGACACGATGGTCGCGCCGCGCTTCGCCGCATCACGCAGTTCGTTGAGCATGCGTGGGTGATTCGTCGCCGGGTTCTGGCCGAAGATCATCAGCGTGTCGGCGTGCTCGAAGTCTTCCAGCAACACCGTACCCTTGCCGATGCCGACGGTAGTCGGCAAACCGCGGCTCGTCGCCTCGTGGCACATGTTCGAGCAATCGGGGAAATTGTTGGTGCCGTACATCCGCACGAACAGCTGGTACAGGAACGCGGCTTCGTTGCTCGCGCGGCCCGACGTGTAGAACGCGGCGCGGTGCGGGCTGTCCAGTCCCTTCAGATGCTTTGCGATCAGCTGATACGCGGCGTCCCACGAAATGGACTTGTACTTGTCCGTCAGCGGATCGAACACCATCGGATCGGTCAGGCGACCATGCTGTTCGAGCGTGTAGTCATCCTGCTTCATCAGTTCGTCAACCGTGTGCTGCGCGAAGAACGCAGGCGTCACGCGCTTGCTGGTCGCTTCCGCTGCCACCGCCTTCACGCCGTTTTCACAGAACTCGAAGGTCGACGCATGCTGGCGGTCCGGCCACGCACAGCCGGGGCAGTCGAAGCCGTCCGGCTGGTTCTGCTTGAACAGCGTCTTGTACTTGCCCCCGGCGACCTTCTCCTTGACGAGATTGATCGCGACGTACTTCAATGCGCCCCATCCAGCGGCAGGCCCCGTGTACGGTTCGATGCGGCCCGGTTTCGTGCTGGTCTTGTCCATGTGTTCTTGCGTCCGGTGTGACTTGATGTTGAAGCAAGGGTAGTGGGGAATACGCGTAGCCGGTGTGTACACAATGCGCGATAGAAAAAGAGTACAGTTGCGACTGTTATCCACCGAAGGGCGCATTTTCGGTGAACTGTGCTCAAAAATTGGGCGTTTCGCCCGTCCGCTGTGCCCAGGTTAGAGGCATCCCGTGAAGCTTTACGAAGAACTGGCGAAGGAAATCGAAGGGCAGATCCGGCGCGGCGTGTTCCGGCCGGGCGAGCGCGTGCCGTCGGTGCGGCAGACCAGCCAGCACCGGCAGATCTCCATCACGACGGTGCTGCGCGCCTATCTGATCCTGGAGAGCAAGGGCATTATCCAGAGCCGCCCGCAATCGGGTTACTTCGTGCGCCTCGGTGCAAACGACGCGCCGCCGCCTGTACAGGAACTGGACGTATCCAAGCCGATCGCCGTGTCAGCGCAAGTGGACGTGAGCCGGCTGGTGCTGTCCACGCTGCGTTCCATCGGCAGCGACGAAGCTGTGCCGCTCGGCTCGCCATATCCCGATCCGGGCCTCTATCCCTTCCAGAAGATCAATCGTTACGCGCATCTGATCGGCCGGCGCAAGACGCAATGGGGCGTCACCGACGAACTGCCGCCCGGCAATCCCGACCTGATCCGGCAGATTGCGCGGCGCTATCTGGAGAACGGCATCGCCGTCGATCCGAACGAGATCGTCGTGACAGTCGGTGCCACGGAAGCGATCAACCTTTGTCTGCAGGCGGTGGCGAAGCCGGGCGATACCGTCGCCGTCGAATCGCCCACTTTTTACGCGATGCTGCACGCCATCGAGCGCATGGGCATGCGGGCCATCGAAGTGGCAACGCACCCGCGCGAAGGCATCGATCTCGGCGCGCTCGCGCAGATACTCGACAAGCGCAAGATCGCCGCCTGCATGGTGATGCCGAACTTCCAGAATCCGCTCGGTTTCCAGATGCCGGACGAGAAGAAGCGCGAACTCGTCAAACTGCTGGCGAAGCATGACGTGCCTGTGATCGAAAACGACGTGTATCACGAACTGTACTTCGGCGACGTGCACCCCAGCGCGCTCAAGAACTACGACAGGAAAGGGCTGGTGCTGCACTGTGGGTCGTTTTCGAAGACGCTGACGTCGGCGTACCGGATCGGCTGGGCGATGCCGGGGCGCTATCGCGAGCAGGTCGAAAAGCTCAAGTTCCTCAACACGCTCACCACGCCGTCGATCCCGCAGCTCGCGATTGCCGAGTATCTGAAGCAGGATGGCTACGAGCATCATCTGCGCAAGCTGCGCAAGGGCCTCGCGCAGCGCGCGAAACTGATGACGACGATGGTCACGCGCTTCTTTCCCGAAGGCACACGCGTGTCGCATCCGATGGGCGGTTACGTGCTGTGGGTCGAACTGCCGCCAGGCGTCGATTCGATGCAGCTCTACAAGCTCGCGCTGGAGCATGGCATCACGGTCGGTCCGGGTTACATGTTTTCGACCACGGACGGATACAGCCATTGCATCCGCTTGAATTACAGTTATGCATGGTCGCCGGAAATCGAGAGCGCGCTGGTGACGGTCGGCAAGCTGGCCGCCGCCAGCATGCGCCGATGAGCAGACGTTTGATCGACAGGAGAACGGGATTGAATCCGAATGACTCGGCACACGACAAGCATTGCGAAGACGATGACGACGATAACGACCTCGATCCCACCGTCGAGCAGTTGCTGATGCTGCTCTGGGAAGCGTCGCGCGAATCGCCCGACAAGGCGTGGTCGCTCGCGAAGATCAGCAAGCGCGCCGATCTGCCCATGAGCACGCTGCGGCGCTATTTCACGCAATTGCAATCGGCGGGCGTGGTCGCCGTGCAGATGGACGACGAAGGGCGCGGCTCGGCGTCGCTGACGGCCGAAGGGCGGGAACTGTGCGAGGCGCTGTTCGGCGAGCCTTGAGCCGGATTGGACCGAACGGCCGCCGCGCAGCGTTTACGGCGTGGCTTCCTCGGACGCGGGCAGGAACGACAGGCGCGACGCGATCAGCATCACACACGTGAGAATCGCGATGCCCGTGAGAATGCCCGCGAGCCGCAGCATCGCGGGGTGCGGATCGGCGGACCATGCATGGTCCTGCACGAACACCATGATGAACGCGATCGTGAATTGCCGGCCGATGTAGCTCGCGCCTTCCTTGCCCGTCTGCACGTGGCAGCCCGCCCAGATACCCGCCGCCAGCGCGAGCAGGCAGGGCACGATCTGGCCGTGCATCAGCGGCAGCAGCGCGACGCCGACGGCGCCCGCAATCAGGCAGCCGATCACGCGTTGCACCATCTTGTCGGCGACCGGTTTCTGCGAGCGCACGATGACCGAGCTTGGCGGCAGGATCATCACGGCGATGGTCGTCACGAGCGCCTGTGCGAAGCCTGGCAGATCGAACGTATAGGTAAGTGCCGCGAGAATCGCCACCGCGATGCCCGCCTGCACGCCCAGTACCATGCGCGCGTGGCGTAGCGTTTCGAAGGTGGGCGGCAGTGCATTCGCGTTGGCGGTTGCCGCAGCAACGACTTTCGATGCAGGCCGATGCCGCTCGCACCACCGGATGCCGCAGTGAAATGCGCCCGACACCACGAGGCAGGCGAACACGCCGACGCACACCTCGGCGACTCGCAGCATCGCGAACGACGCGGTTGGGCGGAAAGTAAGCAGCGTGTGTGCCTCGAACGTGACCATCACCCACGTGATGCCGCCCAGCACCCACGCATACGACGCCGACGAACCATTCCCGCGATACACGCAGAAGCCGCCGATCAGGCCCAGCACGGGCACGAACAGCCACGGACGATCGCCGATCAGCGGGCCGATCACCGCGCCGAGCAGGGCGCCGAGTATTGTGCCGAGCACGCGATGCAGCGCACGCTGCGCAGACGCCGAGAAGCGCGTCTGCATCACCGCGAAGCCGCTGATCGCGGCCCACCACGTATAGGGCAGATGCAGCAGATGCGCGAGCGCCACCGACAGCACGACCGAGATCATCGCCTCGACGCCAAACAGGGCGCGCTCTGTGGTCGGCTTCCAGGCGGCCAGCTCGCGGCCGAGCGCATGCAGCGCGTCGCGGCCGATCTGCGTGAACATGCGTGGGCGCATGCGGACCTCGTTGAGGGAGAGAAGGCGGGTTTAGTGTGTGGCGCGCGCCGCAATGCCCTGGACGGGCGAACCGGCTGCAAGGACGACTGCGAGTGCGAAGACGGGAAGACCGGAAAGTGCCATCGAGCGACTCCTGTGCGGGAAGGTCTGTCGCTGGATTATATCGGCGTGGCGCACGCCTTGAGTTGCATGGGCAAGCAGTGTCAAACTGTCCGCTCAGACTTCACTCATGAACGCGATGGAAGCGCCCGCCGTCCACTACCGTCTCGCCGTGCCCGACGATGTTCCGTCGATCCGCGTCGTCGAATACGAGGCGGCGCAGCGCTTTGTCAGCGTCGGGTTGACGGGCATTGCGGCAGCGCGCCCGATGGACGCGCCGTTCGTGCTGAAGAAGGTGAGGGCAAAGGAAGTGGTCATCGCGGAGTGCGGCGGCGAATGCGCGGGCTTCGTGATGTTCGCGATGCTGCCCGCGCGCATCTACGTCGAAGCGCTCGACGTCGTGCCGCAGCACGCGGGCAGGCGTATTGGTGCAGCGCTGCTCGATCAGGTCGATGAAAGGGCACGCGAGGCGGGCATCGCGCAGGTCGAACTGTCGACCTTCCGGCACGTGCCGTGGAATGCGCCGTATTACCAGCGGCTCGGCTTCAGCGTGCTGGCGGACGATGAACTCGACGCGGCCCTGTTGCGTATTCGCAAGCTGCGCATCGCGCGCGGTGTCGATGAGACGAAGCGGGTGTTCATGCGGCGCGCGGTGAAGCCTGTAGAGCAGGCATAAAAGCCGGGCGTAAAAAAACGCGACGGAAAGAGCTTTCCGCCGCGTTTGTATTGCTACCGGACGATACCGTCCGATACAGAATCAGCTAACCACTTCCAGCGCCGGATAGTCCGTGTAACCTTCTTCGCCTTCCGCATAGAACGTCGCGGGAACGGGCGCGTTCAGCGCCGCGTCCAGTTCGAAACGGCGCACGAGGTCCGGATTCGCGATGTACAGCTTGCCCCATGCCACGGCGTCAGCTTCGCCCGAGTCCAGCAGCTTTTGCGCGCTGTCCTTCGTGAAGTTTTCGTTGGCGATGTACACGCCGCCGAACGCCTTCTTCAGTTGCGGGCCAAGGCGGTCGTCGCCGAGCGCTTCGCGTGCCGCGATGAACGCGATCTTGCGCTTGCCCAGTTCACGCGCGACGTAACCGAACGTAGCGGCTGCATCGGAATCGCCCATCGTGTGTGCGTCGCCGCGCGGCGCGAGGTGCATGCCGACGCGATCCGCGCCCCATACATCGATACACGCATCCGTCACTTCGAGCAGCAGACGTGCACGGTTTTCAATCGAGCCGCCGTAAGCGTCGCTGCGCTTGTTGGTGCTGTCCTGCAGGAACTGGTCGAGCAGATAGCCGTTCGCGCCATGCACTTCGACGCCGTCGAAGCCAGCCTTCTTCGCGTTCTCCGCGCCCTTGCGATACGCAGCGACGATGCCCGGGATCTCCGAGATGTCGAGTGCGCGCGGCGTGACGAACGGACGTTGCGGACGCACGAGGCTCACGTTGCCTTCGGGCGCAATCGCGCTCGGTGCAACGGGCAGTTCGCCGTTCAGGAACACCGGGTCCGACACGCGGCCGACGTGCCACAGTTGCAGGAAGATCTTGCCGCCTTCCTTGTGGACGGCGTCCGTCACCAGCTTCCAGCCTTCCACCTGCTCGTCCGACCAGATGCCCGGCGTGTCTGCATAGCCGAGGCCTTGCGGCGTGACGGAAGTGGCTTCGGAAATGATCAGGCCCGCCGTCGCGCGTTCGGCGTAGTACTTCGCCATCAGCGCATTGGGCACACGCACGTCGCCAGCGCGTTGACGCGTGAGCGGCGCCATCACGATACGGTTCTTCAGCGTGAGGTCGCCAATCTGGAGCGGGTCGAAAAGTGTCGGCATAGTGATTCAATCCTTGCGGGCGCATGGCCCGTTGTGTCGAACTGCATTCGGAAAAAGCGAAGACGCGAGACGTGCGTCAGAGATCCGCGTTCATGTGCGAGAGGAACGCCTGAATGACGGCCTCGTTGCGCTTGAAGAACACCCATTGACCGACACGTTTCGACGTGATCAGCCCCGCACGCTGCAAGGCTGCGAGGTGCGCGGATACCGTGGACTGCGACAGGCCACAGCAATCGTCGAACTGGCCGGCGCAGACGCCGTGGTCGTACGACAGCTCCTGAGTCGGAAAGTACTTCTCCGGCTCGCGCAGCTTCGCGAGAATCACGCGGCGCGCCGGATTGGCCAGCGCCTTGTGGATTGCGTCGACGTCGAGTTCGGTGGTTTTCGGGTTGGGCTTCGTGCTCATGAAACAGCGGGCAGACTCTCTGGCCGGAACGTCGGCATCTGCATCGCTATGGTTCGAATGTTATATCGTATTTTTCCGATATGCACGGATGGCCTTACTTTCAATGTGGGTGATCGTCAGATCCACTTCGCCTTGCGGAACCAGCGGAACAGCAAGAGATCGATCACGACGATCGCCGAGATGACGACGGGATAGCCATAGTGCGAGTGCAATTCGGGCATGTGCTCGAAGTTCATGCCATAGATACCCGCGACCATGGTCGGCACGGCAAACAGCGCCGCGAACGACCCGAGCCGTTTGGTGATCTCGCTTTCGGCTAGCGCGATCATGCCGAGGTTGACCTGAATCGCCGTGATGACGAGTTCGCGCCGCCCTTCGATGGCGCCGACGATCCGTTCCAGATGGACGTACACGTCGTTGAAGTAGGTCGTCATGCCCTCGCAGACTCTCGGGACGCGGCCGCCCGTGAGCTTGCCGACGCCTTCCAGCAGCGGCCCGACATGATGACGAAGCACGACGAGGCGCCGCTTGAAGTGGTACAGATCCTCGATGATCATGCGCGCTTCGTTGACCTGTTGCGGTTTGAAAATGCGATCTTCGATTTCTTCGAGTTCGGTGGTCAGCGCTTCGAGAATCGAAAAATAATCGTCGACGATATGATCCATCAACGCATACAGCACGAACGCCGAACCTTGCTTGAGAAGTTCCGGCTCCTGCTCGCAACGCTCGCGCACGTGCTGGAAACCGTGCATCGTCCGCATGCGAACTGAAAGCACATAGTTCTTGCCGACGAACACATTGACTTCGCCGAACAGCAGGCTGCCATCTTCCTGAAATTCGGCGGTATGCATCACGGCGAACAGCGAGTCACCGTATTCCTCGATCTTCGGCCACTGATGATGCGCGCTCACGTCTTCGACCGCGAGCTCGTGCAGACCGAACTCTTTTCTCATCGCGTCCAGTTCGGCTGGCTCCGGGTCTTTGAGTGCAACCCAGACGAAGCATTCAGGCTTTTGCACGTAATCGCTGATCTGCTCGACGCTGATGTCGCCGAGCTTCCGGCCGTTCTGGTAAGCCACGCAATTGATCAACATGTTCTTGTTTACCTGGCGGAAAGGAAACCGGAAGGCGTATGAAACCCGTCGGGAGTACTGCCACTGACTCTCGCATCGACCGATACGGGGAACAATGATCGTGCATGTGTCACTCGACGTTTTGATGACACGCATGCACGAGGTTACAACGGGTGCGCGAATGTCTCACACGGGGCGGTTTTGTCTGATGTGCGGGCCTCAACGCGCGTTCCGGCTTCAACTGGCTTTCAGTCGCCGGCATGTCAGGAATGGCGTATGCGCATCGGGTTAGCCCAGCGCATGCGAGGGCACTTTCCGACTGCCGCATCCGCGGTCTCGCATCGAGGCGCAGCGGCACAACATCGAGGCGGTTCACAATGAGCTTGCCATTTCCACAGGGCGCGCGGGCCGGCGCGTCCATGCCTACGCGAGGCAGGCGCGCGAAGGCACTTGCGGCGTACGCGGGCAGGCCCATCGGATTGCTGCTGCGCTACGCGAGTCAGCACCGGGTCCAGCATGCCATCGTGATCGCCAGCATCGTGGCGGCCGTGGCGTGTTCGCTGGGTTCGCAGTATGCAATCAAGAACCTGATCGACGCGTTGCCCGATGGGCGCACGCACACGCGCCATGTGGTCGACGCGTTTCTGGTGATCGTCGCGCTGCTGTTTGCCGACAACCTGTTCTGGCGTCTTGCAGGCTGGGCCAGCGTGCGGACCTTCGTGGCCGTCACGGGTGACGTGCGGCGCGAACTGTTCGGCTATCTGATCGGCCATTCGCAGGGATATTTCTCGAATCTGCAACCTGGCACGCTCGCAAGCCGCATCTCGGCGACGGCTAACGCGGTCTTCACCATCGAGAACCTTTCAGCATGGAATGCGCTGCCGCCGCTGCTGTCCGTGATAGGGGCGATCGTACTGATCGGCTGGGTGAGCGTGGGGATGGCGCTTGCGCTGGTCGGCATTTCCGCGTGCATGACGGCGTTTCTGTTCTGGCTTGCCAGGCAGGGCGCCGCGCGTCACATGGAATTCGCGTCGCGCGCGGCTTCTGTCGATGGCGAACTCGTCGATGTCATCGGCAACATGCCGACTGTGCGCACCTTCGACGCCACCACGCGAGAGTCCGAACGCATCGGATCGATCCTCGAGCAGGAAATGGCTGCGCGGCAGTCGAGC
Source organism: Paraburkholderia sp. C35 (assembly GCF_003121405.1). Lineage (GTDB taxonomy): Bacteria > Pseudomonadota > Gammaproteobacteria > Burkholderiales > Burkholderiaceae > Paraburkholderia. The sequence goes on along the minus strand of NZ_QBUY01000029.1, from coordinate 15,606 downwards.
CTTCGGCACCTCGAGATGCTCAGGCTGGTGCATGCCGTCATCACGGCCGTGCTGTCGTGCGGTCTGCTTGCCTGGGTGCTATGGCTCTGGACGCAAGGTCGAGCGACCACGGGCGATGTCGTGCTCGTCAGTTCGCTGGGCTTTGCGATCCTGCACGGCACGCGCGATCTCGCGGTGGCGCTGGTGGATATGGTGCAGCATGTGGCGCGTCTTGCCGAAGCGGCGCAGGCGTTGCTGGTGCCGCGCGAGATGGAAGAGAGGATGGGTATTCGACCGCTGCAGGTCCGTGATGCGAACATCGATTTCGAGAATGTCAGCTTCTCGTATCCGGGCCGCCGCCGCGTGCTGGATCACTTCAGCCTTCATATCGATGCCGGTCAGCGCGTCGGGCTGGTCGGCCCATCGGGCGCAGGGAAAACGACCGTGCTTGCGCTGTTGCAAAGATCGTTCGATCCGCCGTCCGGCGCCGGGGCCGTGTGCATTTCGGGTCAGCGTTTGCACGACATCAGCCTGGCCAGCTTGCATGATGCGGTCGGTGTCGTGCCGCAAGACATTTCGCTCTTCAATCGCACGCTGCTCGACAATCTTCGCTATGGCCGTCCCGACGCGAGCGAAGGCGATGTGCTGCAAGCATGCGAGCATGCCAATTGCCTCGAACTGATTCACTCGCTGCCCGACGGCTTGCTGACCGTCGTGGGCGAGCGCGGGACGCGGCTGTCGGGCGGGCAACGGCAACGCATCGCGATTGCACGGGCGTTTCTCAAAGACGCGCCGATCCTGCTGCTCGACGAGGCGACGTCCGCGCTCGACAGCGAATCGGAAGCGATGATCCAGCAGCCATTGGACCGGCTGATGAAGGGCCGCACGGTGGTTGCGATTGCTCATCGGCTCTCGACGTTGCAGAATTTCGATCGTATCGTCGTGATCCAGCATGGCCGGCTGGTCGACGATGGTGCACCCGCCGAACTGGCGCGCCGGCCCGGCATCTACCGCGACGTGTTGCTGCGCCAGGAGCGCCGGATGGCGGCCATGCAGGCGCTAAACGACTAGCCGCGTACCTGCGTGCCTGCGTGCAGTCGGCAACGGCAGATGCATGGCAAACGGACGGGTTGTCGGCTAAAAAAGAAAGACTGCAGGGGAGACTGCGATGACGATGACAATGACGCGCAAGGCGTTCGAGGAAAAGATCGGCGAGGTGCTGCGCGATCATGGTGCAGACGTGACCGCCGATCTCTCCGATGAACTGGTTGCTTACTGGAATGGGCACGCTCTCGCCTACGTTCTGATCCACGAGACGGCGCCGGGGCCACGCTATGAGCACTTCGTGATGGATGCCGAGCGGTGGAAGCACTGGCGGACGTGGTTCGAAGCCTGGTTGAACACACCCACCTTCAGCGTACGTCCGGAAGTCAGCGACTGGATCGCGGACGATCCCCCCGTCGACGCGGGCAACTGATGCCGTTTTTTGCGACCTTCAGCTTCCCGCGATCGACCTGATCCCGTTTCCCGGCGTCACGTGTCCGGCGCCAGGTTATTCGTCGCGATCACGCTTGCCTGCCCAGAGGGCGCCTATCACGAAACCTAGTGCAGTCGCGCCCGCCAGCACGGCGAGGGGACGGGTCGACATCGCGTCGCGGGCCAGACCCACTGCGTCGCCGCACAATTGCTGCGCCTTGCCGCGCAGCTCGTCGACTTTGCCTTCGATCTGCAATCCGGCGTCGCCCGTCAGTGAGCCGACCGTTTCCTTGACGGCTCCCGCTGCTTCGCGAAGCGTGCCTTCTGCCTTGGTGGTTTCCATGTGTCTCTCCTGGATTTGAACATGCCGTCGAGTGGTCTGTGACGTTCGAGCGCATCGTTGATGCGCCGTCTCAGGGCTACTTGCCCAGCAAGCACCGCGCCTGAGCTTGCACTTTTTCTGCGGTACGCAGATGCCCGCAGAAAGAAACTGGCCGCGCCGACTGGCAGCCCTTCCTCGAATTGTAAATTTTCTGGCAGTTGCCGCGATATTTTCCGGGCACCGTATAGGTGTGGCGTCGAGATGACGCCGGACGCACGGTGCAGCGGCTCTGCGCAGGCAAAACCCTCACCGTCCCCGTCCAGATAGTTTGTTGTACGACATAATCATAATGGTGGAGATGAGGCATGAAGAAGGTCAGGAGAATGCTGTGCAAAACCGCTCGAAGAAGCGGACTCGTCGCAGGTGTGATATCGACAGCGACACTGCCGGCGCCAGCGAGCGCCCAGTCATCCGTAACGCTCTACGGTGTTGTCGATACAGGGATTCGCTACACAACTCACGCGGACCCGCAAGGTGATTCCGCTGTCCGGCTCGCCAACGGCGGCGCAACGGAAAGCGTGTTCGGCTTCAAGGGAACGGAAGATCTCGGCGGTGGAAACAAGGCGATCTTCGAACTCGAGGATCGCTTCTTTCCAAACTCGGGCGTGATCGATCCAGCCTATCCGTTCTTCAATACGGCGTTCGTGGGCCTGCAATCCAGCACCTACGGCAAGCTCACGATGGGCCGGCAGATCAATCCACTCTCCGATGCGGTGCTGAGCGCCTACATCACGAATCCCTGGTTGCCGACTTTCTATCAGTTCCGCCCGGAAGTCATGATGGCGCAGGGCGTGTGGACCAGCAACATGGTCAAGTACGCGGCACGCTGGCAGTACCTGACAGCGGAAGTCTCGTATGCGTTCGGCGGCAATGCGGGTGCGTTCGGCTCGGGTAGCCAGATTGGTGCATCGCTGATCTATCTGCCCGGCGCGCCGTTGCGCCTCGCCGCTGCCTACCTCGATTCGCGCGATGCCGTGAATGGATCGGCGCATCTGAAGTCGTGGACGGCGGGCGGTTCGTACAGCTTCGGCAGCACCACGCTGATGGCCGGCTGGGCCGTTAACCGCCAGGACGATGGCTTTGTCGGCAACTTCCCGAACGGTCCGTTTTCTGGACCGGAACTCACCGCGCTGAAGTTCAACACGTTCAGCTCGCGCAAGATGTACTTCGGCGGCGTCACGCAACAGGTGGGCGATTCAACGCATCTGTCGGCCAACGTGTGGCGCACGATCCAGACAGGCAAAACCCAGCCCGCCGACGGCAATGCTACGCAGTTCCAGCTGGTCGCGGACTACAACCTGTCGAAGCGCACGGACACGTATGTGGAAGCCGATTACTCGCTGTATCGCGGCGGCATGGTGGGCGCGCAGTTCCAGGGCATCAGCGCATTGAGCTCGGCCTACGGCACGACCCAGCTGGGCCTCATGGTCGGGTTGCGGCACACGTTCTAGGCGGGCGTTCACACGCGCTCACGTGGGCCCGCATGGGCGCGCGTGAGCGGGATCAGTGGGATTCCTGGAAAGAGCACAGCATGTCCTTCGAACAGATTTCGATCCGGCCGTACCGAAGGACAATTGCGCCTTGTTCCGCCATCGCCTTGAGTTCCAGCGAGAGCGTCTGGCGCGTGATGCCGAGCATCATCGCGAGCGTGTCATGCGATACGGCGACGTCCGGGCGGCTATGCGACAGCATGGTCACGTCGCCCGAAGCGAGCAGCAGCAGGCGGCGCGCAATGCGTGCGCGTGTCGAATGCAGCGTCGCATCTTCGACCATGCGATAAAGCCAGTTCATGTGAATGACCTGCAACTCCGCAATCGCACGGAAGAAGGCGGGGTTCTGCATCAATGCGTCGAACGCTTGCGGGCGGACCACGAACAGGCTCGACCGTTCGAGCGCGACGACGTCACGCAGGCGCGGCTGCCGGCTGGTCAATGAAGTCTGGCCGAACCAGTTGCCCGGCTCGATCACGGCAAGGATCGCCTCCTTGCCGTCTTCACGCAGCGTGCAGGCCTTCAGCTTGCCGCACTTCAGGCCGTAGAAACCGTTAGGCGTGTCGCCGCGGCGGAACACGTACTCGCCCGCATGGACGGTCACCGTTTCGCATTGGCGCATCAGCGCTTCCTGCGCGGCGGGCGGCAACGCACTGAACCACTGGTTCGTGCGCATCGCTTCAGACATGTCGGTCATGGTCGCCATCTCGGTCGCTCGGTGCAAGGCCCATTACGCGGGCAAGCGCTGGTTCCCTGCCGTCACGCCGCGCGAAGCTGCGAGCAGTTCGGCCAGCAGCGCGTCGCCTGTCCACGAAGGGCGTGCCTCGCTTTGCTCGGCTTCGTGCACGAGCTGGCAGAGGCGCGCGTTCACGGGCGCGCTGAGGCCGAGACGATGGGCGAGCTTCACGACTTCGCCATTGATCCAGTCGACTTCCGTCGCACGTTCCGCTGCGAGATCGTCGGACATGGACGAGCGCGCGAGGGGATCGATGGTCAGCATCGCGCGGGCCACGCGCGCGAACCACGCGTCGGGTAAGGCCAGAAAGCGCGGCATCCATGTGGGCGGAACGGGCGTCAACCGGGCCGGCCGAATGCCGGCGCGCGCGAGCAGCGCAAGCGTTTCCGCTTGCGCCATGCCGAGGCAGCGGCGCTACGCGCGCGGCGACAGCTCTTCCTTCAGCGGCCGGTTCGACAGCGCGTTGATCGCGTTGTTGAGGTTGAGCAGCAGCTTGGCCCATTGAACGGGCAGCATGTCGGCGTGCTGTTGCAGCGGCAAGCCTGCCCGCTCGAAGTCACCAACGAACGGCTGCAAGCCGGGAGCGCGCTTGATCTCGAGTTCGCCGCGCGATCCCTGATGATAGGCACCGGGTCCGCGCTCGATCACGTTGAACGGCACCATGCCTTCGAGCACCGTCTGGATCGGCAAGGCTGCACGCAGGACGTCGGCGTTGCCGACGCCGTTCTGGAAGCTGACCACGATCGTGCCGGGCCGCAGCACGCCGGCCAGTTCGGCTGCGACGGTCGGCGTCGCTGCGGACTTGACGGTGACGAGCACGAGATCGGCAGCGGCCGCCGCGCTGAAATCCGTCGATACATCGATGCGTTCGGGCGGCACCGACCAGCGGCGCTCGCCGAACTGTGACAGCGTCAGCCCATGCTGGCGCAGCAGATTGCCCACGCGTTCGCGTGCGATGAAGGTGACGTCGCTGCCACCGGCGAGCAGCCGCCCGCCGACGTAACAGCCAATCGATCCCGCGCCATAAATACAGATCTTCGCCATGCCATATCCCGATGAGGCCGCTGTCCAAACCTGTCGATGCGCTGGGCGGCAGGCGCGGCCCATGACGTGTCCGCCGCCCAGTTCCCGCATCGGTGCTTTCAACTGCTATGCGTCAGTCCGCATAGCCGGGGTTACGCCGGTCGAGCCGCCGCAGCAGGCCCGGCCATACGAGTTGTCCTGCGCTCACGCCACGCGTCGCCTGTGCGGCTTGCTGCGCGATGCCATCGAGGATCGGTTGGGCGATCGGCAGCAGCTTGCCGCCGCCAGCCTGCGCGCGAACCTGGATCATGCACGACGCCTCGAAGAAGTACATCGCGACGAACGCATCGGCAGCCGATGCGCCGACCGTCAGCAGGCCGTGATTGCGCAGCATCAGATAGCTGTTGCTGCCGAGGTCGCGCACGAGCCGGGGCTTTTCGTCTTCGTTGAGCGCGATGCCTTCGTAGTTGTGATAGCCGAGCGACGCGAGCACCACCAGCGATTGCTGCGACAACGGCAGCAAGCCCGCTTCCTGTGCCGACACAGCAGCGCCGTTGACCGAATGCGTATGCATCACGCAAAGCGCATCCTCGCGCGCTGCATGTACCGCGCTGTGGATATTGAAGCCCGCGGGATTCACGTCATACGGCGACTCGGAGACCTTGCGACCGTCGAGATCGACCTTGACCAGCGACGATGCCGTGATCTCATCGAACATCATGCCGTACGGGTTGATGAGGAAGTGGTGTTCCGGGCCGGGCACGCGTGCCGAGATATGCGTGAACACGAGGTCATCCCAGCCGAACAGCGCGACCAGCCGGTAGGCGGCTGCCAGGTTGACTCGGGCTTCCCATTCGGCGGGGGACACTGCATGCTTCAGGCTGACATCGGTTGCGTTCACGTCGAGACTCCTTGTTCAATGGTTCGTGCGTCTGCAAAACAGCGCGTCTGATTGCGCTGGCGGCCCAAGCCGTGAACGCATGATGTCGGCAATCCCGCGTAAAATCTGTCGCATAGCCGACACGTCGACAAGCACATGGAACCCAGGCTGCTTCACTATCGTCCTCAACTCGAATCGACGCCCTGGTTTCGCGGCTTGCCCGTCGAATTGCAGGACTATCTGATGAGCCACGCCACGCTGGTGCGGCTCGAAAAAGGCCAGTTGCTGTATCGATACGGCGAGCCTTCCTATGGCTTGTATGCCGTGCTCGAAGGCGCGCTATCGGTCGGCACGGTTGGCATCGACGGCAAGGAATCGCTGCTTGCCGTGCTCGGTCCGACTGCATGGGTCGGCGAAATCTCGATGTTCGACGGCTTGCCGCGTCCGCACGACGCCATTGCCATGAGCCGTTCACTCTTCCTGCATGTGCCGGAAGCCGCGCTGAAAAATCTGCTCGACACCACGCCGCGCTACTGGCGCGACTTCGCGCTGCTGATGGCGCAGCGCCTGCGACTGTCGTTCAAGAGCACGGAATCGCTCGCGCTTCAGCCTGCGGCGCAACGCGTCGCCAGCCGTCTGCTGCTGATCGCCGAAGGCTATGACGGCCTCAACGCGACACAGAGCCGGATCCGGCTCTCGCAGGACAGTCTTGCCTCGATGGTGTCGCTGTCGCGGCAAACCACCAACCAGTTGCTCAAGAGCCTCGAAAGCCAGCAGATCATCAGCGTGAAGTTCGGCGAGATCCAGATTCTCGACATCGAACGGCTGCGTGTGGCGAGCGTGGGTCTGTCCAGGTCGTAGGCTCACCGTAAGCAAGGCGCGTTTCCTTCCGCATCACCTTCCTGCATGCCTCAAGCCGCATTGTCTCCAGGCGGCCGTCGCATGGGACTCCCCCGTTCAGGGGATATTGCCTCCCTCCGAACCCGCCGATCATGGCCTCACCCGGAATGCACCGGGCGCGGCCTGCCTCGACGGACCTGTGCGCGCCCGAGTCATTCCCATGACTTCAGGAGACACCGATGCTGGACGCCGGGCACGAATCGACGCCATCCCCTTACGCCTATCCGCTGCTGATCAAGCATTTGCTGCACACGCCGTTCGTTCAGGCGCCGGATCAGGAGATCGTCTACCGCGGCCAGCTGCGGATCAGCTACACGATGCTGCGCGAGCGCATCGCGCGGCTTGCGAACGGCCTGCACGCGCTGGGCGTGCGCCACGGCAGCACCGTCGCGGTGATGGATTGGGATAGCCATCGCTATCTGGAGTCGTACTTCGCGGTGCCGATGATGGGCGCCGTGCTGCAGACGGTGAACGTGCGGCTGTCGCAGGCGGAGATCGCCTACACGATCAATCATGCGGGCGCAGACGTGCTGTTCGTGCATACGGACTTCCTGCCCGTCGTTGAAGCGATCAGGGATCAACTCGAAACCGTCCGCACCTTTGTGTGGATCGACGAACCTGGCAGCGATGCCTGCGCGCACACCATCCCGTTCACGACGGAATACGAAGCGATGCTCGCCGCCAGCGCGACGCACTACGACTTCCCCGACTTCGACGAAAACACCCGTGCCACGACGTTCTACACGACGGGCACAACGGGCTTGCCGAAAGGCGTGTACTTCTCGCATCGTCAGCTGGTGCTGCATACCGTCACGCTGATGGCGGCGCTCGCCAGCCCGGTATCGGGCCAGCGCTTTCATCGCGGCGACGTCTATATGCCGCTCACGCCGATGTTCCACGTGCACGCGTGGGGCATGCCTTACATCGCGACCGTGCTCGGCGTAAAGCAGGTGTATCCGGGCCGTTATGTGCCCGAGCGTCTCGCGCAACTGGTGCGCGACGAAGGCGTCACGTTCTCGCACTGCGTCAGCACGATCCTGCACATGCTGCTCTCGTGCGACGAAGCGAAGCACGTCGATTTCAGCCAATGGAAAGTCGTGATCGGCGGCGGCGCGCTGCCGCATGGACTCGCACGCGCTGCGCTCGATCGCGGTATCGACGTATTCACAGGCTATGGGATGTCGGAGACGTGTCCAGTCTTGAGCCTTGCGCAACTGCCGCCGCATACGGAGCCGCTCGATCTCGATGAAGAAGTGCGACTGCGCTGCAAGACCGGCTATCCGGTGCCGCTCGTCGATTTGCGCATCGTCAACGAACACATGGAAGACGTCGCGCACGACGGCAAGGCGTATGGCGAGATCGTCGTGCGCACGCCGTGGCTCACGCAGGGTTATCTGAACAATCCGGAAGCGTCCGCGCAATTGTGGGCAGGCGGCTATCTGCATACGCAGGACATCGCGAACATCGATACGACGGGCAACGTGCAGATCACCGATCGCATCAAGGATGTCATCAAGTCGGGCGGCGAGTGGATTTCTTCGCTCGAAATCGAAAGCCTGATTTCGCTGCATCCAGGCGTGGCTGAAGTCGCCGTGATCGGCATCAAGGACGAGAAGTGGGGCGAGCGTCCTGTCGCGCTCGTGGTGCCGAGGCAGAACGCGCAACTCAGCGAAGAGGACATCAAGCAGCATGTGCTGGGTTTCAGCAAGACCGGGCAGATCTCGAAGTACGCGGTGCCGCAGGTGGTTCGATTCGTCGATGCGCTGCAGAAGACGAGTGTCGGCAAGACGAACAAGAAGTGGTTGCGCGATCAGTTCGCCTGACCCGAATCCTCTGAAGGAGCAAGCACGATGAGCATCAACGGATACAGCATCGCGACGATCGACCGCTTCGTGGGTCGCGAACTGGGTGTGTCGGAATGGGTCAGCGTCGATCAGGCGCGCATCGACGCGTTCGCTGCCTGCACGGGCGACGCGCAATGGATTCACGTCGACGTCGAGCGCGCAAAACGCGAGAGTCCGTTCGGCGGCACGATTGCGCACGGCTATCTGACGCTGTCGCTGCTGGCGGCGCTCGCGATCGGGATGGGGCTGATTCCCGACGACGCAAAAGCGGGCCTGAATTACGGCCTCGACAAGGTGCGCTTCATGACGCCCGTCAAGGCAGGCGCGCGGGTGCGAAACCGCGTGACGCTGATGTCGGCGGAAAAGAAAGAGGGCGGCCGGATCATCATCAAGACGATGACCGAACTGCAGATCGAAGGCGAAGAGAAACCGGCACTGATCGCGGAATCGCTGGCGATGCTGGTGGCGTGAGCGATGTGACGTGGATGGAGACGGAGTGAAACATGGCAGAGACTGAAATGAGCGTGGCGAAGAAAGCAGGAAAACCCAACACGCAGAACACGCAACCCGACGATGTCGCGACGTCCGCCGCCGACGGCATGCTGGGGCCGACCCCGTTCGTCGGGCTGCGCCCGCGCGAGATTCTGGCAACGATGCAACAGATCGGCGCGCAGGCGCTGCGTCAGCCGACGCTGGTGGGCGAGCAGGAAGCCGCCCTCGTGCGCGATCTGCTGGCGGTGCTGGGCGGCAGCGCGGATTGCAAACCGCCGCACGGCGACAAGCGTTTCGCCGATCCCGCGTGGCAGGACAACTCGATGTACAGAATGGCGATGCAGGGCTATGTGGCCTGGCGCAACGCGCTGACAGGCTTCGTCGACCGTTCCGCGCTCGATGCGAGAACCAGGGAGCGCGCGCAGTTCGTGCTGTCGCTTTTCACGGATGCGTTGTCGCCGACCAATACGCTGCTCGGCAATCCCGCGGCGCTGAAAAAAGTGATCGATTCAGGTGGCGCGAGCCTGCTGGGCGGCGTGCGCAATCTCGTCACCGATATGTTGCAAAACCAGGGCATGCCGGCACAGGTGGATAAGACGGCATTCAAGGTTGGCGAGAATCTCGGCACGTCGGCAGGTGCGGTGGTGTTTCGCAATGAAGTACTAGAGTTGATCCAGTACGCGCCCGCGACAGAACACGTCTATAGCCGCCCGCAACTGATCGTGCCGCCGCAGATCAACAAGTTCTACGTGTTCGATCTGTCGGAAGGCAAGAGCATCGTCGAATATCTGGTGAAGAGCGAATTCCAGGTGTTCGCCGTGAGCTGGCGCAATCCGACTGTCGAGCAAAGCCACTGGGATCTCGATACCTATGTCGCCGCGCTGCTCGAAGCGATTGCCGCCATGCGCGAAATCACTGGCAGCGACGACGTCAATCTGCACGGCGCCTGTTCGGGCGCGATGACGATCTCCGCGCTGCTCGGCCATCTCGCCGCGCGCGGCGACACGAGCGTGCATGCCGCGACGCTGATGGTGGCCGTGCTCGACAACACGGCGGATTCGCAACTCGGGTTGTTCGCGACACCCGAAGCGATTGCTGCCGCCAAGCAGAACAGCATTTCGAAAGGCGTGCTGGCCGGTGAAGAAATGGGCCGCGTGTTCGCATGGATGCGGCCCAACGATCTCGTCTGGAACTACTGGGTCAACAATTATCTGCTCGGCAAGGCACCGCCCGCATTCGACATCCTCTACTGGAACAACGACGCGACCCGCTTGCCCGCACGTCTGCATGGACAACTGCTCGACATCTTCACGGGCAATCTGTTCTGCAAGCCGCGTGCACTGACCGTGCAGGGCACGCCCATCGACCTGAACGATGTGAAGTGCGATACCTATGTGGTGGCAGGCATGACCGATCACATCACGCCATGGAAAGGCGTGTACAACACGGCGCGTATCTTTGGCGGCAACACGCGCTTCGTGCTGAGTTCGGCAGGTCATATTCAGAGTTTGATCAATCCGCCCGGCAATCCGAAAGCAAAGTACTTCCTCAATCCCGATCTGCCGGCCGATGCCGACGCATGGCTTGCCAATGCCCACGCAGAGAAGGACTCATGGTGGGACAACTGGCGCACATGGCTTGGCGAGCGCTCGGGCGAAAGACGTGCTGCGCCGGCTTGTATCGGCAGCACACAGCATCCTGCAGGCGTGAAGGCGCCGGGCACTTACGTCATGGAAGCATGACGTTGATCACTTTTCTAAACGCAGTACCGATGGAGTAATGAAGATGGAATCTACCCGCACCAACAGCATGTTCACCGAGTACACGAAGCTCTTTGGAAAGTTCAAGCTGCCTGGCCTCGATATGGGCGCGCTGATCGAATCGCGCCGCAAGGATCTCGAGGCGATGGCCGAGATCAACACGACGGCACTGGCAGGCGTGCAAGCGCTGGCGCAGAAGCAGTCGGACATGCTCCGCTCCACGCTCGGCGACGTGCAGACGTTCTTCTCGCGCGTCACGAAAGACGGCCAGCCGGTTGCAAGCACGGGCGAAACCGTCAGGCAGACGCTGCAAAAAGCACTCGCCGATGTGCAGGATCTTGCGGATACGGCCTATCGCGCGCAATCGGACAGCGTTGCCGTGGTGACGAAGCGGGTCGCCGAGCATGTCGAAGAGATGAAGGCGCTGTTGCAGACAAAGAAGAAGTAACACGGCACGGCCTGTGCGGCACGCTGGCGCTTCGATTGAACGTTCGCATCCAGAAGAACATGTGGGGAAACAAGCATGCACATCAACCCTGAATCTGCCTGCAGCATGCAAGTCCGGATGATCGATCTGGATGGACAGAGCTTGCGTGTCGCAACGTGGCAGGGCAGCGACGCGTCACCGCCGCTGCTCATCTTCAACGGCATCGGCGCGAATCTCGAACTGGTGGAACCGTTCGTCGCGGCACTCGAAGACGTGAGTGTGATCATATTCGACGTGCCGGGTGTGGGCGGCTCTCCTGCGCCCGTCGTGCCATATCGCTTTTCCACTTTGTCTGTGCTGGCCGACAAGCTGCTGACACGGCTCGGTCATGACGGTGCTGTCGATGTACTCGGCGTGTCGTGGGGCGGTGCGCTTGCGCAGCAGTTTGCGCGTCTTTATCCGCGGCGTTGCCGGCGTCTGATTCTCGCGGCCACGTCGCCTGGTGTATTGATGGTGCCGGGAAAACTGTCGGTGCTGTCGAAGATGATCGGGCCGCGCCGCTATACCGATCCTGCGTATTTGCAGAAAGTCGGCGCCGATATTTACGGTGGCGCATACCGGCGCGACCCGTTGCTGCTCAAGGCGCATAGCCGGCATATCCAGCCGCCGCGTGGGCGCGGCTATCTGTATCAGCTGCTTGCGGCATCGGGTTGGACCAGCTTGCCGTGGCTCGGCGCTTTGCGCCAACCAACACTCGTGATGCACGGCAGCGACGATCCTATCGTGCCGCTGACCAACGCCAGAATTCTCGCCGCGCGGATTCGCGATGCGACGCTCTATGTCATCGACGATGGTCACCTGTTCCTCGTTTCGCGTGTCGATGAAGTGGCGCCCGTGGTGCGCAGGTTCCTTAGGCAAGAGGCGGTTTGAGTTTGTTTGCGGGCGGCGCTCCACGCTGGCCGCGTGACAGCGTGCGTGGATCAATTCGCCGCGACGAGTCCCAATGCCTGGGCGCGCGCCACAGCCTGCGCGCGTTTGTCGACGTTCAGCTTCACAAACACGTTCTTCACATACGTCTTGACGGTCTCGGGCGAGATGCCGAGCGTGCGTGCGATCTCCTTGTTCGACTGCCCACGCGCAATCAGTTCGATGATGCTGCGCTCTCTTGCGCTCAGAGGTTCGCGCACGGCCTCGCTGCCTGCTTTTGCGTCGGGATCGTGCAGTGCGCGCCAGCCGTTCAGCAGACGGTCGATATACGCGATGGTTTCCTTGTTCTGCAACGTGGCGCGCATGTCATCGCGTGCGGCTTGCAGAAGCGGGCCGATAGCATAGCCCTGATCGATGATCGACCGGTAGATCTCGTGATTGGCATTCAATACGTCGCGGAAGATTTCGATCGCGCGAGCCGGTTCGTTTGCGCGCAGCCATACGAGCGCGAGCACCGTGCGCAGGCGCAACGCGAGATAGTCGTTGTGCCGGCTTTCGACGCTGTGCAATGCAGCCGTGATCGACTCGACTGCCTCACCCGTGCGGTTCTGCGCCATCGCCAGCGAAGCAACCGCGATAGCGCGAAAGGTGTCGATTTCCGGCGAGGCTGGCTTCGATGCGGCGACGCGCGAGTCGGCCAGCTGTTCCAGTTGTGCGACAGAAGCTGATGCTTCCGTGATTCGATTCTCTCGCAGATAAAGCCGCGTGCGCTCAACGTGCACGCCTGCGATCATGCGGTCCCATCGGCGCATATAGCCGAGTCTTTGTGCATGATCGAGCAGTGCGTAGGCGTGCTCGAAATTCGCGCGCGCGATGGCAATCCGCACCTGCACCCGATAGGCGAAGAACGTGCTGTCAAGCAGCACAGCCAGATCAATTACGGGCATCAGCTCGGCGAGCAGGGCTTCGGCTTCGTCGAGGCGTCCCTGTTCGTACCAGATCTGCGCGATCATCGGCGCGCACAACGCCGCCGCGATGGACTTCGGACCTGAATGACGTTCCGCGAGCCGGATCGATTCTGTGAAATAACGTTCGGCGAGCACGAAGTGCATCTGCTGCATTTCAGCGTGACCGAGCAGGCAAAGCCGATACACGGACGCGAACACATTGCGCTGGTCTTCTTCGATGGAATAGGGAATCCACGGCGTGGCATACAGCGCGCCCAGGTTGCCTGCTTTCCAGTGCGCAAAGCGCACGACGTTGGAGGCGACGTTGGTAGTCCAGCTATCCGTTGAAGGATGTTCGAGGCAGGCTTGCGCAATCGCGAGCGCGCGGGGCCCATCATCCTGTAACCCGGCGACCACCGAGCGGATAGCATCGCATTCCCAGCGTATTTCGATAGCGGCCTTGTGCGTGCTCGCTTCTGCGTCGCGCTCGATGTCTTCCAGCATCGCGAGCGCTTCATCGAAACGCATGGCGAGCGCCATGCCCCATGCAATCGCGAGCGTGATCTTGACCTGTCCGCGCATCAGATGCGCTGGAAAATGGCGTTGCCAGCCGAGCAAGGTGAGCAGGTCGCCTTTCGTTACGAGCGTCATCGCGCAGTTTCCTACCAGCGACACGGCGTGCTCTGTGTCGCCTGCGGCGAGCGCGTGCCGCACGGCGTCCGTCCATTGCTGCTGGCTCGCATACCACTGGCACGCGCGGCGATGCAGATCTGCGATTTCATCGCGATGCCGGGTTTCCAGCCTGCGCCGCAGGTACTCGGCCATCAGATGGTGATAGCGAAACCAGTGCCCTTCGATGTCGAGTGGATCGAGCAGCAACTGATGCGTGCAGATGGTGTCGAGCATGTCATGGCCATCATGCGTGCCGGTGATGGCGTCGCATAGCGGCGCGCACAGGCGTTCCAGAATCGACGTGCGCAGCATGAACGCGACCATGTATTCTGGCAGGCGCGTGAGCATGTCTTCGAGGTACGCAGCGAACGGCCGCGATGCGCCAGAGGGTGGGCTCACGTCATGCGGGGCTGTATCGTGATCGCGCGAAAGCACGGAGGTGGAAATGCGCAATGCCGCCGCCCAGCCTTCCGTGCGCGCGAAAAGCGACTTGATGTGCGCTTTGTGAATGCCACCGGGGCATTCGTGTTCGACGAAGTCACGCGTTTCGTCGATGTTGAAGCGCAGCGCCGTGGCATCGATCTCCAGCAGTTCATTCTTCACGCGCAGTTGCGCGAGCGGCAGCGGTGGATCGGTGCGAGTGCAGATCACGACGTGCGTATTCGACGGAATGTTCGCGATGAAGTGCGCCATGGCATCGTGAATCGCAGGCAGGCTGACGAGGTGATAGTCGTCTATGAAGAGGTAGATCTCGTCGTCGACTTCGACCAGTTCGTTGATCAGGGTCGAGCCGATCAATTGGGCGGGCAGGAGCGATGCTTCCATCGTCAGGTTGATTGCGGAAGCGCCGACATCCGGACACGCGTTGTGCACTGCCTGCGCGAGATGATGGAAGAAGCGGGTGGGTTCGTCGTCGTCGCTATCGAGCGAAAGCCACGCAATGACGGCGCCGTTGGCCGCGAGCCGGTTGAGCCACGTCAGCGCCAGCGACGTCTTGCCGAATCCCGCGGGCGCCTTGATGACGGTGAGCCGTTTGGATTCCGCCTTGTCGGCGAGCGCAACGAGTCTGGGCCGGTCGATCAGGCCGGCGGGCAGGCGCGGCGGATAAACCTTGGTGGCGACGAAAAGGGGCGTGCTCGTAGTCGGCATCAGGACACCATGTGTTCGAACGCGTCGATCGATGTCATTCGTCCAATCATACGCTCAACCCGATCAAGGTGAGGGTCAGTACCTTCACCGGGATGATCCAGTGGCTGCGAGTGACTTACCGAGTCGTTTTGAGTGTCTCTGCTTCTCTCTGCGAATTGCTCTGCTGAAAAGGCTCTCTGCGTGACCTAAAAATATTTTTCAGAATTCGCTTGACGCGTGGTGTGGGGTCTCGCATAATTCGGCCTCTCCAAACGACGGAGACGCAAGAAAGCAGCAGAAAACAGCGGCTTTTTAGCGAATGTTCTTTAAAAATCAACAGCCGATAAGTGTGGGTGCTCGATGGCGACGCACGGTGATCTTCGGGTCGCCGATATAGCGAAAGTAATCGAGTCTCACACAGAAGTAATTGAGGAAGGTTTGACTGGGTGAAGAACTCAGCGCAGATCTTTCGTCAGTGATTTTGAGTGAGCGACCGGTTTCTAACGAAACCGAAAAACAGTAACAGGTTTGAACTGAAGAGTT